>JBGSJS010000062.1:0-20619 GCA_041741735.1 Desulfomonilaceae bacterium | reverse complement strand
GTATTTCTCATGCGCTCTTTGGATGATGATCTCGATGTCGCGCTCGGTCATCGCCTCACGTATGTCCCAATTGACGATATACCGGTTGCAGCCGTCCAGTTGGCTGCAAAGGTAATAGAAGATACCGCATATGTTCAGGTAGGGTGCCGCTACTTTCCGTCATGAGTTATGCGGCACGCTGGAGTTCCTGGTTCCGGATCTCGGAGCAGCTTGAATCAGCAATTCCGTACAATCGGTGCCGTTCGGACTTACGTCTATGGGTCCAGAAGGCGTCCCAGTCTTTATTGATATGAACGGCCCGCAGACGCATCACACTCTCGGCTCCCCGGATCGTCCAGCTCATTCCTGTCAGTTCCAGCCTGTCGTTGATGAGATTTCGACATGCCCCTTCAATAACGCCGCTGCCGATGGGGTATCCTTTCGCCAAACAGATCTCGTAGCGCATGTGTTTGCGGTTTCGTTCGAGATACCCGATGACCTGTTCGAGGCAATGCTTCTTGGCTCCGGAGAGTTCCTGTTTGGAGAGCATTTGCTTCAGCCCTCCGATCATTCTGCCCGCTTTTCCGTGAAGAAGCATCCTCAGTCGTTCGGTCACGAATTCCCTGGCCTGAGGACTCGCCTCGTCATGAAAGCAAAGGGCGGCTTTCCCCAGATGTTCCAGGACGTGAAAGATGTCCAGTACGAAAAAGGCTGAGGGGAAATATGAGTAGACCAGGGCCCAGAGAGAACGCTCTCCGTCAAGGATACAGACGAGCTCGTTGCCTTTGGGCAATCGTTGATCTACGGCCTTCTTCAAGCGAGCCACTGTCTTTTCCGGACCGTCGGTGAGGCTGCCCCATGTAAGCTTGTTCTGAGGCTTCGGTTTGGAATCGGCGCTCCGGTCTTCAGACACTTCACCGACGATGTCGTCGGTCGTCCGGACGTGCCGTGGGGTCACATAGGTAGAGATCACCGTCGCCATCTTCTTCTTTCCGGGCTTGTCGGGATTGGCGGAGGCTTTCTCGGCAAAGGTTTCACCTCCCTGGGGCTTACGAATAACGACACCCTTCTTGTCTATGGTGGCGACCGTCACCACAGCATCCGTACAGACTTCCGATGGTGTCTTTTCCTCGTAGAATCCATCGACCTCATCGCAAACGTCACCCACAATGCTCTCCAAGGAGCGAATCGGCACCTTCACGGGAAAGAAGGAGCTCAGAACTTCTTGGGCATCCTCGTAACTCATCGTGGCCGCCAGCCTGGAGGAGAGCTCCTGAACCACGTAGGAATAGCCTCTGTCGGGCAGGTTGAGCTCCCCATCCAAAGGAAAAGCTCCCGGTGAGCCAACGTCGTAATAGTAGGCTCTCGGAATAGAGATGGTTCCGAAGATGGACCGATAGGCACAGATCCTATCACGCACATACGGGCGTCGATTCCCTTGTCGATCAACGATCTGCCAGCCTGCATATCCAGACCCCTTTACGGCGACAAACTCCTCAAGAGCGGCACGCCCCACCGCCATAACCAGAGAAAGCAGCTGCCGCTCTACTTCCCCGATCTCCATGCGTTGCGCCTCACGACGTACAAAGGTGAGAATCTCATTGACCAGCGAGGCCATGTCGGATATTGGTCTTTCCATCTCCGGTCCTCCCTTGCGGATACATCGTTTGCCAAACACCATGTACCCCATCCGAGGACCGGAAACCACTCTTTTCTCGTTGCTATCTAACCGGTATCACTCAGTTCCCCTTTGACAAGAAATCGCGGCACCCTATCAAATTCTAACCTGAATCGTGAATCCGTATGAGGAACGTAAGACTAATCACTCGCCAACGGCAAAGTCACCAGAAAGGTCGATCCCTTTTCCAATTCGCTGTCCACCTGGATAGTCCCTCCATGATGGCGAACGATGGAAAAGGCCACCGACAATCCCAGCCCGATGCCCCCCGTAGCTTGATAATCCTTGAAAAAAGGATCGAAGGCCTTGGCACAATGCTCCGGTGCCATACCTTTGCCGGAATCTGCGATTGTCACCGTCGCATCAAGGCCGTCTCGCTCCATTGACACGAGAAGAGCTCCGCCTTGCGGCATGGCGGAAAGCCCGTTGAGAAACAGATTGAGGAAGGCTCTGTGGAGAAGGTCGGAATTACCTCGCAGAAAAAGGCATTCGGAGCTCAGTACCGGAACTACCGTAATGTTCTGATTGGCTACCTTCAGAGTGAATTCCCTGATTGTTTCCGCTACGATTTCGACCAGGTCGATCTGAGCGAAAGAGTAATCGGTCATGGGTTTGGCAAAAACCAACAAATTCTCGATGATCACTGACGCCCTGTTGATTCCGGAGAGCACCTTTCCCACACATTCCTCGATGAGATCGGGTGCCAGTCTCGTATTCTGGAGGAGTTGCGCAGCAGATGAGCTGATGGCCAAAGGGTTTCTGATCTCGTGGGCGATTCCCCCGGCCATGTGGGCCAAGGCTTCCATTCTTCTTGCCAATTCCAGTGTCTGCTGAGCTCGCTTCTGCAACGTCACATCACGAACTATTCCTTGATACCCTGCGATGCTGTGGTATGAGCTCCTTCTTACCGATGCCGTGAGCATGCATTCGCATACCGTTCCGTCTTTTTTTCTCAAACGGAATTCAAAATCCTTCACACCGTCATTCTTTTCGATCAATGCCTGGAAAACGGGTCTGGCCGAGTGATCGTCATACACGGTAAGAATACTGGCACCGATGATCTCTTCTCTTTCAAAACCAACCAGCTTCAAGAATGCGTCATTTGCATCAAGGAGAATTCCCCCGCGAGAAGTAACATAGATGGCCTCTTGAGATTCCTCGAACAGCGACCGGTATGCATGCTCACTGCGCCTCAATTCATCCTGAAGTCGCGTTCTTTCGAGAATTTCTCTCTGCAACGCTTCGTTGGTCTCCTCCAGAGCCTTTCGGTGAGCCCGTTCCGTCTCATATAGTCTTCCGACGTCGCCGGCATACTTGAGAAGCTGTTCCTTTGAGAATGCCTTTTCTTCTATGATTTCCATCTCCCCGGGTGCGATCTCTTTCACGTTGCTCCTCGTTGGCAGGAGACAGGCCTGAGGAGCTCCTCAATCTTCCGGAGCAGCTCCAACGGACTGAAGGGTTTTGCAAAAAAGCCGTCAGCCCCTGCTGCAAGGGCCTCATCCATCGCTTGACTCCCCTCTCGGCCGGTGAGCATAACGATCTTGGTATCGCTGGTTACCGGATCGGATTTCAATATTCGCGTGGTTTCGTTGCCGTTCAAAGTCCCCGGCATCATGATGTCCATAAGAATGAGGTCAGGATGTCTTTCCCGTGCAACGGTCAGTGCGTCTTGACCACTCTCCGCACAGAAGGTCTCATACTTCCCCCTGGCCAGGGTCTTTTGCAGGAGCTCTCGGACCTCAGGCTTGTCATCCACCACGAGTATTGTTTTCACCCCGATCCTCCCGACAACCAATAAGCCTTTGATGCCTCTAGGATATATTCCTATCATAGGCGTACGGATTATTCAAATGCAAGGCGATGACGAAAAGCCGACCGTGGGAGCCACATTAAAGCAGGTCAGCGGTGTTCCGGAACTTACCGTCGGCTTGATCAAGGGAGACCTAATGCAATCCACATGCCAGGAAAGCGGTTTGAGCCGCCCACGCGTATCCCTCCGGTGACCGGAGGGAGCATTGCCCTGGCCTCATACCATTTCGCGGTTCAACAGGTAATTCGGACGGCATGTCTCGTCCGCTACGAACGGTACGACCTGACTTCGCGTCAGAGACATGCCGTCCGTACGGCACTATACGCGTCCACTGACGCCGTTTCCTTTGCCGAGCCATGAGCGTACGGATTCACCATGGGATCGATCCGCACGGCAGGTTCCGAACGCAAGTGCTCCTATAAGTTGGAAAATCGTGGCATGAGGCTTGCATTTCATCACCGCAACAATCTCTCCAGGGCTCACATTGCAGAGGTGTGTCCGCGTTTTCGCGGGGGTCGCTCGCCGGGACTATGGCCGCGGCTCCCTTGATTTAGGGAAAGAAGACTATGGAATAAGAACCATAGGATATGGTATCCTAACTATGGAACAGATTCCATAGTCCCCACGGTTGCAGAGGGGTGGGAGGAGAAGATGGAAGCACAACGAGAAGCCGATTCCGGGCACCGAGAGCTCATTTACCTGCCCATTGTTCACAACCTTGCCGACATGGGGGCGCTCCGGGAATCGGTGAAACAAGCTTCCGTACGGAAAATCGGAAGGCAGAGTTGGAAACGGAAGCAAGATCTTATCGAAAAGCTGTGGGACGACATCGAATCAGCCCTTGACGGGGTCTCCGTCGACATGAACAAGGTTCGTATTTACCAGGACGGCCTACCGATTTCCGGCAAAGAGAAGGATATAGTAAGGGATTTGGCCGATTCGGGGAGCCGCAACCATCGGCTGCTTCTTCGCCTCATGGCAAAGGGAGGGGTACTGATGGGAACGGAGTCTCCCGAGTTGCTTCTGGAAGAGTATGAAATGGCCAAGAGGGGGTTGTCGGCTGGCGGAGAGGCGGCGAAAAAGGTCAATGAGACCCCCGGGAGCACCTCATTGCTCCAGCGACGTGACAAATTCGTGGCGGAACGTATCAATGCGACTCTGCAGGCCGAGGAAGTGGGGATAGTCTTTGTGGGAATGCTCCATTCGCTGGAGCCCTGGCTGGCAAAAGATATTCGAGTAACGTATCCCATCGGACGGCCCCGATCCTGAAAGCATATTTCCGGAATTACACATAAATCATGACCGGGCTTTCGCTCGGACATGCAGGAGGGCGAGCGTCGGGAGGTTGGCGGCCGGAGTGCGGAGGGCCGCCGGCACGGAATCGGACAATTACCCAATATGAGGAAACAGCGAATGGGACCAAGCTTGGGTAGGGTTCTGGTGGTAGACGATGAGGAGGATTTTTGCCAAATCCTTTTCGTTCTTTTAAAGACCGAGGGCTTCGAGCCCATGGTCGCGCACAATGGCGAGTCGGCCTTGGAAATGATTCGCCGCGGCATTCCCGATGCCGTGCTGCTGGACATTCGGATGCCCGGCATTGACGGACTGGAGGTCCTGTCGCTTTCAAAGGCGATGCAGCCGCACATTCCGATTCTTATCATGACGGCTTATGGCGGGGTCGGCGATGCTGTTGCAGCAATGAAGCAAGGGGCGTACGACTATCTGGTCAAGCCGTTGGACAACAGGGAGCTCATTGAGAAAGTGACCCGAGCTATTTCCGTCACCGGGCCGCTCAAAGGGGACTCCCGGGAGCCGGACCCGAAAAAGGTTGCAGCCGGCGGCCGCCTCCAGGAGATTATGGGCCCCAGTAAAGAAATTGCCAAAGTTATTAATGATGTAACACTGGTGGCCAGTTCCAACTTCACCGTGATCATTCTGGGGGAAACCGGTACGGGAAAGGAGCTGGTCGCACGGGCCATCCATCAGGCAAGTGAGAGAGCCTCATCCCGCATGGTCCCTCTCGATTGCGGCGCCATTCCCGAAACCCTCTTTGAGAGCGAGCTTTTCGGATACGAAAAGGGGGCTTTCACAGGAGCGGTCAGTCACCGGGCCGGGAAATTTGAGATGGCACAGGGCGGTACCCTTTTCCTGGACGAAATCGGCAACATGCCGCTTAGTTGCCAGGTGAAGCTCCTCCGGGCGATTCAGGAAAGGGCATTCTTCAGAGTCGGCGGAAAAGAGCCGGTGAACGTTAATGTGCGGCTGCTGGTTGCTACCAATCAGGAGCTCGGTTCAAGCATCTGTCGCGGCCTGTTCAGCCGCGATCTTTATTACCGTCTCAGCGAGTTCACCATCTCGATCCCCGCGTTGAGGGAGCGCAAAGCAGACATCGTTCATTTGGCCAATCGTTTTCTCAAGGCCACCAATCTGGAGCTCAACAAGAAGGTTCGAGGATTTTCCGATCGATCGTTGGAGATCCTGGTCCAGCATCCATGGCCTGGCAACGTCCGCCAGCTTCGCTCCACCGTACGCCGGGCGGTACTGCAGGCGGATGTCGTGATTCAGCCGGAGCATCTGTCTCTTGAAAGCCCCACGTGGGAGACCGATACCGGGGTTTTTCCCCATCCCGAAGACACTTCCTGGCAAGGATTGCCCCTCAAGGAAATTGTGAAACGGGGAACCATCGAGCTGGAATGCCGGGTTCTGACGAGTGTGCTGCGAAAGACGGGGGGTAACAAAGCCGAAGCGGCTCGCTTATTGCAAGTGGATTACAAAACAATGCACACCAAAGTGAAACGCTACGGAATCAGCACCCACTCGGAGGATGATGATGAGCAAGAGAAATAGGGGCAAGACCGAAGACGAAAACCCCCTGGGAGGAATCTCGGGGTTTCTAGGGGGTCTGACCGAAATCGTGGAAAAACTGGGAGAGCTGGCGGACAAGAGCAAGGAGATCTCGGGAAAGGGCGAGCTTTCCGATCTCGGCTTAGGAAAACAGCTCAAGGGGGTTTACGGATTCAACGTCAAAGTCGGTCTGGGAGACGACAAAGTCAAGGTGGAGCCGTTCGGGAACATAAAGCGGGACAAACAGTCCGGTGAGACCGTGGTTCAAGAGGTGCGGGAACCGATGGTGGACATGTTTGAAGAGAAAGACCATCTCCTTATTGTGGCGGAGATGCCGGGAATCGGATCCAAGGACGTGACTTTGGAAATCAAGGACGACGTGCTGACCATCCGTGCGGAACGGGGAGAGAAGAAATACGGAAAGGAAGTGCTGCTGCCACGGAGCTACCCCAGGAAAAAGATGGAGCTCTCCTGCAACAACGGAATGCTGGAAATAAAATGTTTTGAATAGATCCGGGGGAGACGAACATGTCCAAGGGGAACGGTCGGAAGATCAAGCTCAAAGTGAGTGAAGCCATAAGCAAAGACGTGGGACGTGCATACGCTCGTATGGATCCGGAAGATTTGGAGAAACTCGGCGTTGCCATAGGGGATATCCTTGAAGTCTCCGGCAAACGGACCACCGTGTGCAAGGCCATGCCGGCCTATAAGGAGATGAGAGGACAGAGAAGAATCCAACTGGACGGCATTTCCCGGCATAATGCAAAAGCCGGTATGGATGAAAGCGTTACCGTGTCCAAGACCGTCTGCAAACCCGCGGAGCGGATTGTGCTGGCACCTACCACGGTCACACCCACCGAACGGGATCTCAAATACATCGGCAGCCTCCTCGACGGCATCCCTGTCGTTGAAGGGGACATCATCCGAGCCACCCTGTTCGGCACCCGATCCGCGGATTTCAAGGTGGAGATCGCCAACCCGAAAGGTGCCGTGTTGATCAATCCCACCACCAACCTGGTCGTCGGAAAACCGCAAGAGATAGAGAAAACACGCACTCTCTCCTATGAAGATATCGGGGGGCTCAGACCCCAGGTTCACCGCATTCGGGAAATGATTGAGCTTCCCCTGCGGTATCCCGAAGTGTTCCAACGGTTGGGTATCGATGCACCGAAAGGGGTACTGCTTTACGGTCCTCCCGGTTGTGGCAAGACGCTTATTGCCAGGGCCATCGCACGCGAAACGGAGGCGAACTTCTTCTCCGTCAGCGGGCCGGAAGTGATTCACAAGTTTTATGGAGAAAGCGAAGCCCATCTGCGGCAGATCTTTGCCGAGGCTTCCCAAAAGGGCCCCAGCATTGTTTTTATCGATGAAATAGACGCGATTGCGCCCCAGAGGGAAAAAGTGGTGGGCGACGTAGAAAAAAGAGTAGTCGCCCAGTTGCTCGCTCTCATGGACGGTCTGAATAGACGCCAAAACATCATTGTCATTGCTGCCACAAACATTCCCAATTCTCTCGATCCGGCCCTGAGAAGGCCCGGACGTTTCGATCGAGAAATTGCCATTCCCATACCGGACAGAAACAGCCGCCTAGAAATCCTTGAAATCCACAGCCGGGGCATGCCGTTGGCTCATGACGTTGATATGAGCCATCTGGCAGACATGACTCACGGTTTCGTGGGCGCGGACCTTGAGGCGCTCTGCCGCGAATCCGCGATGATCTGTCTGCGGAGGATCATGCCTGAAATCGACTTCGAAGTTGCCAGCATCCCTTACGAGCAGCTCGCCAAGCTCGAAGTTCACATGGATGACTTCGTCACGGCACTCAAAGAGGTGGAGCCGTCGGCCATAAGAGAGGTGTTCGTCGAAGTACCCGATGTCCGTTGGGAAGATGTGGGCGGTCATGAAGCACTGAGAGCCACGCTCATCGAAGCGGTGGAGTGGCCGCTACACTATCCTCAGGTCTTCAAACAAGCCGGCACTAGGCCTCCCAAAGGGATCTTGTTGTCGGGGCCTCCCGGATGCGGCAAGACGCTGTTGGCAAAGGCAATTGCCAATGAGAGCAAGGTAAACTTCATCTCGGTGAAAGGGCCTGCACTTCTGTCAAAATACGTCGGTGAATCGGAGCAAGGCGTCCGTGAAGTTTTCCGGAAGGCGCGGCAGGCGTCACCGTGCATCGTCTTTTTCGACGAGATAGATGCTCTTGTTCCCACCCGCGGAGGAGGCTCCTCGGAGTCCCATGTGGCAGAGCGCGTGCTCAGTCAATTTCTGGCCGAAATGGACGGTATCGAGGAGCTCAAAGGAGTTTTAGTCCTTGGGGCAACCAACCGGCTGGACATGCTCGATCCCGCGATCCTGCGGCCGGGACGATTTGACGAGGTGATAGAAATCCCCATGCCGGACGAACAGGACCGGTTGGAAATATTCCGCGTTCATTTGAGAAACAAACCCCTTGAAGAGGGAATCGATTTGACGGACCTCGCCTCACGCACCGGTGGATTCAGTGGAGCGGAAATAGGTTCCGTGTGCAACAGAGCGGCCTTGATGGCGGTTCGCCGTGCTGTGGCATTTCTCAAGGAGCATCCGGAGGAAGAAGTAGTCACGATCGTCACGCAAACAGACGTTGCCGGAGCCTTGGCCGAACTGAGCGAGGAATAGTCATGGAAACGGCCATATATTTATTCTGTCTGTCACGACCCGGCTCGCTGCCGGAGCCGGATGCGGAGGGTCTCGATGATGGCGCGCCCCTCTTCACTTCGGAGTTTGCCGACATCTCTGCGGTGATCAGTAAAGTCTCATTGAACGAGTACTGCGGTGATTCCGCGGAAAGCAACTTACAGGATTTGGCCTGGGTGGGACCGCGAGCGCTGAGACACGCGGAGATCATAGAATCGGTCCGAAGCCGTTCCCCGGTCCTGCCATCGCGTTTCGGCACGCTCTTTTCGTCAATGGAAAGCCTGCGAAAGCTGGTTGAGCGCAACGCAGAGAAAATCAACAGGTTCCTCGAAACTGTTTCGGGCAAAGATGAATGGTCGGTAAAAGTGATGTCCTGCAAGGCTTCGCTCGCGGAAAAGCTCTTCTCCGACAGGCTCGCGGATCAATCGAAGGAATTGGAGGAAATGGCCCCGGGTCTCCGCTATTTTAAAGAACGGCAACTGAGGAGCGCGGCAGAAAAAGAAGTCGGTGCGTGGTTGAAGAAGGTCTTGGCAGCTTCTGCGAGCGAATTGGCCGGGTACTCGCTGGATTGGCGGCAAAGGGAGGTATCGGGAGCCCAAAGGGATGGAGAGAAGGTCGGGGTAGCCAACTGGGCCTTTCTCGTCGATCGCGAGGCGGAAGACAATTTCACGAGATGCACGAGCCGAGCCAACATGATGCACAACAAAAGCGGCCTATTTTTTGAAGTCTCGGGCCCCTGGCCTCCATACAGTTTCACTCCCGCGTTAAAGACGGAAGACGAAGAATGAAATTCCGACTCTATTGCATCTTTGAATCGCCTGAGAATCGTACGCCGCAATATGCGTCGCCGGGCGAAGATGCCCGGGTTCAGGCAATAAAGAAGCATGGATTGTGTGCAGCCTTCTCGGAGGTTGCCGATACGGATCAAATCGATACCGTGTCAGCATTGATGATGCACCATAAAATAATCGCATTCTTTTTCGACCGGGTAACCGTCATGCCGTTCCGCTTTGACACGGTATTGGAGGATCTATCCGATCTGGAGCTGTTGCTGAAAGAGAAAGGCGATTCCTACAGACAGACCCTCAGACGACTCGACGGTTGCGCAGAAATGGGAATCAGGGCCATAGTCGGTGAGGAAGCCGACGAGCCCGTAGCGGAGGCCGCGTGCGGGGACCGGCACTCGCCGGATGCTTCCAATCCCGGATTGCTCTACCTGCAGAACCGGAAAGTCCACTATACGGGCGAATCGCGGATGGCCGAGCGAAACGAGCAAGTCAGCGCAAAATTTCGTACCGCGTTCGCAGGCATGTTCAGAGAATTCCGGAGCGATGCTTTACGATTGGGCGTTGGGAGCGGCGATCGAGGGTCTTTCTTGATCTCTCTCTATTTTCTCGTTCCCAAAGAGCTCCTCATGTCTTTCCGCCACCAATTTGCCGCTCTTGCGGCAATGGATTCGGCAAAACTCCTCCTCAGCGGTCCTTGGCCGCCCTACAACTTCGTCCTTCCCCGAGAGCCTCGACTCACTTGATCTCCCCACATCTTCATGGTCGTCCCTGTATGCCGATGATCTCGTCCGAAGGATCGATCTCGGCAAGGATCTTTCGCACGTTGACGCCTTGAGTCATCTCATACCATTTCCGAATCAAGAAGCTGTCTTGACGTTGCGAACGGCATGACGTGCAAGCCAAGTGAGATCTCGCCGTCGATAGCGGAAGATAAATCTCGTCCGCGCTATCGATGTGATAGTCAAACAGTATCGGACTCTACGAAGCACTGTTGTAACGATGGAGAGTGCCGGGCTTCCGATCAGGGCTTGCACGGTCCGGACGCCACAAGATGTTATGCCTACAGCAACCCATGTCGAGGATACGCGCTCCACTTCAGAGTTTGCCTCGTTTCGTATCTTCAAGACCGCACCCTATATGGAATCCGTTCCATAGGATATGGAATCCATTGTATAGAACCTCTCCCCCCTATTTCCCACGCGTATCTGATTGACTGGAAATTTGATTGATGGTGTGGCCGTGCCTGCCATGCTATCTAACCGAAAAGAATGACATATTGTGTAAAGCAGCGCGTGTGGTGCCCGTTAACACCCAACGTCAGAGAAGGGCCTTGCCGCTCCGGGATATTGTAGAGCGGTATCGATCTTATCCCCCATCGGCCGAACGTTTCCTTGGAGCAGCTCCTGGAGCGGATTGTTCATTCCTTGGTATTCATTTGTCTTGAAATTAACCCTGCATGATTAAAGTGGCATGGATATCGCAATAGAAGTGGTCGGCATGCCAAACAACAAGTCCGAAATGGACAAGCTCAGATTCTAAAACAGGGAGGACATTACGATGGCGAAGATAGCGAAGTCAACAGATTCGTCCAGCCTCGCCGAGGTCGTGGACAGGATCCTGGACAAAGGTATCGTGATTGATGTGTGGGCCAAAGTTTCGTTGGTCGGTATCGAGCTGCTTTCCGTCGAAGCCAGGGTGGTCATAGCTTCCGTGGAAACCTACCTCAAATATGCCGAAGCAATCGGCCTGACCGCCAGTGCAGCCGCTCCTGCGTAATGGCACCAGCCTCTGGACGCCTATGGGGACAGGGGGGCTGCATACGCCCCCCTCAGGCCCAAGTCAGGTAACGCCCTTGCGAGCCTGACCCCCAAGTAGGTCGCTGGTCGCCTCGCCGGACAACGTGGGGCGACGAGTAAGCAAAGGAGGACTGATGGGTACCTTGACTCAAGACATGACCCGGCTGTGCGAGGAGATCGTTGCTTTGCGGGCATCTCGTGAGGCTCTGGTCGAGGATCTTGCGCAGGCAAATCAGGACACCAAGGGCCGGGTCGCAGACATGTTGACGGAATTTCATAGAGTACACGGTGAGATGTCCGTCCGGACACGGGCGGAGCAGGCAAAGTTCGTTTCAACCATGGCAGGCGAGGTTTCCGGGATGCTGGAAGGCTTCCAGAAGCTCCACGAGGAAATGGCTGCCCGAACCAGGCGAGACAACGTCAAGTTCGTTACGGACATGGCAACGGAAGTGTCGGGGCTGCTTACCGGCTTTCAAGCCTCCCGTACGGATATGGCCCGGAACACGAAGAGAAACAATCAGGCATTCGTTGCCAACAACGGCAGAGAAGTCTCCAGACTGCTCGACGGGTATCATGATGCCAGATCGAAAATGGCAAAGACCTCAAAAGTTGAGCGAAACCAGTTTATTTCAGGTCTGGAGAGAACGGTCAAAGGGTTGCGGCAAGAAGTCGCTGCGGATTTGGCCGGTGCGCGGCATGCATGGAACGGCTTATCTCCTGAGATGAGAAAGGCCCAGCAAGAGGCGGAGCGCAAAGCAAAAGCAGACGCCGAGGCCCAATTGAGGGCCAAAGCCGAAGTCGAGCGGAAAGCCAAGGCCGAAGTCGAGCTGAGGGCCAAGGAAGCAGCCGAAAGAGAAAAACAGGAACAATCCAAGAAAAAGGCAAAAACTGAAACAAAGGCAGAGTGAGCGTAACCCAGGGGTCAACGATGACTGAACCGAAGGTCAAGCATACAGAAATGGTAGAGGTGACCTGCTCTTTCTGTAACGGCACGGGAACCGATCCGTTCGGGATAATGTCTTGGATTTCCACGTGCTGTGTGTGTGGCGGCACCGGAAAGGTGCGAATCCGGAGCCCTTACACAAGATGCGCTCACTGTCAGGGCACAGGGGCGGTCAAGACTTTCACCTGCACGACGTGCACGGGAAAAGGACTTGTACCGCTCCCTGCACAGCCGGTTACCACCTGCCCTGAATGCAATGGGTCCGGCGACGATCGGTCCGCTCCCTCGCTCCCCTGTCTCACGTGTAAGGGGAAAGGGTTCGTAATCAAAACCGAGGCGCGGCCTGGACCTGTTTAAGGATGACGGCCGCGCCGAGAATACCAATTGCGTCGTCGAGGTCCTCCGGCCGGTCAATCGCCGAGGAAAGAATTCTATCAGAAGGAAGCGAATCACCATGAGCGGAAACAAATCCAGTGTCGCAGTGGCCGTAACGGAGCCCATAAGGCCGGACGGCGACAGCGTAACCCCGGAAGCCGGCGAACATTTTGTCTGCACCCCGCAGGTTAAAGATCTCACGGACCGAGCAATGGCATATTTGGCGGTTGGATATTCCGTACACTTTGCCGGAGCTGCCGGAACGGGAAAGACCACCCTGGCATTTCACGTGGCAGCCAAATTGGGACGTCCCGTGGCGCTGATCCACGGCGACGACGAGTTCGGGAGCTCCGATCTGGTGGGCCGCGACGCAGGGTACAGAAAATCCAGGCTTGTGGATAATTTCATTCATTCGGTGGTCAAGACGGAAGAAGAGATGCGAAGCTTCTGGATTGACAATCGTCTGACAACGGCCTGTCGGGACGGATATACCCTTATCTACGATGAATTTACCCGGTCCAGACCCGAGGCAAACAACGTTCTGCTAAGCATTCTGGAGGAAAAAATCCTCAACCTTCCCAGCCTACGCAGGTCCGGTGAAGGTTATCTCGAGGTGCACCCCTCTTTCAGGGCTCTCTTTACCTCCAATCCCGAAGAGTATGCCGGCGTCCACAAAACTCAAGATGCCTTGCTCGACCGAATCATCACCATCAACGTGGATCATTACGATCGGGAAACCGAAGTTCAAATCACTATGGCAAAATCAGGGGTTCCCCAGCAAGATGCCGAAGTGATAGTGGACATTATAAGAGAATTGAGGCTCTTAGGCGTAAACAACCATCGGCCCACCGTGCGGGCCTGTATCGCCATCGCCAAAGTCCTGGCACATCTTGGCGGCACTACCGATGCCGGCGATGCGTGCTTCAGGTGGATCTGTCACGATGTCCTCACCAGGGACACGGTGAAGGTTACAAAGAGCGGCGAATCGCTCATGCCCAAGAAAGTCGAGGAAATCATAAGCAAGAATTGCCGACAGAAGAGATTGGTCTAGAGCCCGATCGATTGCCGCGTCGAAGTATACCGGAGGGAGTGATGGCTGCCCAAAATAGATCGACGTTAAAGGGACTACGGGATATTCGCACCCATTCGGGAAGAGTGGATGCCGCGGGTGTCCCCTATATGCAATACATGAAGATCAGTGCTCTCGAAATGGAGAGGGCGAGGCGGAACACGGAAAAGGTCAGTGCGGAAGCCAGAATCACCAATATCAACGAGCGTCTGGCCGAGATCGAAAGTGAAAAAGGGGCACTTCTCTCAGGGCTCGGAGAGCGCACGACGAGGGCAGCCCCGAAATCGACCCGTGAGGGATCCCAGCATACCCTGGATACTATAAAACAGGGATTTCGCATCAAGTATTGATGATTGCGACAAGGATTACGGTGAGAACATGTTTGGGCTAAAGAACTTCAGGCAGCTTCGTACCAGCAGTTGTATCAAAGGGTTCCGTGCGTGCAAGCATAACACCGCGGTTCCTCAGCGAGTGTTGGACAAGGGGCGCGTTCAGGCTGGTGAGGCGGGGCGCGCGTGGCACAATATACATCAGATCTGGCTGGCAACGAGTCCGGCCGCTGTGGCGCGGTCCGGACGCACGTGACCCTCGGAAGCCGAGGACGGCCCATAGGTATTGAAAGGAGACGGGAGGAATCCGATGAAAGTTATCTGCATATCTTGCGGTCACAGTTTGCCGTTGGATGCGGCGTACGACGACTACGGAGGCTTGATCAAGTGTTACGTCTGCGGCGCCCTCTTGGAGATCAAGACGTCTGAAGGGAAACTGCAAGCTTTGAATTTGCCGGGCTTGCCACGAGATCCACTGCCCGGAAAGGAGCACGCGAACAATCACCACGCGTGAAGGAGCCGTCTCTTCTTCCCGTGATGAAACAGATCTCCGGAGACCTGTGGTGACCGCCGGTCCGGCTCCTCAAGACAACCCGCGGACGGCGAATCCCACCGGTTTCCTGACAACCGGCTCTCGCTGCAAATCTCAAGACTGATGGGCGGAATGACCGATGGAAATACAAACGAAAGCAAATGGGACGAGAGGGCGTTACCTCTACGCGATCATAGCCGGTGCCGGCGACAAGACTTACGGTCGTCTCGGTCTTAACAAGGGCCCGGTCTACACGATTTCCGACGGGGGAGTATCTGCGGTCGTCAGCGATGTGGCAAACCAGAAGATTCGTCCCGAGCGTCGGCACCTTGCAGCACACCAGACAGTCCTGGAACAGATCATGAAGGACTTCGATCTGCTGCCCATGTCCTTCGGGATCATCTCTGACGGTCCCGGAGCTGTGAAGAGACTTCTGAGAAGCAACCGCAAGGCCATATCCAAACAGTTGAAGCGTATCACGGGCAGAGTGGAAATGGGTCTGAAGGTATCCTGGGATGTTCCGAACATCTTCGAATATATGGTCGATCTCCATCCCGAGCTTCAGGAAGCCCGCGACCGATTGATGAGCCTCCATGACCGGATCGCACAAGAGGACAAAATCGCCATAGGCCAATTGTTCGAGGAGCTGCTCGCAACGGACAGAGAACAGCACTCGGAACGGGTCGAAGAGGTCCTTAAGGCCCGGTGCTCGGAAATCAAGCGAAACCCCTGCCGGGAAGAAAAGGATGTAATGAAGTTGGCCTGTCTGGTCGAGCGTACATCTCTCGAAAAATTTGAAGCCGCGGTGTTGGAGGCAGCCTCATCCTTCGACGACAATTTCGCCTTCGATTACAGCGGACCGTGGGCGCCACACAACTTCGTGGAGATGGAAGTTGAAATCTGACATAAGGCGTGATCGGAGCATACGATGCTGCTCATAGACGATATCGTTAGTTTCCCCATGAGCGGGTTGTTGTGGATCTTTCAGGAGATTCGCGAGGCCGCGGAACAGGAGCTCGAAGCACAGGCCGACTCCATAACCTTGGAGCTCCAGCAACTTTACGCAATGTTGGAAAAAAGACAGATCACGGAGGAAGAGTTCGATCGGCGAGAAACGGATTTGTTGGACAGGCTCGATCGAATACAGGATAGCGGGGATCTTCTGGTGGACGACGACGACGAAGAATTCACCGCGGATTGACCGACCCGGGTCGGCTTTTGTCGGTGGGGCTGTGTAAGATGGTGTCTGCCTTTTTGTTTGGACCGGCGGTTACAGGGGACTTCCTCCCGCCGGTCGATTTCTTGCCGATGTTGACAAAGAGGCAGCCTGTTCCGCGAGATCTCGTCCCCTGATTGTTCCAGGGGAGAGGGTTTGCATTGACCCGCGGAATCCCGAAAGATCGCAAAACCTATTGTCCGGGGAGTGGCTCGTCATGAAAGACCTGGAGCTGGATCAGACTGAACACGTGACACTCTGCGAGGCCCTTGACCGCGTGCTGAACAAAGGGGCCGTTGTTTTAGGTGAAGTGACGATATCGGTCGCCAATGTAGATCTCATCTATCTTGGCCTCCAACTTGTGCTGACGTCCATTGATACGTGTGACACCATGGCAACACCAGTAAGCAACCGATGCTCGGGGCGGCTGACGTAGGCTTGGACGGATTCGCGGTCTTCCCCTAAATCCATACCACGGATCCGTTCGGCAATTTCACGATGCGGATAGAGAGAAGCCCGACATGGAACCCCCAAACCCGGGGAAGCCCCGCTGCGGTCATCGGTGAGAGGATACATACATGGGCAACATCCAATGCGGCCGTGTCGACAGTGATTCGCTGGACGAGTTCGCGAGAGTGATGAACTACGACGGCAGCCCTCGCAACGTCGAAGGAGGAAGCGAAAAGGCACGAATTAACCTCGATCAGGACGCTGTCAAGAACGGCCTCGGTCAACTGGTGTTGACGGTGGTCAAGCTGCTTCACGAATTGTTGGAGAGGCAGGCTATCCGTCGGATGGAGTCCGGCTCGCTAAATGACGATCAGATAGAGCGACTAGGTGTGACCCTGATGCGGCAGGCGCAAGAAATAGATCGACTCCGCAAAGATTTCGGCCTGGAGGAAGAAGACTTGAATCTCGATCTCGGACCGCTCGGGAAACTTCTGTAGGGAGATCATTTATGTCAATACAACGATCCACACGTCATTCAATTGAAAGCACCAATCTTGCCGACCTCCTGGAGAGAATACTGGATAAGGGAATCGTCATCGCAGGAGATATCAAGATAAAGCTGGTGGAGGTAGAGCTTCTTACCATTCAGATAAGACTTGTCGTTTGCTCTGTAGACAAAGCCAAGGAAATGGGCTTGGATTGGTGGGTCAACAACCCGGCTTTTCAGAGACAATCTCTTGAGGCCCCACCGGCAGGATAAGCGGATCTGCAAAGATTCGGCTCGTCCCTCGAATTTCGGCCCAATTCTCTCTTTCCGGTCAACGGGATCATGGAGCAGCCCTACGGATGGGGGAAATACCGCCGACTACAGAAAACGGTGGCAAGTCTCCCCGCCTTAGGGCGGAACATGAGCGTGACCCCGGTAGCCCCTTATCTCAGACATTAAACGCTGGGACACTGCTCCCTCCATGAACGTATCCACCGGAGAAGAGCCGATGCCCGAAAAAGACCTGCCGAGCTTCGAACCGTCGGAAGACCCGGAACCCGTTCCCGACCGATTACAGGGAAACGGTTTAACCACCCAAACAATTGACCTGAGCAGCCTGTTCGATCCGGATGTCGATTCTTCGGGCACCTTCGATCTGGGCTCGGTGGGCTCAACCTCTTTCGGTCGTCTCTTGGATTCACTCCCCGTGCCGGCTATCCTTATCGATCCTTCCAATAGAGTGGTCTTCTCCAATCAGGGGTGCACAAGACTCACCAGCGACTATCAGGATTTGTTCGGCGTCTCCTTCCTCGATCTCGTTCCCAGACCGTCGGACAGGGAAAGAGCCCAGGTATTGGCGAATAAGACGCTCTCTCTCCTGGACAGAGTGTTCAGGACAAGGAAGCCGCTAACCGCAGAAGCCATCCTGGAAATTCATCGGCGACGGATTTGGACTCGGTTGCATCTCAGAGCGGTCAAGATCTCGTCGTCACGGTACGTGCTCGTGCTCATTGAGGATGTAACCGAGGAGAAAAAGCAACTGGCACTCAACAAAAGGCGAGACAAGGAATCCCATGAGTTGCAACGCGATCTTGAGACGCTTGTGGAGGTGGCCAATTCAGAGCTTGCGGTTATGAAGACGCGCCTAGACCGTGAGATCGCAAACCATATGAAAACTCAAGAATTGCTGAAAGTGGAGAGACAAAAAAACGATGTATTGGCACAACACTTCGATCTGGCCACTGCAGTGGTTTCTCCCGCGGGAAAATTCCATTTCATCGATAACAGATTCCAAGAGCTCTGCGGATATGAATTGCATGACATACCGGACCTCTCAAAGATGATTGCAGGCAGTTTGGATTACGGCGATCATGACGGAGAGACCCAGGAAGGAGACAGCTCAAGCACTGCCGGGGCGATCCATGAAGAGAGCGCGGTTGTCGTTTGTGGAATGCTATGTCGAAGTGGAGTAAAACGCGAGGTCGGCGTAACGACCCGGAGGCTGATTGACGGCAATTACTTTATTGTCTGTAAAACAGACCACGATCTTCTGCGCCGGCAACCCATCGACGGAGCTCCTGAAGCCACAAGCTAATCGCAGCCTATGTCCCGTAGAATACCCATGACCTCCTCATGAACAAACGGTTTGGAAATGAATGCCAAGATGGACCCGTCGTTCATCGCTTCCCTTATGTGTACATCATCTTTATAATAATAACCCGACATCATAACTATATTTACCGAACCATCGATTGCTTTCAATCGCTTGGCCAAATCCAGGCCGTCCATATCCGTGAGTTTAACATCCAGGAGGGCAACATCGAATCGGTTCGATTCAACCAATTTCAAGGCAGCCTCCCCGGTTTGAGCAACCCGAAGATCGAAGCGATCTTTTCCGAGTAGATTAGTCAAGACCCAGCACATATCGGGCTCGTCATCGACAATCAGTACAAGCGGTCGTCTATCCTTCATGATGAGTCACCTCTCGGTCATAATAACGGTAAGTAAACGGTAAATATCGTACCTTCACCTTCAATACTCTGAACCTCGATGTTTCCCAAATGCTGTTTTACGATGGAGTAACATATTGAAAGCCCCAGTCCGGTACCCTTTCCGACCGGCGAAAGGGTGAAAAAGGGATCGAATATCTTCTCCAGATGTTCCGGCGAGATTCCGCATCCGGAGTCTTCGATCGAGATCAGTGCGCCTTCATCGCCGGGTCTCAAGGAAACGGTCAGTGCGCCTCCTTCCGGCATGGAATTGAATGCGTTAAGAAACAAGTTAAGGAATACCTGCTGGAGGAGGTTCGCATTCCCATATACGGCCATGGGTCTGGTGGAAAGGTCTGTCGTGATTGCAATTTTTCCTATTTTCGCCTGATTGGACACAAGTTGGAGGGCATCGCTGACAACACTCACAATGTCGATAGGTTTCATCTCCGAGCTGGAGGACGGTCGAGCAAACCTCAGCAAATTCTCGATTATTGAAGAGGCTTTGTTTATGCCGTCGAGAATTCTGGAAACACACTCCTGGCGGAATTCAGGCTCAATATGAGGATTCCTCAAGAACTGCGCCGCGGAAGAGCAAACGGCAAGAGGATTCCGTATTTCGTGCGCTATGCCCCCGGCCATTACGCCGAGGGCTGCCAACTTTTGTGATTGCAGGAGCTGCATCTCAAGTTTTCGATGCTCGCTCAGGTCTCTGCCCACGGCGACTACCCCGACGGGGGTTTCACGCTCGTCCTTCATTGAAGAGAATACCCAACTGATGGGTATCTTGTTGCAATTCTTGGTCAGGAGCTCCCATTCTCCCGTTTGAGGGCTGTCAATAACCCTCATCTCTTCGAAGACGGTCCTCAATGCTCCCGTTGCTTCAGGTACGCATCGTTCGAAGAAAGACCTGCCCTTCACTTGCCATGAGGAATAACCGGTAAGTCGCTCAGCTGCAGTGTTCCAGGTCAGGACCGTTCCTTCCGGATCGGTGGAAAGAACCACGTCTCTGGCGCTCTCTACGACGCTCGCCAGATGGCGCTCCACCCGCCGGACCTCTTCGCTCAATCTCACCTGCTCCGTGACGTCGTCCATGAGCAAAATGATGTCTTCCACGTCGCCGCGCCATGCGAAAGGGAGGATACTGTAATAATAGGTTCGTATGGGGATGCCCGGAGCACGGTAGGTCATCCGGTCGCCTGTTATAGCGCAATTTTTCGCGAACACCTCCCGGACTTTGCTCGTAATATCGATGTGCTCGATAATGGCCTCGGGAAGCACTTGCTCCAGCTTCTGACCTATCACATCCTGTTGCGTTCGGCGGCTCTTGGTAATGAAATTGCGGTTCGCGAATATGACTCTGAGCTCTCTGTTGATCAAGAGCACGGAAGAAGGGATTGACTCAAGAAACATTCCGAACATGTCTTCGTAACGGTGCGGGTCGTCTCCCCCCAACAATTCCAAACCTGTCATGGGCATGGGTTCCTTACCCCCTTGTACTAAAGATTCGGTGATGAGCTCTATTTCCTGACAAGCAAAAGGTGTACCGGTCTGCCGTCACCGGGTTGAGTCCACTGCATCTCTTTGGGTCACGAAGAGCCTTCATCCTAGATTTTGCAAGCTCCGTTTTTGCAAGAGATTCACAGGGTCGGCGTTTCAAAC
>JBGSJS010000061.1:0-19013 GCA_041741735.1 Desulfomonilaceae bacterium | reverse complement strand
CCCACACCACTAAAAGGCAGCACAATCGATGGCCAATCCATCGCATAAGGACACCTCTGTCCCCTATACCTCCGAGTCCCTCAACTCTTTTCAACCCTTCAACTTCACCGCAATCCAAATCATCAGACTCTTCGTTGCTGGCCTGCCGTGTTACCTGTTGAATTGCGAAATGGTATCAGCTATGGGAGTTGGTATGAGCACCATCCGGACGCGTCAGTATGGGTTATGGGGGAGCGCTTTGAAAATTGAGGGAAACGAAGAGAGCCTTGGAGTCATCGGGGAGCCTACGGCCGGCATGCTACGCTCCCCTGTCGCTGTCTGCCATAAGCTTCAAGAAGGCGCCGCTACTCTTGGAAAAACAGCGCCGATCTCCGGCGACAATGTTTTCGAAGGCTCATTGGCCATCAGGAGAAGAATGCAACGAATTCCAATGAGAGGCGCCATAGCAGAAAGTCATGGGATGAATTCTCCAGGAAAGAAAGTCTTCGACGCAATTTCGTGACTTTCACGCCCATGAAGTGCACTAGTGCCTGTCCGTCCTTTTCTTCCTGATATACAGTGTCTTGACGACCCTGGAAACTGTCTCTTGTTGCTCGTCTTTAACGTCAACGGTCAGATCACATATATACTTTTGCCCTTCAGACGTGTTCCTGAGGATCTTGGAGATCGTATCTCCGTCAATATTGAACGCGGCCGTGACGGTTCCTTTGCCCGGTCTTATGAATTCTATGGTTGCAGCCTTATCCCACACGATATATTCTCTTCCCAAGATTTGAATCAACATCAGCATATAAAACGGATCCGTCATCGCATAGAGCGAACCTCCAAAGTGCGTGCTCACATAATTACGATTGTAGAATCTCATCTTCATCTGAACGACAATCTCTCTAAAGTCCTTGGTCACCTTCTTGATCACTATGCCCGTACCCCAATAAGGCGGATAGAAATTCAACAAAAGCTTAAACATCTTATGATGCATCTTGTCGTCGTTCCTTTATAACAGCCAACACCGGTATTGACTCTGCGATCGGTTGAACATCCCGGTCAACCGGGGAGTAGACTCCTGCGGGGGTTAAGGAGCTCGTGCCTTCCCGGCCGCAAAACCGGACTCCTCTCCGTCGTGAAAATAGATCCGGCCACGGAGCCGGTCTCCATCCAATACGGCCCAACCTCTTCCGGAGACCTCATCGCCCTCGTCATGGCCGACGAAAGAAAATTCAATCCGCTCGTGATCTTGCGCCTTCTCAAAGCGGCAGTCAAGGTCGCACTCCACAGCGCCGAATTGGAGCTCCCCCCGGCCCTTCTTCTCGAATGTGATGTGTCCTTCCCCTACGAGGTCGATGAAATCCTTGTCCCATTGTTCCATTTCCAAAATGCGCCACTTGCCAAGGTACTTGGTGCTCAAAGGTCTTTCCTTCCTACCAGGTAGCGGCCGGTGTGCCGGTCAATCGCCAATCGGCGCCGTCAAACCAATCCGACGGAGAAGGCTATGAGGAATTGTCCGGAGTAGTAAAGCGGCAATCCGATCAGGCGGTTCACGAACGCACTCTCGACGAACCTGTCCCGTGCCGTGAGCACATCGGAGACGTAGAAAAGAATTGATCCGAGAAGCAGAGTCAAAGCTCCGCTCCTTCGCAGGTCCGGATTAAGGAAAGCCACCCAGGCTGCGGCCGCCATGATACTGATGACGATGACATAGAGGGCCACGGGTATGAGCATGGTTCCAAGATGGGGACGAAGCCACCGGAAAACTCCCAAACTGACTGCTGCTATGAACAAATGACCCAAGGTCATCCAATCCGACGACCGGGTGAGTCCTGCGAAGGCGACTACGTAAAGAATGTGGCCGAGCAGGAATGAGGCAAGGCCGGCCCTGAAAGCCTTCTTTCCTTTCAATGCTAAACAAACGTCCCCTATCAGTCCGCACACCAGGCCGGCGAGCACCCATTGATAGTAAGACTGTGCTGGGTGCTGTTGGATCAGGGCCGCTCCCACGAAGAGGACTGAAAGCGGCGTCTTGAAACTGAGGATCAGGCCGGTTCGTCTTCGTTTCTCAGCGAATAGGAGACCGGCCAATAATCCGGACGCAATTACCACTAAAGCCAGCTTCACCATGGTCTCTCCCATGAGTCTTTTCGACCACCGGCTCAACACTAATCGAGCCGGAGCATGCGTTCAAGAGAAACGGAGCGAAGCCGTCTTGCCGAAGCTTCCGTGGCAAATTCCGTTTCACTACACACTCAAAATAGTCAGCAGGTTGCTCCTATTCCTTTGCTCCGTGTTTCAGTAGGAGCGCTCTGGTCTTCCCATGTCCGTTTTTGACGGCGTGGGTAAGGGCCGTCCAGCCGGACGTTTCTTTGGCGTTGACGTCGGCGCCTGACTCCAAGAGAATCCTCACTACCTCCGTGCTACCTTTTCCGGAAGCCGGCATAAGGGCGGTTACGCCGTGAGAAGTCCCGGCGTTGACATCTGCTCCCTTGCGTAGAACCAGCTCCACAACGGCAGGCCGATTGGTCATGGATGCCGGCATTAGGGCTGTGAATCCATCCCTAAACCTTGCGTTGACGTTCGCCCCGTCCCGTATGAGCCGTTCCACTTTTTGAAGATCGCCCGACAAAGAAGCCCTCATTAAATCCTGGGTCGGGTCCCCGGCCTTGACCTTGACTGTACCAAGGGCGATCACAAGAATGCCTGTGATCGTGACGGCTGTGCCAAAGTAGCCGACTTTGCGCTTCCGAGGGGTCGGCATGAGGAATCTCTCCTCCACGAGATCGTTTTTGTACGCCGGTCAGATTGAATCGAAGCCGTGACCCGGACCTGCACTATACACCAAAGACCCGTCCTGACTCTCTCGATTAATCAGTCAGAATTATACTACCGTGTCGATTCGGCAGTCCAATCTTCAACTGCCCTCAATCCAAGAAAGTGGGAACAAGAATCCGAGCCACCAGAGGCACCCGACTCCGGATTGGCGACGCTCTGAATTGGTCCCGAACCAAGCAGTCTTCCCCGAGAAGCAGCCGGCAGTAATCTACTCTGTCGGCATCACCTTTTCAAACTCCTCTCCCGGAAACCAGCGTAGAGGTATTCGCTCATCGGTGGGTCCGAGAGGAGATTATCGGAGCGGCGTTTCCCAGGAACCCGGACCTTTTCCACAAGCTTCCGGGAATCCGAACAAGATGAGCAACATCCCGTTTTCGTGGCGCTTCCATAGCAGAAGCCAAGAACATTGTACGGTATGAAGTGTTTCAACCCGGAAGCCCTGGGCTCGGTACAAGGATGACAGTGACCGCGGATCGACCCGGGAACGGTTAACATGGGTGTGCCGGTCTGCTGGTCTTGAGCCGGTATCCTGAGGAATCTAGAGAGGATTTATTGAGAGGAGAGATATGCGCCTGCTTGTTAAATGACCCCCGGCAAACCCGGGGGTCATTTAACTTGTCGGGTTGAGATCGCAGTTCATGCTTATGAAATCCGACTCCCGGAGCACATCCTCAAGGTGAGGTGGACCCCTCTGTCAAGACAAACCAGAGTGACTGAGGTCTTAATAGACTTTGATTTCAAGCCCTTCAGCTCCGTTCAGGTCGGCACTACAGTTGAATGGCAAGGAAGTGTTGACATGGGGCACCATCTCATTCTATTATCTTCACATAGCACAAGTCCTTTTCGCTATGCGTAAACAATAGGTGATCCGAATATGGCGAACGGCGACGACAACTCCCGATATTTCCTCAAATCCCTGGCAAAAGGGCTCAATGTCTTGCAGACTTTGGCCGAGTCCCCGAACCCCATGGCTTTGGCGGAACTGTCCCGAATAGTCGGCAGCAACAACGCAACCGTCACTCGCATCTGCGGCACCCTGTCCAAGCTCGGTTTTGTTCGCAGAGATCGGCAACGGCGCTTTCATCTGACTCCTAAACTTCTTTCTCTCGGCTACGCCTCAATGAGCGGCCTTGGTTGGCGGCAAGTTGCCGAGCACTATCTTGAGGAGTTGGCAGAAAATACCGGAGAAACAGTGAACTTGTCCGTCTTGCAGGACAGGGAGCTCATGTATCTCGTGCGCATCAACAACACCGGCCGCATTCTTCCCTTTGACCTGCAGTTGGGCTCCAGGCTGCCTCTACACTGCACGTCCATGGGGAAATCTCTTCTCGCCTTCGCAGACGAGGCAGAGCTTGCACGCATCCTCAAGGATTACGAGTTCGCACCCCTGACGAATCACACCATCACGAGTGAAGAGGACTTTCGGCGTGAGCTCCACAAGGTGCGGGACCGGGGATATTCCCTGAACGATGAAGAACTGTCGTACGGGTTAAGGAGCGTGTCCGCTCCGATCCGGGATTTGTCCGGCAGGGCCATCGCTGCCCTCAATATAGCGGTTCCCACCAAACGGGTGAGCCTCGAGGATATGGAAACCCGCCTAGCCCCGTTGGCAATGGAAACTGCCGAGAGGATTCAGAAGGCTCTGGGTTCGATGGAGAACGCGTGATTTTCTTGGCGAGGAGCCAAATGACCGAAAAGCTCATTATCACTGTGGCGCCGACCGGCTCGATGCCGAGGAAAAGCCACACGCCTCATGTTCCGGTCACTACGGACGAAATCGTTGCCGATGCACTGCGGTGCGAGGATGCAGGCGCATCGGTTCTGCACATTCACACCAGGGACGAAGAGCAAAACCCTTCGGACGATCCTGACCGCTTTGCACAAGTGGTGCGCGCTCTCACGGGTCGCACGAACCTGATTCTTCAAATATCAACGGGCGGCAGAGCGGGAGTAACCTTGGAGAGCCGGCGTGCGCGCTTGGCGGCCGGCGGAGAAATGGCCTCGCTCACCACCGGCAGTGTCAACTTTCCCAACTCGGCTTACGTAAACCCCCCGGATTTGGTCGAAGGCCTCGCGGCTGAGATGATCCGCCTTTCCATCAAGCCCGAGATAGAAGTTTTTGACTTTGCCATGCTTCACAACGGCATAGCGCTTATGGAGCGAGGCATGATCCCCCAACCCTTGCATTTCAACTTTGTGATGGGACTTAAGGGGGCCATGCCGGCTCGGGTCGAACATCTGGTTCACCTGGTGGGCTTTCTTCCGCCGGGATCGACGTGGAGCGTGAGCGGCGTAGGAGCCGGCCAACTCCCTATGGGTGTGCATGCCGTTTTGATGGGCGGGCATGTTCGAGTCGGCCTCGAAGACAACATTTATTACCGCAAAGGCGAGTTGGCGACAAACCTGATGCTGGTTGAACGTATTGTAGAGGTCAGCCGCATGCTGGGTCGCGACGTGGCAACGCCTGACGAGGCTCGGAAAATACTCTGCCTCAAACCGAGGACGGGAGCCGGAGCATGATCAGACCGGGCAACGTGTTCCACAGAAAGCTTGAGGGAGAGCTGCCGCGGGCACTCAAAAGCGATGGTGCTTTTATCGTGGACGATAAAGGTCGCCGATACTTGGATGCCAGCGGCGGGGCCGTAGTGGTGAATGTCGGACACGCAAGGCGGGAAATTGCCGACGCCGTGTACCAACAACTCCGGGAGGGATACTACTTTCATCCGACTATGTTTACGACTCCGGTCGTCGAGGAATTGGCGACTCGCCTTGCCGCGCACTCGCCTCAAGGAATCTCTCGCTTCTACTTCATGACAACCGGTTCCGAAGCGGTCGAAACCGCGATCAAACTTGCTCGTCAGGTTCATGTGAATGCGGGGTGTGCGGGCCGCCACAAACTCATCTCGCGTTGGCGCTCTTATCATGGACTCACCCTGGGAGCATTGGCCGCCACCGGAAGGACCGGCTTTCGCGCGCCTTTCTCCCCGATGATACAGGACGCTGTTCATATACCCCCTCCGTATTGTCTCAGATGCTGTTTCGGACTGACCAGGTCTAACTGCGCGCTACAATGTGCGGCCGCGTTGGAAGAGGCCATCTTGAACCAGGGACCCGAAACGGTCTCGGCCTTTATCGGAGAACCCGTCAGCGGAGCTTCCCTGGCCGTTTATCCGCCTCCAAAGGGCTATTGGGCACTCGTACGAGAGATATGCGATCGGTACGGCGTGCTGCTCATTCTCGATGAAGTCATGACCGGAATGGGCAGGACGGGGAAATGGTTTGCCTCCGAACATTACTCGGTGATCCCCGACATCGTCACGATGGGCAAAGGAATCACCGGGGGTGCACTGCCTCTCTCGGCAACGGGCATCCGGGAGGATCTCTACGCTCAAGTGGTCGAGAGTGGAGGTTTCGCTCACGGCGGGACCTTTTCTCACCATCCGGCCGGAGCGGCTGCAGGGTTGGCCGTTATCGGAATAATCGAGCGCGAGGGGCTCATCGAAAAGGCGGCATCGTCCGGGCAACTGCTTGGCAGCAAGCTCGCGACAACACTAGCGGACTCCCCCTTCGTGGCGGACGTCCGGGGCATCGGCATGATGTGGGGAATCGAGCTCGTAGCCGACAGAGAGACCTTGAAGCCCTTTCCCAGATCTCGCAAAGTCACGGAGCGGCTTTGGGAGAAGCTGTTTTCCGATGGAATAGTCGTTTACAAGTCCGTGGCTTTGGCCGGCGCAGACGTGGATGGTTTGATCGTCGCACCGCCGTTTACGATCAGTGAGGAGGAGATGGAGGTGGTCGCCTCGGCCCTCGAAAGTGCCGTCATTGATGTCTTGGGCCGTTGACCCTCATGAGCACAACGGACGGGGAGCGACCGCTCTCCCGGGTAGGATAGTCGAAAGAACCGACGCAAAGGAGGGAACATGAAAAAGTATTGGAAGCCGTTGGCGGTGTTGGCAGTGCTGGCGACGGCCCTGTCGGGCATGGCCGGAACCGCCATGGCAGAGGAAACCATCAAGATGGGAGTGGTCGGCCCGCGCACAGGCGGAGCAGCCGCCACCGGCACCGCTTTCGAGGAAGGGATCGCTCTCGCTCTGGATAAGATCAACGGAGCAGGCGGGCTCTTGGGAAAGAAAATGGAAGTGGTCTTCGAGGATACGGCCGGCGACCCGGCCAAAGCGGCCGGCGGGATCGAGAAACTCATTACCAAAGACAAGGTGGTGATGGTCCTTGGCGAATCCCACAGCTCCGCTGCTCTCGCCGAGATTGATGTAGCCAATCGCAACAAGGTGCCTCTCATCATCGCCGAAGCGTGGCACGACGATATCACCAAGAAGAACTATCCGTACGTTTTTCGTGCAGGCCCGTGTAACAGCGGCGTAGTCAACGACAGCATCATGGGATTTGTGAAACAATATGGTTTCAAGCGTGTGGCCATCTTCGCCGAAAATACCGACTGGGGAATGGGTATAAAAGATCTGGCCGAGAAAGGTCTTAAGGCCGCAAAAGTTGAGTTCACGACCATTGAGACCGAGCGCAAGAGCCAGGACCATTACGCCGAGCTCAACAAGGTCAAGAAGTTCAAACCCGACCTCATTCTGGCATTCGTGTACGGATTCGGCGTGCACTATCTCATCGCACAGGCCGGCGAAGTAGGCATCGTTCCTTCGCAAGCCTTACTCTTGGAAGGTGCGGGGCCGCCTTCGTTGTGGCCGGAATTCTGGAAAACCGTAGGAAATTACGGCAACCTTGAGCTTTTCGTCTCCCGAATGCACGAAAAAGTTTTGCTGACCCCCGTGGCCAAGGAGTTCGATGCGGCGTATCGGAAGAAATTCAGCAAAGCCCCCACGGATTACAAATCTCGCTCCATCTACGACGTGATCTTGATTGCAGCGGACGCCGTTAAGCGTGCCGGATCAACCGACAGCGACAAGCTCGTGAAGTCTTTGGAAAACACGGAGCTCGTTGTTTCTTCCGGCAAAGTGACGTTCGGCAAAGAAAAAGGAAGCTACGCATATCACCAATGGCAACCGCCGATGCTGATCATTCAATGGCAAGACAAGCAGCAGGTTGTGGTCTATCCCATGGACGCGAAAACAGGTGACCTGAAAAAATAGCCTCCCTTCGATCGGATCGTCCGCTTCTCAACCGAGCGGCCGGTCCGGTCCATCACCGACTTGAAAGGACGTCAGATCCCATGGAAGACCTGCTGCTGTATCTGACCAACGGGGTGTTCATGGGAGCCACCTATGCATTGGTCGCTCTGGGCGTCACCCTGATCGTAGGTATCATGGGAGTCGTCAACTTCGCTCACGGCGAACTGTACGTATTGGCCGGTTACTTCAGCGCTCTTTTTGCACAGGCAATGGGACTCGATCCTCTCAGCTCAATGCTTGTGGCGGTAGTGCTCGTCTTCTTTTTCGGGCTGGTGATAGAGCGTACCCTTATCCGACCTACGTATGGCGAGGAAATGTACTCGCTGATTATAACCTTTATTCTGTACATCATCCTTCAGAACGCGTATTTGGTGATTTTCGGCCCTTATCCCAATAAACCGCCAAACTGGGTAAGCGGGGCCAGCAACCTTTTCGGATTGTTCTATTACGGCAATCAACGGCTGGCTTCCTTTGCGGCCGCCGCTGCGGTGATAACCGTCTTTATGGTGGTCATGCACAAAACATGGCTGGGGCGGGTGATCCGAAGTGTTGCCATGGACCGCGAAATGGCGTCCATTTTGGGAGTCAACACCGAACGGGTGAACATGCTTTCGTTCGGTTTGGGATGTGTATTGGCGGCCTGTGCGGGAGTGATTCTCACACCTGTGTTTCCCGTCACCCCTACCGTCGGAGTAGGCATCTCTCTGACGGCATTCGTGGTGATGATACTCGGCGGGCTGGGCTCCTTTACCGGTTGCATTGTCGGAGGATTGCTCTTGGGCATAGTAGAGAATCTCGGAGTTGGTTACGTGTCCAGCGGCTACAAGCACGTCTTCGGTTTCGTCATCCTGATCCTGGTCCTCTTCTTCCGGCCCACGGGTCTGTTCGGTCAGAAGCAACTCTAGCAAGGGAGCCGTCATGCAGGCTGCCGGAACAGCAAAAGATATGAAGAAACTCCTCGGAGGCGAGTCCACTCCGTGGCTCATCGTCCTGGCCGGTTTCTCGTTCCTGCCATTGGTCCTTGGGCCCTACTGGCTGAACAGCGCCATTTTGGGGCTGTTCTACGTGATGATGGCGAGCTCGTGGAATCTGCTTGCAGGTTTTACCGGGCAAGTCTCCTTCGCACATGCGGCATTTGCCGGAATTGGTTGTTATACCAGCGGAATACTTTCGGCCAAGCTGGGACTGCATCCTCTCTTAGGGCTGCCCTTGGGGGTTGCGCTGGCGGCTCTTCTGTCATTGTGCTTGGGCGCACTGTGCATCAAGATGGGGGGCATATATCTCTCGCTCACTACGTTGGCCTTTTCCGAGATCGTACATATTGTCATCCAGAACGAATATCAGATCACTCGGGGCACGATGGGGTTGAAGGTTCCATTCATCGTAGGGCCCTACTCCAAAGTGACGGCGTTCTACATTATGCTTGTTGCAGCAGCCGGGATCGTCTGGCTGGTACGCTGGATAATCAATGCGGACATGGGGCTGAGATTCAGAGCGGTGCTCAACGATGAAACAGCGGCGCAGTCACTGGGAGTCCCCGTCATGAGGGTGCGGCTGACCGCCTTCGTCATCAGCGGAGCCATGGCGGGATTGGCCGGCTCTCTGTACGGCCATTACCTCACGCTCATCACTCCCCACATTCCCTCCCTGGACATGATGTTCCATGTGCTCGCCATGGCGGTGATCGGAGGGCTGGGCACCTTGGCCGGTCCTATCGTCGGCGCCTTCCTCCTGGAAGTCCTCAGCGAGTTTGTACGACAGTTTAGCGACAAGTATCACGTACTCGTATTTGCCTGTGTGGCGCTGGTCTTTGCACGTTTCGCACCTCAAGGTTTAGTAGGTCTGGCAGTGGATTGGTGGAAAAAGGCTATGAGTGGGGGACGATCCGCATGAGCCTTCTCGACGTGAAAACCATTTCCAAGCACTTCGGAGGCGTCCAGGCCATTAACCGGGTGAGTTTTTCAGTACGATCCGGGGAGATACTGGGCATGATCGGTCCCAACGGAGCCGGTAAGACCACCCTGTTCAACCTTATAACCGGAGCCGTTCCTCCGGATGGAGGTGAGATTTCCTTTCAAGGCGGAGACATTACCGGACTCAAGCCTCATCAGACATGCCGGAAAGGGATCTCAAGAACTTATCAGGTGACAAGACCCTTTGGAAAAATGACCTGCATGGAAAACGTGTGCGTTGCTCTGATGGAGAACCGACCGGACCTGAAAGGAGCAGCCCGCAGACAAAAAGCCGAAGAACTGCTCGGAATGACCAGCCTGGCCGGCAAAGAAGAGTGGCTCGCGGCAAGCCTCAACTTGATCGACAAGAAACGTCTGGAATTGGCGCGGGCCCTCGGAGCAAACCCGAAATTGATACTTCTGGACGAAGTGCTCGGAGGGCTCAATAGCATGGAGATGGAAACGGCTCTAGAGCTCATCAAATCCATCCGCGACCGATACGAGATCACCGTGGTATGGATCGAGCACATCATGGGAGCGATCATGACCGTGTGCGACCGCGTGATCGTGCTGGACCAAGGGGCACTCATTTGTCAGGGGTCTCCGGAGGAAGTGTGCCGTGATCCACTCGTAATACGGGCATACCTGGGAGAGCAGCGAGATGCTTGAGCTCAAGGGCCTGGAGGCTTACATAGGCGAAAACCGCGTTTTGCGAGGCGTTTCCTTGGAGGTTCCCAAGGGTTCCGCCGTTTGCGTACTGGGAGCGAACGGCGCCGGCAAATCGAGCTTGATCAGCGTCATCAGCGGCACGATGAAGGTGACTAGCGGCACCGTGGCCTGGGAAGGCCGCCAAATACAAAACCTGCCGCCGTACCTCATAGCGCGTCTCGGTGTGGCCACCGTTCCTGAAGGAAGACGGACTTTTGTCGACATGAGCGTGGCCGACAATCTGATGATGGGGGCGTACCTTCCTCGGGGCAGAAAGAATCTCGCACGGACTATGGATGAAGTCCTGACGCTCTTTCCGGTTCTCAAGAGCAGGATGAATCAACGGGCAGGTACGTTGTCCGGTGGCGAACAGCAGATGCTGGCCATCGGCCGTGCGCTCATGAGTCGCCCTGCCCTTCTGATCTTGGACGAACTGTCTCTGGGTCTTGCGCCGGTCATCGTGAAGGAAATCTATCGCGTTCTTGCCGAGGTGCGGAATCGCATCACCATGCTCCTCGTGGAGCAATCGGTGGAAATGGCGCTCAAGAACTCTACCTACGCCTACATCTTGGAAACGGGCAGGATCGTGCAAGAAGGTCCTTCGGCCGAACTTCTCAAAGACCCGGCGATCAAGGAAGCCTATTTGGGCATGAAGAAGAGCGAGAGCCCAGGAAGGAGCGAATAGCGGATGCAGGGATGGTGCGGCAAGGTTTTGTGGGTGGATTTGACCGCGAGTCGAGTGGAAGAGCGTCCCCTGGATCCTCGGAGCGCCCGCAATTACATCGGCGGTCGCGGACTGGGTATCAAGCACCTGCTCGATGAGGTAGACCCCGAAGTGGATCCGCGAAGTGAGGGCAACGACCTGGTCATGGCCACGGGCCCGTTGACCGGCACCTCTGCACCCACCGGTGCTCGATACATGGTTATGACCAAATCGCCTTTGACCGGAGCCGTGACGTGCAGCAACTCCGGAGGGAAATTTCCCACCGCTCTCAAGAAGGCCGGCTGGGACATGATAATCATCCGGGGTAAGGCTCCCGAGCCCGTATACCTTTGGGTGAACGGCGCCCGCGCCGAACTGAGATCAGCGGGACACCTGTGGGGCAAAGACGTGCCGGAGACCGACGAGGCCGTGCGAGCCGAAACCGACTTGTCGGCGAGGACTACCGTAATCGGCCCGGCCGGGGAATCGGGAGTTCTGTTCGCCTCCATCATGAACGACAAGCACCGGGCGGCCGGACGTTCCGGCGTCGGCGCCGTGATGGGCTTCAAGAGGCTGAAAGCCGTCGCGGTCAAAGGCGAAGGCAAAGTCGAACTGGCCGATCCGGAGCGCTTCAAGTCCCTCGTGGCAAGGTTTCTTGACGGCTTCAAGAAATCGTTCGAGGGAGGCCCTGTGCCTTTGCGGAAATGGGGCACGGCAATAACCGCAGTAGGTACCCAGAATTTCGGCGTGTTTCCCACCCGGAATTTCCAGTCCGGCATGTTCGAAGGATGGGAGAAAATCGACGGACGGGCACTCACCGATCAGTACTTGGTGAAACCCAAGGCTTGTTTCTCATGCCCCATCGCGTGCGGACGCGGCACGAAAGTACCTGATGGTCCCTATGCCGGTGAAGGAGAAGGGCCGGAGTATGAAACGGTATACTCGTTGGGCAGTGATTGCGGAGTTGACGATCTGGCCGCGGTGACCAAGGCGAACTACATATGCAACGAGCTGGGCATGGACACCATCACCATGGGGGCAACCATAGCCTGTGCGATGGAAATGAGCGAGAAGGGACTGATTCCGCCCGGAGACGTCGGGCTTGGCCGCGAGCTCAGATTCGGAGACGCCCAAGCCATTGTGGAGCTCACCCGTCTAACCGGGCGTCGAGAGGGCTTCGGTCGCTTGCTCGCCCAAGGCTCACTGCGTCTCGCTCAGCATTACGGCCGACCCGAATTTGCCATGGTGGCCAAAGGTCAAGAATTCGCGGGCTACGATCCGCGCGGCGAGCAGGGTATGGGTCTGGCCTACGCGACAAGCCCCATCGGCGCTTCGCACATGAGAGGGGACCCTGCATACATTGAGCTTCTGGGCGTTCCCAAGCAGCTCGATCCACTGACCCACCATGACAAGCCACAAATCGTGAAAGACTGGCAAGACGCGTTCAGCGTCATCGACTCGGCGGGATTGTGCGTCTTTTTCTCGGTGCGCAACTACGTGCGACCGGATGAGACAATCAAGCCCGAAGGAATCACCGAGCTGCTCAACGCGGCTACCGGCCTCGACTATTCATTGGAAGAGGTTTGCACCGCCGGTGAACGTATCTTCAATGCCGAACGCCTCTTTCTCTCACGGGCCGGGTTCTCCCGGAAGGATGACGCGTTGCCGGCCCGCATAGTCTCCGAGCCGATGCCCGACGGACCGGCGAAGGGAATGGTGTGCAGGCTGGAAGAGATGTTGGACGAGTACTACCGCCTGCGGGGTTGGGACGCGAACGGAGTTCCCACAGAGAACAAGCTCAGGGACCTTGGACTCGTCTAGGCTCTTCGGGAAAATCTGCAATGCGAATCGAGATCAGACTGCAGTTGAGCTTCAAAGACAAGGCGCCCCACGGCGAAAACCTCTTTCATCTGGAGGCGGCTCCGGGCACTACCGTCGCGGAAGTCCTGAAGGCCCTGGCGATTCCCGACTCCACTCCCAAGGTCATTATCGTCAATGGGCGAGCGGCGCAGCCGAGCCGAGAGCTCATGGACGGGGATCGACTCACCTTGTTTCCGCCAGTGGCAGGCGGATAAACCGCTTCAGCATCCTTCGGCACGACCGGCGAGCTCTTTCCGGCGACCGGTGGGCGACTCGCAGGTACGCTCTCGCTAGTCTTTGGACTCGCATCTTGCACATTTCTCATACCATTACGCGGGTCAACAGGTAATTCGGGAGTCATTCTCCAAGATTTTTATCTTTCGTCGTAGCTTCTCAACTATGGGAGTTGGTATGACGACACCCGGAATTGATTCCAGCTCTTTATCATAGGAATCTCGTTCAACCGACAGGTGTGATAAGCTGGCCTCAAGGCCGTCTCAGGGACCTCGATCGAGGGGGCCGAGCTCCGCGAAGATCTAGATGCCCTGCAGATGAGGGCGAGAAGAAACGGCTCCATTCTGCCGATTGTCAGCAGAGAACGTAATGCGTCGAAGGAGGTGGAAGCTATGCAACTGGGTATCGCCCTGGGTGGCGGGGGCGTGAGAGGGCTGGCCCATGTTCCTATTCTTCAGGTCCTCGACGATTTGCAGATTCGTCCTGCCGTCATATCGGGTACCAGCATGGGAGCGATTGTCGGTGCCCTGTATGCATCGGGCATGTCCGCAAGAGAGATCAGGGAAGTTGTCGAAAGACGCCTCATTCTCAAGAATGACACTTGGCGAGACGTCATAGAGAAGAGGGAGGATTTGCTCAAGTGGGTTTATGCGTTCAAACCGGACTTCTCGGGAAGCGGGTTAATCAATGTGCAGGGCATCCTGAGCTACCTGCTCAACAACATCAAGGTGGACCGCTTTGAAGATCTGGATATTCCTTTGCTCGTGGTGGCGGCAGATTATTGGTCGGCGGAGGAAGTTGTCTTTGAAAAGGGAGAATTGTTTCCGGCCATACAGGCCGGCATGGCCGTCCCCGGAGTCTTTTCACCGGTTTCAGTGGAGGGCAGAATCATGATCGATGGCGGTGTGGTCAACCTCGTGCCCTATGACCTGCTTGCAAACCGTGCGGACTTGATAATTGCAGTGAACGTCAGCAGAGTCCGATTTGCCGGCGGAGCGGAGATTCCCAATGCGTTGGAGTCAGTGCTTGGAACCTTCGACATCATGCAGACAAGGATGCTCACCGACAAGCTGAAGAGGGTCAAGCCGGACATCTATGTCTGGCCACAGATCAGTGACGTCAGGATGCTCGATTTTGGCAAGATCGAGGAGGTCTTTGCCCAGACTATCCCAGCAGCCGAAGAATTGAGAAAGGAGCTATTGACGGCGTTGCGCCAAGCCGACTCGACCTGATGGATGCTTGCCAATGCAATGACACGCCCCGACCGGGACTGTTTGCCCGCCGGCTCCATTGGGCAGAATTTACCCCTCGACACGCATACTCGGACATTGCCGTGATTCTGTCATCGCCCGGTTTCTTGTAGCATGAGATTTCTTCTATTTTTTCGAACCGATTCTCTCCTATGAATTCGATGAGCCAGCGCCTGCACCCGGACTGTCATATGAGTGGCCGGAGCTCCAAATACGCAAGCTCTCGAATTCGAACAACCTCGGCATCCCCGTTACGAGACCGTCGCGTGGAATGGTTCTCATACCAAAGGACGATCCGGAGCCGCGGGATTTCCGTTTACGCACAGTCCATACCGGAGATTCGGGATGCTTATGCGAAATACCCGATCGGTCCTATGACTTCCCGGAAATCTTCGGCTTTTGAGCGCGGCGGGGAGGGGGCAAAGTTCCTTCGGGTACCCGACTCACGACTGTCGTGGTTTCGCTCGTTCTCTCATGATAATAATATTTCGGGCGTCTCAAGTGTTTTGGTCTGCCTGCTCGCGGTTTTGGCTCGCCAGCATTTCCTTGGCAGCCTTGCTCATCCTCTTGATGCGGTATTCTTCCTTGTAGGCCTCGGATTTTGTGAGAGAGTCTGCCGACCAGGCGATCTGCACCGGCCTCCTTGCCCTGGTGTACCGGCATCCGATTCCGTCATTGTGCTCCTGAACACGCCTGTCCAGGTCTTTCGTTATACCGCAATAGAGACTTTCGTCCGAACAGCGGAGCAGATAGACCGACCAGCACTTCATCCCAAATATTCCTTAAGAACCGACGACCCCGTGAAAGCGTGTCGGGACTGGTATGTTTTGCGGTTCCGTCGCCGAGTCCATGTCCTTATTACCAAAAAGCGTGGCAAGTCCGGTGGAATTCATTCTGCACGCACGGATCGATGTACGCCCCCGGTTATAAGGGACGCCGGGTCGTCATCCTGCGAATCCCGAATCGTGGCCGGGATAGGATCATGGAGCCATCTTCTTCAGACTCGTCCTGGGAGCCCGTATTCAGGAGAATGACTTCCGTTGCATCCGGGGCCGTCTCCGGAATACGTTCATAGTACATAGTCTTACAGGCGCCCATTCACAGGGGGAATCTAAGCACCGTCATGTCGGCCCGCTCACCATGGCATCGACTCTCTCTGCATCAAGATTTCAGCATCCCTGCCAGCTTGCTTTTCATGCCTTTCTTGATGGCTCCGTACGTGGCTCGATCTTTCTGAGCCATTGCCCGAGCTAATTCCATAGCTTTGTCGAGAAGTATTCCCCCGGGATACGCTGCGTCAACGACGCCGAGCTGGGCTGCTTCGGCTCCGCCTATCCGTTTCCCGGTCAGCAGCAGGTCTCGCAGGGCACGCTTGTTGGGAAGAAGATTCACGATTTCGTGCATGATCGGAGTAAACGGGATCTTGATATCGACCTCCGGAAAGCAGAACCATCCCTTGTCTTCCCTCATCAATCTAAAGTCGAATCCTGAGGCCAATATGGCCCCGCCCGCGTAGGTGTGGCCCGTCAAACAGGCTATGGTCGGTAGCTCCAGTAGAGCCCATCTGATGAGGAAGCCGTCCATTAAGTCCTTGAACTCAGGAAAATACTCCGGGGATTTTGTCACCAACCACTCAAGGTTTATTCCCTGGGTCCACGTCTTGGGATGGGAGCTGGTAAGAACAACAGCGCCCGAGCCTGTTGAGGATTCTATTTCGTCCAGGACCCGATGATGCTCGTTGATAACCTCATCGGTGTAAGTGTTGGCTCCTTCTCGGTCACACATGGTGACCACAAAAACGGTCCCGTCTTTTTTCAGATCTAATGCGGCCATAAAGACTCCTTACTTTTCCGCAAGAGTTAATTGAAAGAAGCCTGCGTCGGCTTCACAAGTCCCGGCAGTAGGCCATTGCTGCCGAGCTCGCGGCTTGATTCGACGGTCTGAATGTACGAGTCTAGCACAGATATCGTGGCGACGGGAGAACGGATGCTCCCTCGTCATCTGGTGCAATGTTCCGACCTTTGACACAGTGCCTGCCGATGTTTCCGACCTGCCGCCGAGGACGAGAACGTTGGAACGGAGAAAGGCTGCTCGAAAGGCTTCTCCTCCGAAGTTCAGCAGGCGATCATAAACACCGACCCTCCACAAACAGTTGAGAATATCGGACGGCTACCGTCCAGGGTCAGTTAGAGAGGGTCACGCTCTACAACGAGGAGACCGACGTCACGATAGTCCGTTTGGAGGCATCCGGTTACACGGACCTCATCACTCTGGTCGGCACCATGATGGCCTCTACGCCGGGCCAGGTTGTTCGGGCCGTCGGCGAATTGACGAATGACCGGAAATTTGATGAGCAGTGCAGGATGATTCGTTACTCGACCCTCGTTCCCGCGACGGTCTCAGCCGTCGAGAAATACCTCGGCTCAGGTCTCATTAAGGGAATCGGCCCCGTCACGGCCAAGAGGACGGTCAAGGCGTTTGGCAATAGCGGACTCCTCTCCGCTAACGACGCCGGCGTCTCTCTTTATTTGAGCAAGTTGGTAATTTTCCATGGCAAATCTCCTTATCCGGTTCATGGAAATCGCAGGGAAGAAAAGAGTGATGATGGATATAATTGTGAAATATTAATGACTAATCAGAAGTTCAGGATTCTATACTGGAATTTTTTTATAGAAGGATTTGGAACAAAATGATCTTGTGGTCGTCATATATCGTAAAGGTTGAGGCACCGGACGGGCCCCAGCCGAATATTCCCGACCGGCCGGTTCCGGGGAACAATTGTAGACAAGATTTCAAATGATCAGCAAAGGAGATTTCCCATGTCTCGGATGCAGGACGCCCTGTTCCGTAAGGACTACGATTGCGCGAAACCGGCCTGCCCACTTACCGAAATGTGTGAAGCCGATACTGAAGAACGGTTCGACAAGAGTTGTCATGGCGACACTCTACGTGAATCCGATCGTCGTCAACTGAAGCGCAGCCCAATTATGTGGATAGTTCACGAATCCCCTACCGGAGGTGACCGTCCCGCAGCAGAAAGGACCGCCCGGCTCAAATCCGGTAGGATGGGAAGTACGAGAGCGCCGGGTACACGGAAGCGATCTGAAAGCAGAAAGTTGTCCGCTCCCGGCAACGAGTCGCCGGCCGTGCAGCCGCGACAAAGGGAAGACGAATCGGTTGCAGCACAGATTCGGCGTTTTCAGGAGAGAGCGGATCTCCGGGAATGCCTCCTTCCCGGAATGCTCAGCGGAGTTTCCCGAAAAGCCTGCGAGGGATGGCAACGTCAGGAATCGGTTCGCAATTCGCGTATGCTGGCCAAGATAAAGCTCGAATCATGCAAGAAGTGCCGGTACGGCCTCGAATCCGCTTTGGCTAGGTTCTGATACCATTTCGCGATCCAATCGATAGCAAGTGCGGCATGTCTCTTCCGCTACGAACGGCATGACCTGACAGCGCTTCAGAGACAAGCCGTCCTTATCGTGAAGTGACATCTTTGATTGCGAAACGGTATGACATAGCGTCGGCAGAATCCTCGATCGCAAGATAGTGAATAGACGCGGCGAGATCCCGAGTCTCAAGAGGCAGGATGTCGATCTTTCCGGAAGAATCATGACTTTTTCCCCGGACGAGACGAAGGAAGGCCACTGGAAGAGGTTTCCCTTTCACAGAGACCTGGTCACGATTTTGCAGAACGCCACGAGGGTCCCCGTGCTCATGTGCGATGACGTGTTCGTGCTTCGGGACCGGAAGGGAGTGAGGCCGCTACTGTTGGAGACGGCCGGGAATCCATGGCCAAGGGCATATCGGCCGCCCTCCCATTTCGCCTCCCAAAGCGTCGATTTCTTTCACCAGGTGGCCTTTCCCCAACCCCCTATGGAGGGATTGCAGGGCATAAGTCCTATGGTGTCCGCGTTGAGCGTGTACATCCAAACGGAGAATTCCATACGGGCTGCCGCAAGTGCCGCTTCACAGCCTGCGTGTCCGGCTCCCACGACGATAATGTCTACATCGGGTCTCTGCATGCTCCCAATCCGAAAGAGCCGACGAATCTTCCCTAAACAAGTATAAGAGATCATGAGCAAAGATCAAGGTGTCGGATGTGTGCGATGCGGTCGTGGGAAGACGTTTGGGGGAAGACGCTCGATGTCGTCGGCAGGAAGTATCCCTCTCCCAAAAATTTTGTCCCCTCTCTTCGCCCTGAAAGGGCGGACCGTGAAAAGCCATGGGTTTCAGAAACTGTCTCAAAACCCGCGATTCGACCCTATCGTCTGTAGGGGCGGTTCGTGAACCGACCGAAATCACGGCGCTTCTCGAAGCTCCACTACACAAG
>JBGSJS010000060.1:0-65397 GCA_041741735.1 Desulfomonilaceae bacterium | reverse complement strand
AAGCCGGATACCCTCCTGCCTCCCACGAAGGTTGCAGATCTCATAAAAAGAGTCTGTCTGGCACTGGATTTTGCCCACTCCAAGAATGTCATCCACCGGGATGTGAAGCCCGCGAACCTCATGTTCACACGGGATCGCAGGATCAAGATCACCGACTTCGGTATTGCGATGCTCTCCCGGACCAAGACGAGCGACCTCCAGGTCATGGGAACGCCCAGTTACATGTCCCCGGAGCAGACCAAAGGATTGAAGCTGACCGAGCAGACGGATTTCTTTTCCCTCGGCGTAGTCTTTTTCGAGCTCCTCGTCGGCAGGCGACCCTTTCAAGGCAGAACGCTCTATGAGCTCATGGAGAACATTCGCTACGCGCCCGCGCCCTCTCTCCTGTCGTTCAATCCCAAGATCGCCCCGGGCCTGGACCAGGTAGTCCACAAGGCGCTTGAGAAAGAGCCGGAGCTGAGATACAAGTCGGGAAAAGATCTGGCCGCGGACATCGACTACGCTATGAAGGGCGGAAAGATCTTCGTGGGTGATATCAAAGCGGCCAAGAAAGCCGATCTGCTCAGGCCCATAGATTTCTTCAGCTCATTCGAGAGGAAAGAGATCGAAACGATAACCACCCTGGGCACCTTCATCCGGTACGCCAAGTCCCAAGTCATCGTAAGAGAAGGAGACGTGGATACCACATTCTTCGTTCTCCTCACCGGGATGGTGCGCGTCATCAAGAACAACCGCAAGATAGCGGATCTGAGGAAAGGGGCCTGCTTCGGGGAGATGGGGGCATTTACCAACACGGCCCGGACCGCGCATGTGGTGGCCAAGCAGCCGTGCATCGTGCTCAAGCTGGACCTCAAGATTCTCGAGCGCAAGAGCCCGGAACTGAAGGTGAAGTTTTATCAGGTCTTTATTGAGACGCTGATCAAGAGGCTCGAACAGACTACGAAGCTCCTCAGCAAAGCCTGGGGCCCTCGTTCAGGGAAACCCGAGGCCGGGTCACCGTCGCCCGAGGAAGAGATGACGGAAACTGAGAAGATCTCCGACGCGTCCTCTCCCCAAGAAGAAGTGCCGGAGCCTGAAGAGGCTCCCCATACATCATCTGCGGAGCCTACCCTGCCGGTCGATCAGACTTAATGAGTCATTACAGCAGATTGGGCTAGGCAAAGAAAAAGATCATCAACCGCTGGATCGCTCTTGCTCCGCGGCGGGGGATATGTTAGCCTTATGAATTAAACATTTCCCATGGAACGGGATTCATTTCTCACACTCAAGCCACACAGGAGATGATTTCATGACCATACAGTATTTTAAGACGCTTCGCGACCTCAACCGATTTCTCAAAACCACCCCTTCCGACCTCCCCCCCGCACGCCTCAACGAAATCAAGACAAGGGCCAAGAAACGCAAACCTACCAGCTTCATGGTCTGGATCAACCCCTCGGGCCACGTTATCGATCTTTCCATGCGAGTTTAGCGCTGCGGCGCGCCCTCCCGGCCGAAAGGTCGGAGCGGAAATCCTCTGCCGGTCGGTCGCAGGATTCCTCCTTCACTACTCATTGCACGTCTGACAGGTCAGGATTGAGTCTCTCACCGGTTTAACCGTAGGGAGAAGCCGGCTCATTGCGGACTACCGCCTCGGGACCGGAGCTCCATTCCCATGCCGAAGCTCCGGTCCGCGGCTTCCGCTTCCGAGGCTGCTCAACCTCCCCACAGCCTTACGGCATCGGTGGGACATTTCTTACGGCATTCCAGGCAGGAAATGCACTCCTCCGGGCGATCGTCGTACACTCCGAACCGGTTGGCTTCCTTGGTCGTCTCCATAGGACAGACCCGGTTGCAGGTTCCGCAATCGACGCAGTCGGACCGGCGCTCGGGAAAGATGGCGGCAAACCTGTTGAGGAGGGAGAGACAGGCTCCCAGGGGGCAGAGCACCTTGCAGAAGAAGCGCCTGTGTCCCATGACGAGAATCACGACGGCGAAGAGGATTACGAGTCTGATTGCCAGCGAAACGATGTCGGCACTCCCCTTGATGATAGCCCAGGGGAGGGCGGACTCGATGGTGGCCACAGGACAGAGCCGGCAGAAATAGAGGGGTGAATCGGTATTGAGGAGCACGGGTACGGCTACCACCAGCCCGACGAAAACTCCATATTTGATGAATCGCGTCCAGGAAGGGATGGAGAACTTGACGTAGGGTATTTTGTAGAGCAGTTCCTGGAGAAGCCCGAACGGGCATGCCCATCCGCAGAGCAAGCGACCCGCGATGAGACCTGCCAGGGCTATCATACCGATCACACTGAGAGGGACGAGACCGGCCTGAGCGAACTGTCCGATCACTCCCATGGGACACGAGAAGACCGATATCGGGCATGAGTGGCAATTGAGGACGGGAAAACAGACGGTGTGCCATTGGAGCAGGCCTATGTTGAACAATACGGCCAGCCCGATTTGAACCTTTAGTCGTAATTTTTCCAAACTTCTTACCTTGTAACCAGTTTCTGCGACAAACCTTCATGGTACCGGTCGGACGGACTGTGCGAGGCGTCGGGCGTTGATCCACCGGGCCAGTCACCGAACAAAAGCGCCTCCCGGAATACTGCTAACTGCAGTCCCGGTCAGGTTCACGTGGGGCACGGCCGCCGACCCTTGAGCATCCTCAGGTCAGGGTATTTAGCAATCAGGCGCCCGTCCTTGTACCTGCCGAACCCGTCAAAGGTCGCAGCGTTGACAAGCTCCGGTTCCGTAAACCACTGGGTCTGAACGGAAAAACTGTCCTGCTTCTGTTCATAGCCGGGGATCTTGATCGTTATCCCGACGCTCTTGAGCTTGTCGAATTTCTCCAAATTGTCGTAAACGAGAAGCTTCCTGAAAAATCCACCATACCCAATTGCCGCGACGCTCAAGACTACCAGTATTACGAAGAGAATTTTTCTGACCATGGTTTTCCTGAATCCTGTCCATTATCGTGCCGACGACGAACCGGCGGATGAGATATTATTCGCACACGAGCCGCTTCATGCGCAGACCGAATCGCCGACACGGTGTCGGGCCGCTTGTGCCGTGCAACCGAGGCTCGGGGCTTCCATAGCTGCCGGGAGCATTTTCAGTATTGAGCGGACCGGTTGCACCACGTCGGTCTCTGTCCCGGTCTCTATAGCATATACGGCGTCGGTCATGAAACCTCAATTCGGATTGACCCTCTCATCCAATCCATGTAATGAAACCGGCACGGCGCACCTATATTGAGGCCCCGAAAAGAGTGAGACACCATGAGCAAAGGCACCCTCTTCGTGATTTCAGCCCCGTCGGGAGCAGGAAAATCCACGCTGGTGGAACGGATTCGCTGCATCTTTCCCGACGTCCTCTACTCGATCTCCTGTACGACTCGTTCCCCCCGCGCCGGCGAAACTGACGGAGTCGACTACTACTTCGTCCAGCGGGAGAGATTTCTCGCAATGGTCGCAGCAGGAGAGCTCCTCGAATGGAAGGAGGTGCACGGCAATCTGTACGGGACGCCTGCCCGACCGGTGACCGATGTCTTGGCGACCGGCGGGAGAATGATCCTTGATATAGACGTGCAGGGGGCCGGTGAGGTCTTCAAGAGGGTTCCCTCGTCGGTGGGCATATTCATCAGCGTCCCCGACATGGCCGTTCTTGAAGAGCGACTTCGCCGCCGGGGCACCGAAACGGAAGCCTCCATTCGCACGAGAATCGGCAACGCGGAGGAAGAAATGGCACAAGGGCGCGCATTTCGCTATCAGATCGTCAATGACGACCTGGAGACCGCTGTTGCAGAGCTCGCCTCGGTCATCGAGAAGGAGTCCGGTCCCTGCAAAGCCGGGTCTACTCCGGAGATTTCCCGATTATGACGTCGATGTTGTGGGGCTGTTTACCCCTCAAGACGGTCATCCTGAGGAGGTCGCCGGGTTTGGTACCGGCCACGATTCGGGAAAGGTGACGGCCGTTCCGTACCTGCTTGCCGTCCGCGTCCATGATGAGATCGCCTTTCCTCAAACCCGAGTTGTAGGCGGGGGTGGAATTGAGAACCTCATCGACAAAAGTTCCGCGGGAGGATTCCAGGCCCAAATCCCGAGCCTGCTGTTGGGTGACGTCCTGCACATAAATGCCCAACCATCCCCGCGCGGCGTTCTCCAGGTTACCCGGAGACCTGGTCACTTCGGCGATATAATTGGAAGGTATTGAGAAGCCTATGCCGCGACCCGCGGCAATGATGGCCGTGTTGACACCGACAACCTCGCCCGCCATGTTAAACAGCGGACCTCCTGAATTCCCCGGATTGATGGAGGCATCGGTCTGAATGAAGTTGTCGTGCGCTCCCAAGCCAATGAAACGCCCCTTACCGCTCACAATGCCTATGGTGACCGTTCGGCCCAGTCCGAAGGGGTTTCCTACCGCCAGCACCCATTCTCCCACCTGGACCTTGGACGAGTCGCCGATCTTGGCTTTCTGCAGGCGGTAAGGGGGGGCGATCCTGATGACGGCCAAATCGACCTTGGGGTGTGTTGCGACGATTTTTGCCGGCACCACTTTCCCCGTTGCGAGTGTCACCAGTATCTTGGCCGCTCCCTCCACCACGTGGGCATTGGTGACAATGAGCCCCTGAGGGTCATAGATGAATCCGCTGCCTAGGCTGTCGGTCTGGAATCGATCCTTCCCGCGGGCTCGTTCGTCCAGGCGTCCGGGACGGGATCGGAAAAGGGGAGGCGGCTCGGTGGAGCTTTGCTGGAGCATGTGGCGCTCGATGGAGATGTTGACCACCACAGGTGTCAGTTCTTTAACGAGATCGATGAGATCGGGGCAGCCTCCTCGAGGAGCCCCCAGACTGACCGCAGTGTCGGATGCAAAGAGATTGGAGGCGCAGCAGGTCGCGACCATGACCAACCAGCAGATCAGCAACCGTTTTCGAGCAAACGCGAACCGACCGCTCATGAACTAAACCCCGTGCTTTTCTCCACGATATTCAGTCTATCAACCGAATTCTTGTGTGTCAACGTAAAGCCGGAGCCTCGTGTCACATCTCCCTCTACGGTTCGATTCATCCGTGGCTCCTGCCGAGCTGGAGTACCAGCAGCAGCTCTCGGACAATCTTGGCAGCCGTTATGGTCGAAACCTCGGTGGGGTCGAGCTTCGGGTTCAACTCCACGACGTCGGCGCCGATGAGTCGAGCACCTTCGAGGAACCGGAACAGCCTCACGAGATCGTTGTACCACCAGCCCCCCGCTTCAGGATTTCCCGTTCCCGGCATGCAGGCCGGGTCGAGCACGTCCAGATCGAGAGTGAGGTACACGGGCCTGCCGCCTATGCGCTCGCCGAGGGTCTTCTCCCCGTGAGGACCCCAGGACAGCAGCGTGTCGTGATTGCTCATCCACTGAAATTCTTCTCTGGTGCCCGAGCGTATCCCCAATTGGATCAAGTTTCGAGGTCCGACGATCTCACTCACCCGCCTCATTACCGTGGCGTGATTGACTCGATTCCCCTCGTAGTCGTCTCTCAGATCCGTATGGGCGTCCAGGTGCAGAATGACGAAGTCTTCGTGACGGGTCTTGAGGGCCCGGACGATGGGCAGGGTAACCGTATGTTCTCCCCCGATAGAGAGCGGAACGGCGCTGTTCCCCAGGATGTCGAGCACCGCCTTCTCGATGGCTTGGAGGGCTTCATCCAGGCTTTGCCCGAGGAATGCGACGTCGCCGAGGTCTGAAAGCGGCTTGTCCGACAGGTCGCTGTCCGTGGCCGGGGAATAGGTCTCGATCGAGTCCGAAGCCTCTCGGATGGCCTGAGGCGCACGATCGGTACCGGAACGATATGTGGTGGTCATGTCCAACGGGAATCCCACGATAGCGGGAGATCCGGGTACGATGGTGCGTGAAGAGCTTCCGATAAATGCAACGTCGCCCATAGGTGGGTTGATTCTCCAATGCGGCGGGCCTGCCCGACCATACGGGGGCGCCCAACCGGGTTCAGCCGATTCAGGCATGCGGGACTTCATAGCAAGCCGATCGCGAAGGTGTAAACAAGAATCTGATCGTCGGCCGGAAAATACCGGGAAACAGGTACCCCCTACTTCCCGGTGTTTCTCGGATGTTATCTCCCTCAGGGGAAAGATTCAGCAATGGAGATCGGACCTCGAACCCGCGGAAAAGGACGGGTCGCGAACCTTACCCTCAAAAAGTACTATTTCTTGGGCTCCAATAACTTACGAACGAAAACCGGCAGTGTAAAGGCCGCCCGATGGACAGCGGGATCGTAATAGCGTAATTGATTGGCGATCCCTACGGGTAATTCTTCCGGAGCATCCTTCAGAGGATCCCGGGATACCGAGCAAAAGGTGAACGACCATAATCCACCCGGATAGCTGGGAACAACGGCAAGATACGGTGAGGCATGTTGCTTGCCGAAGGTCCCCCTGAGATCCGAGACGGACATGGCGAACACGTCCTCCATAAACAGGGGGCTCTCCGTCTGGAAGCTCGCTGCTCCCCCCTCCCGGAGCCCGTCCCTGATGGACTCGTAAAACGAAACCTCGAACAGGGCCTTCCCCGGACCCACGGGATCGGTGGAATCGACAAAGATGGCGTCGAATTCCCCTTTTCGGTTGCGGATATATTCAGCTCCGTCGTCATTGACGACCGTGACCCGAGGATCGGCAAGCCCTGAGGCAATAACGGGGAAGAATTCGGAGCACGCACTGACCACCATGGGATCTATCTCGCAGAGGGTCACCGATTCCACGCCGGCATGCTTCACAATCTCGGTGACCGTTCCTCCGTCTCCTCCGCCTATGACAAGAACGTTCTTGGCGTTTCCCGCCGCCATCATTACCGGGTGCACGAGCATCTCATGGTATATGAAGGCATCCTTCTGGGTGACCATGAAGCAGCCCCCAAGCACCAGCACACGCCCCATCATTTCCGTTTCGTATATCTCGATCCTCTGGAAGTCGCTCATTTCATCGTAGAGCTTGTTCACATACCGGACGGAAAACGCAGTCCGTTCTTCCAGCGTCTCGGAAAACCATTCAGTCTCGTCTTTGATCACTGACATAGCACCACCGCCGCAAAGACCGCCCCCACGCGTTCCACGGCAAGGGAAGCGGAAATACTTTTGATCTCTCTGATACCGATGCCGCGAATGACTTCCATACCTTCACGGACCATTCGCCTCGCTTGCTCCTCGCAGACATCCTGGTCACCCACAATAGAGCATTCCATGATGAGCCCTGCCGAATCGGGGTCCTCGGGGATGCCCACCGCCACCGCAGCGGCGATTAGGATCCCATGCTCCGCGGAAACCTTCTCCCCGTATGCCAAAGGAACAAAAGACCCTTTGGGCAATTGAACCGGCTCGATCTCCTCTGCACCGGGGGGAAGAATGCTGCTCATTCTCACAAGATTGGTGTCGCCGACCCCGGCTCGCAGCAACGCGGCATCAAATGCATTGAGAGCCGTCGTAGCCTCACCGAAACCGGCCGTTAAAAAATACTTCTTCGGAATGGTTCCGAACATACCAAAAGCCTCCTGAACATGTGAAGAAATGGAACTATCCCGCCCTTTGGGCCTTGTAGGCGGGGTGCAACCTCAGCTTACCGAAAACGGTCGGTGCCGAGGCTCCGTTGCGCACACGTCGCCGCGGAAGGAAGAGGGTCAAGAACAGCCCAACGCCCGCCAGAACCCCTCCAAGGAGGGCGAAGAGCGCTGACCCAAGGTACGATCTTTTGCGCAATGAATCAAGGGAACGCTCCAGCTCTTCCGTGCGCTCAAGGAGTTGGTGGTATTTTTCTCTGTAATCATCGGTAGAAAGAGTCTGATCGGTACCGGCAGGCGCCCGTGAAATTACCCGAGGAGCCGCCGCCTGCGGTGCCGTTCCCACCTCGCGGTCCGCCGCGACTTTCATGGCGACTGCGGGGGGTGAAGTCACGACCGGGTGGCGGTATTCCCTTGCCTTTTTCGGATGCAGGCTCTTGCCGTTGATCCTGAGCTCTACGAGGCGATGCCAGGGGTGTTTCTCGAAAATCCCCAGGCCCGATTTGTCCACAATCGAGAAGGAAGCGGAGGAGTTCCACGTGCCTCGATATATGCCGGTGGTCTTGTCAAAAGACTTTTGGCCTTCCAGCGGCCAGAGTTTGCCCGGGCCGTCGCTCTTCTGCCATTGGAGGAAAATGCCTGCCGCGGAGAACTTCGGTTCCACCTTTCTTGCAAGGAAGCGAATTTCTATGCTCCCCAGCTTCTCGTCCGGCTGCAACTTACTTATGACGATCCTGGAATGATCCTTGGAGACTCGGGCCTTGGGGACAAACCGCCCCGTGACGTCGGCAAATCCTATGCCGGGGTCGGCCCACGCCGGCTCCCCGCTCCGGATCGTCAGGGAAATGCAAACGATGAGGAGGCAAGGAGCCAGGCTCATTCTGATTGCGAATCTCTTTGACATTCCGACAGAATTTCCTCTTTGATCTGCTCTAATTCTTCCCGGATGGCTTCTCGGCTGCCGTGGATGAACATCTCGTTCTTGGCGAGACGATCCTCAAGGACCTGAATTTTGGGAAGCACAAAAAAAATGCCATATGCCGTCAAGGACACCAAAAGGACCAGATTGAAAAGGGCCAATATCCAAAACCACATGGTTCCTCCCATGCCCTGCTGAGACCCTGATTGTGTCGGTGTTTGCGGTGTGGCGGGAGGCTTTGACGGTGAGACGGGCTCGGTCGGGCGACCCGATCGATTGGTCGGCTCCACATCCGGACTCCGAGACCCCTTCAAATCGGAGGCAACCTGTATGGGAACTTTGTGCTCTTCCCGCACGGTATCACCTTGGAAGACCTTGATGATAAGATTCTTGCCCTCCAACTGCGCAAGCTGATTGGGGTCGGGATCGGGAATGAGGACGATGAAGATGCCTGAATCGGGAGGAACCTGAAAACGTCCCCATTCTTCCTTCGGAATCCTCTTTTGGTCCCTTCGTCTCACCTGATCCAGAATGAATCCTGTCGCAGGGATCTCAATTCCGAGTACTTGGGCGGCCTTGGATCGGTTGTCTACATCGAGAATCTCCCCCTTTTTCAAATTACTTTCGTCAAAAAGGAGGGAGCTGCGATCCAGCACTATGGAGACGTCACGACCCCGGCCTAACTGGATCGTGCGGTCTTGTTCTTCTGCGGACTCTGCCGAGACAATGGGTGCGTCATCAATGCGGATGGTGAAGAGATCCGCAAGGTTCTTGCCGGCGAATAGCCTTCTCCCGCTTGCGTCGATGATCCTCAGCGCCACCGACGCCTTCATGGTGTCCTTGAAGGTACTGCTTTCGGCGTCAAAGCGGGGCCCCACAAAATCGAAGGGCCGGCCCGGGCGATTGCCCGGGGCGATCCACTCCATCTTGAGTTTTCCCACATTCCGCATGAGGACAGCATTCTTGCGGTTCAGCCTGATCGCGATGGAGGCGAATTTCTCCTCGGGATTGATCTTCTTCAAGATGAGGTCTTTGTCCCCGACGACGATCGTCACCTTCCTGGCAAACTCGCCCTTGGCGTCTTTTATGCCGTAGGTTTCGCAGTATCCCGCCCTCGCCGCAATGATGAACACGCACGTCGCGAGGAGGAGAACAAGTCCTGCTCTGACGGTTTTCCGGCGCACTCTTTTCTCCATCAACTTCATCTGACCCCTCAAAAATAAAGCCCCTGCGCGGAAAGCAAAGGCTTTTCTTAGGGTTGCGTCATTTTAGCAGGGAGAGTCGGGAAAATCAATGAATAAGTTTGGAGCCATAGCTCAATTTTATTTATAATGATTCTCGTGCTATTCGGGAAAAGGAGGGTCGGCTCAATAGGAGCGGGCTTCCTGAAAGTCTTTCATGAGGGCATTCCATTCGACCCTTCCCATTTTCCGGCAGGAATTCATCCCGACGGAGCGCGGCCGTACATACAATTTCTTGTGACCAAGGGAGGTCGCCTGCATGAGCAACCAACGCCTTGGGATTTCGACAAGATCGCTCGAAATCCCGCCGTTTCTCGTTATGGACGTCTTGGAAAGGGCCATGGAGATGGCCGAGGGGGGGGAAGACATCATACATCTTGAGGTGGGGGAACCTGACTTCGACACCCCCGGCACCATCATTGACGCCGGTATCAAGGCGCTGAAAGCCGGACGAACCCACTACACGTCGAGCGCGGGGATTCCGGAATTGCGCAGGGCGATCTCGGATCATTACGGGAAAGCGTACGGAGTCGAAGTCGATCCCCAATGTGTGGTGGTAACATCCGGATCTTCTCCGGCAATATTCCTTGCACTTTCAGCACTTCTGGACCCCGGGTGCGAAATCATCCTCTCCGATCCCCATTACGCGTGCTATCCGAATTTCATCCGATTTCTGGGAGGGGTCCCGGTCTTCGTTTCCGCGTCCGCGGAGGACGGCTTCCAGATCGACCCCGATGACGTGGCCGCAGCCGTTACCGAGAGAACGCGAGCGATCCTCATCAATTCTCCATCCAATCCGACGGGAGTGGTGATGGAACCGGCGCGTATGCAAAGGTTGGCCGAGCTTGGGCTTCCCGTACTCTCCGATGAGATCTACCACGGTCTGGTCTACGAAGGTCAAGAGCGCTCGATTCTGGAATTCACCGGGAACGCCTTCGTGCTGAACGGCTTCTCCAAGCTCTATGCCATGACGGGGTGGAGACTGGGTTACGTCATCGCTCCCAAGGAGTGCATCAGGCCGATCAGGAAAATGTCCCAGAATTTCTTCATCAGCGCCGCGGATTTTGTGCAATGGGCCGGGGTGGAGGCCCTCACCAACTCCTCCAAGCAGACCGGAGAGATGCGAGACACGTTCAACCGACGACGCGTGGCCATGATTGCGCGGCTTCGGGAAATAGGCTTCCGGATCGAGGTGGACCCCACGGCGGCTTTTTACGTCCTTGCGGACGCCAGACGATTTTCCTCCGATTCTTACCGGTTTGCCTTTGAGATTCTCGAAGAGGCGGGTGTAGGGGTGGCTCCGGGAATAGACTTCGGGAGCAACGCCGAGGGCTTCATCCGGTTTTCGTATACCAACTCCATGGAGAACATCCTTGCCGGTCTGGACAGAATCGATCTCTATCTCAAACGCAGATTCGGAGTGTAGAGAATTCATGGGGACCGCCTCTTCCTGCAGCGGAAAGACGGTCGGCATCCAGCCGGCGCATCGTCGGGAGGCTGCCGGCCCCCGGGCGCGGTCCGTGCAACAAGAGAAGGCCGTCGGCAACGACGATCGGTGATCTCGTTGAAACTCCACAGAATTCCTGTATCGGCTGACGAACTGGTCGGGACTACGATCGGTTTCTCGGCGTCCAACGCTCGCTATCTCCATCGAGTGTTGAGGATGAGATGTGGAGATCTGATCAAGGCTTTCGACTCAGGGAGCGAATACCTCGTTGAGTTAACCGACGTGAGCCGGACCGGGGTGAAAGGTCGCCTCATCGAGGAGCACACGAGAGCCCGGGACGACGAGATGGACATCGTCATCGGTTTTGCCTGTGTCCGTCCTGGTCCTGTGGAGGAAATTCTCCGGCATTGCACGGAGTTGGGAGTACGTCGATTCGTTCCGATCATCAGTGCCAGGGCCAACCGGAGACCCGGCAATCCCAAGCAGCGATGGCGAACCGTCGTAGCCTCGGCGACCGGCCAGTCGGGACGAACCGTTCTTCCGGACGTGGAGCATCCTGTTTCATTTGAAGATTTCCTCGAAGAGTATGCGGGAGCCTCGACGGGCATTCTCCTCTCGACATCCCCGTCCTCCCACCCTCTTCTCGTTCTTCTCGACAGAGAACAGCCCGTGCGAGTAGTTCTCCTGGTGGGCCCCGAGGGAGGTTTGGATGAGTCCGAGGAGTTGCACGCCGTGGAAAAGGGATTTCGCAGGGCGAGCATGGGATCTGCCATACTGAGGACGGAAACCGCTGCGGTGGCGGCAACGGGTCTCGTGGCTGCATGGCATCGGGCACGCACCTGGGAGATGGTGCTCTCTCAGGACGATGAAGCAGTGCCGAACGGCTCTTGAGAGGGAAGAGGGAGCCTTAGTATTTCATTTCCTAAATACGGTGCCGGAAGGCAACCGATTTCAGGATGACCCCGAATGGTCCCGAGTAGTCACTCCGCGCGAAAGCCGGGGTCCAGGGTGTTCGGAAGAACCGGGTTTCCTGCCTCCGCAGGAATGACAGAGCGAGAGCTCGATCCTGAACAAATACCCTGGTGGCCCCGCCAGGGGTGAAATGCGCGGCCGAACTTATGAAGTCGAATACTTAGGGAGTATCCGGGGTGAGACGGGCAATCCGCTTTCGCTGCGACAGCCACGGGAGAATCGACTCCTTTTTCGCTCGGGCTGAGGCGATTTGACCTACCGATTCCTTCGTGGTATTTTCGCTTACAACCAGTGCGGACAAACGTGAGATCAGTCCGGAGCCGGACTCGGGAAATCCAACGTTCTCTCGGCAGGTTGACGGATCGGAAGCAGGCACGGGACATCGGACGGGACGGACGGGCAAAAGGAGTCTTGTATCCCGGTGCGGAGTTTGGGCTTTTCCTCAAATTGCGCGTGAGAGCAAATGGGGTTATAATCGTCCTGACCGGCAGAGGATTGAAAAGGCGAGTCGCGCGTGGGGCCGCTATCTACGTTTCCGGGTGGTGTGCACCTCAAATGAATTGACCGGAGGACCCCCCTGGAACACGAGCGCGCGCCTCAAGCCGAAGACCGCTTCCGGTGTTCGTATCTGAATTGTCGAGGTAGTGGATGGCTACAAGGGATTTTGATCAGCTCTTTTCTTCAGACGAGCCTTCGTTGAATCCGCCTGAGACATTGCTTACCCCTTTCCCTGGGGTACGCGCGGTGTCGGCAACCTTTCCTCGAGCAACTCCGGAACCGGCAGCGCTCGAGAAGCCGAGTTTCTTGCCGTGGGTTGATTTCACGCTGGAGAACCCTGACGAAATCTGGGAAACCGAAGGAGCCGACGACAAGAAGATCTATCATTACCTCCAGTTTGTTGAAAAGGAGCACTCGGCCCCCATTTTCGTCGTCGAAGTCTTCAGTTTCGATGACCTCATGCAAGTCAACGATTATTCATTGATTTTGGAAGAATCGACGTACGCCCGGATTCGGGCCGGTAATCTGGTCTACAGTATGTCCCGGGAGTGGGAGCGCGAGAGAGTCATCAGGGCGCTCAATGACACGGCCCTTTCCAAGTACGACGAGAACCGACTGGATGAGGCCAGAGAGCTTATCGACTCGGCCATCAAGCTCAGCGGTGCCTCAAGCGCGTACCTGTTCAACAACCGGGGCCTCATCTGTTGGAAGATGGGCAAGACCGAGCAGGCCAAGAAGGACTTCCTGGAATCCATCAGCCTGGATGAGGGCAATGGCGATCCGTACTTCAACATAGGGCTCATCTACTTTGACGAGGCGGATTTTCGGCGAGCACTCGTCTACTTACGCCGAGCGGTGGAGCTCAACCCCGTGGACAGCCAGTTCCTCACCGAACTGGGACATCTCTATCTGGAGATGGAACGGGAGGACGAGGCGCTTGAGCTTTTCCGGCGTGCCTTTGAGAACGACCCGGCCGATCCCCAGATCGATTTTCATCTCGGCTACTACTTTCTGTACAAGAAGCGCAAGCCCCGTCACGCGGTAAAATACTACCACAAGGGATTGAAGAAGGATCCCGACGATCAGCTCGCGCTTGCGGACTTGGCCGTCGCGCACTGGAGCCTGGGGAACAGACGAAAGACACTGACGATCAATCGGATGCTTGAAAAGTGCCCGAGCCTCATGCCGTACACCATCAGCAGGCTTGTCTATCTGAACATGGAGATGGGGGACTACGAGAGTGCTCTGAGGTTCTATCGTAAGGCTCTCAGCCAGAATGACCCGTTCGAACCCGAATGGCTCCATTACAACGCGGCCCTGGTTTACGCCAAGAAAGGACAGCCGAAAGAGGCATTGGACACTCTGGACCTGGCTGTCAAAGTCGGAGGAGAGGCGGTCCTGAAGCGTGCCATGTCCGACGAGGTGCTTCGGCGGCTCAAACGTACGCCGCACTTTAAGAAGCTTGTGAAACTGACGACGAAGAGGCGGAACCGGTAGGTATTCGGTGCCGGGGCGCCTGACTCGGGAAATTACTCCATGGGCCTCAACGGCAGGATCAGGGAGCTGTTTGATAGAGTAAGAGCGAGGACTTCTGTGGGCTGTCCGGACCGGGGACCGCGATCTTTGCCCCTGGCGGGCCGGCAGCAAAGCACCGCCGCTCCACCCGTAGATTGAGCGCACAGCGGTTCGATGAGAAAGGGAGCTCGGCGGTGAGCAATAGTGGGCTCGGTGCTTCCTCCGTCTCGTTCCGCTCGATGCAAAGCGCCTGACGAAAGGGTTGACGGAGAGAATTCCGGAAAGGGCTGGGCTCATGGAAAAGGACGCTCATGATCTGCGCGAACAGCTCTATGGCGTCATACAGCACTATTCCGAACTGAGCCAAATGGCTCACAAAGGAGAGGTCGATCCGATCAGCCGGATCGGCCGAATTGTAAAGAAAACCGCGCCCTATCTGCTCCTTGTCATCCGAGACCTGCTTCCTCAATTGGAGAAAGGCGACATTACCTATGTCGAAGCTCTCCATTCAATCATCAGAAATGCCCAGGAATTTCCCGACACCCAGGTTCTTCTGGAAAGCCGCAGCGAGATTCAGGAGATCGAGCAGGACGGCAGGGTTTTTTTCTACGCTGTCAAATGGTTGGATTCGCAGACGAATCTGAGGCCTGCTGCTCACGAGCTTGAAGCGATCGGCAGAAAGTTAGCGGAGCTTAACCGGAAATATCGAGAACGCTATTCGCCGGGCGAGGAGGAAACGGCAACACTCATTCCGTGCTTCGTGCGCCGCGAGGAGACGGAGACCCAGGAGATGAGCTTCAGACGAACCGTGGACGTGGTTCGCAGGGCCATTCTCGAGCTCCATCATCTCATGGTGCAGTACGAGCCTGAGAAGTCCTTCTATTTTTTCACGAGAAATACACGGAAGGAAATAGAAGCCGATCTCATGGAGCTGGCTTGGTTTCTCTTCCGCTGTGGTCTGACCGTGGACCGGATCGCCTCGGGGTACTACAAACACCTTATCAGTGCCTTTCTAAACGAGCGGCTTCTGGACCTCCTACTCAAGGGTGAGAAGACCATCGAGACGTTGCAGGGCTTGTCCACTCATCTCTGGATGATCACTCTCATGGACTTTGCGAGCTTCTTTGAAATTCCTGCCGATTACATAGAACTGGACGATGTGCGGGAGGTGAGTCGCCACGCCAAGATCATGAAGGCCAGGCATCGACGGGGCGGCGAGCTCCTTGAGAAGACGGCGGAGCTCAACAAGATCTACAGTAGCAAACCGCAAGGACGATTGGCCGGTCACTTCCTCAGATACCGGTACCATGCCGCTTTCGGGGCCTATCACGGTGAGTTTCGCCAGTTCGACGTCCGAGGGGAGCAGGCGGTCATCCTCTACAAACCCCTTCTGGACGCCGAGGCCATGGAGAAAAAGGCCCAAAGCGATCTCGTCGAAGGAGGTCAAGGCTTCAGCACCAAGACCCGAGACGAAATGTCGGGTCTCATCAAGCTCATCATGGATTCTCTGGCCGACCCGGGCAAGGTCCGTGGGAAAAAGGTAAAGATTTTAGGAGATATCTCGTCAGGGGCTATGGGCAAGGTGAGCGTGGGCATTTTCGAGAGTCGCATCGTGGCCCTCAAGCGAGTCAAGGAAAAGGTATCGTCGGCCCTGGGAGATCCCGTTCAGTTGCTCCAGTATGAGGCGGACGTTCATCGCACGGTGCAGAGCCCCACACAACACCCTTCCATAGTGGAGTATTTCGGGCTCATCGAACAGGACGGAGAAAAACTGCTCGTTAATAGCTATTACCCTACCGACAATCTGACGCAACTGGTGGAGCGAAACTGGCTGGAGAAGTACAAGCCCCCGTTCTCAACGGAGAGCAAGCTCACCCTCGGTATCCTGGAAATCATCATCAATCAGCTCTTGGAGTGCCTTAAAGTATTTAGAGACCGGGGAGTGATCCATCGAGATCTGAAGACCGACAATGTCCTGTACCTAGTGGATGGTCAGGAGCGCCTCAACAGAGTCAAAGTGATCGATTTCGGCGTGGGGATGGTGGTCGATGGTGCCATGGAGGACATGTTTCGGGGAAAAGTGGTCGGCACGTTCTCCTATATGGCTCCCGAGCAGTCCAAAGGAAAGAGCCTCTATCAATCGGATCTCTACAGTGTGGGAGCCATTTTTACGGTCCTTTTGACCGGGAAGCTTCCGATGGTCTTTCCCAAGACGCGGACACGTCAGGACTTGGTCAAGCAGATCTTGAGGATAGAACAGGAACCGAGACCCAGGTTGGTCGATCTCAATCCTTTCCTCAAGAAGAACACCACATTGGAGCATATTTCGGTGACGGTGGATGGAATGCTCGATCTCGATCCGGCCAGGCGACCGACCATTGAAGAGGTCCAGGCTGCATTCGACGGCGTTTTTCAGCACATCGGCCCCGAAAAAGAAAAGATGAGCGTCTTCTATCACCGAGGCTGATCTCCGCCCCGGATGTCCGTTCCCCTTTAATTCTCCTTTTCAGATTTCCGCATCGTGTTCTATCGGGTGAGGAGGCGTGGTCGCTCACCCGAGCACCAAGGGTTATCCGGTGAGGAGCCGGCTCTCTAATTCCTCCAGCTTCCCTTGCAATTCCTCCCACTGGGACTCAAGACTTTTGATCTCTTTGGCGAGAATGGGATCTTCCGCCAGGAGAGGGACGATGAGCTCCCGCTTTTCATAATTCGCCGGATCTGCCATGAGACTCTCGATTTCTTTCTTTCGCGATTCCTTGATCTCCAATTGCTTTTCGACGCGTTGGAGCTCCTCCCTGATGGGGGCCTGTTGCTTGAACAGTGCTATCCGCGTCTGAGCCTCCCGGCGCTTGCGCTCCTTTCTGGATTCTTTTCGTTCCGAAGCATCGTCTTCTTCGGGCTCGGGCACCGGTTTCGCCGGCTCCGTCTGAACCTCGGCCTCTTCCATGAGCTTCTTCTTGTACCGGTAATCGTCATAGCTTCCGAGGTAATGCTCGGCCTTTCCATTGTCGATCTCGAGAACCCCCGTGCAGATGGCGTTCATGAGTCGGCGATCGTGGGTTATGAGCAGAAGGGTGCCTTCGTAATTCTTGAGTCCGTCTTCGAGCACCTCGCAGGATGAAATGTCCAGATGGTTGGTGGGCTCGTCGAGGAGAAGCAGGTTGGGCGGGGATAAGAGGATCTTTGCCAGAGCGAGACGACTCTTCTCTCCGCCGGAGAGTACCTTGACCTTCTTGTTCACGTCGTCGCCGGAAAAGAGGAAGGCCCCCATGAGATTCCGCACCTCTTGTTCGGTCAGTCCGTGAGCCAACGAGCAGGTCTCTTCGAGGATGGATCTCTCCGAAGTCAATGCCTCCGACTGGTGCTGAGCAAAGTAACCGGGCTTGACATTGTGCCCGTACTTGACCGTTCCGCCTTCGTACGGAATGATTCCTGCGACTATTTTCATCAGGGTGGATTTGCCGGCCCCGTTGCGGCCCACAAATGCGATGCGGTCCCCCCGGTCCACCGCCCAGTTGAAGCCCTCGTACACGGGATTGCCGTCGTACCGTTTGACAAGGTCGACGATCTCCAAAACCCTGCGGCCTGACGCCGGAGGCTTCGGAAACTTGAATTTCACGGTCTTGGTTCGCTGGGGCAGCTCGACCCGTTCCATCTTGTCCAGCATCTTGACCCGGCTTTGCGCCCTGCTCGCGGTCCGCGCCTTCACGCGGTTCTGATCGATAAACTTCTGGATTCTCTTGATTCTCTCCTGCTGGTTCTTGTACGAGGCCAGGACTATGTCCTCCTGCATCCGTTTAGTCCTCTCGTACTCGTCGTAGTTTCCCGTGTAAGAAGAAACCTTGCCCCGTTCAACATCCACGATGCGATTGACCAGCCGGTTCAGGAAGGCTCTGTCGTGGGAAACCAGCACAAGGGCGCCCTTGAACCCGGCAAGGTAATCTTCCACCCAGAGGAGACTCTCAAGATCCAGATGGTTGGTCGGTTCGTCGAGGAGGAGTACGTCGGGCTCGGCCAGCAGGATCTTGGCCAGGGCCACTCGCATTCTCCATCCTCCGGAGAATTCGTTCCATTGGCGACCTGCGTCTTCGGGCCGGAATCCCAGACCTTGCAGTACCTTGTGCGCTCTCGCCTCCAACGTGTACCCGTCGTACCGTTCAAACTGGTGCTGAAGGTGTCCCAACTCTTCGATGAGAGCCTCAGAATCCGCATTGCTTTCCGAGAGGGCTCCCATCTGTTTCTGCACCTGGTTCAAACGGACCCTGATCTCGCGGAGCTCCTCGGAGACGTTCATCACCTCTTCCAAAATGGGGCCGCCCGTCCCTGAAACAAGCTCCTGGTGGAGTACGCCCATTCTGATCCTCTTTTCGACGGACACTTCTCCGTCGTCGGGCGTGACGGTCCCTTCCATAATGCCCAAAATGGTTGACTTGCCCGCCCCGTTGGGCCCGACCATGCCGACGCGGTCTCCACGGTGGATGCTGAGGTTGACGTCTTGGAAAAGGGGTCTGCCGTTAAAAAATTTCGAAACGTTCGTCAGAAAGATCAACTCTTCGCTCCCTTTATAACAATGCCCGGATCGTCTCTCCGGAGTCCCCGTCCGACCCTGGGGCGGATCTCGAACATCCCGAGGGCCTCGGCGAAACGGAGCCAATGTGACAATCCGGAAGCCGTTGCGATCGACCCGGATCGATTGAGTCCGGTGCCATTCTATAGTAACTCATGCTGCTATTCCACCCCCTTTGGCGGAAGCCGGCGCCGACCCGGCCCCCGTGTCGGCGATTCCGCTCCGTTGACAGTACCGAAGGAATGCCGTACACATGGCCATGTGAGTAATCGAGGCAGGAAAGATTGACTGATTCCCTGAGAAATCCGGTTCTCAAAAGAATCACCCGGTTGGTCGGAAAAGCCATTGGAGATTTCGGGCTGATCCAAGATCGGGACCGCATACTGGTGGCCCTCTCGGGCGGAAAAGACTCCTGGACGCTGCTGTATGCCTTGAAATACCTACAGGCCAAGGCCCCCGTCACCTTTGAGTTGGCAGCGGCCACCATTCATCCCGGACCGAGAGGGCTCGACTGCTCGCCGTTGGAAGAGCGCCTTGGTCGCGACGGTATACCGTGTCACATAATTCAGAGCCAAATTGTAGACGTGGTCAACGAGAACTTGACCGAAGGGACCAATCCGTGCTCCTTCTGTTCGAGGCTTCGCCGGGGCATGCTCTATACATTCGCCGCTCGGGAAGGCTGGAACAGGATTGCCCTGGGACACCATCTGGACGATTTTGTGGAGACCCTGCTCCTCAACCTCTTCTTCAACGGGTCCATCAAGGGGATGAGTCCGCACTTGGAGGCCGACGACGGCAAAAACAGGATCATCCGTCCATTGGTCTACGTGAAGGAGGAGATGACCCGGGAATGTGCGAAAACCCTCGGAGTCCCCATCCTGGGCTGTTTCTGTTCGTATCAGGGTATGAGCGGCTCGCGGCGCCAATGGATCAAGAGCCTCTTGAACGGAATAGAGACCAGCGTACCGGGTGTGCGCTCAAGCCTGCTGAAGGCAATGGGCAGGGTTCGTCACAGACACCTCTTGCGGGTTTCTCCCGATACTGTTTGTCCCGGAGAAGCTTTGCAGAGCGGCCCGCAGCGAGAAGTCGGTACCGCCGACCCCCCGACTGAACCGCGGAAATGAAGCGCCGGGCGCAATAGCCGATCCGTCCCGTTTCAATCTTTGACCGGGAGCGAGAACGAAATGAAAAGAAGGTCGATCACGAAAGATGTTCACAGGGATTGTTGAGGCACGAGGCAGGGTGCTGGCCGTAGAACCGAAAAGCGAATTCGTGAGGATTCGTATCGTATCGGATCTGGACCTCTCGGACGTCAAAGAGGGCGATTCCATCGCGGTGGATGGAGCGTGTCTGACCGCAACCCGCGTCAAGGCTTCTCTCAAAGAGATTGAGGCTGACGTGTCACCCGAAACCGTCCGGGTGACGACGATCGGAGACTTGAAATCAGGGACCTTTGTCAACCTGGAAAAGGCTCTGCGCATGGACTCTCGTTTAGGGGGACACCTCGTTTCGGGGCACATCGACTGTGTGGGGCGTCTCATGGAGAAACGAGCCTCCGGAATGGGATTCCTCATGGGGTTCCAGGTCGATTCGACCCGGTACCTGATCGAGAAGGGAAGCGTGGCGGTAGACGGGGTGAGCCTGACGGTCAACGACGTGGAGAAGGACCGCTTCAGGGTCATGATTATTCCTCACACGTCGGCCCTCACGGGGTTGACCGAGAAAAAGATCAATGATAAGGTCAATGTGGAGTTCGATCTCATCGGAAAGTATGTTGAAAAGTTCGTTTCGCCAAACCTCTCGGGGTCCGGCGTCAACGAAGAGAAACTGAGACAATACGGATTCATGTAAAAGGAGGATGCCTTAATGGGCGTGCTTGTCGGCGTGGAAGAGGCCATAGAAGAAATTAAACAAGGCCGCATGGTGATTCTGGTAGACGACGAAGATCGAGAGAACGAGGGCGATCTCACCATGGCCGCGGAAAAAATTACTCCCGAGGCCGTCAATTTTATGACCAAATTCGGAAGGGGACTGCTCTGCCTCTCGCTCATACCCGAGAAGATTGAGAGCCTTGAGCTCCCTATCATGGTGCCCAACAACAAGTCGCCCTACGGCACCGCCTTCACGGTTTCCATTGAGGCGGCCAGGGGCGTTACTACAGGGATATCGGCCCACGATAGAGCCGTGACCATCCTCACGGCGGTGGACCCCGACGCTGCAGCTCGCGACCTCATATCTCCCGGTCATATCTTTCCCCTGCGGGCACGCCGAGGAGGCGTTCTGGTCCGAGCGGGACAGACCGAGGGGAGCGTGGACCTGGCCCGACTCGCCGGTCTCACTCCGGCAGGGGCGATTTGCGAGGTCATGAACGACGACGGAACCATGGCCCGGCTTCCGGAGCTCATGGTCATGGCCGAGCAACACAACCTGAAGATTTGCACCATCAAGGATCTCATCCAATACCGTATGAAGCACGAGCGACTTGTGAGAAGAGGCGCTGAAACGACACTGCCCACGGAGTACGGTGACTTCAAGCTCATCGGGTACGAAAACGATGTGGACAAGCTCAACCATGTGGCATTGGTCAAAGGGGAGATCGATCCAGAAGAGGCCATTCTCGTGAGGGTGCATTCCGAGTGCCTCACCGGAGATGTTTTCGGGTCCCGGCGATGCGATTGCGGCAGCCAGTTGGCCAAAGCCATGGAGATCGTGCAGCACGAAGGACAAGGTGTCATCCTTTACATGCAGCAGGAAGGCCGAGGCATAGGCCTGATCAACAAGATCAAAGCGTACGCTCTCCAGGACCAGGGATGCGACACCGTGGAAGCCAACCTGAGGCTGGGCTTCAAACCCGATTTGAGGGACTACGGCATTGGAGCGCAGATGCTGGCCGATCTGGGTGTGCACAAGATGCGCCTCATGACGAACAACCCGACCAAAATAGTGGGGCTGGAAGGCTACGGTCTCGAAGTGGTGGAACAGGTTCCTATCGTCATAGAGCCGTGTTCTACCAATTTGAGGTACATGGAGACCAAAAGAGACAAAATGGGACACATCTACGATATCAAGACCACGTGTCTGAAGTAGCTCTGACGGGTCCGTTCCGAAACAAACAATCGGTAATTCTTGGGAGGCTTTATGACCGTCAGCATAGAAGGCGGCCTGAACGCGGCTGGGCTGAAGACGGCGCTTGTTGCAAGCCGTTTCAACGATTTCATCGTGTCGAGATTGATTGATGGGGCGGTGGACGCGCTCGTGCGCCACGGCGCCTCAAGTGAAGACATAACCATTACCAGGGTGCCGGGCGCGTTCGAGATACCCCAGACCCTCTCCCGTGTGGTGAAGTCGGGGAAGTACGACATGGTCATTGCCCTTGGCGCTGTCATCCGGGGCTCCACCCCGCATTTCGACTACATTGCAGCGGAAGTGGCCAAGGGTGTGGCGCACATCGCCCTGGAATCGACCGTGGCGGTGAGCTTCGGCGTTCTCACCACCGACACGATCGAGCAGGCTATCGAACGCGCCGGCTCCAAGGCGGGTAACAAGGGCGCTGAAGCAGCTATGTCGGCCATAGAAACGGCCAATCTCTTCAAACAACTCTAGACCGGGCTCACGCTCGGTCCCGATCGCCGTCACAAGAGGTTAGCTCAGTTTAGCAGTGCCATCCAGACGCAAGACTCGAGAATTCGTGCTTCAGGTATTGTTTGCCGCCGACTCCGCCAGTGAGGACCCCACGGAAACGCTGGAGCTGCTGGAGAAGCATTTCAGCAGCGATGACGAAGAAATCGTCAAAATGCATCGGGTTTCCAAGGAGTTCGCAAGCAAGCTCGTTGACGCGGTTACGCGGGACAAGGGAATACTGGACAAGCTCATTTCCCAACTGTCTCACAACTGGAAGCTCCACCGGATCAACCGGGTCGATCGAAACATACTGCGGATGGCCATGGCCGAATTCATAGACTTCCCCGAGACCCCCGGTCGGGTCATCCTTAACGAGGCAATAGAGATAGGAAAGAAATTCGGGGCGGACAACTCGGCGGCCTTCATCAACGGCATTCTGGATAGGGTCCAGACCTTGGAGGCCCGCCCCACCAGTGCGGCCCAATTACAGGAGATTCTGGGAAAGCTTGACGAATCTGAGTCAACGGGCTAAGATTATAATGTAATTTCCGGACGGCCGGGTCCGAGGTTTAGCCCATGAAGGCTCATTCCATCCAACGGTGCGAGTTTCCCGCAGCCGGTTCTTTCTCCGATGCTCGTCTTCGGGCATGTATGGCTGTTGCGGCCGTGCTGTGCCTGTTATGTGTGCTGCCGGGCCTTTCTCAAGGCCAGGGGCCGGTTCGCGGGGGCACGCCGTCTGAGAGCACCGCGACGGGGCAACAGGAAAAGACCTACGCCCCCATCGGAGACTCCGGGTACAAAGTCCGCATTCCCGAGTTCCGGCTGAAACGGATTATCGGAGACCAACCCAGGAAGAAGCCCCCCGCGGGAAACGAGACGGAAAAGCCGGCTCCCCGAGAGGTGCGTCCCGCTGAAACGAAACCGACGGCTCCCGAGCCATCCGGACCGGTCTACCGCCTCCCGTTTGAGCCCCGACCGGCAGTCCCTTCGCCAACCGCACCCGTTCGGCCCGTCGCCCCGGTGGAGCGACCCGCTCCGGCGCCTGCCCCGATCGAGGAATCTCGGCCGGCTCAGCCTACGCGGGCACCTTCGATAGAGCAATCGCACCCTAGAGGCGAATCCTTGAAGGAACAATTCCCCGCGGGTGGTCCCAAGAAGGAAGCCCCCTCCGAGGATATCCGCGCCAAAACCGAGGCTACGGAAAAAGAATCCGCGGCACCGAGCGCTCCCGCCAAGGAGCGAACCGGTCCCTTCCCGGCTCCTCCCCGCGCCCCCGAAGACGTGGTGAAGCCTCCTCCTCCTCCCAAGAAAGAGATACTCTCCCCGGAAAAAGAGAGAATTCCTCCTTTGCTCGGCGTGCAGGCTTCCAAATCTCAGGGCTCCCGGGACCGGGTGGAATCCGTTGAAGTGGACGATATGGCCGATCCTCGTGGATGGCTACCGCTTTCCAGCCGCGCGGAACCGCAGTCGGTGCCTTCCTTGGAGCCGGAACCGAGCCTGGAAGTGTCGGCTGAGGCAAAGCCGGGTTCTCCGACGGGACCGGAGTCTCATCAAGCGGCGCTTCCCGAAAAGAAGCCCGAGCCGGTCCCCTTACCGTCGCCAACCCACCAGGCACGTCTGGAGCCGTCGCCCACGCCGGAGTCCGTGCTCCCCGAGCGCAAACCCGAGCCGACTCCGCAACGGGAACCGAGTCGAATTCTCGAACCACCGCCCCCCACGGAGTCGAAGCCGAGCCCGGAGCCCGCGGTTGAGCCGCCTCCGGAAAAGAAGGTGGAACCGGTTCCCATGCCCACACCCGAACCCGAGAAGGCTCCGGAGGCGACGCCGACTCCCGAGGAGCAGCCGACATCCGCAGGCCCCCCCCAGCCCGAATCGGTGAAGCCTGCCGAACCGGCTCCCGAGCCCGGCCCCACGGAGAGCAAGCCCGCACCGGAAGAGGAAGTGCCGGCAGTGCCGAAACCGACTCTTCCGCCCAGGGAGGCGATCGCTTCACCACTGGATGAGGACGCGACCACCAGCCTGGAAGTAAGAGACTATTTGAGGGCGGCTGCCCCCATACTTGAAGAATTGTCTCTCCTCATGACACGGGGACCTTCGTTGGCCGTTTCCGATTACGACCCCTCCGACCCCAATGCCCCTGTTGTCCCGAAACAGATTCGCCTGCAGATGGACTGGATGAAAAGGGAGCTCCAGGTTCTTGATTCCAAGACTTTTGCAATCATTCCCCCCAAGAAGTACCAGGCTTTTCACGATCTCATACGGCAGTCCATTGCACAGACGTACCAAGCCTGCGATGCCGTGATAGCCTATCTTGCCGAGAGCAAACCCGAGAACCTCAAGAAGGTGCACGAGCATCTCCTCAAAGCCAGAGATCTTATCCAGAGGACGACTGAGAAGACGGGAACGAGCTGAGCTTGCGCGATGCCGATCGGGGCCCGACGAACAACGTCCGGTTTATCGTGCGTTGGGAAGATCGGGCTCTTGCGGCTTGAACACCGCCTCAACCCGGCCGTCGGTTATGCCGAAGAGGGTGGCGGGAAAAATGCCGCGGAGGGATGTGACGGGCACTTCTCGGACGCTGACCGGTATGTAATTGTCGGTTCTTGCGGTCACTGTACCGGTTTCCGGGTCCGGCTCGGATTCGGCCGCCACCCGGAGGGTTCTGCCGAGGAAGCGTCTGTAAAATCTTTCTTTCAACTCTCCAGAGAGTTTTCTCAGTATCTTGACCCTCTCCCGGGCCGCCGGCTCGGCCACCTTCGGCTCGAAAGAGGCTGCGGGAGTTCCGGGTCTGGGTGAGAAAGGAAAGACGTGCAGATACGCCGCACCGGACTCGGAGACCAGTTCCAGGGTTCTTTGAAAAGAGGCCTCATCTTCTCCGGGAAATCCCACCATAACGTCAAAGCCGACGCAAGCCTCCGGAACGGTCCGGAAAATCCTGCCAAGGAGATCTCTGACAAGCGCTGCGTCGTAGGGCCTTCCCATGCTGCGCAGTATGGCGTCGTCACCGCTCTGCAGAGGGATGTGAAAGTGTCGGCACACCCGTCCGCTTGTCGCGGCCGACTCGATGAGGCGATCCGTGACCTCCTGAGGTTCGATGGAGCTCAATCTGAACCGTGACTCGGGACAATGCTCAAGGAGTTGGTCCAGAAGACCCGTCAAGCTCTCGCGAGGGCTCAAATCACGACCGTACCGTCCAAGATGTATGCCCGTGAGGACGATTTCCGCGTGGTCGGCCAGAGCCATGGTCTGCGCATGGAATACGGCCCTATCCACAGGCAAGCTTCTGGAAGGTCCTCGGGCGGTGGGGACAATGCAATAGGAGCAACGCTGGGAACAGCCATCCTGCACCTTGAGGAAGGCTCTTGCCCGTCCGGGAATGCCCGGTGCGCCCAAATCGGTGAAGGTCGTACAGGTGGAGGCCGTAGGGCAAGGAGGTTGCCGATCTTCCTCCGGGCCGTCGAGGAACTCTTCGAAACGGTCTTTGCCTCGCGTGCCCAGAAGGGTAGGCCTACCCGGCAGGGATTGCAGAGCAGTGGGATTCACTTCGGCAAGACAGCCGGTGACGACGAGCCGAGCGTTGGGAAAACGCTCCGCCAGTCCGGCGACTGCCCGCCGGGACTTTCCCTCTGCACGCATGGTCACGCAACAGGTGTTGACCAGCACGAGGTCCGGATTCTCGGATTCGGCATCAATCGTGTAGCCGCGGCTCTCCAGAAGGTGCCCCATTGCGGCGCCCTCGGCCTGATTCACTTTGCACCCGAGCACGTGAACCACGGCGCTCTTTTTTGAACCGGGCGGTTTCATTTTGATCTCTTTTGACATGGTACCGGATACATGGTAACAATCCACGCATCTGAGGTCAATTCTCACGCCGTGGGAAAGGGAAGAACGGGTACGCTCCTTTGCCCGTACCACTGCGGCAGCCATTCATCGGAGGGTCTTTCGTGAGAATCAACTATTCGCTGAGACTCCTTTTGCTTTTACTCATTCTGCTTCCGGCCTCTTTGGCGGCTCGAGCCGAAGAAGGGAATGATTCCGCGAAGGGCGGGAACGCAAACCTTCCGGAAGAAGCGGCTCAATACATTCGCATTACCATACCTCCGGGTTTTCTTTCCCATCGAGTCGACGAGAAGGGAATCTACCGCTGGAGGAAGGATTCCGGAGAGATCTACCTCGTCCTAGGGGCGCCTTTCGCCGAGTCGAGCGAACTGCTGTTCAAGGAGCTCCGCCAGGCGGCCAAGAAAGACAAAAGGATCGAGTCGGTGAAGGCGTGGACCGTCAAGAGAGGCCGCGTCGTCCTGGTCAAGGACAAACCTCCCAAAGATCCCGAGCGGCTCCAGACGTGGCGTCTGATGGTCATCACCGACGCAAAGATCATCAATGTGGACTTCACTGCTCCTGCCAAGGACTTCAAATCGTTTGCTCCCGCGTTCAAGAAAGCGCTCAGTTCGTTCAAGCTTCCGAAAAGATCGTGAAAGGGGTCGCACCTCATGGATGACGCATTGCTGAATGCACTGTTTCGCGCCATACCATCCGTGGACCGACTTCTTTCCGACCCTTCATGCGCTCCTTTGAGGGAGACGTATCACGAAGCAATTGTCAAACGGATGGTGAGACTCGCCCTGGACGAATTGCGTGAGGACATACGGTCCGGAAAAGCCGGCGAAGAAGAGTGCTCCGTTGAGGCCATCGCATCGAGGGCGCGGCGTGTGGCCCTGCAGCGTGTGGGCCCGCAGCTCAAAACAGTCATCAATGCCACCGGCGTCATCGTGCATACGAATCAGGGGAGATCGCCTCTCTCTCAGCGCGTCATGGATCGCATCGCCCGAGCGGCGCTGTCGTACTCCAATTTGGAGTACGATCTGGCAAAAGGCCGCCGCGGAGAGCGAAACTCCCATCTGAGACGGCTCATGGAGGAGCTGACCGGTGCGGAAGCGGCTCTGGCGGTAAACAACAATGCAGCGGCCGTTCTGTTGGCACTCTCAAGCCTCGCCGCAGGCCGCGAAGTGGTCGTTTCTCGGGGAGAGCTTATTGAAATCGGCGGTTCGTTCAGAATACCCGATGTGATGGCACGGTCCGGGGCAATCCTGCGAGAGGTGGGCACCACCAACCGGACGCACCCCAAGGATTACCTTCAGGCTATAAACGAGAATACCGCGCTTATCCTCAAAGTTCACACGAGCAATTATCGGATTGTCGGTTTTACCCGGGAAGTGGAGCTGGAAGAGCTCACAGCGATCGGAAGAGAAAAGAACGTTCCGACGATGATGGACCTGGGGAGCGGTTGTTTGATGGACCTTTCCCAGTGGGGGCTTTCCGATGAAATAACCGTCCAGCAAGTCCTGTCTCAGGGGGTGGACGTGGTGAGCTTCAGCGGCGACAAGCTCCTTGGAGGACCGCAGGCGGGCATCCTCGCAGGCCGACACGACCTCATCGAGCAGATGCGTACCAATCCGCTGGCACGGGCCCTCCGAATGGATAAGCTGACTCTCGCCGGATTGGAAGCCACCCTCGAAGAATATACCCGGCCGGAGGGGCCTGCTGCAGGCATTCCCACTCTGACGATGATCACCCGTTCCCCGGAGGAGCTGCAGACGTTGGCAGACCGACTTGCCGCGGCCATTCGCGAACAAGTGGCCGATGTCGATGTGGGGATCGAAGAAGGCATCGGAAGGGTAGGGGGGGGCGCACTCCCGATGAGCGACCTTCCCGGCCCGCGGGTCGCTATTCGGCCCACGGGTGTTTCGGCCGCCCGGCTGGAGCAGGAGCTGAGAGCCGGAGCCCCGCCGGTGATCGTGCTGATCAAAGATGACGCTGTACTCATGGACCCTCGCACATTGCTGCACGACCAACCCCACCTGATTCCAGGATTGATCGCCGAGGCCCTCCAACGCTGCTCGTGAACCGCCGATCACGAATAAAAGGGCGATCACCACTTCGAGTGACACGGTACGGAAAACCGGGGAGCATGATGAGCGACAGAGCAGACAGCACGCGAGCACGTGAAGCCTATCCCCGAGCCTCGTTATCGCCCGGTCATCTATCAGGTCGCGTGAATGGGAGGGAATTCCGGGGACATCATACCGGCCTTTCTCACAGGAGTTGCTCCATCCTTCCAATCTCCGGCAAGTCCCAAGTCTGTTCGCTCGGTCACCATCCGTCGGCAAGTCACTCTTCTGTCGTTTCGTCCAGGATTCCCCGGACTTCTGCCAGGAGCCTTCCGATTGTCTGAACGGCGGCCTTCCTGTCCAGAGGCTCATCATGAATCTCAAGAGCTTCGTGGCGAAACCGGACGCGGCGTAGACGTTGTATTCCAAAAGGTCCCAGTATTGCTCCACGTCCTGTCCGCTACTGCGCAAGAGATCGAGTAGAACGCTTATGTCATGCGTTAACGGATATTCCTTGCCGAGAAGAGCCAACCAAGCTTTGAGAGATTTCTCAACTGTTTATTGAGCATGGAAGCCGAAGATCTCTTCTTCGAAAATCTCCGGGTCCATCATGCCCTTGATTGCCTTGAAATCCTTATGTGCCATCATGAGGACGGCTCGGGCTTGCCTGATGTCTCTCATAGACCACCTTGCCTTCTCTGAGAGCCTTGGAGACCACGTTGTTCAAGGAATCACGCCAGTACTCCACCTCGTCACGGCTGTAAACCAGGATGTCTTTTGAAAACGGAAAGGAGGCCAAGGCTCGCCAGAGTCTTGTCAATTCTTTTTTGCGGCTTCGCTTTTCGTCAAAAGGGTCGGATTCCACTACCAGAAGATCCACATCGGACCCGGCGACAGAATCACCCCTGGCGCGAGACCCAAAGACAATGATTTTCTCCGGATGGGCGGTGTCGACGATGACCTGCACCATTTCTTCAAGTGCCTGCTGTGTAAGCTCTGCCATGTAGGACTCCGGAAGTACTGACCTTGTCCACAAGAAATATCCTTTTCTCGGATGGGCGGCAATCGTGAATTCCGGGAGCTCAATACCCCTTCTCTCCGGAGGAGTTGCTTCTTCCCTCCCATCGGCCACAAGTCCCGTGAGTTTTCAGGCATCGAGCGGCCACCGGCAGGGCCGGATATATTCGACTGTCCTCTTTCGGGTGAAAAACGTTCATTGAATGAACGGCCTGTTGAGTGATATGGTTCAGAGGACCGTGGACGACGATGTGCGAGCGACGAGGCATCTCACTTGTCTAAGCAAGAAAGCTCCATTTCCCCGAGATGCACCGGGGAACCAGAGGAGCTTTTGGCGACTTCAGTGGATCACCGGTGAAGAAGCGCAAGTTACTGCAGAAATTGCTTTCCGGCTCAAAGAATATCCGGTTTTCCGAGGCATGCTCCTGCGCCGAGGCATTTGGGTTCCGACTATCACGTGTCGCCGGTGCTCATCACATCTATACGCATCCAACGGTGCCGGAGCTGATAAACCTGCAGGACGTGGCCGGGAAAGCCAAACCATATCAGGTTAAGCAGCTACTTCAGATCATAGAGCGGTACAATCTCCAACTGAGGGATGAGGAATGAAAGACTATCACATCAACCTCTTTTATAGCGAAGAGGACGAGGGGTATATTGCAGACATCCCGGACTTGAGACACTGCTCCGCGTTCGGCGACAGCCCTGAAGCAGCCTTACGGGAAGTACTCAAGGCCAAAGAGGCATGGATCGAGGCAGCACGCGAGCATGGGAAGCCTATCCCCGAGCCTCGTTATCGCCCGGCCATCTATCAGACTGCGTGAATGGCCATCATATGCTCGGCATGTACGGCCGTACGGCGGAGATGATGCATTCCCGCTTTGGTCCCTTAAGCAGACGAACGAGGAGCCTTGGGTATTCTCCATGCGTAAGACCAAGGAGTGTCGAGATGCGATCGGGCAGACTCTTTCTGTTGTACACCTTCAGCAACTCGTCGAGACTTTGGGAGGCCATGGCCCTTTCGAAGGCGTTCTTGCATTCTCCGTATATTACTTCTACATCAATCCGGTTGCATACAGCTTCCATCCCCTCGATCAGACCGCGTTTGTCGTTTGATGTTTTGGAAAAGGCACCGAGCAAATACTCGATTCGCTTCTCAGCCATTGATGAAATTTGCAGCTCTAGTTCGCGGGACAAAGCGTCTATGATATACTCTGTGACTTGTCTTACAACAAGGTCAGGGTCTTTCCCGAGAGGGTCAGCGACAATCCGCAAGACTGGCTCTACACAGAAGATATTTTCAATTTCCGCCATTTCAATAGCATGTATGCCCTGAGATTCAAGCGCTGCGATGTCTTCGCTGCTTCGGTAGTCCCTGTCGATGATCCCCACCGCGTCCAAGTGGTGAATTGATTTATTATTTCTCAGCGCCTTGGTCGACTCAATGACTTTCGTGCAACTGCCTCGTGGAACAACGTGATGATGAGGATAAGCATTTTGATAGATGGTTGAATCCAGACTGCCCCTCTCACCCTCACAAAACAGAATGTTCTTACGGCTTCCTATCACTTCAAGAACAAGGCTTTCGGGAAGGGCATCGTCATCCGGTACCTCAGTCCAGGACCAAAAGTCGCCACCCGAGTAACTCTTAATCCACAATTTTTGCGAGTCTTTTCGGGAGGATGCAAAGTCCAAGTCGTGAGTGATGTAGATTATTGTCTTAGTCTGACTTCGTGCTTCAATGCTGTTCCAGAGTTTGTCCACCAATGACCTGTGCAAATGCATTTCTGGCTCGTCAACTATGACGATAGAGTTATTCGGTGCGCAAAGGCATTGGCCCATCATGTAAAGAGCGATTCTTTCCCCGTCGCTCATTTCACGACCGTGGTATTCCGGGGAATCATTCATCTTGGCGAGCACCTTGCCCTCCGAGAATTTAATACTCCGATGAGGCATGATTTCCGCCCATATCCTGAGGATCGTATCGATTGGTGAGTCGGGCACGGAGATGTACGTTCCAGATGCTCTCGTTTCCTCCGTGTGCTTTCGATCTCGCTCTGCCGATTTCGCAAAAAGAAGTGACAAAAGCTGGTTGAAATCGTTGAGCAAGAAGGTTGCAGGATTACCACCCCATCGAGCCTGGTTCTTCTGACTCACGTTCGTTCGCAGGCGAGAAGCGCCAAAAAACAGGTCCTTTTCGGCCTGCTCTAGACTCTTGAATTGGGCATAGTCCGGAATTCCAAGCGCTTTTTGTGCACTAATTCTGTGCACCGTGTAGTGATTCTGGTTGGTGTTTTCAATCCAACTTCCGAGACGAGTCTTCCCTGAGCCATTTGCACCGACTAAGACGATATGTCCGGATAAATTTATTACCTCGGTGGCTCCGTTGCCCGTTCTGTTTGGCATGGTGAGAGAAACCGACATTTGCTGGCTCCGAAATGCCGAACCGTGAAACTCACGGTGCAACCGATGCTCGTAAGACGGTAGGTACAGGATCGTTGTCAAACTATTGAAAAGACGCCTCTATCGTGCTGTTGCACCTTACCTCACGGCATCTCCTTTGGTCAAGTTCAATCTGCATCCGGCATCCACGGTCTACTTCAGTGGCCGGACCCATCCGAATTTCGTCGGCGTCCCTCCTGCATTTTTCAGTTTCCTCAGGCTATTCGGAAGATTCGGTAGCGATAATTCTTTCGAGTGAGCGTACCAATGGCGGCAAAGCGACGGTTAGCGACTCGCAGGAATGAGCTCATCCTTCCGCATACTGCACCTCAGCCTGAGCCACGACCTCGTCTCTAAAATACCGGCTCAGGTCCTGCGGGGTGCGCAAGTCCACTTTTTGTCCGCCGAGAAGCTCCGACAGCTCGATCTCCATGCCGGCAACATCGAAAAGAGTCGGAATATGTTGCGGATCAAACTCCACGAGGAAGTCTATGTCGCTATCCGGTCCGAAGTGCTCTCGCAAGTAGGACCCGAAAACGGCCAGTCTCTTTATATGGTGCCTTCGGCAAAAGTCTTGAATTAAGCCTTTTGGTATGTCTGGACGTTCTTTGCTCATGGAATCCCTCCTGCGCTCTGCCGTGTTCGAGCTCCCGGAGCATGGCGCCGTACACAACGGTATCCATTTCCGGGACGGAAGGCAATCGGATAATGGAGCGCAGAGACTTGCAGAACGGTCTCGGCATGGCTCCGAGCTTCGTTTTCCCTCAACTGCACTTGTCCACGCGCTCCACTATCGTGTCACACTTGCCCTGACATCATTGCTTCATAGAAACCACAGGTTTTTCTGCATGCTTCGATTTTTTCCTGATAGGATCCCTGCTGTTCTCCTCGGCACAGAGTGGCCGTCACGGCAAAGCAATTTCTGCCGTTATCCGGATATGCGGGGCATTCATCTTGTCTGCCGCACACCAGTTCTTCCCAACAATTCTTCTTCGTCACGCTCTCCTCCAAACAAATATTATAATATCAATATCGATATTCTTAAATTAGTCTGGGCGTCCCTGTCAAGAGCATTCTATATGGCTAATTGTTAGGAATTCGTTAGGAGCGCATGGCGCGAGGAATGCAGACGAGGAACCCTTCCGTTCACTCAGCCACAATGATCTTCGGGCTCTCGTGACAACTTGGCTTTGAGAGCCGAATAGGGTGCACCAAGACGGCCCCCGAGTCGGTGAGAAGACCGGCGTTGGACGGACGTATCAAGTCCGAGAAGACAACTGAGGCGGGATACTCCCCAGAGTCCTCCTTTTGCCGGGACCACTCTCAGATGTTCGAGCTCCCAATCGTCCGGTCTGTGTGTGCGAGTTGCGCGGCTCAATCGTCCTTGATTATTTTTCCGACCAGATTGTCAACCACAACGGGAGTAGCGAAATAGGTGAGGGTGGGTTTCGCACCGTACTTCTCCGCTATGAATTCTCTCCATTCATGGGTATAGAGCTTCTCAGCTTCTCCACGAGATCTCCACAGATAGACACCCCCCGCCGTCATTCCGTCTTCCGAGAGCAGGTAATATTTGCGAATGAGTCCGGGGAGCTCCTTGTATCTGGGAGCTGTGCCGGAAAAGATTTCCTTTGCCTGGGCCAGGCTTATGGGCTGGGGAAGCTTAAACTGAACCAGTGCGGTAATCATGTTTGTCTCCATGGGGGAAGCGGTATTCGACCGTGGCAACATGTCGTGCGTACGGTCGAAACAAGAGGGTACCACGGCTCGGGTTAATGTCAAAGCTATAAGCGGTGGACGAAGTCGGAGAAACGAACGGCCTATCGATCGTTGCAGCCTTTTTGGTGACGCCGCACCTCGGAGAATCAAAGTGGTGTAAACTTGACACGGAGACACTAAACCAGGAGCTGCATGTCACTGTGATCGGTCACCCGTACCTTGTTGGTGTTACTACATACCCACGAGCACGCTCATACGGGCGATCATGGGGAGCACGGTCATGCTCACTCGGACCATGAGGTAGAAGCCCACAGTCACAGCCATTGACGGGCTGAAGGAATTATCGCGACGGGCGGCCGCTCAACCTCACCAAGCGACCGATCCGTCGTCCGTCTTCCGCCGTGAAATCTGAGTCCCAGCCTACGCCTATCGCGCCTTGAGAAAACCAGTCCTCACCTCCGGAGTGTGACTTTTTCCCATCCCCAGATTAGACTCCGGGCGTCCTCATATGACCTCCCGCACCAACTTCCCGTTACAGCGCGTCTCCTGCAAGTATAGCCTTGCCCGCTCAGTTCCGGGTGGAATACATTCGGTGAGGCATTCTGTGCCGGGGCTTGCTTCGGTTCTCTGCTCATCGCCCTGACATCCCGGAACCTACGTGAAATCGGAGTCCTGATTTCATGATTCATATTTCATGAAAAAAGGACTTGACATGAAATTAGACGCCCCCTATGCTCAAACGTAAGAGCAAGGAGAAGAGACCCGCCATGATGAAGATCATTCAGAAGGAAAAGCTCTCGAACCAGGTCTACAACCTGCTCAAGGAGATGATTATCGACCACCGGTTCCAGCCCGGCTCGCGGCTCAACGTCGAGCAATTGGCCCGGGAAATGGGGGTCAGCCGCACACCCGTATGGGAGGCAGTCGGCAAGCTGGAACAGGAAGGCTTGCTCGAAAACATCCCCAATCGAGGTGTCTTCATGGCGACCCTCACGCCGGAGATAGCCTTCGAGCTCTATCAGGTGAGAGAAGAACTGGAATCCCTTGCGGCTACTCTTGCCGCTCCTCGGATTGAGAGCTCAGCCCTCGAGGAAATGGAGAAATGCCTCGAATTACAGCGCCAAGTAATTGAGAAAGAGGATCTTGTCGCCTATTCACGCCTCGATTTTGAGTTCCACGCTGCCGTGTACCTCGCGAGCGGTAACCACGTCCTACAAGAGCTGTTGGAGGCGATCAAGAACAAGATGCGTCCCCTCAGCCTCCAGGTACAACCGTTGCTGTCAAGATTTTACCAGGATCACCAGGCTATTCTTCAGGCACTGAAAAAACGTGACCCAGAAGCGGCCGCGGCTGCTTTTCGGCGACATAACAGCAAGATGAAAGAACTTATGCGATCGGAAATGAAGTCCCGAAACGACGACGGCTCACTTGAGCCCGGAAAACGCACTGCGGAAAACCAGCGTGCAAAATAGCACGGCCAGAGGAGGAGCAAAGATGAAACTTCCCAAGGAAAAGACGGCAATTGTCCTCATTGAACCCCAAAACGACTTCCTAACCCCTGGCGGAACCATGTACCAATACATTGCCGACCAGCTCAAGGAGCGCAACGTAGTGGCCAACCTCCAGAAGCTCCTGAACGGCGCCAGGGGAAAAGTGAAAATCATTTACATTCCGTTCCAGGCTTTCAAGCCGGGTTTCCCCGAGCTCAAGAAGGGCGGTCCCGGGACCGAAGGCCTTCGCGGAATAGAGATGGACATGAAGGCCGACTGGGGAACCGGTGCGTGGCTTGAAGGTACGCCGGGTCCGGAGATTATCGACGCTTTGCCTCCCCAGGACGGTGACATCATTGTGAGAGGAAAACTCACCCTGGACGCATTTCATTCCACAGCCCTGAATTACCTGCTGCGAGCCAACGAAATCGAATATGTGGCGTTTACCGGATTTCATACCAACTGGTGCGTTGAGTCGTCCGCCCGATCGGCCTACGACCACGGATATCGGGTTCTCGTCATAGGGGATTGCACGGCCACCGATACTCAGCGCGAGCAGGATTATGCCGAGCAGGTAATTTTTCCGCGTATCGGGAAGGTCCTGACTGCAGACGAGTTCCTGGCCGCCATATCCTGAGGCTGTCATCGGTCGAACTACTCGAGGTTTTCTTAGAGAAAGGAGGCGTAGTATGAGGAAGAGAGGTCTCGCGGCTTTCGTATGTCTGGCTCTCGCGTTCTTGCCCCTTGCGGTTGGGGCTGCCGATGCACCGAAGGAAATTAAGGTAGGTCTCATGTTCGGTCTCACCGGCGCCGCGTCGCCGGTAGGTCCGGTGCAATTGGACGGCGCAAAGCTTGCCGTCAAGGAGGTTAACGCGGCCGGCGGCCTCACGTGGGGTGATACGAAGGTTCCGGTCAAAATCGTGGTGAAAGACGACGAGACGAAGCCGGACGTGGCGATTCGGCGGTTTCGGGAGCTGGTCAACGAAGAGAAGGTAGACCTTCTCGTGGGACAGACTTTCGCCTCGATCACCGGCGCCCTCAACAAGCAGGTGAAGAAGACCCCTATTGCCTATTTTCCCGTTAACGTGGTCGCTCTGAAGATGTTCGAGAAGTCCGAGCTGGCTCCCAGTACCTTTGCGGTACACGGCTGTGCCTATTCGGCCGGCTATGGGAGCGCCGCGTACATCGTCAACAAGCTCAAGAAGAAAAAGATCGTGTTCTTCGGCCCTGCATATGCATTCGGACAGGATCAATGGGCAGGCGCCAAGGATGCCTTCGCCAAGTACGGCATTAAGGCGGAGTACCTCGAATCCCCTGTCGGAACCAGCGATTTCACCTCTTATCTCACCAAGATCATGGAGATGAAGCCCGATGTGGTCATGCTGGCACATTGGGGCACCGATGCCATCAACGTGCTCAAACAGACGTACGAAACCGGCCTCAAAGACAAAACCCTCGTCTGGTTCAACTGGATGACCAACGTGTTCGGGAGCGGAGTCCCGGCTGAAGCTCTTTCCGGGGTACACTCGTTGATGAGCTGGTACTATGACCTCTCCGGCTTCGCTGACCAGCCCATCGTCGAGCAAAGCAAGGCTTTTGCCGAGAAATTCAAAAAGGAATACAACTATCCGCCCGACCCCTATTCGGCTATGGCCTATATAGGGACGCTGGAAGCACTGCGAGGCCTCTCGTTGGCCAAAACCAAGGACCCTGCGGCAGTGGCCAAGGCAATCATGGCCAACCCCACGTTTGAGTCCATGAAGGGCAAAGGAACGTGGCGGATCGATCACCAGCCTATCTTCAAATACAATGCATTTGTGGTCGTGGGAAAAAGCGCAAAAGAGCGCAAAGACGCGAAATGGGATCTGGTGAAGGTAATCGACGCCTACACGGGTGAGGATTATCTGCCTCCTCTCAAGATGTTGGGTTATTGATCCACAACGGGGTGGACGCACAGGCACGTCCCCTGCGTCCACCAGTCATTTCTCGTGCTTTTTCCGGTGACGGAGATCGAGGAATCGGGGTACACGGTGGCTGAGGCTGTTCCTATGATTGAGACTCAGGGCGTCGGCATTCGCTTCGGGGCGTTTGTTGCCGTCCGGGATGTGGACTACCGGGTCACAAAGGGTGAAACGGCAGGGATTATCGGACCGAACGGGGCCGGTAAGTCGACGTTGTTCAACCTCCTCACGGGAATGCACAAACCGACCTGGGGAAGCGTTCGATTCCAGGGTGAGGATGTCACGTCCCTCTCCGCGGAAAATCGCGTTGCCCGGGGGATAATACGAACGTTCCAACTGGTGTCGGTCTTCGATTCCCTCTCCGTATTCGAGAATATGGCCATAGCGGTGGTCAGGGCCGGTTCCGAGTACCGAAGCTGGTGGCATTTTCTTGTCGGCGCATCCCGGTCTGAGAGTATTTCAGGGAGAGTGGATCAAAGTCTCAGTAGGGTAGGGCTTGGGGAGAAGTCCGGGACCAACGTGGCAGAGCTCTCTTACGGAGACAAGCGGAAGCTCGAAATCGGCATGGCCCTCTCGCTTGAACCGACTCTCCTGCTCCTGGACGAACCGTTCGCGGGGCTCAGCGACGTGGAGATAACCGAAGTGGTGGCATTGATCCGAACCCTGCAAGAAGACCTGACCATCGTGATCATCGAGCACAAGATTTCACGCATCGTGGAGTTGGTAGATCGACTGAGCGTCATGCACGAAGGGCACCTCATAGCGGACGGGTTACCCAATGACGTGCTCTGCGACCCCACGGTCCGACGGGTCTACTGGGGTGAACGAGATCAGGTCTGTGAGAAGCCCGAGGGAGTGTAAGGTTTTGACCATGTTGCTGTCGGTGGAAAATATTAACGTGTCCTACGGCAGTGCCCGTGTCCTGTCCGGAATATCCCTGAACGTGAATCAGGGGGAAATGGTTTTTGTCGTGGGACGCAACGGCGCGGGCAAGACAACCCTTCTGAAGACCATTGCCGGATTCCTGGAGCCGGACAACGGCACGATCCGCCTTAACGGCGACGATATAGCCGGAGTCCCTGCGGAGCAACTGGTTTTCAAGGGAATACGGTATGTTTTCCAGGACAAACGGGTGTTCACGCAGTTGACGGTGAGAGAGAACATCCAGTTGGCTGCGTTCCCGTCCCGTGAGCCTCTTGACGAAGCCATCGGCAAAGTGACGAACATATACCCCAAGATCTCCCAATTCCTCGACAGCAAGGCAGGCGGACTCTCCGGCGGGCAGCGCCAACTGTTGCTTCTGGGCAGGGCCCTCATCGGCAATCCCAAGCTCCTCCTCATCGACGAGCCGACGGAAGGTCTGGCCGCGGGAATCATCGAAGAAGTCTTCCAGATACTGGAGATGATGAAGGGGCAACTGTCACTCGTTATCGTCGAGCAGAATCTTGCAGCGGTTTCCCGACTTGCCGACAGGGTGTATGCGATGAAAGAGGGCACGATTGCCGCGGAGCTCCACAAGAGTGACGACATTGAAAAACATGGCTTTCTTGAACAATATCTGTGATTCGGCCCCTGCCGACCCCGACACGAGATGCACATCATGAACCCGGCACGTTTGAAGGCACTGAGACGTTTCGACCTCCCGATTCTCGCGGTTGGTTTTGTGGTCCTGGGGTACCTCCTGACCATTCAGAGGACCACGGATTTCATCATATTCTGCATCTTTGTACTGGCATACGATCTTCTCTACGGGTACATGGGGAGACTCTCGTTCGGCCACATGCTTTATCTGGGCACGGGAGCCTATGCCGCCGCCCTGAGTGCCGAGCATCTTTCCGGGAATCCCTTTCTGGCCATATTTGTGGCGATTCTGGCTGGTGCAGCGATCGGTGCGGCTCTGGGGCCGATTATCGTAAGGACCACCGGCGCGTGCTTCGCCCTCATCAATCTGGCCTTCAACCAGATGGGCTATTTCCTGGCGCTGATTGCCTTCGCGCGATGGACCGGCGGTGAAGACGGCATGTCGGCCTTCTTCGACAAAGTGGGGCCCATCGATTTCAGCAAACGTGGGGTTGTTTTTGTCTTTTCACTCCTCTGCCTGCTGGCCGTCGTTTTCCTGATGAAACGATTGACCAATTCCCCGTTCGGGATTCTTCTCCGTACCATCAAGGAGAACGAAACCCGTTCACGGTTTCTTGGGTACAATACCTTCCTCTACAAATTGATCGCGTTCGTAATCTCCACCACCATAGCCTCGTTCGCCGGTGCCCTGAGCATCCTGAATTACACGTACGTCACCCCGAGCTTCATCGACACCTCGCGTAACGTGGAAGTAATTTTTGCGAGCCTCATCGGTGGGGCGGGCAGCATCTATGGGGCTCTGGTCGGCGGCATTGCTTACATGACCATAAGCAATTACCTGCCCAATTATATTCAGCGCTGGGAAATGTTTCTCGGCGTCGTGCTGTTAATTCTGGTCTTCTGGTTCAGAGAAGGAATCTGGGGATATGTCTCCCGATTCGCCGGCGAGGCAAGGGGACAAGCGAGATGATTAGTACGATTGCATACGGTTTGACCATAGGCGGCATTCTCTACATCATCTCGATCGGCCTCTCGCTGACCTTCGGGACGATGAGAATCGTGAACTTTGCCCACGCCCTGGTGTACACCCTCGGCGCGTACATTTTGGTCACGGCCCTGCCTCTGTTGAAAGGCAGCTTTGCGGGATCGGCTGCAATCGGCATTTTGGCCGTTATTCCCATAGCCTACGCTGTGGAGCGGTTCGTCATACGTCGGCTATACGGCACCTCCATCGATTACGCGATCATTGCCACGTACGCGGTTCTTCTCATCGGCGTGGACGCAATCAAATGGGTGTGGGGTGCGACGCCGATTCCCCTGTCCGACCCGGTAAATAAATACTTTACGGTGTTCGGTGTGCAGCTCCCCTGGTACCGAGTCATCATTATTATTCTTGCTCTTTTTGTTTTCGGATTGCTCGAATTCTTCTTCCGCAGGACGATTGTGGGCAAAGTGGTTGTTGCGGGACTCGAAGACAAAGAGGCTGCGAGGAGTCTCGGCATCAACGTGGACAGGTACTTTGCCCTGGTATTCATACTCGGCAGTTGCCTGGCGGCATTGGGAGGAGTCCTCTATGCCCCGATCACAACGGTGCATCCGTACATGGGGTTTCAGGTCCTGCTCCTGAGCTTTGCCGTCGTCCTTGTGGGAGGCCTGGGAAGCTTGCGAGGCACGTTCGTCGCAGCCTTTGCCCTCGGCATGGTCATGGCGGTGACCGGCCGCTTCTGGGGACCTGCCTCTGAAACCATGGTCTTCGTTGTGATGGCTGTGGTGCTCGTCTTCAAGCCCATAGAGGTGTGAAAGGGAATTCTTGTCTTTCAGCGCAAACAGGCAGATCCCCGGCGATGACTGGATTGTGGCCGATCGGCTTTCTCGTCGAATAAGGCTGCGAATTTCAATGAGCCGCATGACATATTGAGATCGAGCAAACAGTGCGACTGTTGTGATATCAATTGCTCAACCGTTTATGGAGCTGCCCTCACACTGAAGAGCTTACTTCCTTTTCCAGGATGTCCAGGATCTGAGTTGCCATTTTACCGTATTGAGCATTGCTGCGATCCCTGGGCCTGGGCTGATCCAATTCCATGACCTCAAGTATTCTCCCGGGACGACCGGACATGACCACGATGCGATCTGCAAGGTAGATGGCTTCGTCCACGCTGTGGGTTACGAACAGAATAGTCTTGCGGTTCTTTTCCCATATCCTCAGCAATTCCTTTTGGAGCAGAATCCGGGTGTGAGCGTCCAGCGCGCCGAAAGGCTCGTCCATGAGGAGAACATCAGGATTGTTGGCAAGGGATCGGGCTATGGCGACCCGCTGTTGCATGCCGCCGGATAATTCGTGGGGGAAAGCCCGCTCGAATTTTTCCATTCCCACCAGCTTCAGGAACGATCGTGAAACCCGGAGACGTTCAGATACGGGCGTTCCTGCGAATTCCATTCCCAGGCCGACATTGTCGAGCACGTTGCGCCACGGCAAGAGCGAGTATTCCTGAAAGACCATGCCGATTTCTCTGGTCGGGCCCGTGTGCATGGTGTCACGGTAATGGACGGACCCTGCCGAAGCGTGCTCAAGGCCGGCGACGATCCTCAACAGGGTCGATTTTCCGCAACCGGAAGGACCGACAATGCAGATGAAGTCGTTGGCGCGAACATTGAGGGCGACCTCGTCGAGGGCACGGATTGTGTCCCCGTTCCCGGTCGCATAGGATTTGCTCAAAGAGTCTATTCTTATGACGTTTTCGTCGATCACGTTCTTCCCGTATCACCTGGTCAGCCGCTGCCAACCGAATTTTTTCTCCTCGATATACCGGAACACGAGATCCAGCAGCGCACCCACTACCCCAATACTGATCATCCCTGCGATCACGATGTCCGTCCGGGCCACGGTGTACGCATGAGTGATGAGATATCCGACGCCGGAGATACTTCCCGGAAGCATCTCCGCGGAAACCAGGCACATCCACCCGACCCCGAGACCTATCCGCATCCCGGTGACAATGGACGGAGCCGCTGCCGGGAAGAGAATCTTGAGAAAGATGCTCAACTCGCCGGCTCCGAGGACACGAGCCGAGTCTAAAAGCGTTTTCTTTACATTCCTGACTCCGTGAATCGAGCTCGTAAGAATCGGATAAAAGGCTCCTATAAAGATGATGAAGATCATCGATAGTTTCAAGTTGTTGAGGTAAATATACCATTTTCCATACTGAAGACCCACAACAGTGGCCACGCTGGCAACACCGAACCAGGCCAACACCAACGGCACCCACGCCAAGGGCGGAATGGGACGGAACAGAGCCAGGAAGCCGTTGAGCATATTGAAAACAGAACCGTAATAGCCCATGAGCACGCCCAAGGGGATGGCAATCAGCACCGCAAGAAAATAACCGGCCATGACCCGTGCCAGGCTGATAAGAATGTTTGCGATAAGCGATCCCATGCTTATGAGATCGGCCGAAGGGTGCCCCAGAAGCTCGAAAACCTGTGTAACCCGCGGCAGAATGATGTCGTTCTTGGTGTAAGCAGCCAAGAAGCTCCACGCAACAAGGAACAAGATCGGGATAACGAGGCTCCACGCAGCTCTGTACAGTGATACGCGAATTTTACCGGTCATTGGGTTGAACAAATTTCTGTGAAGGGGTCGCTCCCAAATTGCAGAAGCGACCCGTGATGGTACTACAGTTTCACTTGATCGACAAAGCGGACATCAAACAGGACGGATTTGGAATCTTCGAATTTCTTGCCCTTGAGCTTACCGGTAAAATTTCCCATCTTGTTGAGAATATCCATATAAATTCCGGCGCCTCGCATCCAGCCGTCGGTAAAATTGGTGAGGAAAACCAGAGAAGATGCCTTGCCGACTTCCTCCGGAACCCCGATCCATTTGGCTGTAATCACGCCCGCTTCCTGTTTGTTCTTGTTGCACCACTGATTGGTCCGGGCAATCATTTCGATGAATTTCCCGACTATCTTCGGATGCTTGGCAATAATTTCCTCTCTTGCCGCGGTGACGCAGCAAGGAAAGTTGTGCCAATACCCGGCCGGCGGAAGGTTGCGCAGATCCACGACAATCGTTCCCACTCCCCTGGCCGCGGCAACTTCAGGAAACGGAGACGGGCCGACAATTCCGTCAACCTGTTTGCTGTTGAGTGCAGGAATCATGTTGGCCGTGCCTTTGAGGTCTACCAGCAGTACTTTGGCGGAAGTATCGTTCGGATTTCCCGTTACCTTGAGTCCGGCTTCCTTCAGAGCGCCCTCGAACACGATCTTGGGCGCGCTGGTGGGGGAGTGGTACCCTATTTTGATCGGCACTTTCGATGTCTTTATGAGAGCCAGGAGATCGTCCCAACCCTTCACGGAAGAATCTTTCGGAACGACCAACCCCATGCCTTCAGTCTGCAAGGGAGCGAGAATCTTGATGGGAGTCCCCTTGTCGATTCCAGCCATCATTGCCGTCACGGACGCCATAGCCACGTCAATGTGTTTCTGGGCGAAAAGAGTCGCTGTTTCCGAACCGCTCTTGTTTACGATGAAATCCAATACGGCGATCTTCTTGCCGTCGGCCATGAGCTCGTATTTCTCTCTGGGGACGAGGGGATGCAAGTAAACACCCGTCGGTTTGAGCTCGTCTCCTTTGGTTGCGGCCACTATCAGGGGTGTGTGATGTGTCGTGAATACGTAGCCCACCTTCAGGCTGGGGACATCTTGTCCGAAAACCGGCAACATTGCCGCTAGGACTATTACCAGGCTTGCTGCCATGAGCATGGCGGTTCCGGGGATGGGTGAGATCCCGCGAGTGGAATGCATTCCTACCTCCTCCATTTCTTTATGTTAACAGCCTTCCGTCGATCATTTCCAGAAAGGCCTCGATCCTGACTCGAAGTTGCGGGAGATCCGATTCCGAGTAGTCCGTTTCCATGTGGATAAATGGAAGTCCAAGCTCCTGAGAGATCAATTCGCGGACAGAGTACGTTTCGACATTGTAGGTGTGACAACAAAACCACGTGAGATCCAGAACTCCTTGCACGTTGAACTGTCCCACGAGGCGGCGCAAGAGCTCGAAGCGGCCCGCGTTGGGGGTCATGCAAGAACAGGGGGTGAGCAGGTAGCGTCTCGCCAGGGCGGTGTAAGGATCGCCATCCTCATCCACGAGGAGATCGAAGCTTTTCAAGCCGGTACAGTTCTCTTGGCAGACGACAACCCCTCCGCACTCTTCAATCAGCCGGATCACCTTCTCTGATCCCTTGCCCACGGGACACCCAGTAAGCAATATCCTTGGGGCATCGGGCTTGCATACGGAGATGCCGTTATCGATCCTTGTCATCAATTCGCGCTTCAACTCGCGGAGGAGGTCTGCATAATCCTCCTGACGGACCACGAAGCTTTTCGACTCCATGATCCCCATCATGTCCATTCCGGAAAGCGGGACATTGGTGTGAGCGAACAATCCGGTGACTTCCTTGAGGAGTCTCCTTATCCCATTCTGCACCCGAATCTGTTCTCGCAGTTCGGCCTCTTCGATCGTATTCCCCGTCTGCTTCTCCAAGAAGTCCTTTAGTATCATCACCTGATCACGCCAATAATCGTGGTCGCCGTCCGAGTACGAATATGGAAGATTCATGAGGTGCAGGGGCTTGAGGCGCTGCATGAGCTCGAACATCTTTTTCTTGCCGTCGCAGGTCGTCTCACCGATCAGGAAATCCGATGCCTCGAAATAAGGGCATGTGTCGGTAAGGGCGTACCCGTAGCTTGACTTGATGAGCGGGCACAGGCGGGTAGGGAGGACCTTTTCGGCTGCGGGAATGGGGGCTTGCTTCTTGCCGCACAGACCCACCGGAACGGCTCCGGCTGCTCTTACCAACTCCGTCGGCGCAAATGTGCAGTACAAGCCGACAACCTTTGTGCCTTCTTCCTTCAGAGTTTCGATATCAAGCAGGAACGTTTCGGATAAACGGTCAAAACGGGTCATAATTTCCGGTCTCAAGAAGCCTCCATGGAGCCGCTCTCCCGGTTGTGCCGCTGCCTCGTCCAAGCCGGGACGATAAGGTGCTCGTGCCGTCGGCCGGGTCTCTTTCACAGCGAGAATAGCTCCGAAAGCGGGCTCGGAAAAAAGAATGGAAGACTATACATCGGTAAATACTATTTGTCAAATCGGAAAAGCCGCGGTGCTCGTGCCAATCTTGTTCTTCCGGCTCAGTCTTGGGGCGGCTCGCTGACTCCCGTGAGTTGGAGGCTGCGGATCGTTCGAAAGGTAGCAGTAAGCCGGTTCCCTGGATCGCCCTGATCGGGCGAAGAGGGCGGGGTTGCTTTTCTGCGGTAGCCTGAGGAATGTCAAATCACCGGGTGCGGGCCTCGCGTATCCCTCCGGGACACGGCATGCCTCAAGCACACCTTTGAGCCGATTTACGAACTATGGTATCATAAGCCTCGCGGTAAATCGAAGGGTCCCCTCCGTTTCCCGCAACTTTCAAAGCACTCCACGATACTGTAGGATTGATACGCGGAACATTCCATGCACAATTCTACGGAACTCTTGCCCAATCCTGCCGAATTGATCAAATAGGGGTGACTCCCACGGAGACCTTGTGCATTCTAAAGTGGTATATTGCCGCTGTGGACTGATAAGGAGGTGTCTGCCCGAAAGATGAAAGCATTGGAAACCGCAGAAAAGGAACGGCTGGTCGAATTGTTGGGAGCCCTCGCCATCCAGGAGGGTTTGTCTCCGTCAAATTTGGAAGGGGTACAGTTCATGCGCGCCGACGCTTCCCATCCTCGCTCGCCGGTGGTATACGACCAGCGCATTGTTATTGTCGGGCAGGGGCGCAAGAAAGGTTATTTGGGCGGGCAGGTCTATACGTATGACCCCTATAACTACCTTGTGCTTGCGACTCCGCTCCCCTTCGAATGCGAGACTGAGGCGAGCCCGGAGAAGCCATTGCTGGCCGTTTCGGTGCAGGTGAACCCGGCAGCGATTGGAGAGCTGCTTGTGGAAATGGGAGACGATGTTGACACACGCGGAATCGCACGGCGAGGGATCTATTCCACACCACTCACCGATGACTTGATTGATGCCACCGTCCGTCTGCTGGAATGCCTTCAATCAGCCGGAGACAGCCGCATCCTTGGGCCGCAAATCGTACGGGAGATCACGTATCGAGTGTTGTGCGGAGAACAGGGAGGCTCGTTGCGGGCGCTGGCCACCCGGCACGGGGCGTTCGGTCAGATCGCGAGGGTTCTCAAGCGAATTCATCTGGATTACGCCGATGCGCTTGATGTTGAAACGCTGGCAAGCGAGGCCGGCATGAGCGTGTCCACCTTCCACCACAACTTCAAGGCGGTTACGGCCACTTCACCTCTTCAGTATCTCAAGAGTATTCGATTGCACAAGGCGCGGCTGCTCATGGTCCAGGACGGACTCAATGCCGGCACTGCAGCAGGGCAGGTCGGCTACGAGAGCGCTTCCCAGTTCAGTCGTGAATTTAAGCGATTGTTCGGGAATAGCCCTGCCGACGAATGTGTTAAGATGCGGGAGATGGTGCGCCTGCTACCCACAGCTTCGCCGGGAAACAGATCGTTCGCCTGACGAATTACTCTTTTTCGGAATTACGGTAGCGGATTCCTTTTCGACCTGCGGCACGTGCGGTCAGCGCCTCATGGGCCGTGAGCCGGCCCGTAGGGTGGGCGTCAATGCGGCCTGAGGACTCGGAAGATTCATGCCCTGAAAGGGCAGACCAACAATAGCCGTCGGTTTCAACCGACGGAAACGGGCATCGACAAACGAGTTGGAACCCCGCAGGGGTCCACCAACGGCCATTCGGAGGCTGCGTGTCGGACGACCCCACCAGGGTCGTTTTCGCTTGTGAATATAGGGTGTTGTGTTCCGTAAATTGAAGAAACTGTCTCAAAACCCGCGATTCGACCCTATCGTCTGTAGGGGCGGTTCGTGAACCGACCGAAATCACGGCGCTTCTCGAAGCTCCACTACACAAGAATTCCCGCATGGCAGAGTTTTGAGACAGTTTCTGAAACCTACGGCTATTCAGAGTGGGCCCTTTCAGGGCGCGGTTGCTGCGCCTTTCTCCCGCCGTGCTCTTGTGCGTCACTTCATAATTTGAGCAACCGGGTCCTCGACCGACAAAGGGTATGTACGATGATTCCAGGTGTGTTACATGCCGATGAGTATCTGTTAGGGGCGGAGGAACTTGCCGCCCCCTGAATAGGAATTTTGTGGAAGTCCATGCCCATCCGGTTCCGAAGCCCTGCCGGGCAGACACCGAAATCCCGGGAAGAGTTACTGCCAAGGAATGTTCGGTGTCGCCGGGCTTTCCGGGCTACTGCCCAGGCCGGGCCTCGGGAACGGACGGAGGGGTACTACGCATGGGTCATATGGATATGAGCTCGTACTCGGAGACCCCCAGACCTATCTCCTCGCCGTATGTAATCTGCATGAGGCCTCGGGTATGTTCCCAAACCGCCTGGAATTTGTCATGTCCGGGACCGACGGGCTGCTCGAGGATAGATCTCCCGATACTCATCTGCGCCGTTACCAGATCGTAGCTCGCCTTGTCCAGTGCCACAGGGTCCGTCGAGGCGAGTATGCCGATGTCCGGAACAATGGGTGAGTCGCTCCACGGCACGCAGTCGCAATCCGGGGTGACGTTAAGAAGGAAGTTGATGAAGCACATCTTGTCCTTCTTGTTTTTCACTGCTCCGAATGCATATTCGGTCATTCTCTCCATAAAATCCGGGACACCTTGCAGCCAGTCGGGTTGTACGGCGGTCTCCGGACAAACGGACACGCACTCGAAGCATCCGATGCACTTCTCTTGGTCCACCACGGACTTTCCGTCCTCGAGTACCGCCGCACCGGCCGGACAGACTTCTTGACAGAGGCCGCAGCCGATGCATTTCTCCTCGTCCACGGCGACCCGGGCTGAATGTTGTTCCCGCTTGCCTTCAATTGATGCGCACCCCATGGCGAGGTTCTTGATCGCTCCGCCGAATCCTGCGATCATGTGCCCCTTGAAATGGGAAAGAACCACCAACGAGTCGGCCCCATAGATGTCCTGACCGACTGTGACCTGCTTGAGTCGCTTGAGATTCACCTCCACCTGAACCGAATTATGCCCGCGGAGTCCATCTGCGATGATTACCGGAGCCCCTACCACGGAAAAGGCAAATCCATGCTCGTACGCCGTAACTATGTGATCCACGGCGTTCATCCGAGTGCTCAGGTAGAGCGTGTTGGCGTCGGTGAGGAACGGTTTGCCTCCTGCGGCCTTCACCTTATCCACCACCTGCCTGACGTACATGGGCCGCAGATGGGTATCGTTTCCGTGCTCTCCAAAATGCAGCTTGATTGCTGTAAGGTCTCCCTGTCCCACAATTTTTTCTATCCCAACCGCCTCGGCGAGTCGCCGTACCTTGGCGACTTTGCTGTCCACATGACTTCTTGTCCTCGCGTTACAAAAGTACACTACTGACGGCATATTTCCTCACATCTCCATTGTAGTGGGTCGCACCGCAGCTTGGCTCACTCTTTTAGCCGGAGCGGCGGGCTACTCGTTCCCTATCGAGCCGCTCATGAAAATTCTCGGGGCTCTTCCGGTCGAAAGCCAATGAGCCCTCAATCCGGTCTTCGCCTGAGATCGGCCCGTTTGCGGTGAGAGAAGCAACGTCTCTTCCGTGTTTTCCAAATTTGCGGCCGACCTGATTGTGGAGCGCAAAAACCCGTTCGCAGTATTCCCGATCACCAAATGGCTCCGTTTGACTGCCGAGAACTTTCTGAGCGCTCCACTTTAAGATAGAGTTGGCACGTGAAACATTCCATACACAATTTTCCTGAAGTCTTGCCCAAATCTGCCGAATCTTTCAAATTGGAGGTATATCATCAGAAATTCATTGGATTTTCAGAGAGTGTAGTGTTCTTGCGATCTCGCGATAGTAGTCCAACGGCAGCATGAGAGCGGCGGAAGCCATAGGCAAGGAATGGCGATTCGAGGTGCGATAAAATCTCGATCAGGGAAGAGGTACGGTTTAGGCCGGCAAGCAGTGCCCGGTCTCACTGCCCGGCGCTCAGAATCGGGTAGGTGGAGCCGTGCCGAAATCCCCCTACGAATCAGATTTCAATCCGTCCTTGGTACTGTGACTCCACGATTCGACCTCCCTGTCGGGTCGTTCTCCACACGAGCAGGATTGCCACCCAAGAACGGGTTGACAACATGACCTGCCGGGTCGTATTTTACGGAAATTCGGGCGAAATTACGATGGCAGGAGGGCCGAGTCGAGACAGTGAGGCCGAATGTGAAAACGCTGACGACAACGGGGCACTGTGACGTCCCGGAGGTGACTGAGCACTGCAAAATCGTCGCCACTCAAGTTCGCCGGACCGACGCAACAGAGAGAAACCTATCATACCGGGACATGAAGCAGACATGCTGAAATTTGTTTCAGACAGAATTCTTGCATCGAGGAAAGACAAGGATCAGAAAAGGAAGAATCCGACTATCCACAAATACAATGAAAGGCCCGACGCTCCCTTCGTCTCTCTGATACTCTTGGATTGGTCCGTGAGAGAGAGGTTTCATGCGCTTGACTGGCTGTCGAGGCAGACGGTTGCGCGACAATTGTACGAAATTATTTGGGTCGAGCTTTATGACAGGCTCATTCCCGAGGCCCTGGAAAAAGCCGACACATTCGTGACCTTGCACCAACAGGGGCTTTACCACAAGCATGTGGGATATAATAAAGGACTCATACTCGCCCGGGGGGCCGTTATCACCATCTGTGACAGTGATGCCGTGTTTCCACCCGATTTCGTGGCTTCGATCCTCAACACATTCAAACTGGGTGAGCCGTCTGAGGCCCAATCCACGGTGCTCATGCATTATGAATGGCGGACGACCGACACTTATCCTGAAAAGCTCGACTGCGTTGACGAAATGCAGAACCATGTTTGGCTGGATCTTTGGCCGAATGTAGGCGCGTGCATGTCGGTGCTTCGCAAAGATGCCGTTGCTTTTTGCGGATTTGACGAACACCATTCTTTTCGAGGATATATGTGCGGTCCGTACGATCTGGGCTGGAGACTCGTGAACGGGGGCGTTCCGGAAATCTGGCACGATCCCTCGGTTGCCCTGTGGCATTTCGCACATCCCGATCCTGTCGGAAGCACCCGGCCGTTCTCACGGGAGCTTTGGAAGGAGATTGCGAGCCGGCACATTGACGGTCATGCGTTGACCGCGGTGGAAGCATTCTCCACAGGCCGCACCTGGGTGCTGCAGGAGAACCCTGAGGTGCATGAGCTGCGGATGGCACAAAGAAGTATCGGTAGCGAATTCGAGAAGAAGTATGCCTCTTTAAGCTCGAAGCGCTTCTCGCTGTGGGCGCGGCTCAAATTACAGGCGGTCGCAATGCTTGTGCCCCTGAGACGAGAAATGCCTAACAGCTCCTCCAGAGTCGTGCAGGTCCTCTGGGGCATGGCGAAAGGGGCACGGAGAGTCATGCGGCGACTTGTCCACATGGCGCCCGCATCGATCCGGGATCGCATCATTTCGGTGAAGGATTCGATTCTCCGCTGAATAATGCATAGAACGTTTGGGGTGCGCCTTTTCCGGTGCACAGGCAAGATAGATCGAGGAGCAGGTAGCGTATGTCGCAACATGTATTAATTACCGGCGGCGCGGGATATATCGGGTCTGTGCTCTGCGAGCATCTTTTGCGCGCCGGCTACACGGTCACGGTCGTGGACAACCTCATGTACGGCCAGCATAGCCTATTCGCCCTCTGCGCGGATCCTCATTTCGATTTTCGCTGTGGTGACGCTCGTGATAAGACCGTCATGGAAAGTCTTGTCAAGACTGCCGACGTCATAATTCCCCTCGCCGCACTCGTCGGTGCACCGGCCTGCGCAAGAGATCCCTGGCTGTCGAAATCGGTGGGTATGGATGCCGTCTTTATGCTCGAAAGACTGAGAAGTCACGATCAACTAATCATCTTTCCCACCACCAACAGTGGATATGGTACGAAATCGGGCGCGGTCTGCTGCACGGAAGAAACAGAGCTGGAGCCGATCTCGACGTATGGACGGGAAAAAGTTGAGGTGGAAAATCGGCTCCTTTCACGTCCCAACACCATTACGTTGAGGTTGGCCACGGTATTCGGAATGTCTCCTCGCATGCGATTGGATCTTCTCGTGAACAGTTTTGTCCTGTCCGCTTATCGAGAAGGTTACATAGTGATTTATGAGAAGGATTTCAAACGTAATTACATCCACGTGAGGGACGTAGCCGATTGCTTTGTCCATTGCATTGAACATGCGGACGAAATGGTCGGGCGACCCTACAACGCAGGACTGGATGAGGCCAATCTTTCGAAGGAAGAGCTTGCCCTGAAGATCAAAGAGTACGTTCCGAGCTTCTATATTCATTTTGCGGAAGTAGGGGAAGATCCGGACAAACGAAATTACATCGTCTCCAATGAGAGACTTCGTGAAACCGGATTCGAAGCCAAACGCACGCTGGACGACGGCATCAAAGAGTTACTCAAGGGCTATCGCATGCTGGGTCGCCCTCCCATGATGAACTATTGAGGGCATCTCCGAAGAATCTCGGACGGACCGAACGAGGGCTTCTCATGGCTCCGGAAATGGCATTGAAGCAAGAACAACTCGTCGATCTCTATTATCAAATGCTGCGTATCCGGAAGGTCCAGCTCCACATTGAGTCTCTCTATCACCTGGACGAGATGAAAACGCCCGTGCACCTGTGTATCGGTCAGGAGGCAGTCGCTGTGGGGGTATGCGCAAGCCTGAGAAGGCATGATTACGTGTCGAGCAATCATCGAGGACATGGTCACTACCTGGCAAAGGGGGGCGACCTCAAGGCCATGATCGCCGAGCTTTATTGCAAGGAGACGGGTTGCTCCAAGGGACGGGGCGGCTCCATGCATCTCGTGGATACGTCGGTCGGGCTCATGGGGAGCTCGTCAATCGTAGGGGGCGGAATACCCATTGCCACAGGGTTGGGATTGGCAATACAGATGAAGAACCAGGACCTGGTGAGCGTGGTTTTCTTGGGGGACGGCGCAGCGGACGAGGGGGTATTGTACGAGAGCGTAAATTTTGCCATGTTGAAGGGGCTTCCCGTCGTGTACGTGCACGAAAACAACCGCTTCTCCGTCTGTTCCCATGTGTCTGCGCGACATTCCGGGGAGATCGTGTTTCACTCTTTGCCTGAAGACCGGCTCTTTTCGCGGAAGATAGACGGAAACTCGGTGACGGACGTGTACGAAGCGAGCCGAGAAGCGGTGGAGAGAGCCAGATCGGGGATGGGGCCTTCGTTCCTGGAATGCGATACGTACCGGATTCGAGGGCATGCAGGCTCGGGTGATTCGCCTCACGGCTACAGAGAGGAAGGGGAAATGTGCCACTGGCAGGCCAGGTGCCCCGTGGCCACGTTTCGGGACAGGCTCGTAACGCAGGGATTGTTTACCGAGCACGACATGCTCGATATGGAGCAGCGCATTCAAGAAGAAATCGAGCAGGCGTTCGAATTCGCACGGAACGGCGCATACCCGCGCGAGGAAGACTTACATCGCTATTTGTATCACGGGTAGATCAGATGCCATGGTCTAAACTGGGACCCTTGGTGAACGAGCCGGAATATTGCCACGAATCGGCGGACGATTGCCGCATGATTCCGTATCATGAAGCGGTGCGGGAAGCTCTGGATCAGGCCCTGGAGATGGACCCCGCGGTTTTTGTTATGGGTCAAGGCACGGACGATCCGTCAGGCATGTTCGGTACCACGCTGAACCTCCACGTGAAACACGGCCGTCACCGAGTTTTCGACACCCCGCTGTCGGAGACGGCGTTGATGGGCATCGCAAACGGCGCGGCCATGGGCGGACTGAGGCCCGTGTACTTTCACAATCGCCCGGACTTTCTCTACCTCGCGATGGACCAACTGGTCAATCACGCTGCCAAATGGAGCTACATGTTCGGCGGAGCGGTCAACGTTCCTGTCGTGATCTGGGCGTGCATCGGACGAGGATGGGGATCGGCGGCTCAGCATTCTCAGGCTCCTCATGGAATGTTCATGCACGTTCCCGGACTCAAGCTGGTGATGCCCGGCACCGGCTTCGACGCGAAGGGATTGATGTTGTCGGCCATTGCGGATGACAATCCCGTACTCATCATCGAGCACCGGTTCAACTTCAGGCGCCGGTGTCAAGTGCCGCAGAGCCCCTATAGGGTCCCGTTGGGCAAGGGTGTCGTGCGGCGAAAGGGAAGGGATGTAACCGTCGTCGGTGTTTCCTACATGGCAGCAGAGGCTTATCAGGCCGCCGAGGAGCTTGCGGGGCAGGGAATCGATGCCGAGGTCATCGACCCCAGAACGTTGAAGCCTCTTGATGAAGAGCTGATTTTGGATTCGGTCAAGAAGACGGGTCGTGTGGTGGTTGCGGATCCCGGTTGGAAGACCTGTGGGGCCGCTGCAGAAATTGCCGCGCTCGTGGCCGATCGGGGCTTTGCCGATCTGAAAGCCCCGGTGAAGCGAGTGGCCTGCCCCGATCTGCCGACCCCCGCCGGTTTTACTCTGGAAAGAGCCTACTACCCGGGTGTCCCGGAGATCGTGTCCGCTGTCCGCGAAATCTGCACCGGAGGTCCGCGGGGCTGAATCAAGGCTTTTGAGCGACCGGGAGCCGGAGTCTCATCGTTGTATCTCTTGACCCGTCTAAGGAGGATTCAATACCTATGGCCAAGAAAATGGGGGTCCCATTCGGGACGATCCGGATTCCGGACGAGTCTGTGAGGATGATCAATGAGATCCTTGCCAATAGACGGATTTCAAGTGGGAAGTACGTCCGGCTATTCGAGGAGGAATTTGCTCGACTGCTTGGAGTCCGAGAGGCTGTGGCCGTAAGCAGCGGTACTGACGCCGACATACTGGCCTGTGCCGTGCTCCACGATTTGGGAGCAAAGCCTGTCGACGAGGTGATTGTTCCGGCCCTGTCGTTCGTGGCCACCGGCAATGCCGTGGTCCACGCCCGGTTCAAACCCGTGTTCGTCGATGTGGAGCGCAAAACGCTTAACATAGATGTGAACCGCATTGAACAGGCAATCACAGAAAAGACGAGAGCCATTCTCCCTGTACATCTCATGGGAAAGATGGCCGACATGGACGCGATAAACGGCCTTGCCAAGAAATACAGCCTGTTCGTCATCGAGGACGCTGCAGAAGCTCACGGCGGCATGTACAAGGGCAAGCCGGCAGGATCGCTGTCGGACCTGGGGGCTTTCAGTCTGTACGTCGCACACATCATCACGACAGGTGAGGGCGGCATCGTCACTACCAACGACGAGAATCACGCCGAGATTCTGAGATCTCTCAGGTCGCACGGTCGTGCCTGCAAGTGCAAGCAGTGCACGCTTAACGTGGCGTCCGGGTATTGCGGAAAACGATTCGAGACCCCTGATGGAGAGGATATCAGGTTTATCTTCGAACGCTTGGGCTATTCCTGCAAGATGAACGAGCTGGAAGCCGCCATCGGCCTGGGCAACCTCAAGAATTATCAATCAATAGTGAGGAAGCGTCGAGAAAACCTTCTCTACGTGATGGACCGATTCGATCGCTTCGCCCCATATCTGGCTACAATCAGAGAGGAGCCGTATGAACGGATCGGACCTCACGCCATACCGATAGTTATCGGAGAAGAAGCGACCTTCACACGCGTGCAATTGACCCACTATCTTGAGGAGGCCGGTATCGAGACGCGCACGCTGTTTGCCTCAATGCCCACGCAGTGCGCGGGCTTCGCTTACCTGGGATACCGTCTCGGCCAGTTTCCCAACGCCGAATACATCGGCAAGCACGGCATTCACATTGGCGTTCATCATGACCTTGGGCTCGAGGAAATGGAGTACGTACTGGAGACGCTGCGCAGCTTTCTCGAGCAGTACCAGAACTGAGGGGTGTTAGCGAAATGGGGTCGGCGGATATCTGCCTGGTGAAGCCTGGGAGTCAGAAGCAGCTTTATGGGGAGCTGAGCTCTTTTGACCTCACGGCCATGGAGCCACCCATGTGGGCGGCACTGTTAGCCGCGGTGCTGCAACGGGAAGGATTCACCGTAGCCTTGATGGACGCGGAAGTGGAGGAATGGAGCTACAAGCAGACAGCCGAAAAGATCGCTGAAAGCAAGCCCCTCCTGGCCGCTATCATGGTCTCCGGATCGAATCCTTCGGCATCCACCATGAATATGACGGGAAGCGGGGCGATCCTGCGTGAGCTCAAACTAGTCGCTCCCCAAATCAAAACGATTCTCGCAGGTATCCATCCGTCAGCGCTGCCGGGGCTGACTCTCCGGCAAGAGGAGGTTGAATTCGTCTGTCAAGGGGAGGGGATTCACACCTTTCCGCTACTCCTGAGGAGACTCAAGTCAGGCCGGAAGGACTTCGCCATAGAGGGACTCTGGCACAAGGATGGCGACCTTATCGTCTCCCATGGGCGGGCTCCCCTCGTGGAAGACCTGGACCGACTCCCCATGCCCGCCTGGGACCTTCTTCCCATGGGAAAGTATAGGGCGCACAACTGGCATTGCTTCGAGCACCTGAGCGAGCGCCGGCCATATGCCGCGATCTATACAAGTTTGGGGTGTCCGTTCAGATGCAGCTTTTGTTGTATCAACGCACTCTTTGGGAAGTCCGGCATTCGGTATCGAAGCCCTGAGCTCGTGGTCAGGGAGGTCGATCATCTTGTTCGAACTTACGGCATCAAGAACTTCAAGATACTGGATGAGATGTTCGCCATGAAGGAATCACGGGTGGTTGAGCTGTGCGATCTCCTGGCCGAGAGAGCCTATGACCTCAATATATGGGCCTACGCGCGAGTCAACACGGTGACCCGGCCCATGCTTCGGAAGATGAAGCGGGCCGGAATCAAGTGGCTCGCGTACGGGTTCGAGTCTGCGGACAAACGGGTTTTGAAAGACGTGTCAAAGGGCTTTAAGGTGGAAACGGTCCGGTCCGTGGTTCAAATGACGAGAGACGAGGGGATCTCTATCTGCGGTAATTACATGTTCGGCCTCCCGGAAGACGATCTAGCCTCGATGCAGCGAACTCTGGACATGGCCATGGAAATCAATGCCGAATGGGCTAATTTTCAGTCAACCATGGGGTTTCCGGGGTCGAAACTGTATGAAGATGCGGTGAAAGAGAAGAAGCCGCTTCCCGACGCGTGGCAGGGGTATTCCCAGTACGGGTATGAAACGCTGCCACTTCCCACGAAGTATCTGTCCGGTCCCGAGGTGCTGGCGTTCAGGGACCGTGCATTCTTGAGGTACTTCACCAATCCTCGCTATCTGCAGATGGTTACCGGCAAGTTTGGGGGCGAAGTAGGAGACCACATCAAAAGAATGTGCTCACACGGCATAACGAGGAAGCACGTGCCCGACCGGGCAGGCACATAGACCTGAGCGTCTTCCTCCTAACCTGCCTCGTTGGCCCGCCGCAGCAACGTGTAAGGTTCAATCCTCCCAATCAGCAGTGCAAACGACGTATTCCGGGAGGTCGATCCCATGAAGTCCCCATCCCGGACCGTTGAGGTAAAAGGGGCCTATTCCCTGAGCCCATCTTTGCGCTCTGGCCGGAAAATTCCTCGCCCAACTGTCGAATAGGGCACCCGGTACCGTACCGATCCGACGCTTTGGGAAGTTCACCCGCCGGCGGAAACGCTGCTCCGCCTCTCTTGAGACTCCTATCTTACGCATGAGAAAGTTGACGGCGCCCCAATGATTCCACAACACGTTGCTCATCCTCTTGTCGTGAAGAAGACCGTGATCGATCTTGTACACGCAACACTCCTCAGGTAACATGATCTCTTTCGCCCCGGCTCCGACTGCGGCATGGAGCGCGAGGGAATCCGTGTCGAGCGCTCCCACGTCCTTTGTCTCGTACCAGCCGCGAATGGTGTGCCAGTAGTCGCGGCTCATGAGAAGGAAATCGCCGCAGGCATCGGTATGGAGGTTCGGTATGCCCAGGTAAGCGGCCCAAGAATTACGGTCGTAGCGAAAGGTCACATTCCGCCGGCAAGATTCAAGAAACTCTTTCCGGGTTGCTTCGCGGTGATTCAGCACGGAGGGATCGACGTCGCATCGGAGGCAGCGATATATGTAGTCCCCTGAGAGCGACCGACCGGCCAGAAAATCCACGAGCTGCTCTGAGTAGAAGGAATCTTGGGACTTTGGCAGAACGAACAAGCCACGGCAACGACGGACACCGACGTTGAATGCGGCTGTGGGGTGAACCGGTCTCAAATGCGAGTATTTAAAAGGTTTGTGGTACGACGCATCCGCACGAACTATCTTGACGGTCACCGCCGCGCTTTTCGATGGAAGGTGGAGGACTTCGTGCAGTCCGGGGCGATCGAGAGGGTAATTCCAGTCAACGATGAGTATCTCCGATTCCAACCCCCGACTTTCGAGCTGGCCCATAAGGATATCAAGGCCGGTCCGGAGCTTTTCGATCATGTGCCCCGAATACCCGTCGTTTCGGGAATAAAGGGTGAAACTGATGTACGGGACGCTCACGGGGATTGCCTCAATGTGTGCATCACGCGGGACGCATTCTATGGGCCGAAGAAACAATTTCAAAGAGTTACATTAGCCGTTCATAGGTGGCCTGTCAATCGTCCCGAGGCAGGCTATGGTGAAGCGCAAAGGCTCTTCAGGATTGCGTTGTAGGCTCGGTGGAGGATATTATAGTAAAGCGTTTTAGGAGTTGAAGGAGACCGGGCACAGCCTTTCGCTCAGACGGAAGCCGGCGGACAAATCTTTGACAAGACCCTGGCACGCTCCGCACACGAATCCGGAGCCGGTGGGCAGGAAAAGGACACTTTCTTTCGGGAGCTTGAAGGGTCACCGGAGAAAAAGGAATGAAGGCATGCTTCCCCCGACGAAGACTGTGGGACGGATGGGGTAGGTGACATATGCATACACGCACCGGCATACCGCTCGCTTTTCGGAAAACCTGGGTTTCGCAGCCGTAAATCAGTAAGCCGAGAGGATGAAAAGTATGAGCGGCCGGCAGATTTTTGATGTCATTGTGGTAGGGGGCGGACCCGGCGGCTCGGTCGCCGCCAAGCGTTGTGCCGAGGCGGGGTTCGGCACGCTCCTCATCGAGAAGAAGGAGCTGCCTCGCGACAAGGTTTGCACGGGAATGGTGATGGGCGCTTGGGCCCATGACATCATCCGGCAGGACTTTGGAGACATCCCGGACGCGGTCCTCACAGATCCGCCGATCCTCACCGGATGGCGTTATCCCTCTTGTCCGCGTATCGGGAGACGCTTGTTATCCAAAATGGATGACCCCCTGAATCCGAGCATGGAAGTCGTTTCGATTGTGCAGTCAACTGATTCCATGTTAGTCTGATTTCGATGGAAAAATTCCTTTGGTCCCAAGAAAGCCTTTCCATCCTGAGTCATCGGCCCAAACGCGAAACCAAAGCGCTTCCCGGAGCAGGCAATGAAAATTACTCCCGATTGTATTGTGTGCAACCTCAATACGGGGCTCACGGCCATTCGTGAGGTCACCACCGACGAGGGCCTCATGAAGGAGCTCACCGCGGAGATCATGAAGATTCCCGCGGTGCTGGGCCTTGACTGGAGCATCACGGGCTCACAACTTGTCGAACAGATATTCAAAACGATCACAGCGGCCACGGGCAATCCTGATCCATTCAGAAGATGGAAAGAGCAGCACAACGAGAAGTGCCTCACGCTGTACCCTCTTCTCCGCAAGCTTGTGGTCGAGTCGGAAGATCCGCTGTTCACCGCGGTAAATCTGGCAATCATCGGAAATTCCATTGACCCGATGGGACGCGAGAACCCCCATGACATCGAGCAGGCAATACGAGAAAGCCTGACCAAGGAAGTGTCCGGGAGCAGTTTCGCCGATCTGAAAGGAAGGCTGGAGCGGAGCAAACTGCTTCTCTATCTGGGTGACAATTGCGGAGAGATCGTCTACGACAAGCTGCTGATAGAAACTATCAAGAATCTTTACGATACCGAGGTGGTATTTGTGGTTCGCAGTCTGCCGACACTCAATGACGCGACGATGAGGGAGGCAAAGCTCGTCGGAATGCATGAAGCGGCCACCGTCATGGAAAACGGTATTGACGGTCCCCTCCCCGGGACGATGCTGTCGCGGTGTTCGGAAGAGCTGAGAAGTCTCTGGCTGTCCGCGGACCTCGTCATGTCGAAGGGCGGGGGAAACTTCGACAGTTTGGATGAAGAAGAGAACCTTACAACCCCTCTCTATTATATGCTCATGAGCAAATGCATTCCTTACAGGGATTATTTCGATGTTCCCCTTCATTATCCCATACTTTCCGGAGCTTTCACCAAGCTGGACGCTTGAATGTCGGGCCACTTTTCAGCGGTGTGCGGTAGATCCTGCCCATGCGTCGAGCCGGTCGTTGTTTCTCAACCGAGAAACGTCTCCATTGCCTTTATTATCCGTTCCAGAATATGAATGGATTCAACAACATCCCCCTTAACCTCCAGGCTGTGGTCGGCATTCTCGATCACCATCGTCTGTCCTGCCGTCGCTTCCTGAACCTCGGCCAGTTTCCCCGGCACATAATGTGAATCCGCGTCCCCCACGACGAACAAAGCTCGGTGCGGCCTTTGCTTTATCTGAGCGCACAACCGTTCGCTGCGCAAGATAGGTGTCAGCCATACACAGGTCAGGGAGGGAAGCCGCTCTTCCGTGGAGAGCAAATGTCCTATAGCCCTGGTGCCGATGGATTTGCCCACCAACGTCAACTTTTCATAGCTCCGTTGTGCCCGTGCCGTCTCGTAGGCGGCAATGGTGTCCGCCCGTAACCACGATGCCCGCTCTTCACCGGATGCGGACAGGAAGTCGGGGCGCTGGGAGTAGTTGTAACCGACGACGAAGACGTCGGCGCCGGACGCGAGAAGCACTTGTCTCGGATAATAGAGCAGCGGCATGTCGCCGGTGTATCCGAATCCCGGAAACAGGACGGCAAGGTGCTCGGTGTGCTGCTCTTGGCGGAAGAAAGTGCAGGGGACGACTTCGCTGTTGTGGCCGACGACGTCCAGGGTTTCAATAGAGATCACGGAAAATCCTCCATTTCGTCTCCGACTCGGGGTTGAAATCCCAGGGCGACCGGAATGTCCATGTCTCCTCAAGAGAGCACAAACTCCACACTCTTGCAAGATGCGGATGCAAGGGGTAAAGTGCAAGAGTCGCCACTCTTCAAGCCATTTCCCGTCGCGAGGTGAGTATTTCGCTCCTGGATGCACGGGCAGGCTCCCCGCCGACTGCGGCGGAAATGCTACTCCGACATCGTGACACCTACGGCATGGCCGCGCTCCAAGAGCTTCTTCACGAGTGGGAGCTTTGGTCGGCCGAGTATCTGGAGATCCACTTGTCTTATCCGGTGCTCGCTTATTTTCGTTCACAGCACGACAACCAGTCCTGGCTTGCGGCGCTTACAACAATTCTTGACACCACTTCCATTGTCGTTACCGGCGTGGAGGGAGCCTGTCAGCGCCAGGCGCTTCGGACTTTTGCCATGGCACGGCACGCAGTGGTGGACCTTGCCATCATTTTCCAAACTCCTCCCCTCGAACCGGAGCACGATCGACTTTCCCCAACCGAGGCGGCCCGTGTACGCTACACTTTGGCCGCAGCCGGCTTAAGGCTCGGCGAGGGAGGCGACGCGGATCGAAAGCTCACGGAGCTGCGCGACATGTATGAACCGTACATTTGCTCGCTTTCGAAATATTTTCGTATTACACTCCCACCTTGGATGCATGAATCCGCGCATCGCGACAATTGGCAGATGAGCGTGTGGGAGCCGCGCTCACGGCCCTCACGCAAACGTAACAAAGAGCATTTCTAGGCCCCGACAAATGGAGGACGGTGATGGCTCAAATGAGAAAGATCCGAAAGGTCTTGAAGAGTAAACCCGCCATCGAAGGAGTGGGGGTTCACCTTAACCGGGTCTTCGGGTTCTCCCATGTCCCGACGTTTGATCCATTTCTCTTGTTGGACGATTTTCGGTCGGACAATCCCGAGCACTACTTAAAAGGTTTCCCCTGGCATCCGCATCGTGGAATTGAGACAATCACGTACGTGATCCGGGGAGATGTCGAGCACGGAGACAGTATGGGGAACAAGGGCGTCATATCTGCCGGCGATGTACAATGGATGACTGCGGGAAGCGGTATCATACACCAGGAAATGCCACAAGGAGACCCGAGCGGCCGGATGTACGGGTTCCAACTGTGGGCCAATCTTCCCGGGTCTCATAAAATGATGGACCCGCGCTATCGTGACGTGAAAAGCGGGCAAATCCCGGACGTTGTGGTGGAGGACGGCGCAGAGGTCAAGATTATATGCGGCCGGGTGGGTGACGTGGAAGGCCCTGTTCAAGACATTGTTTCCGACCCGGAATATCTCGATGTGACGGTCCCCCCGGGATCGACATTCATCCATCCCACCAAGCACGACCATACCGTGTTCGCGTATGTTATCGACGGCAAAGGGTGCTTCTGCAATGAGAAGAAGCCGTTCTCATACGAAATCGAAGGGGCTAATTATTTCGACATGCAAACTGACCCGTTCGTCGGCAACGGGACTCTCGTTCTCTTTGGTGAAGGCGACCGGGTGATGGTTTCAACGGAAAGCGAATCCGTCAGATTCCTCCTTATCGCGGGGCGACCGCTCGGGGAGCCGGTTGCCTGGTACGGCCCCATCGTCATGAACACCCGGGACGAGCTGCGGGTCGCTTTCGACGAATATCAGAAAGGCACGTTCATTAAGCACGGAAAATAATGGCATTCTGGGTGGGTGGGGATCAGGTCATCTCTTGACTCATGCGTGACTTGACCGCCGCCAATTTGCTCCCCAAGATCGACGGAAAGATCGCACCGTGGAGTCAGCCCTGTTCATGACATGGCAACAGGCGTCATGAAATTGAATGCGTCGTGATCGCGAAATGCACGACTCCATCGACATGTCCCGTTTGAGTCAAGATCAGACTTGACCCCCTCTGACGTTGAAATTCGCGGCGCACATAAAGTTGAATGCCGATGAGCCTTCGTGCGGTTCGTCTTCAAGGCCGCTCTTTCCATGCGGCAATCCGGGTTCTAGGCCTTCTTGGTTATTCTTTCATAGTCGGGGCGTGGCTGCCTATCCAGACCCAAAGGAATCCATCCCCATCTTCTACCGCAAGAGCGCGATGGGCGCGGCCAACCCTTGCAGACCAGAAGTATCCCACCTTCTTGAGCTGAAGCGACGGATGCCTCGGGTTTTCTTTCAAGAGTTGAAAGCTCTTGTCGGCTGCATTTCGGACATCTTCCGGCAGGGCTCGGTACCGCTCCCAGAATTGGTCGGTGGTTCGGTGCATCAGAGATCTCTGAGTTTTCCGCTATTCCTCGCTTCACTCGCTTCACGAACGAGAAAATCGAGGCGACCGGCCGCGGCGTCCTCTTCAATCTCTTGATCCCACTTTTTCCAATCCCGCTCGAGGAACCAACTCCGGAATCGGCTATATTCCGCGGGAGTGAGGGAATCTACCGCCATCTCCAGCTCTTCGACTCTTGTCATGTGCTGCATTCCTTTGGTGCGAAACGGACTGTATTTTCCTCGCAGAGTCGTTGTCGAAACCATATCATCGACTTTACTCTATAAGATGCCCGGAGAATACGCAACTTCCTTATCTTATGGCCGGCGGAACCAGCCTTTGCCGAGTCTCTACGGGCCAATCAAAGACGACGACCCGGTCAAGACTCTCTACACGACAAAGTTCGGTGTCGGCGAGACGGAGATACGGGGCGGCAGCTCAAGGTCTGCATAGCGGCCGACAGCAGGCTCCCGTATGAGCGAATGGCCTCTGATCTTCCCACAACTTTCAAAGCGCTCCACTTAACACGGTCTCGAAGTGACCGATAAACCCACCGCTGTCAAGAACGGGCGCTCGGCCCATGCAGTGGCGCCCTCTCAGATTTCCGCAACCGAAGGAGACGGGTTTGGACGGGAGGATTGCGGCAGAGCGAGCGGCCCAGTTTGCTCCCTGAAACGAAGGGTTGCGCACCTCAGGATTCTGAGATAGAAAGTGGTGGCGATCAAGGAACGCATAAGCCAGGAATAGACCTGACCCCATTTTTCTCAACGGAAAACGAATCCGTCAGATTCCTTCCCATAGCGGGCCGACCGCTCGGAGAACCGGTTGCCTGGTACGGCCCCATCGTCATGAACACCCAGGACGAGCTGCGGGTCGCCTTCGAAGAATACCGGAAAGGTACGTTCATTAAGCACGGGAAATAATGGCATTCTGGGTGGATAAAGGCCACCCATTAAAACGCAAAGGTCAAAGAGAAGAACGCTCCATGGAGTCCGTCCCGGTTCGTGACATGGTACCAAGCGTCCGGAAATTGGATGCGCCATGGCCGCGATATGTACCACACTATTTCGCTATGTCCCATTCGAGTCAAAAGCTGACTTGGCCACTTTTTGCCCCGTTCTATTGATAACAAGCCGTGTCCATCGAAAACAGCGCCGAGTATCCACTTGACATCTCGTATCTCCGGTTCTAAGAATGCACTTGTGATCAAGCCTCCGCATGTCCTTGGCGAATCTGGGCCGCTGAGAGGGTCAGTTCACGCCTATGACGGGGTGCGGGGTCGGAGAACGGTGCCTTCTGAAGACATAGCCATCGGAAGGTTCTGAACCAAGATCGAGGCACGAAGGTGCTAACTACTATGAGAAGCAGTTCATGGAATGGGTACACGATCCTGTTCGAGCGGCCAGTTGTTCACAGCAGTGCCTCTATCAGCACAAGACCCCCAATGAAGAATCGATACGAACGGGATCAGTGGGCAAACTCTTGAATGAAGGGATAAGACGCATTTACCGGTTCAGCGTGTCGCGATTCTCAACAGTGGCTGTCGGGCGACTATTGACCGAATCTCTACTCTTGCAACTGCGGCCAGTTTAGACAGGATCACAACATCCTAAGGAAAACAAGGATGAGTATGGGCCAGTTAAGGAACATTGAGCAAAGGCGACACCGTGTGTCATCGGCAACCGATGCTGAATCGAAATCGCGCCTGGGTCAGTACCTGACACCATGGCCCATAGCCAAGTTTATGGTTTCGCTGTTTTCTCACAGCAGCATTGCGGATTGTTATTTATTAGATCCCGGTGCGGGCATCGGTTCCCTCTCTACCGCTTTCCTCGGAAGGTGGGGTTCTGGGGAATTTGGCTTCGAGCGTGTGACCGTTGATGCGTTTGAGATTGACGCTAGGCTCCGTCCCGACCTTGAACGATCTTTATCCGAATCTGCGCTGGGCCTCAATGTCATCCATCGAGTCCATACTGAGGACTTCATAGAGACTGCCGTCAACTCGATCTCCGGCAACTGGTTTTCGGAGAATCTTCCACCATACACCCACGCTATCCTGAATCCGCCCTACAAGAAGATGAGGAGTGCCTCTCACCATCGTCTTGCATTACGTAGAGTGGGTATTGAAACGGTCAATTTGTATTCCGCTTTCGTTGCCCTAGCACTCGAACTTCTGGCACCTCACGGGCAGCTTGTCGCTATAATCCCGCGGAGCTTTTGCAACGGACCATACTACAAAGCATTCCGGAAGTTCATCTTAGAACGCTCGGCGATTCGTCATATTCATTTGTTCACAGCTCGTAACCGAGCTTTCAAAGATGACAATGTGCTTCAGGAGAATGTCATAATTGTACTCGATCGAGGCGGTGAGCAGCGCGATGTATTTGTCTCGACGTCTACCGATGGTAGTTTTGAAGATCTTTCTCGCCAAGCGCATGGCTTCGATCAGATTGTATGTCCTGATGATCCGGAGCAATGTATCCGCGTTCCTACCTCACTAAATAGTAACCTCATCGATTCCTCAACGACCATCCGGTATTCTCTGCAAGATGTTGGCATCCAGGTCTCGACCGGACCTGTTGTTGATTTTCGACTGAAGAAATATCTGAAATCAATGCCAGACAAGGACAGCGTTCCTTTGCTCTATCCTGGTCACTTTTTTCATTGGAAGACAGAATGGCCAAAGCAAGGTTTCAAGAAGGCTAACGCAATACAAGGGAACGAAGAAACAGAGAAATGGCTTTATCCGATAGGCTTCTATACAGTGGTCCGTCGTTTCACTACAAAGGAAGAAAGGCGTCGCATAGTGGCTTCCGTGGTGAATCCTCGCTACTTCCCGCAAGTGACCATGTTGGGCTTCGAGAATCACCTTAATGTGTTCCACGAGCACAAGCAGGGTTTGTCAGAAGATCTTGCGAACGGCTTAGCGGTGTATCTGAATTCGACTGCTCTGGACGATTACCTTCGCCGTTTCAACGGTCACACTCAGGTGAATGCTACGGACCTGAGGCTATTGAAATATCCGAGTCGTGAAGTCCTGATCGCGATCGGCAAATGGGCGATAGTGCAGGGTGAACTTACCCAAGACATGATCGATAGACGGTTGGAGAGTCTCCCTCAATGAGAACCACTATTCAGGAGCACGTCAACGAAGCGCTTGAAGTACTTGCGTCCCTGGGAATGCCACGTGCTCAGCAAAATGAGAGATCTGCTTTGTGTTTGTTGGCCCTGTTGAATCTGTCACCGGACAAGACCTGGGCTCAGGCGGAAGCACCTCTCATGGGAATTACCCCAATCATGGACTGGGCGAGAGAGAACTACAAGAAGGATTACGCCCCCAACTCGCGCGAAACTGTCCGCCGTCAGAGCATGCATCAATTTGTGGATGCCGGAATTGCACTCTACAACCCAGATCGAGTGCAACTACTTCGCGTCATTCCTCAGGCGGCCCGGGGCAGTTCATTTGTGTAGAAGTCGTTATTGGCTTCGCTGGAAAGCCCGTAGAGGCGAGTTCTCTCTGATTTTCTTCTGAATCTCCAGAAGTCGGCCCAGTCT
>JBGSJS010000059.1:0-54080 GCA_041741735.1 Desulfomonilaceae bacterium | reverse complement strand
AGACTGGGCCGACTTCTGGAGATTCAGAAGAAAATCAGAGAGAACTCGCCTCTACGGGCTTTCCAGCGAAGCCAATAACGACTTCTACACAAATGAACTGCCCCGGGCCGCCTGAGGAATGACGCGAAGTAGTTGCACTCGGTAAGCGTCAATATCCGACTGGCCCCGGGAGAAGTGGTCTACATTCTCAACGACTCGGATTCCAAAGCACTCTTTGTGGACAACGAGCTCGCCGGCCTTGTTGCCTCAAAGATGGATGAGCTGCCGGAGATCAAGACCGTGGTGAACATTTGCGATCTCTCCCGGGATCGACCTCTGGCAGGGATGGAATACGAGGAATTTCTCGCAACAGGATCCGACGGGGCGGTACCGTTCCCCATCGAAGACGAACGGGAAGTCATTACCCTCAACTATACCAGCGGGACAACGGGTCGTCCCAAGGGAGTCATGTATCACCATCGCGGGGCATACCTGAACGCTCTGGGGGAGGGCCTGGAGCACGGGATGAGCTCCGGTTCGGTCTACCTGTGGACGCTGCCCATGTTCCACTGCAACGGCTGGTGCTTCCCGTGGGGAGTGACCGCGGTAGGAGGAAAACACATCTGTTTGCGGAAGGTGGTTCCCGAGGAAATTTATCGCCTCGTGGAACTGGAAGGGGTGTCTCACCTGTGCGCGGCCCCGACGGTTCTCATCGGCATGTCGGGCTATCCCGGGGCCAAGGACGTGAAGATGAAGAGGAAGCTCAATGTGATTACCGCAGGTGCGCCCCCCTCACCAACGGTAATCAAGAACATGGAGGCCCTCGGAGCCGATGTGACGCAGGTGTACGGTCTGACCGAGGTGTACGGGCCCCACAGCATTTGCGCCCCTCAGGAATCGTGGGGCACCCTGTCCGATGACGAGAAGGCCAAGATCAAGGCCCGTCAGGGAGTGGCGTACGTCACCGCGGCTCATATGGACGTGGTCAACGAATCGTCCATGGAACCGGTCCCCAGAGACGGACAGACAATGGGTGAGATCGTCATGCGGGGCAACAACGTCATGCTGGGTTACTACAAGCAGGAGCAATCAACCGACGATGCCTTCCGCGGAGGCTGGTTCCACAGCGGCGATCTGGCCGTGGTCCATCCCACGGGGTACGTGGAAATCAAGGACAGATCCAAAGACGTCATCATCAGCGGTGGTGAGAACATATCCAGCGTCGAGTTGGAAAACGTGCTGTACCAACACCCCGGCATTCTGGAGGTGGCGGTGGTCGGAGTGCCTGACCCGAAGTGGGGTGAGGTTCCCAAGGCCTTCATCGTTCCGAAGCCCGGGCACGCCCCGACGGAGGATGAGATCATAGCTTTCTGCAGGGAGCAGGTGGCAAGGTTCAAAGTGCCCAAGGCCATTGAATTTGGTGAGCTTCCCAAGACCGCCACGGGCAAGATCAAGAAGCACGAGTTGAGAAACAAGGAATGGGCAGGTAGAGAGAGGAAAGTAAACTAATCTGCTTTTGCGACCAAACACGTAACGCGGACGGCATGTCTCTTCCGGAGCGAAGTCCCAAACCTGCTTCGCTTCCGAGTCATGCCGCCCGTGCCGTAACATCCCATCTTTAAGTGCCGATCGGCATCAGATAAACCGTTTGACAAGGTTCTCCCAGCCCATATCGCGAAATGCGCCGTACACGTCGGTGATGGGCTCACCACCTGTGGCCGCCGCCGCAGCCGGGTCGTCGGTGATGAGGGACAGGAGCCGCTCGGCCTCCGATTCGATGAACTTGACGCTGTCCAGACCGAAATAGAGCTCTTTCAGGTCGGAACGCAGCTCCGTGGGATCGATAAGCATCACCCACCCGCCGCTGTACGGGTCCGCCTGGGAGCATTCCGGATGGTCGAGCAGCTTCTGATTCAATGCGGTGACCACTCCGGTCAGGGGAGCCCTCACGCCGGCTTCATGGTCTTCCCGTCGGAGAATGAACGATTCATCTCCTGTATCGAAGCGGGTTCCCAGGGAAGGAAGGCGGAACTTCTCGACTTGGCCGACCAGTCGGTTGCCGAAGTCGTCCAACCCGATGCGAATTCTTCCCCCATATTCGACCCGGGCCCAGCCGTGACCGTTGTGGATGTAATAGTCGCGGGGCACGAGGTACCCGTGGGCCCTCAGGTACTGGGGCGGTCCGAACAGAGTGTGATCCACCTGGCTCATGTCGTCAAGCATCTGGTCATAGGCACATGCTCCGCAGTCGAAGTTGTTCGCGCACACTTTGCCGGCGGGCGCGTTGCCGGTGAGCGCGTGACGACATCGGCGATCGGCTGTTGGAAGCATGTTCATGGAGTCGTTCCAGTCAGTCTTGGGAGTCGCTTTTGCCAACTTCCTCCCCATGGCCTTGTCGAACTCACAGGTGTTGCAATCGAACGCATTGTCACAGTACTTTGTGGGAACAACTCTCGCTTTCATCCAAATGCATTCCCTTTGCGAGAAGTTGAATCCGGTAACGGTGCTCCTCCTCTTTTCTTTCGTTTCCATGTAGGGCCTCCTGCGCTTTCGCTCGTGATTGTTCACCGGACTCTGACCCTCCGAGAGGAAAAGAAGCCCGGAATCTTCCTGTGCTGCCCGTCCGCATGCGGTAGTGATGCCGGTTCGGGCGGGTGATACTTCGCGTACGGCGATGTCCATGCCGCAAGGAATGTAAGCGCACTTCAGGGCAAACTGTTGATGCTATGCGAATGTAACTCGGGGTGCTTCAGGGTCGAGAAGGTTGCTGTTTCGGGCAAGTGTCGTCCGTTTCAAACGGGGCCGCCTGACGTGGCTAACATTACTTGCTCGAAACAGCGGTCGTAGATGACTCCTTCGATGTCGCATTTCTCTTGATTGCCCCTGCGAGAGAATCTCACTTCTACCATTCGCCGGCGGCATTATTAATCCGATTGCTCATGCAGCCAGTGAAGCCTGCGTCTGTCCGGGTGTTTCCGGCCTTGCCGCCACATCCATGTCATCCAACATTTGATCGTACTCACAGGCGCCGCACTCGTAGTTGTTTGCACATTTCTTCACGATGGGGGCCCTTCCGTTTACCGCGTGAACGCAGCAACGATGTCGCATGGCCGTGCCGAGATCCGCTGCCGTCTTTTCGAGGAATTCTACTCTGGGCATTGTGGGCCTCCTTCATGTTCGGTAATGATCGGTCGTAAGTTGACGACGGCATGTTGGTTTGTTTTTCCGTCGTCTTGCCCACGTATAGAGCACGATGCATGCCAACTTAAATGCAGCGGTAACGGAGAGACGCAACTTGTTGAATTGTTGATGTTTAGGCGGGATTAATGCCACAAAAAAATCTCGGCAGGTGTTGAGGGAAAACACCACACGAGGGTGTGGCAAAATACAGAAATCGGTATATATATTGATTATAACCGCACTTTATGGACTGTTGATAATTCCTACAGGAGAGTGGCGATTTCCTACACTTTCAATGCCGGCAAGGGAGAAGCCGTGACGCATCCATTGACTACGCGCGGCAGTCCGTCATTGCGAGGAGCCACGCGACGAAGCAATCTCTCAATTTGCGCAGTCAGATCAACGAGATTGCTTCGCTTCGCTCGCAATGACAAATTGGTGGTTCAGTTCTTCCCCCGCAAGAGTGAATGGTTATGCCGTGAACTCTCTTCTCTGAGCGCGTTCTTATTTCGACATGAGAGCCCTCAACTGGTCCCGAATATTCGCCAACGCGCTCACCTCGCTGTCCGAAATCTCTTTCTCCGTATCGACCAGATGCTCCCTCAATTCGGAGAGCTCGGCTTCGAGCTCGGCCGCCACCACGAGCATATTGTGGCGCACATCGACCACCGGGGCCTCGGGAAACTTCTCCGGCGTCCATTCCCCCGGCTCCAAACGCAGGGTTTCGCGCCACCGGGGCACATAGGTTTCAAGATTCAATTGTTCTCTGATGGTTTTCGCCAGGTCCGCGCTCGACACCGGCTCCCCGTGGATCACAAAGACTTGGGGACTCGACTTTTGCGTGAAGTTGCCCACCCATTCGAGGAGGTCGTCTCTGTCCGCGTGAGAGGAGAGGCCGCCGATGGTGAAGATCTTTGCGCGAACGGCAATTTTCTCCCCGAAGATGGTCACGTTTTTTGCCCCGTCCACGATCTGCCTTCCGGTGGAGCCTTGGGCCTGGAATCCGACGATGACGATACTTGCCCCTGCTCGCCAAAGGTTGTGTTTCAGGTGATGCTTGATCCGCCCTGCCGTGCACATACCGTTGGCGGAAATGATAATCGCCGACTCCTTCAACTGATTGATCTTCATGGAGTCGTTGGCGCTTGCTGTCAGTTTGAGATTGGGGATGTTGAAAGGATCGCCCCCGGCTGCAACGATCTCCCGTGCTTCTTCGTCGAAATACTTCCTGTTTTCAATGAAAATCTGGGTTGCCTTTATCGCGAGGGGGCTGTCGAGGAAAATCGGTATGTTGGGGATCTCCCCGGCTCGTGAAAACTCTCCGAGAATGTACAGCACTTCCTGGGTTCGCTCCACGGCGAATGCAGGGATAATTACCTTTTCGTCATGAGAATAGGCGTACCGGATGGCTTCGAGGAGCTCGGCCTTACTCTCTTCAAAGCTTCGGTGCAACCGGTTGCCGTAAGTAGATTCGATGAAGAGGTAGTCCGCCTCAAACACTTCCTCGGGGTCTTTGACAATGAGCTGGTCCCGTTTCCCCAGGTCGCCGGAAAAGACTATTTTGGTTGTCTTTCCTTCGTCTTCAATCCACAGCTCCACAATGGAGGAACCGAGGATATGCCCCGCGTTTCTGAGCCGCGCCCTGATCCCCGGTTCGATATCGATGACCTGATTGAGCTCGGTCGGAACCAGCAGCTTCAGACTCTCTTCGGCGTCAGCCGTGGTGTAGAGCGGTTGAAGACCCTTCCGTGCTTGCCGACGCTTCTTTCTGGATTGCCATTCGGCTTCCATTTCCTGCACATGGGCTGAATCGAGAAGCATGATCTCACAGAGCTCCGCGGTCGGCGGAGACGTAATGATCCTTCCCCGAAAACCGTCCTTCACCAATTTGGGAATTCGGCCGCTGTGGTCGATGTGGGCATGGGTGAGGATCAGGGTGTCGATGTTTTTGGGGTCGTAACCCCATTGACCCCGGTTGCGCTGCTCCATCTCCCTGCCGCCCTGAAAGAGCCCGCAATCCACGAGAACCTTGCTTCCTCCGGAAGTCTCAACGAGATAATTCGAGCCGGTCACCGACCCGGCGCCTCCAAAACAGGTAACCTTGACCATGCCGCTCCCTTTCTCTTCTCAACGTATCGTTTCAAGTTTCTCACTCTTTTCTCACCCCGGTATTCATCGACCATTCGCTCCTTTCTGTCAACGCATTTGACGGAAGCACTCAGAGCGTGAGAAACGCTGGGAGCCGCGAAAAGACATGTCTGTGGGGTAGGGTATGATCGGATCTGCCAGGGTAGGATTGCGGGCTGTCGACGTGAAGGCTTTGGAGAAAATCATACCGACGTTCCGTCCCCAAATGTTATAGTTCCGCCACGGTAGACAGCGACGATCCAGAAGCCGCTGATTGCCCTGATTGACTGCCCAAGGTCTGAAGGCTCCACATTTCGGACCTGGAGCAAGGGGATAAAGATTGTCCAAGGTAACGTCAAACGTGCTCCCGAGATCATCGGGCATTTCTCGTGCAGGCGAGCGCCATGGCACACCACAAATTGGAGTCACGCTTCCGCGGGCCGACGCACTGGACAAGGTGACGGGCAGAGAGTTGTACGCGGCAGATTTCTACTCCAGTGACATGGTTTGGGCCGGGGTGAAAAGGGCCGGTCTGCCTCACGGTCGACTGGTTGGTATTGACGCCGCCCGAGCCGCGGAGATGCCGGGGGTTCTTCGCGTCCTCACGCACAAAGATGTTTTGGGGACCAACCGTCAAGGGGTCGTGAGAAAAGACCAGCCAGTCCTCGTGGACGACAAGGTAAGGCATTGCGGGGACCCGGTGGCCCTCGTCCTGGCCGAGAGCAGAGAGGTCCTCCGGAGGGCGATCCGCTTGATCCGTGTCAATTGCGAGCCGCTGCCCGGCGTGTTCGATCCGCAAGCAGCCCTGGCGGAAGGTGCCCCTCTCGTTCACGAAGACAGCCCGGAAGGGAATATCCTCCTCAAAGGAGATCTGAGCATAGGATCGCCGTCGGATGCCGAGCTGGAATGCGATCTGATTGTTGAGGGGTGCTTCGAGACGCCGAGGCAGGAGCACGCGTACCTGGAGACCGAATCCGGGTGGGCCTGCACGGAAGCGGACGGCAAGATCGTCATTACCTGCTCGACCCAAACGCCTTTCCGTGACCGTGCGGAGGTTTGCGAGGCTCTGGGTCTGGATTCGTCCCGGGTAAGGGTCGTGGCGCCCTATGTCGGCGGCGCTTTCGGAGGCAAGGATGGAGTAACGGTGCAGAGCCTTCTCGCACTCGCTGCCCTCAATTCAGGGGGCCGACCGGTCAAGATGTGGTGGGACCGTGAAGAATCGTTCCTGGCCGGGACGAAACGCCATGCGGCGAAGATGCGCTACCGGCTTGGCGCCAAAAATGACGGGACACTCCATTTTCTGGATGTGGAGTTTTATCTTGATACAGGGCCGTACGATCATCTCGGAGGAGTTGTTCTCGCTCTTGCCCTGGAGCACGCCGGCGGTCCTTACCGCATCCCCCATGCCGCGCTCAGGGGATGGTGCGTGTACACCAACAATCCCATCGGCGGTGCTTTTCGGGGCTTTGGAGTGACGCAGGTGACCGCTGCCGTCGAGCAGATGATGGACATCCTCGCCGCGCGCCTGGGAATGGACCCGGTGGAGCTCCGCCTGAAAAACGCTCTGAAGATCGGCGACAGGAACTGCGTGGGTAAGACCCTGGTCTCCTCCACCGGCCTGACTGATTGTCTCGAAACACTGTCGAAGCACAAACTCTGGAAAGACCGTGAAGCCTGGAAGGCCGGTGCAGGCTCTTCCAAGCGTCGCGGCGTAGGGATCGCGGCGCTGATGCACGCTTCCGGGTACGGTCCGGTGGTGCCCGATTACGCCAATGCAAAGCTCGAATTGACGAGAGAGGGACGAATAGTCGTCTACTGCGGTGTAGTGGATATGGGTCAGGGAAACGCGAGCACCAATCTGCAGATAGTAGGGGCGCTGCTCAACCAGAACGCCGACGCCATAGACTTGATTCAACCGGATACGGACCGGACACTTCCGAGCGGGTCCGCATCGGCGAGCCGCTGCACGTACACCTTCGGCAACGCCTTGATCGGCGCCGCGGAAATTCTCAAGGATCGGATTCTTCAGCGCGCGGCCGATCTGCTCATGATCCGTGACACGAACGACATGGTCCTTGTGCCCGGAGCGGTGAAACACCTCCCGTCGGGTCGAGAGGTGCCGCTGTCGAGACTGGCGGCATTCCTCAACGACGACGAACGGGTTGCCGTTCATCACTTCAGGGCACCGGTTGCGCGGGACGGCCTCGGGGTTGAAGAGAACCTGAGCCTTCACGGATTGCCTCACACGCTCTTTTCGTACGGAGCGCATGCGGCTGCCCTGGAGGTGGACGAGATAACCGGTATTGTCGATGTGAAACGCTATGTGGCGATCAGCGATTGCGGCAAGGTGATCAACCCGCAGGTGTACGAGCAGCAGATTCAGGGGGGGATTGCCCAGGGCCTGGGATTCGCCCTTTCCGAATCGTTCGACGTGCTCAACGGGCAAGTGCTCACCCCGGATTTTACCACCTACCTCGTTCCCACGGCACCGGATGTTCCCGAAATGGAGACCCTTGCCGTGGAGATCCACGAGCCCACAGGCCCCTTCGGACTCAAAGGGGTGGGAGAGATCGCTACCAACGGCCCTCTCCCTGCTGTGGCCAATGCCGTCCGGGATGCTTGCGGTATCCGCTGCTCGGAATTCCCTCTCACTCCGGAGCGGGTCAAGGCCGCGCTGGAAAGCAAAGAAAGGGATGGAGGTAGAGAGTGAGGATCTCGTTCAAGCTCAATGGAACCGACACCAATATCGATGTGAGGCCGGACCGTCGGGTAGTGGATCTGCTGCGGGAAGACATGGGATTGACCGGAACAAAGGAATCTTGTGGAGCCGGCGATTGCGGAGCCTGCACGATTCTCGTCAACGGGGAGAGCCGACTGTCGTGTCTCATGCTTGCGGTGCAGCTGGACGGATGCGAAATCACCACCGTGGAGGGGCTGGACGGCGGCCGAAGCCTCCACGCGGTCCAGGAATCATTCATCGAGCACGGCGCAGTACAGTGCGGCTTTTGCATTCCGGGCATGGTCATGGCCTCGGTGGATCTGTTGAATCGCAACCCCGAGCCGACCAGGGAAGAAATCAGGCAGGGCCTGGCAGGGAATCTCTGCAGGTGCACCGGATACCAGAAGATCGTCGATGCCGTGGAAAAGGCCATTCCGTACTGCAAAGCAGGCGAGGAATCATGAGATCGGTTCATCTGCCAAGAAATTTTGAGGAGCTTTGGACGGTCCTCGGCAATGAGCCCGATGCGGCGCTCTATGCGGGCGGCACCGATTTCCTGGTCAAGATGCGGTCGGGGTTGGAAGCGCCGGAATGCTTGATCTGTCTGGAGCGCGTCGAGGAGCTCATCGGCGTGAGGGACGAAGGTGAAGAGGTTTTCATAGCCGCTGCTACCACTCATAGCCGCCTGCTGGAGACTACTCTCATTCAACGGGAGTTCCCCGTTCTGGCTCAAGCCCTGGCAGTTTTGGGCTCCCCACCCATCCGACACATGGGAACCATAGGGGGCAACATCGTGACCGCTTCCCCGGCGGGCGACACCTTGCCGCCGCTTTACGCGTTGAAGGCGGAGGTGGAGATCCGATCGGCCGATGGGGAGAGACGAGCTCCGATCGGCGATTTCATCCAAGGCCCCGGGATGGCGGCTCTGGAAAAGGGTGAAGTTGTAACAGGGGTCCGGCTGGGCAAGAATGCGCGGTGGAATGTTCAGCACTATGAGAAAGTCGGGAGGCGTAAAGCCCAGGCCTGCTCGGTAGCGAGCATGGCTGCACTTATGGAAGTATCCGACTCGGGTGTGATCCAAGCGGTCAGGCTCGCGTGGGGGAGCGTGGGACCTACGGTGGTCACCTCAGCGGAGGTCGAGGAAGCGCTTTGTGGTGAAAAGCTGTGCCCCGATACCCTGCGGCGAGCGGCAGCTCTCGTGGAAAAGACGGTTTCCCCCATCAGCGACGTTCGAGCGGGAGCAGAGTATCGCAAGACGCTCGCCGGGGCTCTCTTGCTTCGCCTCAACGATTATGCGAACGTGCCCGTGACCGAGGCGTGACCTCCCCAATCGGGACGAGACGGGACGGTCCGGCCTCTCCTACCCTCGGAATACCGGACGGTGCCATGTATGGCCGATCTTAGAGCCCTCTTCACGCGTGAGTTTCTCGCCCTCAACGGGATCGTTTTTCTAGCGTTCTGCAATATTGCGGTCTTCTTCAAATTCCACGAGTACCTCGGCACATTGCCTATCGACAAGGAATGGTTCGGCCTGCTCATCGCCCTTTTCTCCTTGTCTGTATTGGCAATCAGGCCCTTTATCAGCCCGTTTCTTCATCCGGACAATGCAAGGCGGTGGATAGCCGTCGGGTGTGTTCCCGTGATTGCATGCCTGCTGCTCTACAATGAGACCAGAGACTTCCGGACCATGGCCCTGCTGCGCGTGGCGCACGGCGCAGGCTACGTCGTCATGGTGACCGCCATTGTCAGCCGGATGGTCGGTTGCATTCCGCCGGGCATGAGCGGCCAGGCTTTCGGCCTCTTTTCCGTCATTACCCTGTTGCCGTACGCGGTTCTTCCACCCCTCCTGGACCCACTTACCCGCCGCCTGGGGAGTTTCGACGGCGTGCTGGAGCTCTGTGCGATTGCCATGGTTTTGACCTTCCCTCTTTTGGGGCTCGTGGGGTCTCAACCGAAAGACTCGGCAAAAAGCCCCGAATCGGGAATCAACCTCAAAGAGCTCGGCAAAAATTTGAGAAATCCCCGGGTGGTGGCCATCCTCGTTCTATCGCTGTTGGTGTGGGCTTCCTTCACCCCGGTCTTCTATTTCCTCAAGGGCTTCGGCGATCGCATCGGCGTTGCCAATGCCGGCTGGTTCTTTACCCTTTCCACAATGACGGAGATCGGGGTCCGGGTCTTCGCCGGACATCTCTTCGATCGACTGGACAAACCCAAGCTTCTCTTGGGGTCCATTGCCTGGCTCTGTTTGGGATGCGCGGCAATGGCCCATCTCTCCGGACCGGTATCATTCTACGGCATGGGAATCGTTCTGGGCCTTGGATGGGGCGTGGTCATGCCCATGCTGAGCGCCCTGCTCTTCGATGTCTCCGAACCCAGGTTCCGCCCTCTAAACACCAACTTGGCCATGGAGATGTTTCAGGCCGGTTGGTTCGTAGGTCCCGTCGTGGGTGCACCCGTGTTGGCTCATTGGGGCTATCCGACTCTCTACTACGCTTGCAGCGGGATGCTGCTGGCCGGTTTGGCCCTTGCCCCGTTGCTCCGCGTCAAGACGGAGGGCGAGATGACCGTCGGGCCTAATTGAAACGCTGCTGTGAAATCTGCAAAGCTTGTAGGAGGTCTCTCCACATGCAGATAACTTATCGAGACGGAAAGAAAAAAGACGCCGTGCGTCTGGCCGAGCTCATCAGCATCGCCTCGGGAGGTGTCGTTGAATACCTCTTTCACGACCTGATCCCCGGATTCACCCCGGTGGAAGTGATGGCTCATGTTATGGAAGACGGTGACTCCCACCGTTCGTACAAGAGTGCCATCGTCGCGGAGAGAGACGGGAAGATTGTGGGGATGTCGCTCTCCTACGCCGGCCGCTATTACGGATTGACCGAAGAGAACCGCAAGTTCTTCCCTCAGGAAAGACTCGATTTTCTCAATGATTTTTTCGAGCTGCGGGTTGACGAGAGCTGGTTTCTCGATTCCTTGGCCGTGGACGCCGGTGTGAGAAAGCAAGGTGTAGGAGGCGAGCTCATTGCCCGAACCAAGGCCAGGGCCGTGCAAAACGGATTCGGGAGCCTCTGTCTCGTGGCCTTTGCCGATAACGCGACAGCCTTGCCGCTGTACGAACGATGCGGGTTCGAGGTAGTACAACGCGTAGAGATCGGGTCACACGAGCTTATCCCCCACGAAGGGGGCTGTTTCCTGATGAAATGCGACCTCACTCGATAGGCGCCTGTTATCAATCGGCACGGCAGGAACGAATATGACCCCGAGCACAACCACTTTGCATGGAGATATCACCGACGTCCGGGGAATCAGGGTCGGCCACGCAACCGATCGCATTGCGGCAACCGGCGTGACGGTGATCCTTGTGCCGCCTGAAGGCGCGGAAGCCGGTCTACACAAGGGGGGGAGCGCCCCTTCCACCAGACAAATGGATTCCCTGAGCCCGGCGCATCCGGTGAATAGAGTGCACGCGCTCTGTCTGTGCGGCGGCAGTGCGTTCGGCCTGGATGCTGCGGGAGGAGTGCTTGCGTATCTGGCGGAGCAGGGAATCGGTTTTGAGGTTGTCGGTCAGACGGTTCCCATTGTGCCCACTGCAGCGATATTCGATCTCAACCTTGGCGACGGCTCTCGCCGCCCGGACGCTGCCATGGGACGTCAGGCCTGTGTCAACGCCTCGTCGGGCCCCATCGAGCAAGGCAGCGTCGGTGCGGGAACCGGGGCCGGCGTGGGAAAAGTCTTCGGCATTCAACAAGGAATGAAGGGGGGGCTGGGCTCGGCATCGGTTAGATCGGGCGATCTCATCGTGGGAGCCCTCGTTGTGGTCAACGCTTACGGCGACGTCACCGACGAAGAAGGCCGTCTATTGGCAGGAGCCCGCGTGAGCCCGAATTCGATGGAGCTTGCCGACGCCGCGAGACTCTTGCGAGAAGGCAAAGCCCGTTCCCGCAGGATCTCCGTGCAGAATACCACCCTCGCTGTCGTTGCATTCAACGCCGGCGCGGACAAGGTCGCCGCAGCCAGGATAGCCGCACAGGCCACCCTCGGAATAGGCAGAGTCATCGCACCCTACCATACCCAGGTGGACGGAGACCTTACCATTGCCCTCAGTGTGGGCGGTGAAGACGCGGACCCCAACCGCATCGGGCTTCTTGCATCCGATGTGGTGCGAAAAGCCGCGATCAATGCCGTTCAAAGGGCCGACGGATTGGGTTTCATCCCCGCGTGGAAAGATTTGCAGGATTGACGGCATGGAAGATCGGGGTCACGAGCCGTGCTTCTTCAAGGCATCGATCAGCACTCTCTTCGGCTGTGTGCCCACAAAGCGCTGCCTCACTTCAGCGTCGCGGAGAATGAAGAGAGCCGGAATCCCTCTCACCCCGAACTTTGCGAAAAGCGCCCGCTCCTTCTCGTGAATCTTCCCGATCACTGCGTCGGAACCGAGCTCTGCGGACACATCTGCGAGGACGGACTCCATCCGTCTGCACGGCCCTCACCAATCCGCGTAGAATTCAATGAGTATCGGTTTGGTTCTGGAAGCTTCCACCACGTCCGTTTGAAAATTCGACGCGGTAATCTTCATGATGCCTTCAGACCCGGCCGTTGAGAGGGAAGAGGGCAGACTGGATGTCACGGTGGACCGATGGGACGAGACTGCCAACAATCCCAAGCCGATAGCGAAAAATATCACCGTGGTGATGCCGATGGTCACCCACGGATTTGACGAACGTTGTTGCGGCGGTCTGGAAACCCGTGCGACATGGCGCCTGTCCCCCTCCGGCACGGGAATGCCGGGAGCATCTCGAAGGAGCGATCCGCCCCGGAGAGCACCGCATTGAGGACAGGGCGCGGAGAGGGTTTTCTTGTCGGCATGGCATATGGGACATCGCACCGGCGTCTGAATCGCAGGGCCGGGAGAATCCAGCCCCTCCCCTCGTCTTGTGGTGGAAGGCTCGGACGACCGTCCGGAGGAGACCCCGGATTCCCGGCGACCCGGAGCCGGCTTGCGGGACAGGACGCCGGGGGGCAGAGCGCCCATGCTCTCAAGCTTGTTCAAAACAGCTTTGAGCTCACGATCTGAGAGGCCGTACTTGCTCTTCAGAGCCGGCGGGTCCAATCCGGCGCGAAGATCGGCGAGTATGGGTTTGACTTTGATGGTTCTCTTTGCCGGTTCCGGCATAACGGTGGCCTTCTCTGGGCAAGGTAAGGTGCCGGGGAGAGCACGAGAGATTCGGTGTACCAATTCGAGGCCTCCCGATGCTTGGAGCCGGTCATCCTGAGTCATCATAACTCGTTACGATTCATTGCACAACAGGTCCGCGATGGGCTCCGTTCAGGTCGACAATAACCGAAAAAACGTCGAGGAGCACAAGAACGGAAGACACTCCTTGTCTTTTTTTCGTGCCGGCCTTATTCTCGTCTGCAGCAAGAGCCATCCTCCGTGAGCGGGGGCAAGACGGACAGACTACCGCGTATGCTCTCGACATGGAAAACAGCCGGGAACAGGCGATGAACCGCTTCAACCGACAGCGAGAAGTCGGGTCAGGGGCTTGTCCGGGTATCGGTCACGAAGAGTGCGGCACCGCAGTTGACTAAGTTGATGGCAAGGATGACGGAGCTGTGTCGATAACGGTGGCGGACTGGAGGGAAATTGGTAGAGATCTTGCGGCGGATCTATGCCGTTATAAGGTCGTTCGGGATAGACCCCTTCAAAATGGTGCGCGGCCTCCAGGCATTGCCGCTTTATCTCAGGGACTTGGCGGAGTTCAAAAGACAGCAGGCAAGCTCTCGGGACCATTTTAGCGTAGGTCTGCCCTACCCCTGTCTGCACGATAGGTTTTCCGAGGGCGGTACCGCAAGCGGTCACTATTTTCATCAGGACCTCCTTGTCGCGCGAAGGATTTTCAGAAATGCTCCGGAGACTCACGTTGATGTGGGATCGCGAATTGATGGCTTTGTAGGCCACGTCGCATCGTTCAGATCTATCGTGGTACTTGATGTGAGGCCCATGAAAGGCGGCGTGCGTAATATTGCATTTGCGGAATCCGATTTAACGCGAGACATTCCGGCATCAATGGCGGAGTGTTGCGATTCGTTGTCTTGCCTCCACGCGCTCGAGCATTTCGGTCTGGGAAGGTATGGCGATCGGCTGGATTTTGAAGGCCATAAGGTCGGCATTGACAACCTTCACAAACTCTTGAAAGTGGGCGGCAAGTTCTATTTGTCCGTCCCCATCGGCGACCAACGCATCGAGTTCAACGCTCATAGGGTCTTCTCGGTTGCCTATTTGTTGGAGCTCCTTGGTGACAGATTTGCGCTTGACTCGTTTTCCTTCGTCGATGACAAAGGCGATCTCTTTGAGAACGTCGAATTAACGCCGGAAAAGGCAACGAGCAATTTTGGTTGCAGCTATGGATGCGGGATTTTCGAGATGACCAAAATGAAATGAGCGGCAAAAGGGGGACGTAAGGAGGATCGAAGAGGGCTCAGGAGCTCAGCACATAGGACTCCATGAAGGTCCGGAGGGATCGGCTCCCCATTCTGCCGCATCGATGGGACCGGCAGACAAGGCGAGCTTCCTGATCCAAGAGATTCAGTATCGACGGCGAGACTGGTCGGAGATCTTTGCAGCGCACCCGGGAGACCGGTCACAAATAATTCAATTCTCACGGCGTCCGTCTATCACCAGCGACCCCCAAATCGGGCATCGGTCATGTCCGCTGTGGTAACAAGGAGAGCGCCATGTGAGGCTGCTCACCGGCTTGCGCAACAGCGTGGCCGATCCCTTTCGGCTACCGGCTACCACCATGTTGACAGTTGTCCGCACATTCTTGGTTGCAACCTCTTGCGCGATCGTATAGACTCCGAGTATTCGGTAAAGGGTCGATTCAGTGGAGGTAGGGTGATGCGGAGTTGTATGAGGGCTTTGGGAACCCTGTTTGTTCTCTGGGGTCTGATCGGGGACTGCCAAGGGCAGCTTCTGCCGTGGAACATTCGAGCGGATTCCCAGGTTCGCGTGCAGTACCTGTTCGGCACCCAGATTATTCATCCATTTGTCAAACCGTATAACCCACCTTACACCAGACCTCCTCGATACTATCGGGTCGACACCGAACCGCGATTCCCGGTCATTGAAGGCGAATTGGAAATCGTGACCGGGTTGCCCTTCTCCGCCCGGGGCATATTCGGCGTCAACGCGCTTGAAAGCAAAGTCGGTTCCCACAGATCTATCTACTCGTCCGGAGCAACCATCGGGGACGTTTCCGACGACTGGAGCATGAAGTCCAAATTCTCCGCCTGGGAAGTCGCAGGCCTTTACCACCTGTGGGAAGGCGGCGGATACCGATTCAGCCTGCTTGGCGGATATCGATACGAGCAGTGGCTTAATTCCGGCAGTAAGGAGACAGGGACCGCAGGCGGCGGCTCCATTCTGGACGACAAAACAGCGTCCTACATGCCGTTTGTGGGCTTGCAGACCACCATGTCCTTTCCCTTCTGGAGCAGCAGATTTGAGGTATTGGGCTCCTTCTTCATGAAGAGAACGGTTGACGGACGTTGGAACGAGGACTCTCTGTTTGTGAGCTACACAGGATACGGCAATACCGGCGGTTTTGTGGACCTGCGGATGAGCGGCACGGTGAGAGTTTCTCAGTGGGTTTCTTTGGGCCTTGACGGTCGTTTTTCGTACCAGGAAGTGTATGGCCGATTCGAAGGCAATGACAATCAATATGCCAATTCCGTGTCGTACGACCTGCTCTTGCGCCAAACTTTCGGAACCGTGGGGATAGTGGCCTCTTTGGTCTTCTAAATAGGATCCCGTTCATGGAGAACCATGCCTCACCCGGCATGAGAAAGATGGCTCAGCCTCTTCCTCAGTCCGGGGCAAGGCAGGCAGGGATTTGAGACCCGGCTTTGGACGCGAAAAGCACGAGTCACGAGATTGCTTTCCTGCTTCATCCCCGAAGTCAAGAATAAAGCTGGTCTCAAGGATTGCACCGCCGCCGTCATTTCACAGTCTTATCGGCAAAATCCGCAAAACCGGCGAGACATTTGTCATCCGATTTGGCATTCCAATAGTAAAAGAACATCGTTTTTACGGGGTAATCGGTCTGCTTGGCTGCTCCGTATGTGGGTTTCATCGGCGGACCGTCGTCGGTTTTCTTTATGCCAAGAATCTTTATGCCCTCTTTTTCAAAATGCTTGAAGTATGCAGTCGATGTGGGAATGTACCCGATGGCCCACGACTTGCCGCATACCTTAACCGTCGTTCCGTAGCTTGACATCACCTTGTGGCCGGAGGCATAAGGAGCGCCCCGCAAAACTTCCCTCTGGAAGACCACACCGGTTCCGGTCTTGGGCACTTCCCTTGTCGTTACCAATATCTTCTGGTCCGGGCCGCCTACTTCCGACCAGAGGGTGATCTCTCCCGTGAAGATCCTTCTCAGTTGCTCAATGGTAAGATTCTCAACGGGATTATCAGCTTTACAGATTACGGCTACGGGGACCACTCCGATGAATTTGAAACTCGGTACCAAGCCGTTGTCCGTAGCTTGTTTCATTTCCCGGTCCGTAATCTTCCGGGTCGCTTGAACTAACTGCACTTCGTTCGCAATCCATTTCTTGAATCCGCCGCCGGTCGTCGACGGCACCATTGCAAACTTGCAGCTTGATCCTCCGGCAACGTATTCCTCACTCAGAGGCACGGTCAGGTCGCTTAAGAGTCCTGCTCCGCCTATCTTAACTATGTCGGGTTGGGCAAACGCCAGGGGAGCGGACAACACCAATATGATAAGAGTTATCGTTATTCTCTTCATGCAATCTCCGTGGGTGGGCACTTCCGGGAACACTTCCGGCCGGCTTACATTTCCGGTTCGCCGAACTTGATACCGGACCCGGCAAGAATCCGGGAGCGGATGCGTTTCCCGAAGTGCCTACCTCAGTTGAAAGTGATATTCTTCTTCTCCAAAAGCAGCATCATCCGATATTCGGATGGAAGACCTTTCGCAGGGCACTACTTCTTGGTCACCACAAATTCCCCATATTCGTCACCGCACTCAATTCCCTTGGTTTGCTCGCAGGTAAAGGTGTCCAGACCGTTGGGAAACTGATCGCCGTAGGCGAGATCCATGAAGGCCGCCGAAACCCCTCTTATCATGTGGGCAAACGGCCTCACGATTCCTGCAGCCTTTGCGCCGTCGGCCTCGTAATAGTTGTAGGCTCGCACCACCATCTTTTCGCCGGGAACCAACTCCACGATTTCCGAATTCGCCCAACCCCACGCGGAAAAGACCGCGTATGCCCCGTAGAGAATATCTTCGGGAACTTTCTCCACCATGGGTTTGACTACCTTGTCCCACTCCTCAGAGGTTATGATTCCATGACCTGTGTAATAGCCGCATTCATGGGCGGCACGTTCGAGCATCGTCTCAACTGCGTCCGCAAGCTCAGGATCGATGCTCTTGATCATTCGTGTCGCGAAGCCATTCCAAAAGTCCGCGGGAAGCTGCTGCACATATACGCCCAGCGCAGGAATCAGCCCTTCGTCATTCCCCACGACCTTAATCTTTGACATTTCGTCTATGATCTTCTCTCTATCAATGGCCATTAGGTTCTCCCTATTTCAGTGTGATGGTAAATTCGGAGATGTCGTCGCCCTTAACCAAGCTTTTGGTTTCGGAGACTTCGTATGAATCCGGGCTCTTGCCGTACACGGCGGAGAAGACCCCTACAAGAAATCCCTGCGTAAAGAAATTGATCGGCCGGTCAATGCCGCCCCATTTTTTGAGCCATCCCTCGTCGAGGTGGGAGTATTCCATTGTGGCTTTTCCGGACTTCTCATCAGAGCTGGAGATGTCAATGAGTCCCATGCCGACCGTCTTCCAGTACTGCTGCGCGATATCTATCCGATCCGCGGCTGAAGTGATTCCTTGCTTTGCATAATAATCATTGAGAAAACCGCCGAAGACATCCGCTCCGGCTTCGATGAGATTCTTCACACCGCCGAGATCTTCAGCGTCCAATGCCAATTGGGTGTAGAGCGTGGCGTAATGATGGCAGTGAAGTACCGATAGCGCTTCGTTCAGATAGTGCCTTCTGACACTGGGATCAAATCTGTGAGTCAGATTGAGAGTAACCGTCATGTTATGACCTCCTTGGTGCCTTGAAAAGATCTTTGGTCCGGATCAGCTCATTGAGGATTCGTTCAGCCTTTTCGATGAGGTCCGGCTTGTCATCCACTTCAGCCGCCCGCTTACGCGACATGCCGAGCTTCAATTGCATCCGGGCTTCACCCAACGCGATGGATTCCCGGTCCATTCTGTTAAAGTACTCTACTAACCTAAGTCCCATATGGTTCTCCTTTCGCACACTCTGCCCCCTTGGGGCAGAGTGTTGGTAGATGGGAGGCATACCGCCCACGTCAGTGGATGGACAAACCTCCGGAATAATGCGGGTTTCTTACGACTCCTCACTCATGACTCATCGGCTTTGATGTGTCGATATCTTTTGGTTGACGACCAACTGAGTAATTCCGAGCTTTAAGAAAGCCTGATCTTCCCGCGGCAATAGTTAGTCGTGGTGAGTCCCCCTGTCAGTCCGGCACTCATCCCACGTGTGGACGTCTCTTCAAACAGAAGAGACCGCGTCTCTTGAATTTCGTACCAACGATCCGACCGGGCAGTCATTTCTCCTTTCGCCAAATAGTTGTTCCGACGGATAAATCGGCGATCCCCTCAATTGACCGTGGCCTAAGAACTTGACAGCAATTTTAGTGCCACTGATCACACACAGTCATTTCAATTGGTTTTTCCTATGTTATTTCCATTTCCATCGGCAGTCACAAGGGACACCAAGTGGCAAGATCCACCTCTCAGGCGTGTGCCTGCCACACATAATCGAGGTTGAGGCAGGCGGGGCATGCAATGAGGCCGTGAACACTCATTCTCGCATTCTTGCTGAATGTGGATTTCTGACACATGGCACAGGTAAATTTGACACGTGTCCCCAACTGCCGGCCGACGGATCCGGTGATATTGGGTAATGCTATTAACTAGATAAGGGCGAAAGGAAGATCAACGGGGACTTCTCGACGTCCCGCGGGAGCCACGTCTTGGCATCATAGAGTTTAGCACGGCACCTTTTCAGACCTCCTGCCATCTTGCATCAGTCATGCTGGGCGAGACTCTTGAACGGTCGGTCGGCCTTTCTCAGGAAGAGATTCGGAATCACTCTTACAGGGTTGCAAGCGAGTGCGCCTTAAGTTTGCCTTCAAATTTCTGAGATGGTATACCTTTCCTTCGGTCCGGACCGAGTCCAGCTCAGAGGAGGCCTCGTTGAAACCTTCGTTCAAACCGGAAGTCGTGTTGCGTTTGCGGGCCGACATGACCTTCTTGCCTTTGGCCACCGCCTTCGCGGAGAAGTCGGCCATTGCGTTCGGCCTGGAGGAACCGGAGGCTCTCTCCCTTACCTTGGCGGTGGAAGAGATATTCGTGTACCTGTCTCGAACTGCCTGTCCGGGAGGAGAAGTGCGGATCTATTCCCGTGGTGGGGGATATTTTGTGGAGATCGAGTTCCTCTTCCCGGCTGAAGATTTTGACATGAAGTCATTCAACATCACGACCAAGGCGAGCCTGGACCCTGACGCGGACTTCTCCGAAACGGGTCTGCTGATCGCATCGCGGATGGTCGAGCAGTTCAGGTTTGAAGAGATCGAGCAAAAGTTGAGATTGACCCTCACCAAAGCCAAGACCTACCCTGACCATTGCGTCCCCGACCTTCCGCCGGCATCTCCTTTGAAAGGCTTCTCGATCAAGGAAGCGGTAGACCCGGAGGAGTTGAAGCTTCTAGTCCGCAGAATCAATACCGAGTGCGCGGGACAGGTCTTTCCCGAGATCTGCAGGGCACCCGGTTTGATGGTGGACATCGTGGCTGCCGGAGACTACAAAGTCGCCCTTGCCGTGGACAAGATGGGCCACATCGGCGGAGGAATCATCTGGAAATGGGAAGGAACGGGATTGATTGAGTGTTTCGGCCCGTACCTGTTCGGGCAGCCCGCGGACTCGACCATGGGAAGTGCGCTGTTGGACAGTTGCATTGCAGATATTGCGAGAACAGGGGCGAAAGGTCTCATAAACCGTTTTCCCACACCCGACCTCCCTAAAGAGTACTTCGAGCCCCTCGGGTCCCTGACGTTCCAGGCCGGAGACGGGGAAGCCGCCGAACTGGTTGCCTATTACCGACACCTTGAAGAAGACCTTGGCGGTACCGTCTGGTCGCATCCTTTGCTGGAAGGGTTTCTTCAGCATCAGTATCGGAAGCTTTTCTTTGCCAGGGAGATTCTCCCGGTCAAGAGAGCTGGTGAATCATGCTCGCCATTTTCGGTCCTCTCGGCGGAATTCGACCGAGGCCGGAATCGAGTGACCCTTCGTCCGGTCTGGTGGGGTGAAGATGCTCACTTCTGCCTGGCCGACCATGTGGAGACCCTTCGAAGGGAACTGATCTCAAGCATCTTCTTCGAAATGGATGTGGGGAAATCCTGGCAGTGCCATTTTACTCCGGCGCTCGTGGAGAACGGGTTCCAGCCGCGCCTCATACTTCCTTACGCGGGAAAAGGGGATCTCGTGATATTCCAGCTTACTACCGGCGAGTCCCGCTCATGAAGTCGTGCCCCCTGGATAACCTCTTGCCCGAGTACGTCAAGCAGTTCACGGCGTACGTGCCGAGCAAACCCGACCGGGAGCTGATGAAGACGTTCGGTTGTTCCCGGTTGTTTCGGCTGAACAATAATGAAAATCCCCTCGGGCCGCCGCTCGCAGCCCAGGAGGTTCTCCGGAGATTCCCTCCTCCAAAGGCCGCGGTCTATCCCAGCGGCGATTGTTACTACCTGCGGCAACGACTTGCGGAGCTTTTCCATAAAGATCCCGAACAGTTCCTGGTGGGCAACGGCGCCAATGAGGTGATAAGCTTCGTCATCAAGGCCTTCTGCGAGAAAGGAGACAACATCGTTACCGGGGACAAGACGTTTGCCGTGTACGAATGGGTGGCACAATTTTCGGGGTTCGAGGCTCGACTGGTGCCCCTCAGGGACTACGCGTTCGACGATGAAGCGATGCTCGGGGAGGTCGATGAACGGACCAAGATAGTCTTCGTCTGCAATCCCAACAATCCAACGGGAACATACTGGAGCACTGCCGGGATGAGGCGATTCCTCGATGCAATCGACGGCCGCTGCATTGTGGTGATTGACGAGGCCTATTATGAGTTTGTGGAGCAGGATGACTATCCCGATGGGATGTCATTGATCGACGAGTATCCCAACCTGGTGGTTTTCAGGACGTTCTCCAAGATGTACGGTCTGGCGGGGTTGAGAATAGGATATCTTGCCGGCACTCGTGAGGTGGTGGACGTCATCAGGCGGACCTGCATCGTCTACTCGGTCAACGCATTGGCTCAGGAGGCGGCGCTTGCTGCAGCGGGCGACGAACTGCACATCAGGAATACCAGGGATCTTGTGAGACAAGGAAAGGAATTCCTCCGAAAGGAATTGACGCAACTGAATCTCCCGCTGGTTGTCGGCGAAGGGAATTATCTCATGGTAAAGCTTCCCATGAGCGACACCCTGGCCTATCGCAAGCTGATGACTAAAGGAATCATGATACGCACCATGACGGGCTTTCGGTTTCCCAACCACATCAGAGTCACCGTTTCGAAGATGGAAGCCCTGGAAGCATTCGTTGAAGCCTTGAAAGCCATTCTCCCGTGCTGATGCACGTCAAGAAGTGAAGGAGCCCTGCATGTCGGTAAGAGAACCTGACAAAACGGTGGAACCCGGACAACCGTTCGAAGTGGACAACTTTCGCCCTGAAGATGCCCCAGGAATCGTTTGTCTTTTCCGTGCGGTGTATGGAGAAGGATATCCGATAAGACTCTTCTACGATCCCGAGGCGCTAATGGAAGCCAACGCCTCAGGTCACACCTATACCTTTGTGGCACGAGCTCCCAAGGGGGATGTGGTAGGAGTGCAGAACCTCTTCAGGTCCGCACCGTTCTCCTCCCTTTACGAAGCAGGTGCCGGCTTGGTCTTGCGGGAGTATCGTAAATTGGGCATCAACCGCCGCCTGCTGGAGTTCGTGTATGAAAAGTGGGTGACGAGCTGTCAATCCGTGGAGGAGACCTTCGGCGAGCCGGTGTGCAATCATCTAACCATGCAGAAGTCCGTAATCGAATTCAAGCACGTGGAAACGGCTTTGGAAGTCGCGCTCATGCCGGCCCAGGCGTACACCGCCGAAAGAAGCGCCACCGGCAGAGTAGCCGCTCTACTGGCGTTTCGGTGCTTCAAACCCAAACATCTCCGGGTAGTTATCCCCAAGGTGTACGAGGAGGAATTGCGCTTCCTCTTTGCGAGCCTCGACGACGAGCGGGACTTGATCGTGGCAGAAGGGGCTGTGGACGTTGAAGGCCCATCGAGAGCCGACATGACGATTTTCGATTTTGCGCGGGTGGCCCGCATCGCGGTGGGGACGGTCGGTTCGGACTTCGGAGCGTATCTTTCCGACCTGGAAAACCGCGCCGTTGCCCAAAAGGTGGAAGTGCTCCAGGTATGGCTGAAATTGGACTCTCCGTCCGTCGTCGCTGCAGTGGATTCGTGCAGGGCAAGAGGATTTTTCTTCGGAGGTCTCCTTCCCCGTTGGTTCGACGGAGATGGACTGTTGATGCAGAAGATCCTCTGCCGGCCCGATTTTGAAGAGATCAAGCTCTATTCGGAAGCCGCGCACCGGATTTTTGAGATGGTAAAAATGGATTGGGAGCGCACCCAAACCGGCGGTTCAGCGTAAGACGGGGCACGTTCCAACCGATTGTTGACACAAGGGAGAGACCGCTGTAAGCCTATAGTAGGGCGGTTTGCAAACTGCGGCAAACGAAAAGAGCCGTGGTGTCATCAGGGACCCTTTGGATGGCTTCTAACGCTTCACTATAGGGTCTGCCATAAGTCTCAAGAAGGCGCTGCTCCTGTCGGAAAAATTGCGCCGATCTCCGGCGACAATGTCGTCGAAGGCTCATTGGCCTTCAGCTCGAAGAACGCCGCGAATTTTAATGAGCGGCACGGTTGCAGCCGCCGCGAGGAGCGGCTCTTCACAAAACAGAATAGGGTCCGGGAGGCTTGTTTGAATACGATTGTAAGCACCGTCGGCACTGTTGCCGTGGTCACCGTGGAAGGAAGAATTGACACCGTTAACGCTCCCGAGTTTGAGCTGTGCATGTTGGAATGCATGGCGAAAGGGCATAGGGATTTCATTGTCGATCTGAGCCGGCTCGATTATATCAGCAGTGCGGGTCTGCGCATTGTGCTCTCAGTGGCAAAGAAGGCTAAGGCGGCGGGTGGGGGCATTGCATGCTGTTCTCTCCACGGAGTGGTGAAGAAAGTGTTCGATGTCTCGGGATTCGCAAACATCCTCCCCATATATGAGTCGTTGGATAAGGCGCTCGGCCAATGAATGATTTATGCCGGCTGCATTGAAAGAGACCGAGATTCCTGCGGCCTGAGGCTCCGTCATGAAGTTACCCCGTTTTCATAGTTTGGCGGTTGAGGTCACCCTTCTGGTCATGATCGGCACCTCTTTTGTCTTGGCAATGGTTCTTGCCGACAGCTACAGGGTTTCTCGCAAGATCATCGTGGCAAACGCGGAAAAGGAAGCTCGGAATCTGGCGGAATCGAAGGCCCTGACCATGCAGCAGGAGCTCCGGGCAGTCGCAGAGATTACGGGAAACTTCGCCCTGTGCGTCGAGACGGTACGGCTGGACCAATTGCACCTTCTTCTCTTGATTCGTGCGGTCGTCACTGGTCAGGAGGAAATTTTCGGGTCAACCGTCGCGTTTGAGCCGTACACATTCGAACCGAAAGTCCGCGCGTTCTCGCCGTATTTCCACAAGAGTCCCGATGGTGTGAAGTACATCCAACTGGGGAGCGATTCTTACGATTACTTCAACAAGGATTGGTACAAGATACCAAAGCAACGTGAAGCAGCCGTATGGAGCGAGCCCTATTACGACGAGGGCGGCGGCGACGTGATCATGTGCACCTACTCTTTTCCCTTTTACCACCTTGCAGAGGACGGTAAGCAGGGAGAATTCAAAGGGGTGGTCACTGCGGACGTGTCGGTCAATTGGCTGACGGAGAAACTTGCATCCCTCCACATCGGCGACTCAGGCACCTATTTTGTCATTTCACGACAGGGGACGTTTATCACGGCCCCGCGAGAAGAATGGATCATGAGGGAGTCGGTCTTCTCCATCGCCGAGAAGATGGGGTCAAAGAAGCTTGAAAAAATCGGCAGAGAGATGCTGGCCAATGAATCGGGCTTCGTTGACTGTGGCGACCTTTTTCCAGGCGGCGACTCCTTCCTCGCGTATTCACGATTCAAGGTTAACGGCTGGTCGCTGGGGGTGCTCTTCCGCAAGAGCCGGCTTTTTGCTCCCATCGAGGGTTTACTGAGAAGGAGCGCCTTGCTGGGCGTGGCCGGAGCGATTCTTCTCTTTGCGGTGAGCCTGATCGCGGCCCGTTCCGTTACCAAGCCTTTGCGACGCCTGGAGCAAGCTACCGCCAACGTGGCTACAGGTCACCTGGATGTGGATCTGTCGGAAATCCAAAGGGCCGATGAGATAGGCCGATTGGCCCAGGCGTTTGCCCGTATGACCGTCGATCTGACCCACTACATTCAGCAGCTCACTGAAGCCACGGCCGCGAGGGAAAGAATTGAAGGCGAGCTTTCCGTGGCCGCGCGCATTCAGAGGAGCATGCTGCCCTCACGTTTTCCGGCGTTTCCCGAACGCAAGGATTTCGACATACACGCCATCATGGAGCCTGCCAAGGAAATAGGTGGGGACCTCTATCACTTTTTTCTCCTGGACGACAATCGTCTCTGTTTCGCTATCGGTGACGTCTCCGGCAAAGGGGTTCCTGCTGCCCTTTTCATGGCTGTGACCACATTTCTCCTCCGCTCGGCGGCGGCCGGCGGGGTGCCCCCTGAGGAGATTCTCCATCATCTCAATAGACAGCTCTCAAAAGGGAACGATTCGTGCATGTTCGTGACCATGTTTTGCGGGATACTGAATCTGAAGACAGGCGAGCTCTTGTACGCCAACGGAGGACACAATCCCCCCATGCTGCTGCGTGAGAAGGAGGTAATTGAGTTGGGGCCGCCCGGCGGGCCGGTGGTCGGCGTGCTGGAGGAGGCGGCTTACAAAAGAGAGAGTCTCATCATGAATCCCGGCGAAACCCTGTTCACGTTCACCGACGGAGTCACCGAGGCCTTCAACCCCCAGGACGAGCTCTTTTCCGAAGAGAGGCTTCACGGCGTATTGCAGGAGATGAAGGGGAAGTCTGCTCCCGAGATCATCGAGGCAGTGATGTTCGCTGTGGAGTCCTTTGCACAAGACGCCCCCCGTGCGGACGACATCACTATGCTTGCGGTCAGGTACGAAGGTCCCGGGACCGCCTGAGCCGATGCGGAATGATTTGTCCACCTTACCTGAGTACATTACCCGCCGGTTCCTCGGCTTGAAAATAGAATCCTGTTGCAGCACAATTGAAGAGTTGCCCTGGGGAAGCCTTGTCCCCGGCAAATGCTATCGACGATCCGGGCCGGAGGGCACACACAACGAAGCGACCTGTTTTTTACTTTATGATGAGAGGTGTAGACCATGCCAAAGGTAATGATTCATCCTTCTACTTATGACAACGTTCGTGAAGCGGTCGACCGAGCTTTCGAGCTTTTTCCCCCGGAATTGCAGGGGAAGAGCGTTTTGATAAAACCCAACGTCCTGAGGGGATCGGACCGGGACGAAGGCATAGTCACGAACCCTGCCGTCCTCCGCGCTGTGGTTGAGAAGGTGGAGACCATGGGACCCTCCTCAATTGTCGTGGGGGACAATCCGGGTCTTATGAGCTATGGCGCCAACGAGGAGAGTTTCAGGGTAACAGGCCTTATGGACGCTGCCAAAGGGTACTACCGAAACATCGGAAACGAATCGCAACAAGTTGCTTTCAATCCTGATTTCCTTCCCACGGTGAGCATCTCCAATATAGTGCTGGAAGCGGATGTCATCATCAGTCTACCCAAATTCAAGACACACGGTTTGACCGTGGTAACCGGAGCGATCAAGAACAGTTACGGCTTCTTACCCGGTGCTCAGAAGGCCCAGCTCCACAAAGCCGCCGGAGGTCCTGCTCGATTCCATGAGGCCGTGGTGGACGTGTTTCGGCTCCGGGTGCCCGACTTCTTTCTGATAGACGCCATTGTGGGCATGGAGGGCAACGGTCCGGCTTCCCCGGATCTCAGAGACATCGGCCTGATTTTGGCTTCCGACAATGCCGTAGCGCTTGATTCAGTCATAGCCGTCATGATGGGGTGCGATCCCGGACGCCTGCGATTCCTGCAGCGGGCAAAAGAGCTGGGATTGGGAGATTACGACCTCGACGGGATCGATATCGTGGGAGAATTGAAACCACTTCCCGATTTCAAGCTTCCTCCCTTGGGCGGCGAGGCGATTTTCGAAAATTCAGCTATTCAGGAGATGATTCACGGCAGGACCCTTGTTCGACCTCAAGCGGACCCGGATCTGTGCACGAGTTGCGGCACCTGCGTGGATCAGTGCCCCGTATCGGCTCTGTCGATGGGCGAGCAGGTCCCCGAGGTCGATGCCGACACATGCATCACCTGCTTTTGCTGTCAGGAGATCTGTCCCGAGAAGGCCATCACCCTCAAATAGAAGGGGACTCGGGCTTTCTTAAGGTGGATCGGCAGATCTAGACGCGAACTTCAGGGGGGGCTTTTCCGTGTAGGCATAGGATGTACCGGGCTTCCGGAACCTTTTCACTTCGCAATGGGGCATCAACGTTTCGAGCAGACGCTTTCCCGACGCACCGTAATGTAGTATGATGAATTAGGGATACGTATCCCGGGAGTCCACGGGAATCAATGCACACACCTTGAACGGACAGGCAGTAACAGAGGGAGAAATGCAATGGAAGCCTGGTGGGAGGGGATAAGCGCCCTCAACAAGGCCTTCGCAGTGGGCGCGCTTTTCTTCGGAGTGCTTTTTCTTTGGCAAATCGTCGGCATGTTTCTCGGACTGGACAGCCATCATCAGGCCGATACAGCCCACGATCAGTCCGATATGGGTCACGATCAGGATGGGGGAGATCACGAGACGCGAGCAAATGGCGCAGGAGCATCCTTCTCTCTTGTCTCTATACGATCGGCAATTGCCTTTGCGACCCTATTCACCTGGGCGGGGACTCTCTATCTGACCTCAGGCATCGAGACGGCTCTCGCTCTGGCGTACAGCTTCGCCTGGGGGCTGGCGGCCATGTTTGGCGTGTCGTACCTCGTGTTCAAGCTCGTGCAGCTCCAGGAGATCGGCAACGCGTCCATATGGACTGCCGTGGGTGAAGAGGGGTCGGTGTACATGAACGTGCCTGAAGGGGGACTCGGCAAGATCCGGGTCAAAGTGAGCGGCACCGTTAGCTTCGTCGATGCGCGCTCAGCGGACCGGGGCCCTTTGGTGGCCGGGACCAAGGTTAGAGTTGTCGGCATTGTGGATAACAGAACTGTTGAAGTAGTTCCGATGGAGAATCAAGAGGGGGTATGACATGTTGACATGGCTTATCTTGACGGCCGTGCTTGCGGTGATGCTTATAGCGGTCGTCTGTTTTTTTGTGGGGAGGTACAAACGCTGCCCGTCCAACCAGATTCTTGTTGTGTACGGCAAAACGGGTCAGGGTGCGGCCAAGTGTGTTCATGGCGGTGCCGCATTCGTGTGGCCCGTATTTCAATCGTACGATTGGCTGAATCTTGAGCCGTTCGTCGTTCCCATAGAGCTTGCAAGCGCCCTGTCTCAGGAGAACATCCGGGTCTCCGTTCCCACCACGGTGACTGCTGCGATCAGCACCGAGAGCGGGATTATGGAGAACGCTGCGGTCAGGCTTCTCGGCCAGAGTATGGACGATGTTAAGAAGCAGGCTCAAGATATCATCCTCGGGCAAATGAGAGCCGTTATTGCCACAATGCGGATCGAGGAGATCAACCAGGACCGTCAGGCGTTCATGGCCAAAGTGAACGAGGCCGTGTCCGTTGAATTGGAGAAGATCGGCCTCGCGGTCATCAACGTCAACATCAAGGACATTGAAGATGAAAGCGGGTACATCAAAGCCCTGGGCAAGAAAGCCGCTGCTGAGGCCATTAACCAGGCGCTGGTGGACGTTGCGGAACAGGAGAAGCTCGGAAGAATAGGTGTGGCCCAGAGGGAACGGGACCAGAGGCGCGCCGTGGCCTCGGCCAATGCCGAGGCTTCCGTGGGAGAAGCGGAGGCTGAACGGGAAAAGAGGAAGTCAATTGCCGCAGCCAATGCCGACGCTTCCGTTGGTGAAGCCACCGCGCAACGTGACCAGCGGCAACAGGTTTCCCTGTTGGACGCCCAGGCAGTGGAAACCGAAACCGGGGCCAACGCGAGGAAGGCCGGTTTTCAGGCAGGCCAGAAAGTCGCTGAAGAAGAAGCAAGGGCCAAGAGCCAGACTGCTGCCATGAAAGCGGACGGAACCATTCGGGTTGCCCAGGAGGAAGCGCAAAAGGCGGCGGAAGAGGCCAAGAGCCGGCGTGAGCAGGCTCGGCTCAACGCGGAGGTGGTTGTTCCCGCTGAGGCGGCCAAACAGAAAGCCGTGGTCGAGGCGGATGCCGAACGACAGAAGCGCGTGCTCGTGGCCCAGGGTGAGGCGGAAGGCAATCTGGTGAAGATGCAGGCGGAAGGTAAAGGCTTGCAGGCCATCCTGGACGGTAAGGCACAAGGTTACCGTGCCCTCGTGGAAGCCTGCGGCGGCGAGACCTCCATGACCGCGGCCCTTCTGCTCATCGAGAAGATGATGGAAGTGGCCAGGGTTCAGGCCGATGCGGTGAGGAATCTCCCCATCGAAAAGATCGTGGTATGGGACGGCGGAGGCAGCGGCGGCATGTCCAATCTCGGCGGCCGGCTCATGTCGGTTCTTCCTCCCATGCACGAATTGGCCAAGATGGTCGGCCTGGAGCTTCCCGAATACCTCGGCAGGGCCGTGCCCCACGAGAAAGAGTCTCTCGCAAAATCTTCTTCAGGTGAGACAAAGAAGACCGACGGATGAGACTGTAAGTATTCCATTTCTGAAATACGGTTGAATAAGGCAGTCGATTTCAAGATGACCCCTCATGGTCCCGGGTCGTCACCCCGAGCGAAGGCCGGGGTCCAGGTGTTCGGAACAGCCTGGATTCCTGCCTCCGTAGGAATGACGGAGAGAGCGTTCGATCGTTAATAGATGATGCCTCGGGAATGCCGCCGGGGCCAAAAATGCGCAATCGTGAGCTAAGGACTCTCGGAGCCCTTTGAGAGAGTGACTGCGGAGGGAGTTCTCGCGGGTTTCCCGTAGAACACGTTGTTCACATGTTTACCGTGCCTATGGGGAATGGGTAAGGAAGAAAACCGGCCGCTGCTGGACTGTGTTCCCGCTCCTGTTGGGTAATCTTTTCCGGGGAGCGGGAAAGGCCTCTTCCCCATATCACAACAACATCCCTTACTTGACCGCTCGGAGGAAATAGACGACTTTATCACAAAAAAATAAAGTGCATAACGTACTGAGATCGTGGAAAATTGCCCGAAGGCCGAAAAAATCTTTCGAAGAGCATGAAACCAACCGGGAGATGACCTGTCGTAACTTACCTGAGAGGAGGCCGATCGTTTGAGACGATCGGCGGACTGGACCCGACCCCGGATCCGATTCGTCGGCCCGGAAGAGGAATGAGTCGACAGTATTGCTCAGGAAGTAATTTACCGTCGGCTGGCCAACTTGATGCTGAAATGGTGAAGACGACTCCCGATACTAAATTATAAGGTCAGCCTTACGTCGACATGAACCTGATTCCCGGAATTCTTGCTTGATTGATGGAACTTCGGGGTCGGGCCGAGTCCACCGCCAACAATCGGCCTCCTTTTGACTTCCTATCGTGCCCTCGCTTATAGGCCCCTTCACACTCGTTATATATCCTTTCATTCTGCTACTTGCCTCGCAGCGTCCGAGCCACTATACTCTTTTCCACTAAAGGTGTGGTTTGTGAGGGCTTGCTCTGATGTTCCGGTAATGAGCAGCCAAGGGAGGCGCGTCATGGATCGCTCATGCGGAGGGGTGGCCGAAATCAAATCATGCGCGGCTCTTGAATGGGGAATGTAATCGGCCGGAACAGGAACGGTTTCGATCCGCAGTTACACCGTCTCAACGCGCTTTGACGTTACTTCCGGTCTCCCGAACTGCTATGATGTCACTCGAGTTGCCGGAGAGGTTACCTTTAACCAAAGATCGGAGGAGGAATCGGATATGGGTGATAACAAAAGGCTGATTAAGATTTTCGAGTACGCCCTGAATCAGGAGAAGACCGGTATGAACTTCTTCCGGACTTCTCTTGAAAGCATGGGGATCGGCGCGGCGGTAACCGCGTTGCGACGCCTGATACAGGAGGAGGAGAAACATATCGAGTTCATCTCCTTGATTCTCGCCGACCTCAAGCAAGATGCAGAGATCGATCTGGCGAGAGCCCGGGAAGTCGCCCTCCCGCCGACGGACTACTTCGACCAACGAGCCAAATCCGAGTTTCTTGAGAAGTGCGTCGAAGGCTCGATGGTGCCGGACGTGACCGTCTTCAATACCGCATGGCTCATTGAGAAGGATTTGAGCGAATTTTACGGAAAGATGTCGGAACAGACCGAAGGCAAGGCCTCACAGGCCCTCAAGATGCTGGCTGACTGGGAAAAGCAGCACGAACAGTTCTTCCGGGACTATCGCGACCGATTGTCGGAAGTGTACGCGAATATGCCTTGGGGAGGATGACAACCGTTCAATGTCGCTGCACCGAAGGCGAGGAGCGCTATCATGATGGAGTCCGCTCGGGATTATCACGACCTGACCAGCTACCGTCGGCAGGATATGGGCGGGCATTTTATGGACTGGTCGAATCAGCCGAACGTCTTCAAGAAATGCCCCGGCATCAGGAACGTTCCACTTTCCCGAGAACCGGCGCTGCAGGAGAAACGACTGTCGGATCTCTTCACGGGCGAGGCTTCAGTTGATGCCCAGGGATCGCTTGACGCGGACCGGCTCGGTCGCATTGTGTTGCTCGCCCATGCGTTGACCGCCAAAGCACGACACGGTGGTGCGGATTTCTACTATCGGAGTGTAGCGTCGGCGGGTGCCCTGTACCCGTTCGAGCTGTACGCATCGATCCTCGACGTGCAGGGAATCGCCCCCGGTCTCTACCATCAAGACGTTGCCGACCAATCCATTACCCTCATTCGAGAGGGTAATGTTATGGGAGCACTTGCTCCGATGCTCTCCCCGGCCCCTTCCTCTCCCCCTGCCCTGATCTTTCTCCTCACGTCGATTTTCTTTCGAAGCTCATGGAAGTACCGGGATCGGGCATACCGTTACCATCTGCTGGACACGGGACATTTGGCGGAAAACCTTGGGCCGGCTCTGAGATCGGAGCGGTTGGCCCATCGTTTCTTCTACGATTTCGACGACCAAGCCGTTAATTCCCTCATGGGGGTGGACCCTTCCCGTGAGGTTTGTCTTGCCGCTGTGGCCGTTTGGACACCCGCCGACGAGTCGGACGTGGGCGACGCGAGCCTGGGAGATCCTGTTGAGGGGCTGGCGGAAGCGAGCCGAGTCTCCCCAAGAGAGATTGAGTACCCTCCCATATTGGAGGTTCATGCCGCAACGTCCAGGGTGGTGGAGCATAGCAGGACTGGGGCGTCCATGGCTGCAAGCCTCGGTGTTGTGTCTCACGACGAACGAAAGATATTTTCCCCGGAACCATGGCCCGAGTCTCTTGGGTACGCTGAAGCCGTTTTCAAGAGGCGTTCCATGAGGAATTTCGTGCAGGACGCCCTGTCCGCCGACTGCCTGTCCGCGCTGCTCACCGTGCTCTCCTCGGACGGCGGCTCGGGGTCGGCAGCGCTATTTCCCGGAAACGACGCCGTTGCGGTAGGGTTTCTTGCAGGGAAGGTCGAGGGTTTGGAGCCCGGCTTCTATCTCCTGAACAGGGAAAGGAAGACGGTCTCGACCGTGTTTCACAAGTCCGTCATCGGCGACATGATGCACATTTGTTTGGATCAGGCTTGGCTGGCCAACTGCGCCGTGCATTTTCTTTTCTTGACCAATATGGAGCTCCTGGAGTCCAACCGGGGTCCACGCGGATACCGTCATGCCATGCTGGCCGCTGGACGCCTGGGCCAAAGGCTTTACGTGGCGGCCACGGCCATGCGTCTGGGATGTTGCGGGATCGGCGCATTCTACGACGATGAGGCGGCACGCCTCCTCGGGCTCAACGACGCGAGCCGGCTCCTGTATCTCGTGGCCGCGGGTCCGGTGAAGAAATGGGCCGCAAAATGACGGGCGCATCTTGGGGAGCAGTCCCTGCAACGTTCTAAATCCCATTCACAAGGAGAAGAGACATGTTCGATTCGCTGAAAAAGCTCTTTACTCCGGTGGAGTCCATCGACGCGGACCAAGCCCGGGCCTTCATGAAAGACAACCCGGAAGGCTCCTACACCCTCCTCGACGTGCGACAGCCCTCCGAGTATGAAGGGGAGCATATTCCCGGCGCCCAACTGATACCCCTGCCGCAATTGACCGATTCCTACGACAAAATTGACCCGGACAAACCGGTAATCGTCTACTGAGCCGTGGGCGGCAGGAGCCGAGTTGCGGCTCAATTGCTTGCCGGCCAAGGATTCAAGAAGGTCTACAATTTGAGCGGGGGAATCAAGGCCTGGGATAGCGGCGTAGCCGAAGGACCTGTTGCATTGAACCTCGACCTCGTCAGGGCCGACGAGACGCCCGTGGGAATCATCAAGCTGGCTTACGGAATGGAACAGAGTTTGGGAGATTTCTATCGGGCCGTCCTGGCCGACACCGAGGCAGGGGAGCTCGCGAGTCTTCTGGAGAAGTTGGCATCCATCGAGGACAAGCACAAACAGTATCTCTTGGAGCTGTATCGCTCCATCGGGCCCGGAGAGATCGCTCCCGAGGAGTTTGAGGCCCAGGTCTCGGCCAAAGTGATGGAAGGCGGTTTCCGCAGCGACGAATTCATGCAGCGCAACGAGAGGTACCTCCACTCGGTCGGCAGCCTGCTCGACATCTCAATGATGCTGGAGACCCAGGCTCTGGACTTGTACCTCCGCTTTTCGCAAAAGACGAACAACACCCAAACCAAGGAGATGCTCTTTAAGATCGCCGAAGAAGAGAAGGGCCACCTGGCCGCATTGGGTAATCTGAGGGAGAAGGTGGCTTAGCGCTTATCGGCAAGAATAAGGAGCCGTAACGTAATCATGGTCCAGCAAGGGAGTCCGCCCTATTAAGAAAGGCGCGTCCGTGTTTTAATAGACACCGATGCTATTAAAGACTTCTTTAACAAGAGGAACCGGGACATGAAACGCGATCCCTAGGGAGAAAGCCTCGTTCGTCCTGCCATCCCTTCTTGCCCGGCCTTCGCTTCGATTCGCGCACTTCACCCGCCCGGAGACAAAACCCGCCGCGCACGTGCCTTAAAACTGCCGTACGCGCATATGTTCACGCTTCCCGGTGCCCCAGCATAACGAGCTTTCGGTGGATGGCCTCGTCCAGCTTGAATTCCCATTCTTTCCACTGGCCTCTCAGGGCGTCCAGTTGGCCCGATAGCTCACCCCACTCGCTTTGCAGTACTGTCCGGTCTCCCTCAACCGACCCGGCGAGATCCTCCCGGATCTGCTTCATCCTGTCGGCAATGGGACGAACCCGTTCCTTGAGAGCCCTCATCTGCGTGAGCACGGCCTCTTCCTCCACCGACAAAGCCAATTTGGGTGCGCAGGTTCCGCACACGTCACCGTCTCCCGTCGGCGGAACGGGATTGCATCCGCAGTCGGCAATGAATTCTTCCGTGGTATTGACCATGGCGATCACCTCCGTTGCTTGATCTGGTCTAATCCTAATCATCGGACGGCCAAGAGTCAAAACGAACGGGTGATGAATAGCTATGAAAGCGAAACGGTCATACGTGCTATCGTTCCGCGAATACGCGGCATTGTTCGAGTTGAAGGCCAATGAGCCTTCGACAACCTTGTCGCCGAAGATCGGCGCATTTTTTCCCGGATTAGCGACGCCTGCTTGAGACTTATGGCAGCCCGATAGTGGAGCGAAGGAGGCTATCCGTAGGCTTCCTTATGACTCCAGGGCGCTCTCCGTTTGCCGCAATTTTCAAAGCGCTCCGTTATAAAAACTTATGTTGACGAAAAGAAAGGAAATGTGGACAATAATGTACAGAATTTCTCGGATTACCCGTTATCTTCCCGTGGTGAAAGCCTAGGAAACTTGTCGAGGTGCTTGGGGAAGGCGCATCGACCGTTGTGGTAGGGTACCTTCCACACCTGGAGGATCGAGAGATAGGTTGGCCGTCAGGACTTCGGATTGAGGGACCGACGGCACAAAATCTGAACAAGCCGATGCAGGAGGGGGAAATGAATCAGAGCGGAAAGTGCTGGGATTTCTTGAAATGCGGGAGAGAAAAAGACTGCCCCGCGTACCCGGACCACGGATTTGACTGCTATAAAGTTACCGGGACCGAGTGCAGAGGCGAGAAACAAGGATCGTACGACGATAAGATTGCGAAGTGCAGAACGTCGTGTGCATTTTACGACAATCTTCTTTCGGGAAAAATCAAGCTCGGCTGAGGGGCGAGTCTCAGCCTTCACCTGCAATTCCGAAAGCAAGGAAAAGAATCCGCAGATCAACGCGGATTCAAAAGGCAGAATAGCGCGCGGAATCTCCGGTCAGGCGATGGAGATTCATCAACGACCTGGCCGGCCGCTAGAAGCCCTTCGGAGACTTCAGTCGCTCTTGTCTTTCCATCTGCGGACATCTGTGACATCTGCGGATGAAATCTTTCCGAGAAATCCAGAGAGAACTATCCACAGATTGAGCCGATTGACGCAGATTAAAGAAGCCGGAACGAATGCGTGGTTACACGTGTGTTGCGAAAGTCCACGTAGACTGTAGCTGTTCTCGACCCGGCTTCAAACGCATTGTCTTTCCATCTGTGGACATCTGTGACATCTGCGGATGAAATCTTTCCGAAGAATCCAGAGAAGACTATCCACAGATTGCGCCGATTAGCGCAGATCAGGAAGGCAAGAAAGCCCGCATGGGAGGCACAGCCCCGTCTGTTCACACACCTCTCGGGTTAAAGCTCCGCAAACTTCAGTTGCCCTCCTCTTGCCGTCTGTGAACATCCGTGTCAGTTGAGGATCAGAACACGAGCAGGCTTGCACCCAAAGCGGGATCGTAGTAAAATCCGTCTATGAGAATCATTGCCGTGAGAACGCTCCGGGAGTTTTGGGCTCAGCATCCAGATGCGGAACAACCGTTGCGTGCTTGGTGCCGAGAAGCCAAGAAGGCTCAGTGGAGAGCACCGATTGACATTACAGGGTATTTCCGCACTGCTCGTACCATCGGGAAGGACCGGGCGATCTTCAAAATATAAGGCAATGACTACCGCTTGATAGTGGCTATTAGATATGACAAGGGCTTAGTATTCATTCGATTTGTCGGAGCTCACGCGCAATACGATGAGGTCGATGCCCTTACTGGCTAAGGTATCGAGCGTATCCTTCGACCCCGGAGGTGCGATCATGGACGTCAAACCCATCAGAACCGAAAAAGATTACGACGCTGCTTTGGCAAGAATTGAAGAGATCTGGGACGCGGAACCCGGTACACGGGAGTCCGATGAGCTGGATGTACTCTCGATTCTCGTGGAGGCTTATGAAGAGAAGCACTACCCCATCGACCCTCCGGACCCGATCGAAGCGATCAAGTTTCGTATGGAACAGATGGAACTGACCCGGAAGGATCTTGAACCCTTTATCGGACATCGTGGCCGGGTTGCCGAAGTTCTGAATCGAAAACGAGGGCTGAGTATTGACATGATTCGCAAGCTCTGCGCTGGCCTCGGTATTTCCTCCGAAGTGCTCATTGCCGAGTACACGCTGGAGACCGACAAGAGCGTGGGAAAGGCAGCGAGGTAAACAATCCGGAGCCGATACTCCCCTTGTCTCAGGCCAAATTGGCCGGAGTGCCCTCGTTCACGACATGGTTCCATGGGTTTAGAAACTCAATTTGTCTTGCCGCAACTTGGACACAGCGGTTACGGACCCCGTGAGGCAAAATCAAACGTTACATTCTTTTCAACAGGGACTTGCACCGGTCTACCCTCTGCCATAGGCCGAGTGCGCGGTCATTGGGTGCCCTTCGGAGAAGAAAGCGAACGCATCGTCGAATTGATGGACCCAACGGACCATAATGAAGTAGCCCACACCTTGTAATACCCTATCACATTGCAGCGCCTTTCCTTAGGGTAAACGATTTCCACAGTAACTTCCGACTGTTTTGTATTAACTATTCTAATCGAGTCTACGCAATTCACAAAAGGAAGCTCCACCCAGGAGTTCTTCACTGGAAAATCAAATTTGTGCGTTTCCGTTTGCGTACCCGACGAAGTTCCTGATATGACCCCATAACGAAATCCAAGCCTCATATCATCCCGGAGCTGCTCCATCGAGTTGTGGACATCTTCTCGAACCTTGTTGACCTTGGCGCTCAATGTCTTGAATTTCTCAGTGAAACGGTCATTGGCAGCAAGTTCCTTAGCAACTTCTTGCGCCAACTTGCCAGTTTTCATTGCCTTCAAAGATTCTTGAACCTGCTTCTTCATGGATTCAATTCCGAGTAAGTCAGCTTTGGTCTGCAAGAGAATCTCCTTTGTCTCTCTTGAAGTTGCAATGGTACGGTCCCTCGCAGCTTCAGCTTCATTTGCATATGCCCTGATAATGGAAGGCCTAACTAGTTCGGTCCAGGCCAGATTGAGCCCGAATAGGATTATCGCTAGAGGCGTTCCGTATATGAGGGACCAGTGCCGCAATACTTTACGCATCCTCTCTTCGAGGACAGTATCCAGTTCGGAATTTTCCATGATACTTCTCCTTAACTTACCTCTGGCGTACGAGCCCGGGCCCTCGAACCCTTTAGACTAGCATCTTTCCTTCAACATTAGATCATTCCTTCGATGTTGGAAAGAGAAACGTGCAAGCCCCGGACAGCTATTGGGAACGGCTTGCTTTTTGCCTAGCTCGGTTAGAGAGGGCATCAGCGAGAGGTGCCGTATCATGGTGATTCTCTGCCGTGCTATTCAATCAATGCATCCAAGTGAGTGAGACTTCCAGCACGCAGGAGACCCGATAAGATGATGCACCTCAATGTGCCCCGGGAAAAGCTCACGGCATTCTGCCGCAGCCGTCATATTCGGTGGATGGCCTGCTTTGGCTCGGCCGTTCGAGGTGATTTCAGACCGGACAGCGACGTGGATCTCCTTGTCGAGTTTGCTCCGGGTCACACTCCCGGGTGGGAAATCGTGGATATTGAGGAAGAGCTGTCATCTCTGCTCGGCGAGAGGAAGGTGGATGTAGTTAACCCCAAGTATCTCAACCTCCAGTGGAGCTTTGGTTTTTCCTTGCATCTTCAGATCTCTTTCCGATAATTCCTCTTAACCGAAACATGTGCTCGCTGAATCCCGCTACAATAAGATACTCTCGAACTCGGGTCGGGTTCTTCCAACACATACCGACAAGCTGGGTCCACCATTGACGTCTGCACCTGGAGCTCAAGCCTTGCCACCAGACAAGAAGGGTGAAACCAACAGCCTCGTTGAAGCCTCTTCTGCCTCGCCCTCGCGAAGACAGGCCATTCTGGGCGATAAGGTACTTGTTTGACTGCCGGGGACTTTTGGCTACAGGAGGTAGTGCGAGGAAATGCCTGTAAGCACGAGCCAGGAAACGTGAACGGTCGTACAGATAGTCCCACGACGTGGCATACTCCGCCAATATTTGCTCCTCAGGCCTCGTGGGTATATAGTTCAGACTCTCGCTTTCAATGCCGGTGCCAATGTTCCTCACCTGGATGAGGCGATTCTCTCGTTTAAGCCGGTCGTACAGGTCGGTATTGGGAAACGCCCGCAGCAACTCGATCATGACGATAGGGATGTCCGCTTGCTCTACTAAAGAGCATATCCGGTCACCGGCGCCCTCTTTCTCACCGTCGAACCCGATCACGAAACTGCCGACCACTGATATGCCATGGCTCTGGATTTTCGCAACGGATTCCGCAGCCGGGTTTCTTATGTTTTGGTACTTTCGGTTACGTAAGAGCACTTCTTCGTCAGGGGTCTCAATACCGCTGAAAACCCCTCTGAAGTTTGCTCGATACATGAGGTCCATCAGCTTGGGGTGCCTAGCCAGATTTAGCGAAACCTGTGTTGAAAATGTGAATTCTTCAACTTTGTCTCTTGTCCATGGAATTATCTTCTCAAGTATGGCCTCGGCCCGCTGGGGATTACCAATAAAATTGTCATCGCTAATAAAGACCTCTGATCTCCATCCAAGATTGTGCAAGGCATCCAGCTCGAGAAGGACTTGGTCTGGATTCTTGTAGCGGGGCTTCCGGCCGAAGAGATTCACAATATCGCAGAACTCACAGTTAAACGGGCAACCACGCGAAGTCTGAATTGCGAGAAGTGCGTAATCTTCAAGTCGAAGCAGATCAAACCGTGGAACGGGTGACGTGCTCATTTCCGGCTTGACTTCGTTCTTGACCACTGCTTTTGCCTTGCCCTCATGGAGAGCCGCAAGCAAAAATGGAACGGTGTTTTCGCCTTCTCCCACGACGACAAAATCGGCCCCGGCTTCCAGGACCTCATACGGCATAGAAGTGGCGTACGGGCCTCCCACAACAACGGTCTTTCCGCGGTTCTTGCCTTGTTGGAGAACTGCCAGCACACCTTCTCTTTGTATGAACATGCCTGAAATCATGACTATATCGGCCCAAGTCCAGTCATCGGTTCGCAGGCTCCGCACGTTCAGATCTGCCAGCCGAAGTTCCCACTCCCGGGGCAGCAAGGCCGCCACAGTGAGCAGACCGAGAGGAGGCATGAAGGTTTTGCTGCCGGAGATCCTGCAAGAGGGCTCCATCGTCCAGTACGACAACGGGAATTTAGGGCTTATAAGCAGGACTCTCATGAAACGCGTCTCCCCATGGAAGCATGATACAAATCCGATTACTTCAGGAATCCGGAATTATGGGGCCCCGTGCAGTTCCCGGCCTGTTTGCGCCGTGCTATAGTGCCGCTCATTTAAATTCGCGGCATTGTTCGAGTTGAAAGCCAATGAGCCTTGGACCGCATTATCGCTGGAGATGGGCTCGGTCGATCCAAGAGCATGGCCGACTGCCTGAGACTTATGGCACATCCGATAGTGGAGCGCAGGCGGCCCATCCGTATGCTTCCGAATCAGCCAATGGTTTTGCTTCGTTCTCCCGCAATTTTCAGAGCGCTCCAATATAGGTCGCGGAATAGTTCCTCTGACCCAGAAAAGGGCCCATGTGTATCCCCAAAAGGCTGGTGGAAGTCAGAACCGTCATCACCCTTCCGAGAAAGCCTGCTTTGTTTCCTCTTTCTGAGCGTACTTTACCACTGGTTCCCAGTCAATCAAAAAGACCCGCGGCGGCGCGGAACACTGCCAAAGCCCTATAGAGTCCAGCCAACGGAAAGGTTGAAGCCGCCCCGGGATGCTACCTCGCACGTGACAAAAAATCATTGAAGAAAAAACAAAAAAACCGCTGCCGCACATGAAGTTTGTTTGTTTTGCTTCAGTCGGAATTGGACAATTCCCCATGATCGGTTAGCATATAACCGTGAAGGAGGAATTGGCCGTGACCAGAAAGAGGAGGAGTTTTTCAGCCGAGGACAAGGTGCGGATTCTCAGGCGGCATCTGGTTGAGAAGGTTCCGGTCTCGGACCTGTGCGACGAGCAGGGTCTTCACCCGACGTTGTTTTACAAGTGGCAGAAGGAGTTCTTCGAGAACGGGGCTGCCGCCTTCGAGCGAGGCAAGGACGGCAAGGAACGAAGTCTGGAGAAGGAAAACAGAGCACTCAAGGTCAAGATCGCCCACAAGGACGAGGTGATCGCGGAGATCATGGAGTCTCACGTGGCACTAAAAAAAAGTCTTGGGGAAAGCTGAACAGGTCTTGGGTGGAGCCGGACAAACGCGATGAGGTGGTAGATTACGTTCGGTACTGGTCCGACCGGACTTCCCCCTACTACCCGCAGAGCAACGGCAAAATCGAACGGTGGCACGGCACCCTCAAGCGTGAATGCATCCGGCCGGGCACGCCGCTCTCACTTGAGGACGCCAAGCGCCTGGTTGCAGGTTACATCGAGCATTACAACGGGGTACGTCTGCACAGCGCCATCGGCTACGTGACGCCGAAAGCCATGCTGGAAGGTCGAGCGCCTGAGATCCTTGCGGCTCGTGACCGAAAGCTCGAAGCAGCCCGCGAAACGAGAAAGCAGCGTCGTCACGAGGAGTTGACAAATGAGCCCCACCCGTGATGAAATAATCGTGCCGGGTGAAGCGGAGACGGGCTCTGCCGGAGGGCAACCCGTCGAGGAATAACCCGGTGGGGCTCATCGAACCGATGGCAGGGCGTGGAGGACATTGCTTCCGCGTCCCTTCCCAAACCCATCGGGCGATAGACCCCTGATGCCTCAGAAAACTCCGGGGTCTGGGGCGGAGCCCCAGGGTCTCTTCACGTGGCAAATCTCTCGGAACACAGGGTGCCGGGAGTAGCTTAAACCCAAACCGGATTTGTCCGATTCACGCTGAACCAGTACAAATCAACGCGGATTCAAAAAGCAGAATAGCTCGCGGAATCTCCGGTCAGGCGATGGAAATTCATCAACGACCTGGCCGGACGCTAGAAGCCCTTCGGAGACTTCAGTCACTCTTGTCTTTCCATCTGCGGACATCTGTGACATCTGCGGATGAAATCTTTCCGAAGAATCCAGAGAAGAGTATCCACAGATGACGCAGATACACGCAGATTAAAGAAGCCGGAACGAATGCGTGGTTACACGTGTGTTGCGAAAGTCCACGTAAACTGTAGTTGTTCTCGACCCGGCTTCAAACGCATTGTCTTTTCATCTGCGGACATCTGTGTCATCTGCGGATGAAACCTCTCTGAATCCGGAAGCTAACCCACAGCCTCAAAAGGACGCTGGTCGATCACGAGATCTTCGCCTCTCCATGTCCAAGGTTTCTTCTTTACTCAGCGGCGATCATCTGCGTAATCTACGGATAAGAACGCTCCTATCCGAGGTGGCGTCATCCGGTCAAGAAAGGAATTTGGGTTTTTCCCGGATGAGTACAGATGCAAGAGACGAACAGACTCACGCAATTATCGGTGCGGCCATGGAGGTTCATCGACAGCTCGGTGCAGGATTCCTGGAGGCCGTTTATCAGCACGCGCTTGCGATCGAAATGTCGGCCCGAGCCATTCCATTCGCCCGCGAGGTGGAGTTGCCGGTCTATTACAAGGGCGAGCAGCTCAACTGCTCCTACCGTGCCGATTTTGTCTGCTACAATGAGGTGATAGTCGAATTGAAGGCACTCAATGCGATCACCGGAATCGAGGAAGCGCAGCTCCTGAACTACCTTAAGGCAACACATCTCAAGCGAGGACTCCTGCTGAATTTTGGCCGCCCTAGACTAGAGTTCAAGCGTTTTGTGTTTTCTCATCCACGAACCTCGGGGACATCCGTGGGTGAGATTGTTTCACTGAAGAAATGAATCCACAGATGGCCCGGATTCACGCAGACTCAAAAACAACAAGACCTACATAGACGTCCAAACCAAGCCTGCTTATACGCATTTCCGGTAAAAGCCTCCGGAGACTTCAACTGTCTTCGTCTTTTCATCTGTGAACATCTCCGTCATCTGCGGATCAAATCTTTCCCAAGAATCCGAAAAAGAGAATCCACAGATTGCACAGATTCACGCAGATTTGAGAAGAGAAGATCTTACGGAGGCGGCCTTATCCCACGCCAAGCCATCAACAGTGCACAGGACCGCAATGTCCTCAGCAAACTTCTGTTGCCTATGTCTTTTCATCTGTGGACATCTGCGTCATCTGCGGATGAGATCTTTTCGGAAAATCCAGAGAAGACTATCCACAGATTGCGCAGATACACGCAGATTAGGAAGGCAAAAGAGCCGACACAGGTGTCCACACCAGGCCTATTCATACACATCTTCCGGTAATAGCCTCCGGAGACCTTAAGCCTTTGTCTTTCCATCTGTGTCATCTGCGGATGAAGTCTGTCTGAAGATCAAGAGTATCCACAGATTGCGCAGATTCAAGAACAAGAAAACGTACGGAGGCAACGGCGCACCCTGCAAAGTCCTCTGGAAACTCCAGGCGCTTTGCCTCTTCATCTGCGGACGCATCACTCTGCGGACGCATCACTCTGCGGATTAGTATTTGCCGAGAATATGATCGATGAGGGTATTGGTCATCTCGTGAATGATGACCTTGTAGCCACCGGGCCACGTATGAAGGATGGGGGGAGGAGGAACGTACCCGTACGCCGCCTTCGGGTGAACTTTTGAAACAGGTGGGGCTTGAACCGGACCGGCAGCGGCGGGACCGGGCATCGGACTTTGAGCGAGACTGACCGCCGCACCCACGGAAAGGGCCACGATCAGGGTCAAACAAACAACCACGACACGTTTCATTGCAATCACCTCAGCGTTGTCATTCTACCCGGCGCCGGCCGAAAAATCAATGCCAAATGTCGTTGCATTCAGAATTGCAGGAGAATTTTAAACACTCCAGCGTTCTGGGATCTCTTGAAGGCCTTCTCCGCCTCCGAAAAGGGAAAGACCTCCGACAGCAGGATCGTCGGGTCGGCCAGACCATTCTCCATGAGCCTCAAAGCAGGAGCGAGCAAGCCGCATCGAGAGCCTACCACGGTTATCTCGTTGATGACAAGGGGCGCGGGATTGAACGAGAGGTCGCCATGATAGGTGCTTTTCAAAACCAGAATGCCGCGCGGCTTTACTCGCTGCACCGCAGTGCTCCAACCGGAGGGATGGCCTGATGCTTCCACGACTACGTCAAATCGCGCCGCAGTTTCAGCAAGCCCGGTCGGCGTGATGACCTCCCCGCCCATGTCCCCAAACAGCTTCAGTTTTTCCGGATGCTTTCCCATTAAAGTCAACCGGCACCCCGTGAGACGCAGCACCATGCAGATGAGGAGCCCCAGCTTGCCGTCCCCGATCACAAGCACCCGATCGGCAGGCCTTATCTTCACTTGTTCGAGGATTTCCAGCGCCGCGGCGAGAGGCTCGGTGAAGACCGCCTTTTCATTGGAGACGCTGTCGGGCACCGGGATGAGATTCTCTGCGGGAAGCGTGAGATACTCTGCAAAGGCCCCGTCCCGGCCCAATATGCCCAGCACCGTCCGGTTCGGGCAATGGCGCGCCATAGATGCCCTGCACGACGAGCATTCGCCGCAACCGGCGTTAATCTCACCCACGACGCGGGCTCCGACCTGCTCTGCATCAGGCGAGCTCTCCACCACTCCCACAAACTCGTGTCCGGGAACTCCCTTGAAATTCATGTAGCCCCGGCTGATCTCCACGTCGGTGTTGCATATGCCCGCCATGAGAACCTTAACCAGTGCCTCTCCCGGAGGGATCTGCGGTTTGGGGATCTCCTTGAGCCTCAATTCTTCGTCGAATACCAGGGCTTTCATTGCTCGCTCCTCCCTCATGGATCACTCTCCCAGGACCTGCACGATCAGGGATCTGTTCCTCGGCCTGTTGTCGAAATCGAGAAAAACCACCTGCTGCCAGGTCCCGAGAATGAGCTTCCCCTCCACGACGGGAATGCCGAGAGACGGTTTCATCAAGGCCGCTCTGACGTGGGAAAAGCCGTTGCCGTCACCCCAGCGCAGGTTGTGGGCGTACTCGATGTCCATGGGGGCAATGCGGTCCAGAGCGTCCTTCAAATCCTTTATGACGCCGGATTCGAGCTCTATGGTGGTCACCGCGCCCGTGGAACCGGAAACAAATACCGTGAGGAGTCCTTCTTTGACGCCGGACTCTCCGAGGCATCGGTCAAGCTCGGCCGTGATGTCCTGACAATCCGCAAAGCCTTGAGTCCGCAGCTTCAGTACCGTGTTTCGTACTATCATGAATCAACTCCAGCGTGAGAAACCCCGGATCGTGAGCCCGACACCGTCGGGACCGTCGCTTCCTTTCGCAAGGGAGCTTTTCCGAACGAGAACATAACACGAAGATTACCATCCCTCAAAACGGCAATCCCTACACGGTTCCTTTCTCCCCTCGCCGCTTGATCTCACGGATTCGGTGTCGCATTCTCAAAGGAGGATGATGATTCTCTCCGCGGTCGATGACAAATGAATGCGAGGCCGGATTCCGGTGCGTCCCGCGGAGGCCGATCTTGTGTCGGCCCGTAAATTCTGTTACGAATGAATGAGTGAGATCTCGCAAACGGACCCGGCGTAATCACGCCCTCTACCCGGAATAGAAGGAGAGTCGAGAACATGAAGGACAAACACATCTTCTTCAACCCTTTTCGTATGATCAGTCCCAAGTTCGACGCAGTGGCTACGCGGCTCGAGAAGTTGTACGAAACTCCCGTGTCCGAGTCCTTTACCCTTGAGGAAGGGTTGCTGGTCATGCTGAGCAAGCTGATGGAGATGACTCGGCGTATCCGTGTGGCCTTGGTGACCGATACCCCCCAGGAACTGGATATCTGCGACAAGCTCGCCAACGACGTGCATGCGCAGGAAAAGATTTTGACCTCGAATCTGGTCTGTGCCATCACCGAGCCGCCGGAGATGTGCCGAACAGTGGTGCTCTTCCCGGGTCACCTTGAGCGCATCGGCGACTTCCTTGAAAGCATCGTTAAGTGCTGCCATATCAAGTGTCGGGATGGCGTCCCGTTCTCCGACAGGTCCGTTGAAGAGATGGACGTGCTTTTCAAGGACATGCTCACCATGATGACCAACGTCCGGGACAGCCTGATAGTACCAAACAAATTTTTGCTTACTCATACGATTTCCCAAGCACATGACCTGGATCGAATGTGTCAGGAATGGCAGTTGAGCCATGTGGAGCGTTTGCTGGAGGGATCGGCGACACCTCAGATGTCGTCCCTCTACTTGGACATTTTGGAATCCACCCAGTCCATTTGCCGTCACATCCGGCAGATGGCCAAAGCTCTCGTTAAGCTCTTGCCCGAAGATTGACGCTGTTCGGAAGTATGTAGGCCGGATAGAGGAGATATCGATTCATGACCCCAAAGAAGATCGCCGTATGTACTGACTTTTCGGAGAATTCCGTTCCGGCCCGCATCGTGGCCATCGAATATGCCAAGGCCTTTGGAAGCGAACTGGCCGTCCTTCACGTGGTAAACTCCCGGCTGCTCGGCTATCCCTCGTTTGCTTCGAAGCTTTCCGATGAGATGGGAGTGATTCAGGAGACGATCCGCGAGGGAGTCGAAGAAGAATTGGAATTGATCGCGAATGATTGCCGCCGTGAACTCGATGAGGTTCAAACCTACTATCGTGACGGCGCTCCCGCTGAGGAAATCTTACGATTCATACAGGAACAAGACATAGACCTGCTGGTCATGGGAACCCATGGCTGGACCGGGGCTCGACACCTCATCCTTGGGAGTACCGCAGAGAACGTGGTGAGGACGGCAGATTGTCCCGTCCTCATCGTGAGATCCAAGGTCTGACGAGCTTTAACGCGTACGCTCGGGGTATTCTCGAACTACGTGCCATGCGCGCTGTGTGTGATTCTCGAGCTTTGCGCAGAGAGGATCTTCGGTGCCTGCGGAGCCAATCGGCGACGAAGAACAGTGGCTCGGGGGCCCTTTAGGCCCATGAACCAAGTCCCAGAGTCCCGAATCTTCGAACGGCTCGCTTTCCCGACCTACGATGACTGCGCCGCACACAACGTCGAATCGATCGTCCCATTGAGTGCCCATTGCCGCACCTCCCAGCTTTTTGACAACCTTAGCCCGCAATGCAAGCCTTTCGGTTTCGTTGGTCATCCATAAGTGCCGTGGAGGGACACCTCTGTCATGTTTTATAGTAAGACGCGGAAACCGCTGTAGCAAGGGCCGGGCCCGTCCCGGCAGCAGTGCGGCTCGCTGGGCACTGCAGATTCCCTCCCCCTGTCACGGTATTGGGTCGATCGTAGGACATGACGGCAATGAACTGGAAACCCCTTCCGGTTGTTTCCGGAATCGGTCTCCCTCCCGAAAGTGGGCCCGCAACGTCAGTGGTTGTAATGACTCGGTCCACGCGTGAAAATTCGTGTTTACCGACTTGCCGGTTGACTGTATGATTCTCCTTATTCGCACACATGTTTCTGTGTGCTCCGATATGCGTAAACCGTCTCGGAAGCGACGGGGGGCTCGATCGTCGGACGGAGGAGCCTCAATACCGATCGAGACTGTCGCCCACCAAGGAGGATTCCCATGCTGGTCAAAGATTGGATGAGCACGGACGTCGTCACGTTGGACGTCAGCGACACCATGCAGCACGCCATCAACCTCTCGATGGAGCGCCATGTCAGCATCATGCCCGTCCTCGAGGATGGCAAGCTTGTAGGCGTCGTTACGGATCGCGATCTCAAACGGGCCTCTCCCTCGGACGCCACGATGCTGGACATCCAACAGATTCTCTATCACCTGTCTCGCCTTGAAGTCGGCGCGATCATGAGTCGTTATCCGATAACGGTTCCGCCTGACTTCACCATTGAAGAGACCGCGGAGGTTCTTCTCAATAACAAGATTTCGGGTGCACCCGTGGCCGACGCCCAGGGGGTCATCGTTGGAGTCATCACGAAAAGCGACCTTTTCAAGGCAATGATCTCCTTGAGCGGCCTCACCAAGAGAGGTGTCCAGTTCGGATTCCTCATTGAGGATCGACCGGGGTCCATCAAGGACGTTACCGACGTGATCCGGAGTTTCAATGCCCGTCTGGTGAGCATCCTGACATCCTACGAAAAAGCGCCGGAGGGCCATCGTCACCTCTATATTAGAGTGTTCGACATCGATCGCGATGTGCTGCCTCAATTGAAAAAAGAGGTCGCGGAAAAAGCCAAGCTGCTCTACATAGTGGACCATAGAGAGAATGAGCGGGAGATCTTCGAGTAAATGGAACCGTGACACACGGAAGAGCTCCTTTGCCGCCCGGCACGGGGGTCTTCCGTCCAATTCGTTACACGCTCGTAGCGGTTACCGACCCCGAAGATCCTCTCCCTTGGCAATCGATGGAGGTGGACCGGTGTCCGGGGGACGACTTTTGTCGGCCTCGTGCCGTGATCACGCATAGGAAACTGTCTGACGTTCTTGAGGAGGGGACCACGATGAAGGACGGAATCGAGCTCGTACGGGGCGACATCACAGCCATGGACGTTGACGCCATTGTTAACGCTGCCAACAAGAGCCTCCTCGGCGGAGGCGGGGTGGACGGAGCCATTCACCGCGCGGCCGGCCCCGAGCTCCTCGTCGAGTGCCGAGCTCTCTGCGGATGCGACACGGGGGACGCGAAGATTACCAAGGGATACAATCTCACCGCCCGGCATGTCATCCACACGGTCGGGCCGGTCTATCGAGGGGGGACTTCAGGGGAGCCGAAACTCCTTGAGAGTTGCTACCGGCGATGTTTCGAAGTCGCGAATGAGAATGGAATTACCTCCATTGCATTTCCTTCCATCAGCACCGGCGTGTACGGATATCCCATAACTGACGCCTCGAAAATAGCCATTTCGACCACGTTGGCGCAATTGGAGCGGTTCCCGAATATCCGCCGGGTGGTGTTCGTGCTCTTTTCCGAGAAAGATCTGGACGTGTACAGAGGGAATCTTAAGATATCTTAAACGGGCATAGCCCAACCAGGATGATCGAAATGGTTGGGCGTTCTTGGTACTTCCAGCCGACACCGTGCTCTCTTTGGGATGTGCTGGAATCCTCAAGGTCTTGCCGGCAAATTCCCTCTCCGCAAGCAACCTGTAAAGGCTTGGCTTTAATCGTCCCAAGAATATGAGGGGCAACGTGCTGAAGAAGAACTTGCATGAAATCCGGGACCCGATCCACGTGTTCGTTCGACTTGATTCTACGGAGCGTAAGGTACTGGATTCTCGCCCTTTTCAGCGCCTCCGTCACATCCATCAGCTTGGGATGACTTATCTGCTCTACCCGGGTGCCACCCATAGACGCTTCGAGCATTCGCTCGGTGTAATGGAGTTGGCCTCCAGGGTATTTGATGTCGTCACTCGGCCAGATGCACTTACTGATGAAATTCGGAACCTCTTGCCGGAGATTGCCGACGAGGACAAGAGGAGATATTGGCGTCGAGTGCTCCGCATGGCGGCGCTATGTCACGACCTTGGTCATCTTCCGTTTTCTCATGCTGCCGAAAAGGAACTTCTTCCGGAAGGCTGGGATCATGAAAAGCTGACTCGCGAGTTAATTTGTGGTAGGGAGTTGCAGGACATTTGGGACGAGGCTACCCCACCTTTGCGCAATGGGGACTTGGTGAAGCTGGCTGTGGGGCCTGAGAAGGCGGCTGACCTCATTTTCACTCCTGGAGAGTCCGTTCTTGCCGAGATTATCGTGGGTGATGCTTTCGGAGTGGACCGTATGGATTATCTCCTTCGGGATTCCCATCACACCGGTGTGGCCTACGGCAGGTTCGACCATTATAGGCTGATCGACACGCTTCGAATACTTACTGCCCCCCCTTCGGACACGTCCGAACCGGATCGCAGCGGCTCCAGGGAGCCTGCATTGGGTGTGGAAGAAGGCGGACTTCAATCGGCGGAGGCCTTGCTGCTGGCACGTTACTTCATGTATTCCCAGGTCTATCTTCATCCGGTGCGGCGCATCTACGACATCCATTTAAGGGATTTTCTGCGAGAATGGTTGTCGAATGGAGTGTTTCCGACCGACCTCGAAGGTCACTTGGCCTGGACTGACAATGAGATCGGTGCGGCTTTGTCGAAGAGCAGCGGCGATTCGTCGCAAAAAGGCCACGAGCATTCCCGACGCATCGTCTCGCACGAGCATTTCAAGCGGTTGTACGTTCCATCAGGGGATGACCTGAAGATTAACCCTGAAGCTGGACTTGCCGTATTTTCGTGCGTCAAACATGATTTCGGGTCTGAGAAAGTCCGCTATGATCAGTACGCAGAAAAGGGACAGGTCTACGAATTCCCGGTCCTCACACAAGAGAACAGATCCGTGTCCTCTACCTCCATCTCTCAAGTGCTGGGATCCATGCCCCTAGCATCAGTGGATTGCGTATTCGTGGACAGAAAATTGCTCACCAAAGCGAAAAGTTGGCTTGCAGAGCACAAAGCCTCGATTATCCGGCTGGAGGCGGAAACCCCATGAAGAGACTCCAAAGGGCTGTAATATTGGCTGAACTGGCCGATCGGATGAGAAAGCACGGCAGTTGGTGCGGGGAGACCCACCTACAAAAGGCCGTCTACTTCCTGCAAGAACTGCTCAAGGTGCCCCTGGAATACGGATACATTCTGTACAAGCATGGCCCTTTCTCGTTCGACCTCCGCGACGAGATCACCGAATTAAGGGCCTATGAGCTTTTCCGGCTTGAGCCAAGGCCAATTCCTTACGGGCCCAGTCTGGCACCGACCCAGAATGCAGAGGACCTGAAGACTCGCTTTACCAAGACCTTGAATGACTATCGGGAACATCTTGTGTTTGTGGCCGAGGCGCTGGGAAACAAGGGAGTTGCCGACCTGGAACGGTTGGCAACGGCTCTTTATGTTACTATCGAAGCCAAGAATGGTGGGAACAAGGCCCGAGCCGACCGGATTCATTCCCTGAAGCCGCATGTCACGCTCGAATCGGCCCTGGAAGCGGTGAAAGAAGTTGACGAGATGAGAGAAACAGCCAAGAAGTTAGTGTCGGAGCCCGCATAGATCATTTTCCAAGGTGGATGGCGATCCATCGGTAGTCAAGCGTCACATCCGAGGATTCACCAAAGGAATCGCACTTGACCGAGTCCGTTCGATGAAGTAATCTGAATAGAAAGAAACTATTGGTTCTTTCAGTACCGTGATAACTGTTTTGCATACGTCGGGTCTTGCGGGGGACCGGGGACGGGCTTCTTTGATGTCAGGGGAAATATCTTTCGGCGAATCATCGGCCTCGAATATCTGCCCAATGGCAAGTCCCCCTCATAATTACGGCCTATATATGGAACGAACTGGTACTTAGTCCGGCATTACTCAATTCATCATCCCAACCAAAAAAACGAAAAAGGAAGTGACCCATGACCCGTGAAACTTTCATGGAGGCAATGTGTGCGGCACTTATCGCACTGATCCTGGCCCTTGCTCCCATGCAGCAGGCCGACGCGTGCACCCGAGCCGTGTACCTGGGGCCTAACGGCACGATCATCACCGCGCGGTCGATGGACTGGGCGGAAGATACGGGCACCGACCTCTGGGCGTTTCCCCGCGGCATGAAGCGCAACGGCGCGGCCGGGTCCACCTCGCTCAAATGGGTGTCGAAATACGGCAGCGTGGTCTGCTCTTTTTATAACGTCGCCACTGTCGACGGAATGAATGAGAAGGGCCTGGTTGCGAACGTTCTCTATCTCACCGAATCCGAGTACGGCAAGCCGGACGGCAAGCGACCGACCATCTCCATTGGGGCTTGGGCGCAATATGTCCTCGACAGCTACGCGTCCGTAGACGAAGCGGTAAAGGCCTTGAGCGACGATCCGTTCGTGGTGATTGCACCGGTGCTGCCTGATGGTAAGCCGGCTGCGGGACATCTGGCGATTTCGGACCCCACCGGCGACTCGGCAATTTTCGAATACATCGCCGGCAAGCTGGTCGTTCATCATGGCAAGAAGTATCAGGTCATGACCAACTCACCCGTGTTTGACCAGCAACTGGCCCTGAACAAGTACTGGGAGCAAATCGGCGGGATGATCTTCCTTCCGGGCACCATCCGGGCATCGGATCGCTTTGCGCGAGCGTCGTTTTTCATCAACGCCATCCCCAAGACAGCCGACATGTTCCAGGCCGTGGCCGGCACATTCGGCGTAATTCGGAGCGTCTCCGTGCCGTTGGGCATCACCACCCCGGGGCAACCGAACATTGCGTCGACCCTGTGGCGCACGGTCTCCGATCACAAGACCAAGGTTTATTACTATGATTCCGCTACGAGCCCCACCACCTTTTGGGTGCCGTTGGCGGAACTGGATTTGAAGGAGGGTGCCCCGGTCAAGAAGCTCACCCTCACCGGTCGCAAGACCTATTCCGGCAGCGCTGCAAGCAAGTTCGAATCGGCTCAGCCATTCGAATTTCTATCTGCTAAGGTAAAGTGATCGCGAATATCGCGGCAATTGCTGTGGAGCGCTTTGGAGATTGAGGGAAGCAACGAGACCTGAGGTCAGAAGGAATCCTATGGATAGCCTTCTGCGCTCCCCTATCGGATCTGCCACAAGCCTCAAACAGGCGCCGATCTCCGGGGATGATGTCACCGAAGGCTCATTGGCCTTCAACTCAAAGAATGCAGCGAATTTCAAAGAGCTGCACTGTAGTTTACGCTCGGTCTGAGGAGACGGGGAATTTCCGAAGTGTCTTGATCACCAGCGTGAGGCGGACGGCTTCAATTTCATCCCAGGATCCCGAGAGTGGACCACAACATGCATTCCCCAACTCCTCCCGTCCCTCAGCGTACTCGTGGACTGCGGACTGAGAAATGACCGCCATACCGCATTGTAAGGCCAAGGAAGCCGCATTCTCCCACTCCGCGCCAAGTCCCGACGCATAACGATTTTGAGATAAGATCACCCTATTTTTCCACACTTTTTTCCTAACAGGCAACTTCTTCGGACACCCATCTTGTGCCGCCACTGACAAGACACTTGACACAGAAGCCGTTCCGCGATATTCATTAAAGTGTAGGTGTTTGGGGCGAACCCTTCGCCTGGGAAAAATCGATCTCTCCTTGGACGGAGCAACCAGACGGCATGGCAATTCGACGCGCATCCTACGTGTCTTTGATAACAGTGACTTCGCTGTTGGCCATGCTGTGGACCTTTCCGGCAGTCTGGTGTTTCCAGCGGGACGGTAATATCCGAATCAAGGCGGCGTCGCCGTGTACCGAATCGTCATCGCATTGTCCTGGTGAGCGTGGCGATGCAGCCGGACCCGACTGTACGGATGTATCCATCGACACGGATGGAGTCACGCGATATAGTGAGAGACTGGCTGGTGGTGACGAAAGGTTGCCTCACGCCTTTGCCGTTGCTTCAGTGCCCGCTTGCTCCTTCTTCTTTGGTAAGGCCCCTATAGTCTCTAACCTTGCTTGTAAGGACCGATCGAAGGTTCCGGGTGGCCCGGACCCGACGACTGTTCTCATCATTTGATCCTTTCATTTTCTGTCCTCAAATCCTAACAAAACAGCCGCAGTCCATACGATGATCGGCTCGGCATTTTCGTAAGCCGGAGCGATTGTATGGGCGCATTTGGACATTCATGTCGCATGGCCCAAGGACGACATTGATGAAGCAGTGTTGCGTCGCGCGATGAACGTTTCCGAGCAACGGTCTTGATGTACCTCGGTGAGGGCCGTTCAAACGCGCTGGGGCTTCAGATCTCCGCTCACATCCTATAGAGCCGGATGTTTAAGTCGGAGGTTTACTTTCATCTGTCTTCCGAAGCGTCTCGGGCGTGCGCTTATACCACTTCTTGGAAATGAGAGAAAGTAAATGCAAAAGATATTCGTAGCGATCGCCCTCTCAGTATTCGTGGCTGCCGGTGCCACTTCCGTCTGCGCCAAAGACATGAACGCGGAAAACATGTCCAGGGTCATGGTCCAGCAGGTGAAGAAACAGCAGAAGGCCGAGGCTGAAAAGCAGAAAGTTCAACAGGAAGAGGCAGCCAAGAGCGCAAACAAGAACAAGTAACCCTCTGAAATAAATGAGGAGGTAGGGCGTCTTGTCCCGGGGATGCTCCGGGACAAGACCGGATAACCCATGGCTCGAAACGGCCTCTGTGCCGGCTCCGTTGAAAGCCTATCCCGTCACTGCAGCCTGTTGGACTGCCGGAATCTGAACCGCACCCCGCCGGTGAGAGGTAATGGAGGATTCCTGGGCCGATGGTCTCGCAATCTACAATGAGTGAAGAATATGAAGAAAATAATCATGGGACTATGTGCGGTACTTGTGATCGGCCTCTTTGTTGCTCTCAACGGAGGCGTTTCTTCGATAAGGTCAGGTACGTCACACGATCGGGATTCCACGCACAAACACGACTCGCACGGTGACGGCCACGGAGAATGCGAGGACAAAGGGCCCCACGGCGGCAAACTGCTGCGGGAAGGTGACCTTGTGCTTGAAATCGTGACGTACGAGAAGGGATGCCGCCCTCACTTTCGAGTCTATGCTTCTCGGAACGGCCGACCGATAGATCCGGAGGAAATAGCTGTCTCCATCCGGTTGGAGCGTCTGGGGGACAACGTGGAAGTCTACGAGCTCAAGCCCGGCCCGGGTTTTCTGTTCGGGAACCGTGAGATCGATAGGCCCCTCTCATTCTTCGTCAAAGCCTCGGCTCGGTGGCAAGAAGAGGACTTTGAGTGGGAATATTCCCAATATGACGGGCGTCTGACGCTTCCGGAGGAACTTGCCCGGCAGATGGGCATCCAGACGGCATTAGCCGAACCTAAGACGATACGTTCCTTTCTGGAATTGCCGGGCGAGATCGCTTTCAACGCCGATCGAGTCTCTCATCTCGTACCCAGAGTTTCAGGGTTTGTCGTGGAATCACGCAAGAATCTTGGGGACTCCGTCACGTCCGGAGAAGTGGTGGCCGTTATAGAGAGCCGGGAGCTAGCGGAAGCACGCAGTCGATACTTGGTTGCGTTGGAGCGTGAGAAGCTTGCGAGCTACAATTTCGATCGAGCCCGGAACCTCCTGGAGAAGGGGACAATTCCGGAAAAGGAGTATCTCACGGTTCAAAAAGCCCACCTCGAAGAAAAGATCGAACGCGTGTCCGCCGCACGCA
>JBGSJS010000058.1:0-43022 GCA_041741735.1 Desulfomonilaceae bacterium | reverse complement strand
TCCGGTGGTTCCGTGTGGAAGGGCCATCGCTCAACGGATAAAAGGTACCCCGGGGATAACAGGCTGATCTCCCCCAAGAGTTCACATCGACGGGGAGGTTTGGCACCTCGATGTCGGCCCATCGCATCCTGGGGCTGAAGTTGGTCCCAAGGGTTTGGCTGTTCGCCAATTAAAGCGGTACGCGAGCTGGGTTTAGAACGTCGTGAGACAGTTCGGTCCCTATCTTCCACGGGCGCAGGATATTTGAGAGGATCTGTCCCTAGTACGAGAGGACCGGGATGGACGGACCCCTGGTGTTCCGGTTGTCGCGCCAGCGGCATAGCCGGGTAGCTACGTCCGGATCGGATAACCGCTGAAAGCATCTAAGCGGGAAGCCGGCCTCAAGATGAGATATCCCTGGGCCTAGGCCCCTGAAGACCCCTCGAAGATGACGAGGTTGATAGGCTGGATGTGGAAGTGCAGCAATGCATGGAGCTTACCAGTACTAATAGGTCGTGAGGCTTGATTCCAAAAAAATGATAGTATCCTCGATCTCCTATTTGGTTGATATATATGCACGAGCCTTCGGGCTCGTGCACAGCACTTTTACTTTGTTTTTCATCTTCCCGGTGGCTATGGCGGAGGGGTCACACCTGTTCCCATTCCGAACACAGCAGTTAAGCCCTCCAGCGCTGATGGTACTGCGTGGGTGACCGCGTGGGAGAGTAAGTCGTCGCCGGGATCTCCAATAGCCCTCGGTCCTTCGGGATCGGGGGTTTTGCTGTTCTGGAGCTCCGACGAGCTTCCGTGGAGCCGACTCAGGTTTTGTGCTCGGAGGGAATCGTTTATGATGGGGCGAACGGCAGAACCTGACTTCACTTCAGAGACATGCTGTCCGGGTACTGAAATGACATTCGTTATTATGAGTTGGTATTAGATGGTTTTCGATAGAGCCGCCAGGAAGACCAGTCTGTATTCGACACCTAAGGAGAGAATGTAATGAGACCATGTATCCGTCTGGTGCTCTCGGCATGTGCGATTTTGATAATCGCGGCAGTGAGCGCTTCGGCCTATGACCCGACCGGCGGCAATGCCGGTGTTACGCAAGGAAGCCAGAGTTTGCTGCTTGCAGCAGACCAGGGCTCCGCCACTCAACCGCATTCGGGAGCGGCGGCTCGTCGCACGAAGAAGTTCCGGGACGGACTGGAGCAGCTTGGTCTGAGCAAGAAACAGATGGACGAGATCGGGAGAATCACGCAGGAGTTTCGGAAGGCCGTGGAACCTCTCGGCCCCGGCGCTCAGGCGCTTGCGAGAGAGAGGATCAAACTGGTGAACCAGGGAGCGGCAAAGGACAAGCCACGGATTGCCCAGATAGATCAGGAGATAGGCAAGTTGCGCGTACAGATCATGGAGGCCCGGTCCAAGCTCCAGTCCAGGCTCATGGGCATCTTGACTCCCGAGCAGCGGCAGCGCTTTGAGCAGATTATCCGGGGAGGCGGTGGGGCTCGGGGCCCTGCGGCGAGGTGATCTCCGGGCCGCTCTGCGCATGCGGACGCGCACGAGAGGCGAGAACGGATCGTTGCGGCAGGAGCCTTGCCAAGTGGGCCCGTGGGGGTTAACGGTTCACCGGAGCCGCTCCGGCGAAATCGGATGAGACTTGTAGGGCTTGGCCGTTGTGCATGACCGTTAGGTTCGGCCCGATAGCAAAGCATGGGCCCAAGGACGGATTTTGGTTAAGGAGTGCAAAATACCGGGCACTGAGGAATTTGACGCGAAGGAGAGGCGCTTCGGCGACGTACGCCGTATCCAGCCAGGCATGCCCGTCGAAGTGGAAAACCTTGCCTGCGGCTTTTCTGTACCGGTCCGACTCCACCTCCATCGTGACGAAGGATGTCTTGAATCGCCAGAGGAGCCCGGCCGGGTCCGTTCGTCGTGATGCGCCGCTGGCGAATGGGGCGGTCAGGCCGGTGTCGGGAATGTTGAAGCCGAACCGTGCAGCGAGCTTGCGGATTCGGCTCGTCACATCCTCGTGAGTGCCCTTGAGGAGCTCCCGGTCAAGGAGGGCTCCCATCCGTCGCATCGCCCAGAGCTCCTGTATGTATGGGCGCCTTTGGTCCGATACGGGCAGGGTGAAGGTCTTGGTCAGGGTCTTCACTTTCCCTTTGACCTTGCCCCGAAGTCTGATGCCGCAGGATACGTCATCGTCGGCGCGGTACCGTCCGAACAGGACCACGCTTTCTCTGCCGAACACGTCAGGAACGGGCTCGGGTTGTACCGCGTCCGGCTTAAAATCGAGGAATCTCAGCGAGAGGTCCGAGACTTGCGGCGGGGAAACTCCGGCAAAGAATCGATTCATCACCGACGTGAAATCTTCGCTTCCTGCAAAATGAACCGACGTCCCACTTGTGGAGACGGCGATTTTGTCCAGGGTTGCCATGTCCGCGGCGTCGCCAAGCCCCAGGACGAATATCCTCGCTTTGCCCTTGTTGTTTCGTCGAACTTCGTCGACGATGGCCTCGCCCTGGGTGGTTCCTACCGTTCCCCTACCGTCACCTGCCATGACCACAATGTTGGGTCGATTACGGGATGTAAATTCGTCGAGGGCATAGACGAGCCCGTTGCACAGGTCCGTTCCACCGGCCGGATTTACCGCGTTGACGAATCGCACGGCTTCTCCCACGTTTTCCGGTGTTGCCGGGAGCAAAGCCCCGGCGAGTCTTTTCACGGCAGTCCCTATGATCAGGACGTTGAAGGCGTCTCGGGGGCGTAGCCGCTCTAAGCCCGAAACCATGAGCCGCTTGCCGAGCGCGAGGTTGGTTTTCCCCAGGCTTCCCGAGGCATCCAGGAGAAAGACCACATTCTTGTCGTATTCGCGGCTTGGGGCCGGATTGAGCGGTGGCTCCACAAATGCCATGAAGGTTCCCGGCCCTCCAGGAGTCTTGTAGGGAAAGACTCTCAGGTTCAGTGCTTCTCCCGAAAAGGTGGTCAGGAGTCGGAAATCTTCTCGCACCCTCTGTTCGGAGCTTCCTGCGGTGACGAGGCAGCGACGTTGCGTTTCTCGTAATACTCCGAGGTGATGGGTAGGCGAGAAGAGGGTTCTGACGCTCCTGGACATCTTGAATCTCACCCGAATTTCCAACTCGCCGACGGGTCCCAGCGAATACTGTTCCCCAATGAGCGGCATGTGAATTTCGAGCTGCTCGTTTCTGAGGAATATGCGTTTCTTGAATTGAACGCGGATGGATTTCTGACCGCGGGGCTCTATGTACAGAGGCCTCAGGAGGAGGACCGACTTGCCTGTAAGGCCCAGGAGGGAAGGATCTTTCATGGATGTTGCCAAGTGCCTCAGGGTCGAGGAGAACCTGTCCGCAGGCACCACCTCGAAGGGACCGGGTTTTCCGTTAACGGTAACCTCAGGTCTATCCAGCAAATCGTCGGCTTTAAGGGGGAGGACGAAGAGGCCCTCGAGGCGAAAGTCGTTGTCGTTGAAGAATGTCTGGTCGAATAGGTACTCGATGGAGCCTTCATCAACGGTAACAAGCGTCTTTGACAAGAGGACCGACGGGCGTGCTACCGCTACTGTTTCTCCATTCAGTCGCGGGGGGAAGACGTGGAGCACCCCTCCTCCGAAGCAGGGCAGCGGAAGCCCGAGGAGGACGAGGAGCGCAACGAGAGAGGGGAGTCCGCGGAAGGCCGGGCAAGGCGAAACATAGAGAGGGAGCGCGCAAAAATACACTGAGTCACTCAACCGGCAATCTTATCGGTTCTTTGAAACCCCTCTGAAAAAAGGCGACTCGGCATGACGCGATCATGCCTCCCTGGTCCTTTCAGGCCGGCTCATTTCTGAACTTATCGACCTCCCGATCCCAGTAGGCATTGGCTGTAGCCATCAACTCCTCGGGTGTGCAAATGTCCTGAGCCGCTGCCTCCAAAGTCGCGTTCGACACCCCTCCGGTCTTGACAAGCTCCTCACCGGCCTTTCTGAATGCGTCCATGATGTGTCTGACCCGGTCGGGGTATTTCTTGGTCAACAGCACCGAAAAGACCGCCGGCCTCAGCAATGCTCCGCAAAACTCGGAATGGAGGTTACGAGCAGCCCGTTGCATGTGGAGAACGAGGGGCTCGAAGTTTTGGAGTCCCGGATAACCGCAAACCGAAACCAGAAACAGCTTGTCGGGAAATTTCCACCGCATGGGATGAACGAGTCCCTGCCCGTCCACAGTGAAGTGGGGGTCCAGGAAGACCACCAAGCGGTCGATAAACGACTTGGCTAACGACGTCATTCCGTCAATGTAGAGTGGGGTGGCAAGAACCATCATGTCGGCCGAACGAACGCGTTCCACGAGGGCCGGCATGTCATCCTGGTGAACGCATATTCCCGGGGTACGTGCGTAACAACTGAAGCACCCGATACATCGTTTGATTTCCTTGCGTCCCAACAGAGCCATGTCCACCTGGGCTCCCTCCTGACGCGCGCCGACAAGAAAAGGGGTGAGGACTGTTTGAGTATTTCCCGCCTCCATACGGGGGGCGGCGTTGATAACGATAATCTTCATTGGTTTCCTCATAAAGCAAGGCATTCCGGCCCCGGGACCGGACTCTCCGCAGCTCGGATTCGCCACGGTAACCGTCAATCACAATTTAAGCATGAATTTTCCGCGGCCGACAAGCACGTTGAGGATGTTCTCGAGGGTTTCCGCACTTCTAATGTGGATGGTCTTTTCGTCCGCGTCGAGGATGTCGAGAGCTTTGAGCTTATTGAGGTACTTCTGCAATTGGTCGTCGTCATTCAGTCGAAATGTGTCGAGCATCTCGGTCATATCGATGTCCGCGCCGTTCGTACGTCGTCCGCTTTTCATGTAATACATCAAGGCGTATACGAGACGGGACAGACTGTCCTCAAGAAGGGCGCTTTCGAAGAGCGAAAGGGTGTCCGCAAGTCTCGATATAAGGCTGTAGATGATCCGGCGACCCAAATCGTGCGGTATCAATTTGGGAAAATCGTTCTTGTCCAGACCGACGAGAACACACTCTTCCTCGGCAACAGCCGACATGGGCCGACAATTCTCATCGATGATCGCGTACTCACCGAAGAAATCGCCCTCTCTCAACACCTTGAGGATTTGGTGTCCACGATCGGTCTTCAGATAGAGCCGCACTTTACCTTTGAGAATTACGAAAATTTCCGACCCGGGCTCACCCTGCCGAAAGATTTTCTTGCCGGCGGCAAAGCATTTGGCAAGAGGGGAGATCTGTGCTTGATCGTCCAAGACGTCCGCGTTTTCGCTGAAGGGCCAGCTCGAAGCCGACAAGGACCAGGCCCGCGGGTCCGAATCGTCGTTCTGGAGCTCCACCCGCGAGGCGCCTGTCGCTATCTCCTCCACAGCGTCCATTCGGCCGGCGACCTCTTCCGACCGAAGCCGCCTCATCCTCCTTCGGTCCAAGAGAATTTCACTATGGAAGAGTTCCTTCATATATTCTGCGAATCGCTCCACCCTGTGCTCGAGGCCCCGCTTTCTCGTCACCGTACGCAAGTCCTCGATCATATCTCCCATATGGGGATAACGCCGGTCGGGCTCCATTGCCATGGCTTTGACGAGAATGGGTGCGAGGTCCTCATCGATCTTGTCGTTACCTTGCACTTTTTCTTTAATGTTCAGTTCCAGGATCGATTTCACCGTGTCTGAAATGGTCTCCTGGTGATCGACCAGTCTTGTACCCGTCAAAACCTCATACAGGAGCACGCCCATCCCATAAATGTCGCACCGCCGGTCCACCGGCTTCTTGAGAAGCTGCTCGGGAGAGAAATAGAGGAGCTTGCCGGCAACGGGAAGCCCGTCGTCGGTATCTTTTTCCAGCGAGGCGCGGACGATCCCGAAATCTATGAGCTTCACCTCCGCCTCATAAGAGACCATCACATTGAATGAATTGACGTCCCTGTGGACCAGCATCAGATTCTCACCCGCCGTGGTCTTCTTGTCATGCGCGTAGGCCAGTCCCCGCCCCAATTCGGTCATGAGGTAAACGATGAATTCCAGCGAAGGCATCTTCCCGGTTCGTGAAGCCTTTGACATGATGTGAGCCACATTGCGGCCCTCAATGTATTCGGTGGCAATATAGTATTCCCCATCGATGATGCCCATGTCCAAAATCTGGACGATATTCGAATGGCTGAGTCGGGTCAGGATGTTGGCTTCATTGACGAATCTCTTCACGTAGCTGCTCTTGGTAGCGTACTGCGGCAGGAGCTTCTTTATCACAAGAGGCTTCTGAAACCCTCCCACGCTAACAGTCTTCGCCAAATAGATGTTGGACATCCCGCCCTTGGATATCTGGTCGATGAGGTAGTACCGGCCGAACAAACGAGGCACAAAAACCTTTTGCCGGACTTTGTGAGCTGGGCTGGGGCTGCTGGCTTGCGAATCCATCACTCTCTTTTTTGTCGGTGCACGATCTCTAACGGAGGGCCGAATGGTTCAACACTGCGTAGGAAGTCGGACCCATCTTAATCTTGGCTTGACGGAATATGTCTATTCCTTCCGGCGTACGGCGGTAGCCCAGAGATCGGTCGGCAAGCAGGAAATAATCGCCCCCCCCTCCGGTCAGGTGAATTAGCCAGGTAGGCTGCACGGCGGCCTTTGCCGCTGCCTGGGGTCTTCTCAAAGGGAGCATGTGGAGCTGCCGGGCACCGAGGGTAACGGTCTGTTTGCCCATAAACTGCTCCGCTTGTGCTCTGGTAAGGGGGTACAAGGCCGCCACCACTGAGGAGGGAATGGCCATGTGTATACCCGACCAGATTACGATGATGAGACCGTCAGGGGCCTTCCCTTGGGTCGTTGCCGATGTGTCGCCGTTGGAAGGAACGGTATGAGTGAGCTCTCTGTGGCACGAAGAGAGCTGTCCCACATGCTCGGTCAGCAGATGCTCGAGAGTTCCCAACCGTCTGGTCACCTCGTCCGCGGACATGTCGCCGCCTTGCCGAAGGACACCGAGAATGCGTGCGAGACGCCGATTCACCTCTTCGAGAGAATGAACCGCACCTCCAATGTTATTTACCACGGTGCCGTATTGCCTCTTCTGCTCGGCGGGGCTTCCTCCCTCCGACGAAGCGGCGGCCCCTGGCGGGACGGACGCACCCATAATCTCCTTGTAACTTTGGGTCAGGCCGGCAATGAGCGCCTCACCGGCCGGGCGTTTTCCTTGGGAGGAACGGATGAGCTTGAGCACTCCCACACTGTCCTGGAGCAACTTGATGAGCGCCGGATGGGGGACGGAGTCGCGATTGGTGAAACGAAGCAGTCCCCTGCGGTTCATGGCCAGTACGGTCCGTGCCTGGCCCTCTCCGGGGAAAAACGACTCCAAGCTCCTGAATCTCTCCGCAAGATCGCTGACCGATTGAGGGTTAACCTCCCATTCGAGGTTCAGAATGAGTATCTCAATCTGCTCTATGATGCCTTCGAAAGCATCGGCCGCTTCCGATGGTCTCGGTGCGGCGGGCTTGCCCGGAATCTGCCGTGCCTCGGGCCTTCTCATTTGAGGCCCTGCCGGCGGTCTTTGGGCTTGTGGAGGTGCGGGAGGTCGGCGTACCGGAGCACGCGGCGGCTGCTCCGCACGAGGAGGTTCGGCTACGGGCGGAACCGCTGCGCGGGAGGGCTCGACACCATGGTGTCCGGCAACGGCAGCCGGTGGTGTCTTCGGCTCCGGAGGCATCTCATCGCCGAACATGCCGCCAAAGAGCTCTTCTATCTTCTTTCCGACAGCCTCGCCCAGTTCCTCGGGGGTCTTGTGTTGCTTCTGGTCGACCACTTCTTCTCTCCGCCGTCTGGAAATCCCAGCCTACCCGGTCAAGCTCATGCCCCTATCCTTGAGGAGTCTTGCGCTGACATCGATTACCGTCATCATACAGACTTTCTTAAACGTCTCTCTGACTCCCTCACCCTTCAGGGCGCTGGCCGCAAAAGAGGGGTATCTGCCTCCGGTGTTGAGATCTTTTTCCATCTCTTCGATGGGTATCAGGGCTACTTTGCTTCCGGACAAATCCCGCTTGTTGTATTGGAGCACAACAGGGAGGGCGTCAAAGGCTTTCCCCTGGTCCTGGAGGTTTTCGATCAGATTGCCGAAGCTCTCGATATTGTTGTTTCGTCGCGCCTCCAGAGAATCGGCCACAAAGACTATCCCATCAACACCCTTGAGCACCAACTTCCTCGTATCATTGTACCGGACCTGCCCCGGAACCGTGTACAGGGAAATCTTGATCCTGAATTTACCGATGGTTCCAAGATCCATCGGGAGAAAATCGAAAAAGAGGGTTCGATCGCCGGCTGTGTCGATGGAAAGAAGTTCTCCGCGGACCTGGTGACCGAGGGCTTTGTGGATCGATATCAGGTTCGTGGTCTTCCCGCCTCTCCCCGGGCCGTAATAGACGATTTTGCAATGAATTTCATCTGATCGAAAACTTATTATCGCCATCGAATTTTCCTGTAGAATGAACGCCTTCTTGTTAGCTGTTGAACCATTGTCGCAGATTCTCAGCGAACATTGCCTCTATCTGTTCTAAGCCCCTCCTCACTTCAAGGCGTACCAGGCCCAGGTGGGTGTTGTTGTTAAAAATGGTAATCATAAGGTATTCTTCGCCCACGTTGGAAAAATGAATGTTTTCATCTTTTCCCTTGTGGAAGAGAAGGGTGAACTCCTCCTCCCCGAACAAGCGAGCAATCGCAGTGGTTGCTCCGTAGTTTGCCGCGGTGAGGGCCGCCAGAGAGGCGACCTTTTCCTGGTCCATCGAACCCTGGAAACTGATGAGCTGCCCGGCCTTGTCTATGAGGAGCACCGTGTGAGCGCCACTGCGCGTCAGCAGGGTCTGTAGAATGCTGTCGATTCGGTCCAAGGTCTGTTTTGTGAGAATAAGATCTGCCATGTTCTTTCACCAACCGATGTGACAAGCCCTTTCTTCGCAGGACCGAACGGGGAATCGCCGGCAATTGTCTTGTGAATCAGTCCGGCATGAGCGACAGTGGCTCGGCTCCACTGAGTTACCTGCCCGGCGGTCCACACGTGCGTCCGCCCCGGTGCTGCCCCATCCTAATGACCCCTGAAGAAAGCCCGAATGTGAGAAAAAAGCGTCGAGCCGGGGACGATTCGAAGATAACGCCGACCTCACGCTTCGACCCGACCGCACAATCTCCTATTCGGTACCGTCCATGGAGTCCAGTCGGCGCATACTTTCCATGAGCAGAAAGTCCCAGCTTTCTCTGATGGTTTCCTCCTCAGCCGGTTCGGTATCGCACTCGAATTTTCCCAGCTCCCACGATACTATCTCGTAAAAGGCTTCTTCGCCGGTGCCTCCTTCTCTTTCAGCGTGAACGATTTCTCCGTCGCGGAAATATATCCGGCCCTTCCGGTCTCTACTTCTTACCAGCATACGGCATGAATTCCTACCGATGCAAATCAGTTGTATTATGTCGTGCAGACTCGTGTTGGTGACCGTACCACTGAATCCCGGTCTTCTCAATTCTTCAGCTTTATTCATGGGCACAGCCGCCTGACGTATTCGTCTTTCCTCGCAGAAGGTCTTCGGTCCGAAAGCGGACCGCCGCAGTAAACCCCGGTGTGGAAAGGACCGGACACTCCAGGTTTTGTCGGGTGCCGGACTTCCGATGCACGAAACCGCAGAGGTTCACCTCGCACCAAGGTTGTCCATCAGGGACCCAAGAGGTGCCAAGCGGCTCTACGCTCGTTTGCGGCACACTCTTACTCCGCCGACTTTCACTAAGGTCGGCAGCCCACCGTATCCCAAGGCTTTGCAACGGTCAGCCGTTGCATAACGGCCGCTCTTCGCACACACGCCTCAGACCCGGTTTTCCCTGAATTCTCCTTTCGAGCCGGAGCGAGGCAACCATTGGAGTCATTTGGTGGACATACTATACCAGTGAAATAAAAAAAAAACAATAAATTCCGGAACAATCAGCGAAAAGAAAAGTTTCTTGGAAACTTTCTTAGGAGTTGATGTGAAAAGCTAATTGCTCTAAGGTCAGATCCGATGAGCTCACGTCATCTGTAATATACAGGTCTTTCTCCTGTTATACGCGGATGTGGCGAGGCAACTCTCGTGCAGCTCATTGAAATTCATGGAATTTTTCAAAGTCCAAGCCGACGGCTGTCCAGCGGCATTGTCGCCGAAGATCGGATCGGTCCATCCAAGTGACCGGCCGTGCCGGGATCTTCCATCGCGCCGGGGCAGTCCGGACGAGGGTCTCGCAATCTTCGCCAACAACGGATTCATAGGAGAATTAAATGCAAGGGAAAAGCTTTCTCAATCCCATCGTGAAGATCATTCTTTGTACGATCGGAATGGCTACGATGGGTTATTTTCTCTATCCTGTGCTCCAGAGCGCTTCTCCGTTGGATCGCTTGGCCGTTGTCCGGGGTCTGGTGCTCCTCGGCTTCACGTATCTACTGGTACAAAGTATCAAGGACCTTTCCGGGCGTGGTGGTAGTTAAAGTTGTACCGGGCTCCGATCTTCATCCCATTGGGGATGCGGGCCCCGGAGTTTCGTGTCCCCCGAAAGGCCTCCGTCCGGGAACCCAGTCTCGCTGTGGCTCCCGTCGAACAGCGACCGGACGCTCAAGCCGAAGGATTGGCGCCGGGTGAGTTGCAGTCTCGTGATTTCCAACGGCGTTGCGCCCATTGGTTCGGAGAAGCCTCAGTCCTGCGACAGTGAGCAACGGATCGACGAAATCGCGTTCCGTCCGATATAGGAAGAGCGGTACCCTTTCGGGAAAGCCGCCTCTCCATACCTTAAGTCTCAGAGAAAGGGAGACCGGTTGGAAGCCCCCCTTTTCACGGACCTTATCGTCATCTGCGGATTGGCGCTCGGAGTCATCTTCGTGTGTCATCGCTTGGGGATTCACCCCGTGGCGGGATTCCTCTTGACGGGAGTTTTGTGCGGTCCTCACGGCCTCAGTTTGGTCCGTCAGGTCCACGAAGTCGAGCAAGTAGCTGAAATTGGGGTCATTTGCCTCCTCTTTACCATAGGGCTCGAATTCTCACTCAAGAGTCTCCTGGAAATTAAGTTTCTGGTTCTGGTCGGCGGGGCGCTCCAAGTGGGCCTCACTCTCCTCGTAACAGCGGGGATTGCAGCCGGGATGGGACTAGAAGCGAATCAAGCGGTCTTTGTGGGGTGTCTGGCTGCTCTCAGCAGCACGGCTATCGTAATGAAAATATTGCAGCAACAGGGACTTGTGGAAAGCCCTCACGGACGTCTCACCGTGGGAATCCTGTTGTTCCAGGACCTTGCCATCGTGCCCATGATATTGGTTGCTCCCATACTAGCGGGAGGAAACCAAAACCTAACATCGGAGATCCTTGTACTTGCAGGCAAGGTTGCATCTATTATCGTGCTCGTGGTGATCGCCGCGAAGTGGATCGTGCCGTTCGCTCTCTATCAGATAGCGCGTCTGCTGGACCGGGAGCTTTTCCTTGTGGGGGTTGTGTTCGTGGGGTCGGGCATTGCGTGGCTGACCTATGCCCTTGGGCTGTCGCCGGCCTTGGGGGCATTCATGGCGGGGTTGATCATTTCCGAATCGGAGTACAGTCACCGGGCCTTGGGCAACATACTCCCCTTTCGCGATCTATTCATGAGCTTCTTCTTCGTTTCCGCGGGCATGCTGCTCGACATCCGGTACGTGGGCTCCCATGCAGCGGTCTTGTGTCTCGCGACGGTGGGTCTCATTCTGGTAAAGTTTTTTGCCGCCGGCTCTGTGGGAGTCATCCTCGGATTACCTCTGAGGACATCGGTTCTAGCCGGCCTTGCACTATGCCAAATCGGTGAGTTCTCTTTCGTGCTGTCGGAGACCGGCCTGGGCCTGGGACTCATGAAGTCGGACTTCTACCAGCTCTTCCTTGGTGTGGCCGTTATGACCATGATTGCCACACCCTTCCTTTTGAACGGCAGTCAGCGAATAGCAGATGCGGTGAGCGGTCTTCCCCTGCTCGATCGGCTGAGCCGGGGGCGAAAAGGGAAAACCGATCCATCCCCTGGGTTGGAGCGTCACGATCACGTCATCATCGTAGGGTTCGGACTCAACGGGCGTCACCTGTCCCAGGCAGCGGCAGCAGCAGGTATTCCCAGAGTAATTATCGAAATGAATCCGAGGACGGTTCGTCGGGAAATGGCTGCAGGTCTGCCCATCTTCTACGGAGACGCGTCTCAGGAATCGGTTCTGGAACATGCCGGACTCAAGGAGGCGCGGCTGATCGTGATTGTCATCTCCGATCCCGCGGCCACTCGCCGAATTGTGGAGACCGCCCGGAGGCTCAACCCGGGGATTCACATCATTTCCCGAACTCGATTTCTCACCCAGTCCGAGCCTCTCTTCGAGCTTGGTGCCGATGAAGTGGTTCCGGAAGATTATGAGGCGTCGGTGGAGGTTGTGGCTCGCGTCTTGTCGCGGTATCTCGTTCCCAAGGACGACATCGAGATGTTCCTGGCAGGCATGAGAACCGACCACTATCGGATGTTGCGGTCCATGTCGCAGGAAAACCCCACGATGGGAACGCTTTCCGTTGAAATTCCCGACACGGAAATGACTGCCGTCAGGATTCATCCCGATTCCGCCCTGACGGGCAAGTCGCTTGCAGAAACGGAACTGAGACGGGCATGCGGAGTCACGGCCCTCGCCCTACGAAGAGACCGGGACGTCATACCCAATCCTCCGGCGGAAGAGAAGCTCCAAGCCGGAGACGTGCTTGTGCTCTTCGGAAGTCCCGAGGGTATTGCGCGAGCGACGGCATTACTTCGCGGTCGTTGTAATACCGATGTTCCGTGATTATTGTTTCCTCAGCGTAAGAAGGCCGGTGTTACGGCTCAAACCTCTCGAAGCGGATTTCCACTCGGCAACGGTTCCCGGCTTGGGGCGTTGACACCGGAGCGCCCGGGCCCGTATGCTTCTCAGGGAAGACAGACCAAAACTCTTACCGCTCCCCAACCATTCCTGGAGGTACCGTAGATGTTTACCGCCCGGGACGTCATGACCCGCAATTTTCACACGCTGAGCCCCGATTCATCCGTCGCTGAGGCTGGCGGAGCTTTTATGAAGGCCGGCGAAGAGGAGCAACGCCGGATATTCGGCATGATGGTCACCGACGCCGAGGGCAAGCTCGTGGGCATGATGTCCATGTACGATATTCTCCTCTTTATCCGGCCGAAGCACATTCAAGTGTGGGGCATGATGGACGACATCGACATTTCAGGCTTGATGGAAGAGGCCTGCTCCAGGGCCAAGTCGGTTCTCGTCGGGGACATCATGACCACCGAAGTGATAACCGTCTCCCCCGATACGGCCGTGATGGTGATATTGGACTTGATGGTAAAGAAACACATCCGGAGGGTGCCGGTGGTCAACGGTGAGAAGATTGAAGGAATGGTCTATATTTCAGATCTATTTCACCGATTAGTCGACATGCTGGTTCCGTAGATCGGAGCTCTACGAATTGCCACTTAAGGATTTTGAGATGATTGAGGTGCGCTCATGTCTTCTCCGGTGAAAAAGCCGGCTTTGGGAGGCCTTACGGTTCGAGAGGCCATGAGAATGCAGGTCGTCGGTTTTCCGGGGAGCTCTTCCATCGATACGGGGGTGCGATCTCTCATCAAGCACAAGATCAATGCTCTGCTCATCAGGGATTCCGACGAATCAGCCCTCGGGGTGGTTTCGAAGACCGACGTCATGGGTGCCTATTACGCCTCGCTGCCCATTGAATCCCCCCTGGAGCAGATCATGATCTCTCCGCCGCTCTTTTGCGGACCGGATGACTCGCTCGAGTCGGCTCTGCACGTCATGCGCTCAAGAAAAGTGTACCGCCTCTATGTCTCCGGCGATTCGTCAGGGAAGGCGGTCGGCATTCTTGCGTATCCCGACATCGTGGGCTTGCTCTATGGCTACTGCCGCAGTTGTGAGCAGAGCATCGTGAACCGACGAGCGCTCAAGCTGACCGACGACGGCTCACTTCGATTCAGGGTTAAGGAGGTCATGACACCGGCCGTAACCTCTTTTTCGGAGGATGACTCTCTGTTGGAGATCATGGAGGGACTTTCCGTCAATCGATTCGGAGCTGTGCTGATCACCGACGGCGCAGGCACTCCGTCAGGGGTGATTTCCAAGACCGATCTCATTCTTGCCTACAAACACGGAATTTCGGCGGATGTACCCGCTCGAACGATCGTAACACGCGCTCCGGTCCGTTCTTGTGACCAGGAAGACTTTATCGAGGACGCCATACGGACTATGATCTTTTCCGAAGTTCACCGCCTGTTTGTCCACAGGGGGAACCCCGCGAACATCGTCGGCGTATTTTCCCTTTCCGATGCGGCTCGGGTGAGGTCGGGGTCGTGCCATGCGTGTGTGGGCAGCCGCATAAGGATTGAAGGACCGGTGAGCTCGTGACATGTGGAACAAAAGAGAAAGGAGCAGCAAATGTCCTCAGCTAGAAGAGGAGACATCGTGACAGTGCACTACACGGGAAGTCTGAGCGACGGAACCGTATTCGACAGCTCCGCCGAAAGTGACCCGCTCATGTTTACCATCGGAGAAGGGCACGTGATCGTTGGATTTGAGGAGGCCGTAATCGGCATGGAGAAAGGGGAATCCAAAACCACCACCCTTCCGGCGGCGGAAGCTTTTGGTCTCTACAAAGAAGAGCTGCTTGTGGAAGTGGGCCGGGACATGTTCCCCGAACACCTCGTTCCGGAAGTGGGGAAACCGTTGACCTTGCAGGGGAGCGACGGCAGCACGATGGAGGTTATTGTAGCCGATGTCGCTGAATCGAGCGTGACGTTGGATGCCAATCATCCGCTGGCAGGGGAGGATGTCGTTCTCGACATAGAGCTCGTTGAGATAGCGGCCCCGCTGCCGTGAAGGTTGTACGGGTAGAGCGTCTCACCACGGGTGTGGGCCGCTGCCTCCCCTCGATGCCACGCTTGCCCGAGGACTCTTTCAGCCGGTCCCCAACTCGCCTCGGATGCCTTGAAAGGAGTCAAGACGGAACGAGTGACGATCGCTGCGGCAATACCAAGCCGACACCTCCAAGTGGGTGGCCGCCCGTGTCGGACAGTCTCTCACAGGCCGTCGGTAATTGATTGGGAGGGTTGATGAAAATTATTAAATTGCGAAAGAATGGAGGGAGGAGCATACGCGATTTGAGGTGCGTCCTGGCGGCACTAGTCGTCGCTGCGCTGTTTTGTGCTCAGGTCCCGCCGGTATGTGCGGCAGGGAAAGGAGCTCCCGGCTTGGGGCTTTTTGCCGAAGGGACTCAGACCGTCGAAGCTCCCCCGAAAGTGGAAGTTCGCGTTGAGAAGGGAGCTGAGACCGCCTCGCAGGGTGACAAGGATCAGGCGACTCCAACATTGAAGATCGAGATTGAAAGTAAGACGTCCGGGGCCGGCGAAGGCGACAAAAAGAAGCTCCAACCTGTGAAGATTCTTCCTTCGCCCGAGCAGGCCGTTGCCCCTGTGGAGACGGAGAAGATCGACGAGGCCGCGCAGCGAGTAACCAGGAAGATTGACGAGATCGGTTGGTTTACCTCGCGTTATCTGGGCGATTGGATGAATGCGGAAATCGGATACCGCATCACGTGGCTCAAGTTAGGCTTTTGTTTTGTGTTGCTCCTCGCCGTGGCAATTGTCCGACGTCTTTGTGAAACGCTCATTGAGTGGAGACTCAAGCGGGTGGCCGGAAACGGACAACCGGCTGCCTGGAAGCAGATAGTTCTCGAAGCCCTTCGTCGTCCGCTGGGTCTGTTCGTGTGGGTGTACGGGCTGTACGCTGCGCTTGCCCTGCTCCTCGTTCATCTGGATCATCCCTGGGAGCCGAACACAGTGCTTCAGGCGGGGAGGAAGATAGCCGACGTCGGAGGAACGGCGGCACTCTTTTGGTTCGTCTACAGCCTTGTCCTCGAAGGGGACAAACATCTCCGAAGACTGGCAATGTCGGCGGACAGCAAAGTTGACATTCTCATGGCCGGGATAATCGGAAGGACCATTCGCATCTGCATCATCGTGATAGCCGCTATTTTGATCGTTCAGAATATGACGGGCATCGCGGCCGGTCCGCTTCTGGCATCGTTCGGGCTTGGCGGACTGGCGGTGGCTCTGGCGGCCAAGGAGTCTCTGACCAACTTATTCGGGACGTTTACCATACTCCTGGAGAAGCCGTTCGTGATAGGCGATCGGATAAAGATAGAGGGCTATGACGGCATGGTGGAGTCCCTCGGTTATCGCAGCACGAGGCTCCGCACGTGGGACGGACACCTCGTGTCCATTCCAAATCAGAAGCTGATGGGATCGAACTTCGAGAACATCTCCAAGAGACCGCACATCAGATGGCAAACCGATATCGGCATTACGTACGACACCACGCCTGAGAAAGTGCAAAGGGCTGTCGGCATTATTAGAGTGATTCTCGACCACCATGAGGGAATGGACGAACTTTGGCCTCCCTGGGTACACTTCACCGGACTTGACGACTGGTGCCTGAAAATCTCGATCATGGCGTGGTACAGTCCTCCGGATTTCGGGCAATACCGAGACTGGGTCCAAAAGACGTGTTTGGAGATCATGCGTCGCTTCGAAGAGGAGGGGATCAGTTTTGCTTTTCCCACGCAAACGCTGGTGCTCACGAATGACCCTCAGCGGACGCTTACGTTTCAAGCCCTCCGGAAGGAGGACTCGGCGGCGGGCGACGAAGGGCCGAGAGATGCCTAATGTCCAAGTGCGATTGTGAGGCTATTCTTTTGTTTACCGGGTACGCGCCGGCGCCACGCGGAGTCTTTTTTCGCAATGATGTTTCTTAGGTGTGGCATTGATTTCGGTTTAGATTTCTGCAATGAAGCAAGGTCGATTGTCACTGTGTATGTGCAACAACGCGCGATTGGCCTTCACGTATAACTTGACGGATTGATTGATGGAGTGATATGATATACATGTGAGGTGGGCCTGATCGAGCATCCCTCCATGTCCGCGGTGTCAGAGAGGACGGGTCGGCAGGAAACGACATGCTGGATGAACAAGTGCAGGATTTTATAGCGGATGTCAAAGCCGGTCTCAGCGATGACACGCTGAAGAGGAAGTACAGTCTTTCCGGACAGAAGTTCCTCATTGCCAAGGCCTCTGCAAAAGACTATCTGACGAAAGTAAAGCGAGAAAGCTCCAAACCGACTCGCACCATAGACGGGAAACAGTTTCTCACCGATCTTGAATCGGGGATGGACGACGATGCGTTGATGCTCCGGTATAGCCTTACTCCACGGCAACTGCAGAGGCTTTTCAGACAGCTTATCAGCGCAGGCCTCGTCACGGCGCTTCAGATTTCCAAGAGATTGAGCATAACAAGAAGTCAAGTTACCGAAGCGTTCGTGGAAATGGGCAAAGCGATCAACGAACTGGACTAGACGTACGGACGGGGACCGTTTTATGCCGGAAAGACAGATAAGTGCCAAAGAGATCCTGCGAGACGTTCGGGAAGGTCTGGATGATTCCGCGATCATGCAGAAATACAAGCTGTCACCCAAAGGCTTGCACAACGTGTACAACGAGCTCGTGGATTTCGGATACCTGGAGAGAGTCGGACAGCATTATGTCGTCCCGACCGCCAGGCGAATCAGCACTCGGGAGATCGTCTCGGAAATTCGCAGAGGAGTGAGCAATGAGGAGCTCATGAGAAGGCACAAGCTTACTGCGGCAGGTCTGCAGAATGCCTTCAAGCTGCTTGTCGATACGCGAGCTCTCGGTTCCGAGGAGATTGCAGGGAGAGAGCCGCTTCGGTTTGAAGCGGTGGTTCCGCAGGGCATCCGAGAGATGGAGCGCTATTACCTGGACTTCGATTTGCCCATCATCGACACCGGACCGCCGGAGATAGACGGCAGAGTCCGCGACATGAGCGAAAAAGGCGTAGGGGTCATAGGTATTCCCGCCAAGGTGGGGGAGGTCAAGACCCTTCTGGTGCTTCACGAGGAGTTCGTAGTAATCGAGCCTTTCCTCTTCGAGGCCCAGTGCCGCTGGGTGAAACTTTCGGAAACCGATGGAGCTCTGACCGCAGGGTTCCGGATTACCTCAATCACCAATGAGGATCTCCGGCAGCTCAAACAACTTCTGCAACTGGTCACATTCGGCGGGTGACGTTCACCACCGGCTCTTTCCGTCTGTGGGGATTCCTCCTGTCGGCCATGAAATCTCGCCCCGGAAAAGCGTCCGTTCAGTGCGCCCACAGGGGTGCTGAATCCCGTTAGACTCCTGAGCCTTAGGACAATAACACCGCTCACATTGCTCATCCGTTTGTTCAAGAGTTTCTTTGAGGGCCCGACCGGGGGCGACTCGGTTTGAAAGCGCTTGACCGCTTGTGGAGGTCTTTGATGGATAAGGTGGATCTGATCAAGAGGCTATCGGAAAAGAGATACGAACATTTTCAGTCCCTCGGGCTCCCTCCTTTCAAGTGTCGGCAGCTTGTTACCGACAAGCTCGCCTCCTGGAAGCAGATGCCCACCGAAGAGCTTGAAAGGCTGTTTGAAGAGGGAGAGGCCGAGTATTGATGCCGATCGCCGCATCCCGAAAGAAGCCGCCGCCGAAGTTTAGCCGCTTTCGATTCCCTCACTCGGCCTGAGAAGGCAAGACCGTCTCTTGCGTTTCTGCAACTCATTCCCACTCCGATACGGCGAGACGCTTCCCTTAGAAATTCCCATTTTTTCTCCGCAGTCGGGAGACACATTCGGCACCTGAAAAAGATCCGCCGGTCACCGGGAACCGGTTGCGTCGATCGCTCTCTCCGGGGTAAAATCCCGATTCACATACCGATAGAGGAGGAACCGAAATGCTCAACACCGTGTGCCATTTTGAGATCCCCGCCGACAACCTGGAGTCACTTAAAGAATTCTACTCAGGGATGTTCGGGTGGACGTTCGAAAAGATGCCCGGTCCCGTGGAGTACCATGTCATCAAGACCGGCTCCGAGGAGCTCATGGGTGGAATGATGCAACGTCAGGACCCGAGCCACATTCCGATGAACTACATCATGGTGGAATCGGTGGACGACTCGGTGAAAAAGGCTCAAGACATGGGAGCCTCCATCTGCGTACCCAAAACACCGGTTCCCGGAATGGGGTGGTTTGCGGTTCTGGTGGATCCGCAGAAGAATCCCTTCGGGCTCTGGCAGGCGGATACCGCTGCCGGTTGATTGACAGATCACCTGTAGATCCGGTACAAAGGGTGCTTCCACGGCAGGCCCCCCGTGGAGACCGATGACTTGATGCTACAGTGGAGCGCTTTGAAAAGTGCGGGAAACGTTAAGAAGTCCTGATGTCATCACGGGGCCTACGGATCGCCTCCCGGGCTTCGCTATCGTGTCTGCCATAAGTCTCAATCAGACGCCGCTGTTCTCGAAAGGACAGGGCCGATCTCCGGCGACAATGTTGTCGAAGTCTCATTGGCCTTCAACCCGGAAAATGCCGCGAATTTAAATGAGCGGCACTATATGTTGCCGAAACCGGATTGCACGCCTCCGCGAACCGTCCGGAGTATTTGTATTGATGGAGGTTGGGGAATATGGGGAATCTTCCCGATCTGACGGGAAAAGGAGCTATCGTGACGGGCGGAGGCAAAGGGATCGGCAGGTCCATCGCCCTCGCTCTGGCGGAATGCGGCGCCAAGGTGGTTGTTGCCTCCCGAACCCTCCCGGAGCTGGAGGCTGTGGCCGAGGAGATTCGCTCCAAGGGCGGACAGGCCGTGGCACAAAGGACCGATCTGACGGTGAGCGCAGAAATAGATGCCCTGGTGGACGCGGCAGTGAATTCCTTCGGAGCTCTTGACATCCTGGTGAACAACGCGGCGCGGAGCTTCTTCCGTCCGTTGCTTGATCTGAGGGAAGACGGCTTCGACAAGATCTTCGATACCAACGTCAAGGGGACCTTTCTCTTGAGCCGTGCCGCAGCCAAGGTCATGATGGGACGGGGCGGGGGACGTATCGTCAATATCACATCAGTGGCCGCGGAGCGGGGCGGCCCTATGATGGGCATCTATAATGCGAGCAAAGCTGCCGTGAAAATGCTCTCCATGTGCATGGCCACGGAATGGGCGGCCGGCAACGTTCTCGTCAATTGCGTGGGGCCGGGCATGACCCACACCCATTTCAGCCAACCCATTTGGGCCAATCCGGAAATGGAGCGCCAACTGGTCAGCCGTATACCCCAAGGACGGCTCGCCGAACCGGACGACATTGTGGGCGCAGTGCTCTTCCTTTGTTCTCCTCTAGCGAGCTTCATTACGGGACAGACAATTTACGTGGACGGAGGAACGTTGGCCAATTCGTAATTGATGACGCGTCTCGTAGCCGAGAAGCCGAAACGAAGCACGAACATCGCGCGCGACCCGTTGTCCGATCGGCCCCATCCGGCCGGCGGCGTGCAGAGGCTCGCGTACCGACGGAAGAAAGATCGGCACGACCTCACCGCTACGTCGGGTTGTGCCGGCACAGGTTCAGGAGAAACAGATGAAGCTTGAAGACCCCTGGAGACCGTTTCATCAGGTCGTGGGAAAACCCCTTGAGCAGGCACGGCTTTGGAAAGAAAGGACGGGACGCAAGGTGATCGGGCATCTCCTTCCGGATGTTCCGGAAGAGATCCTGCATGCGGCCGGTGCGCTCCCCGTGGCAATCGCCGGGGCAGGCGTCCAGATCTCCCGCTCGCAGGCGCACATTCCCGGGTACTCGTGCAGTCATGCCATGGGGGCCCTGGAACTGGGTCTCCAGGGCGATTTGGATCTGTTGGACGGCATGGTAATTCCGTACGTCTGCGACACAACCCGTAACCTCTATCACCTCTGGAATCGGTGCTTTCCCACCAAGGCGAACGAGTTTCTCCGCCTGCCCAAGAGGATGGACTATCCGGCGGCATCGGCCTATCTCAAGGCCGAATTTGCCCGACTGGGCGATTCCATGGGGAAGATCACCGGTGAAACACCGGGACGAGAGGAACTGGCCGCCGGCGTGGCTCTCTACGACAAAAGCCGTGCCCGCCTGAGAGAAGCATACCGAAGGCAGCGGGCGCATCCGGAGCTGTGGACCTCTCAACGTGTGTACGAGCTTTTCATATCCGCAACCAGAATGCCGCGGGAAGAACACCTCGCATGGATGGAAGCCCTACCATGGGATGATGAAACGCAGGGGACTTCGGAACGAATCCCCGTGTACGTGCGGGGCAAGGTATGGGACCCGCCGGGAATACTCGGTCTTTTTGACGAATCGGGCCTTCTGGTTGTTGAAGACGAGATCGTGACGGGATTTCGTTGGGTAGCCGCGGATGCCGGCGATTCGGAAGATCCCCTCGACGCTCTGGTTAGGCGACACCTTTCCACGGTTCCCTACGCGGGATACCATCTGGAGCCGAGCCGGATGGTAGGTGACTTCGTTGACAGGGTCCGCAAGAGCGGAGCGCAGGGAGTGATCTTTCTTAACCCCAAATTCTGCGAAGCAGCAGGTTTCGACACTCCGGATTTCCACAATGCCCTCCAGGAAGCCGGTATTCCCGACCTCATTCTCGAGACCTCGTCCCGCGGGGTTTCGTTGGGACAGACAAAGCTTCGCGTGGAGGCTTTCCGCGAGATGCTTTCTGCTGATCTGCCGTAGCGGTCGGTCACGGAACGGAGCGGCCCCGGACTTGCCGGAAAGATTCCGGGGAAAGACCAAGGGCCGTTTCATGACCGGCGCCGAGAAGACGTTGCAGCACTTGTGAGACGGGACACACAAGAGTGAAGGATTCTATCAGGACATTCAGGCCGGCCGGAATTCCGGAGGAGAGATAACGATGCAGCCCATTGCAGCGCTCAAACAACTCAAGAAGATTACCGTCGATTACTTCGGCTCGGCTCACATGGCCGAACAGAACAACAAAAAAGTGGTCTACTGCAATGTTTTTACGCCGGTAGAGCTTCTTTACGCCATGGACATGTTCCCGATTTATCCGGAAAACCACGCGGCTATTGTGGGTGCGCGCAAAATGTCCACGGACGTGGCTCCGGCGGCCGAAGGCATGGGCTATTCCATGGACCTCTGCTCGTATGCACGTTGCGATCTGGGGTCCATCAAGGCAGGGATCAGCCCGACGTGGGGTCTGCCGAAACCTGACCTGTTGCTGGTCTGCAACGCCCAGTGCGGTACCCTCTCCAAATGGTTCGAAGTCCTCAGCCGCTTCTACCAGGTACCCATGGTGCTCATCGACGTCCCTCATTCAGGTCGCGGAGAACGGGACGAGGCAGCGGAAAAGTATGTGAGAGCCCAGTTGGAGGATCTCGTAGGCATACTGGAAAAGATGACCGGCCGATCTCTCGATCGGGATCGTCTCAAGGAGAGCATCCGGCTTTCACGAGAAGCATCTCAACTTTGGACGCGTATGCTCGAGCTCGGTACACGGAGGCCTTCTCCCATGACGGTCTTCGATCAATTCGTGGCCATGTTTCCGATTGTCTCCCAAAGAGGAACCCCTGTGGCCGTGGAATTTTACGGATCTCTCATTCGGGAGCTGGAAGAACGGGTAGCGCAGGACATCGGAGCCCTGGACAACGAGCGTTTTCGCCTCTTCTGGGATAATCTGCCCATTTGGCCGGAGCTGGGACGTCTGTCGTCCTTTCTTGAGAATCGTGGAGCGAGCCTCGTCACCTCCATCTACACCTGGGCCTGGAGTCAACTTGGCGTGAGCGAAGAAGACCCCTTCGGAGATTGGGTGGAGCAGTACCTCTACACCTTCAATCTCCACGTGGATCGCAGGATCGACCATTATGTGGAGTTAGCCGAGAAATATCAGTTGGATGGATTTCTCTATCATTCCAACAGGAGCTGCAAGTACATCTCCCAGGATATTCCGGAAATTAGGAACGCGGTGACGGAGCGAACAGGTTTACCGGGGGTCATTATCGAAGCCGACCACAACGACCCCCGTCTCTATGCGGTAGAATCACTGGAAAACCAGATAGATAATTTCCTTGACCTGCTGGGCTCGAAGAAAGAAGGGGCGGCCCAAGGTAGTCCGGGAGGCCGATAGGGGCCTCCCATCCTCCTACGGTTCCGGTTCTTCGGCAGGGTTTTTCGGAGCGTTCTACCCTACGTCCCGCATACGGACGCGCATGAGGGCTGGGCCCCTTCATTCTGCAAGAACGCGTGCTCCCGGCAATAGTCGTAGCACTCCTCGGACCCTATGCCGGGAGGGGAAGAGCCCTCTACGGGCTCACCGCCGGACTGGTGGGTTGGGGGTCGTTTGGTCGCTCCGGACATCCTCCAAACACTGAGCAACGTCGTCGCCAGGAACCAAAAACCGCTGATAGCCAGCACCACAATTACCACTGCTGAAAGTATATGCTCGGACATGGCCGTCTGCTCCTTTCCTCGTCCTGTGGGCAGGGCGAATCCATTCCTACCCATAATATAAGGCAGATTCCGAATTTCGCCAGATCGGAGCATCAAGACCGATGCCGTTTCACGATCGCCTCCACTGCAAGGATTTATGCCACGAGCGCCAAGACCCGACGTCCTTGCCGTGCAGCCGCATCCTTGACTGTGAAACGGTACAAAAGCTTTCGTTGGTGAGTCTTCTCGTCTTCGGACCGGTTTGCACCGGAGTCGCGAAGCGATGAGTCCGCTTTGAGGGCAAACCGGAGAAATACGCGTCAACCAATCGTGTGGTAGGTTCGTTCAGCCTGCCGAGTATACCTTCAGATGGATGGTCGAAGCCTGAGGCGACACGAGCTTCACATTGGCCTCGATACCCTGGAGGTGTTGAAGCACGGCCTGTTCGCCGATCCCGGGCACGCCGTACACGGTGAATAACACTCGGGTCGTTGAAGGACCGATGGCGGTGCGCCGGTCAGGACCGTAAACTATGCTGGAAATGACACCCTCGGCATCTGCAACGATCATGTCTCCCGATTTGACAACCTGTTCCTGTCCGTTGATGCGAACGTACTTCTCGTCCCCTGCCGCGGCATCTAATGTCAGCGGCGGGGTCACCGTATTGAGATCATGTCCCGCGGTCAGCAGCATATTGCGCAGCTCTTCCATAAACATCGCCTCGACGAGGGTCGATACTCCGGGAATCGATTTACCCTTGAAGACCACCGACTCCAGTTGCTGCAGTACGTGATAACTCTTCTTGAAGCGTTTGTAGTAACCCCGGTACGCTCTGATGGTCGGCAGGTCCTTCAGCGCGGCCGAATCTTTGAAAAGAGCCCGTAAGTCGGCTTCCAGCTCAATCTTTTGCCTGTCGAGCCCCGGGTGGCTGTCGAGGTTCGCTACTCCATCCATGGCCAGAATTCCCACGTGACTGTCAGGATAAGCCTGCATCCACTTTTCAGAGATCGCCAGCATACGCACCTCCTTGGCTTCATTCAGTCCGTTTGGTGGAGAGGAGAGGGATTCACCGAGCACCCGTGTTGGTGGTACGGGCCACCGCGGCCGGCCATGCCGAATGCGCGGTCCTGCCTGCCGTTCGGATAGGAGGCGATTGCCCCTGTCTTATCGGAAAGAACGCGGAAGAGTTTGATCGCCTCTGCTTCCGGTTCTTCTCCCTTTTCAGTCTGCACTGATGCGGTCTGTTTGACAAGAGGTTAGGAAAGGAGCTGGGGCGGTCGTTCGGACTTTGCCGCAAGAATAAAAGACGGATGAGAACGGAAAAAGGCCGGGATCTTACGATTCCCGGCCTTGGCGTGAGTTTCCCGGACCGAAGAGGTGGACGGCAGTTATCCGCCTCTTCATGTCCGACCTTTTCCTCCATTACGGAGTCCGGCTTTCAGTGGATTGGGTGGTTAAGTGATTGACTATCCGTTGCTCTTATATGACTCGACAGGATCGCTTACACCCTGACCTGGTGGGGCTAGGCCTGACCCACCACGTCGGTGTTCGGACGAGGACCGCTGTTTTCAAGTCTGATCTCTTCGATGATGGAGGCAATTTCCGCGTGGAGAACCTCGAGCTGCCAGTTGAAATAGATGTCCTCTCCGAAATCCTGTAGTATCTGCTTCTGAGCGTTTATGAAATCCCGAGCGGACACGGCACCTGAAAAAACGTGGATCGGATTGATCAGGGTTGCGATAACTTCTTCTTGCCGATCGGTTTTATTTTCAAGTCTCTCGTTTTTCTGGCTCATGTTGCCTTCCTTTAAATTTTTCATGACCTCTCTCAATGCAACCGGAATGCCAAAACTCAGTTGGCTCATTTTATACAGCAATTACGACTCCATAGTTATTCCGGCAAGAAAGTGCTCACCTGACCATATGTTCGGAATCGGACACTTTCCCATAGAAGAACAGGGCTATCGTCCCGATCTCTCAACTGGATACGTGAGCGCGCGAGATCCGACGCAGGTGACGCATTTCGCGCGCTTCTCCAGCCCAAAGGAATGTTTGACGAGTATCGCTATCTACCCTATAATGACTTTGGAAAAACTCGAAAGTTTCAAAAAAATATTACCCTGTTCGAAGGGTTATGGAGGACGCCCCATGATGCCGGGACCCTGGGAATTAATTCTCATTCTTCTTATTGTCGTTATGGTTTTCGGAGCTAAAAGGATTCCTGAAATCATGGGCGGGATAGGAAAAGGAATCAAGACGTTCAAGAAGACCATGGAAACGGATGAACCGGTTTCACCTCCGCCTCCGACCGCGTCGGGAGAAATGCCCAAAGAGAAGATGGAACCCAAGTAACAGCTCTGTTGTGGAGCACGTTGAGAATATCTCAACGATGCGCGCGGGGCTTCAGCCTGACTCCTTCATGAATACATACCCAGCCCGAGAGCACCACCTTCCCGATAGACCGGGCCAAGAAGCAGGCGCAAATTGTGACAGGGACAAATCGAGTGCCCGGTAGCCGTCAACACGAGGAGGTCCTTTCTGTAGTCGATTCATCCATCCGGCGGCATGATTCTCGATGAGGTCTTCAACCGAGCGTCCATCGATGGTAGGCCGGTAAAAGGTGGCTCCCAGACAGCCTTGCGTCATACTGACCGGTTGCCTATAGATCTTCCGGAGAAGCCTTCTTCGGGTTCCGGAGGAGAAAAGGAATCAAATCGAATCGGTTAATTCTCTGCCCATTTCTCTCAAGCCGACTGCGCGCTTCCCATGAAAAAGAAGACCTCCAACGACCCTGAGACCAGCGACCGTCACCGGTTGTATCTGTTCTACGGAGATGAGTTCCTCGTCAAGGAAGAGGTGCGCCAACTGGTTGAGCGCACCCTCGATCCGGAGTTGCGGGATACCAATTTCATCGTCATGGACGGGAACAGTCTCGACATCTCCAATCTCTCGACGCACCTTTTCACACCCTCTCTGTTCGGCGGCTCCCGGGTCATTCTCGTTGACCAGACAGCCATCTTCATGGGGAAGACCGATCAGTCCAAGCTGGTCGCCAAAGTTCTCGATTCATGGAAGACCGGGGACAGGAGGACCGCGTTAAAACACTTGGGGCAGGTGCTTGCTCTGGCCGGGGTGAATTCGGACCGGCTTGAACGGGGGACTGAATGGGTCGGCGACGTGCTGGGCGATTCCGGATCGGCCGATGACGGCGAAACTCTCCAAGCCGCAGCCCGAGCTTTCATCGAAGACGGAAGGAAGGTGAGATCGGGAGGCGAGGAGATCGCCGTCGAGGAGATCGCGGCAGCCCCATTTCCGGAGGGAACGGTTCTCGTATTCACCGCGCCCGGAGTAGACAAGCGCAAGAAGGTCTTCAAAGCCGTCGAGAAGGCCGGTCGGGTGGTGGAGTGTGCCGTTCGAGAGGAGAGATACGGCCCGGGGCTCGACAAGCAGTATTTCGAGGAGCGTGTTCGAGAAGCGGTCAGCCGGGCCGGGAAGAAGATTTCTTCCGACGCGCTGGCAGCGATCTATGCTCGTTCGGGCAAAGAGCTGAGAAGGCTTCACAGCGAGCTGGAGAAGCTCATCGGCTATGTAGGCGATCGGGCCCGGATAACCGTGCAGGATGTGGAGGCCCTCTTTTCGGATTTCCACGAAGCCGGCGCGTTTGATTTGACCAATGCCTTGCGCACTGCCGACCTGGCCAAATGTTTGCCGGCTCTCCACGAGAACCTCAGGCTCGCGGCTCATCCGCTCCAGACTCTCGGAATGATCGCCGCGGATTTTCGCAAATTGATCGTGGCACGGGAGCTTCTTTTCTCCGCGTTCAAGTCGACGTGGAAGCCCGGAATGACGTACCAGGCGTTTGTCCCCATAGCCGCAAAGGTGCGACAAGAAAACCCCGGTCTGATGGGGAAGGGCAAGTTCAAGCTTCTCTCCATGAAAGATTATCCGCTCTATCTGCTCTTGAAGGACGCACAGAAATTTCCCATGGAGAAGCTTTTCCGGATAATGGAGGCAATCCTCCACGTGGATATTGTGATGAAGTCCTCAAGTCTTGGAAGCAAGGCTCCGGAAGCCCTGATGGAGGAGCTTATCTTCCTCGTGTGCAGTCCCGCGGAGCCCGGTCGGACCGGTGGCCGCCACGGCTCCCGATAGGTTCTCCATAAGCGTGTTTGACAAGGTGGTCAGTTTCATGAGTGCTGTCGCTGATTTCTTTTCGATTGGTGACTAACGAGCTCGGCACTTTATGCGCAGCGAGCCGGCCGATATGGGGTAGGCAATGCGGCCTCGGGACGCGGAAGATACATGCCCTGAAAGGGCAGACCGACAATAGCCGTCGGTTTCAACCGACGGAAACAAGGATCAACAACTGGTCTTGGACCCTGATGGGGTCCACCCGACGTCGCTCAAGAAAAAGCATGTTGGACAAACCCTTTAAGGCATTTTTCGTCAGTGAATATAAAGGGTTGGCTTCCGTAGGTTGAAGCCTACGGCTATTCACGGTGCGCCCCGTCAGGGCGCGGTTGCTGCGTCCGGTTCGGGAGGTCAACCTTGGAGCTGCCGCGGCACGTGACCAAAGCGGTGCCGCACAATACCGGTCCGTATTTCGGAGAAGAGTACTAAACTCCGTACTCTCAAAGGCGAACCTCAGCCCCTGCCAACAACTCTTCTTGCTTTTTCCCCCCCGACTTCACTATTCTGAGTGAATCCCCAGCACATCATCCGGAAGACTCCGGCATCATGAGCCAAGCTTTCCGGTTCGAAAGGACCTCGTCATGGGCTGCGCCGCTCCCCATCCTTTTCATTGGCAGGACCTGAGAAATAAGAGCTCTGAAGATATTCTCCGCAATCCCGGGGTTCAACCCGCTTCGGAAGGGAACGGGTACGAGCTGCGATTCCTCGACGCGGTCTATCACGTGGACCCTGTCGGAGAGAGTATCGTCGAGATCGCTCCCAATCCTTCACGCGTACTGACCGAGATGTTTCAAATCCTCATGATCCAGTACATGGTAGCCTCGTGCGACGGACCCATGGACGAACAGGACGTGAGCGAGAAGGATTGTCCCGGAGGAGTCACCTTTTTCCAGGGACCTCACGCGCTCTACGTCGCTCCCATAGCCAAACGTTATGGCAGCGATCCTGAAGCTTTCGAGGCCCGCGGTAACGAGCTCGCCGGAGTCCCCGCGGTCTACGGCGACAAATCCATGCGGTTTTTTCCTTTCCCCACCATTCCGGTCACGTACGTGCTTTGGAAAGAGGACGACGAATTCCCCGCGTCGGTGTCCGTCCTTTTCGACAAGTCGATCACCCGTTGGTTCGAGCTCGACATGATCTTTACGCTCGTCTGGGTCCTCACCGAGAGGATCGTCGAGGGTCAGGTCCGGGCAAAAAAAGGTTGAGGAGGAAAACCTCGGGTATCGATTGCAGAGGGCCTTCTTTTCGGTTCCGGTTCTTCCATTGTGCCGGTGGGCAGAAAAAAGAAGTCGTAGTTTATTGCCCGAGCCGGATCGATAGTGTATAAGGAAGCACCCCAATCAGTCTCATTGAGATACCCGCATGTACCTGTTTCGGAATATGCGCCTGTTGAAGGGCGCTCTTCTGGCTGTTTTATTGTGCTTGGCTCCCGCGACGGCACTTTTCGCCGCGGACAAGGCGTCGAGCGACGCGGAGCTTACTCACAAGGCCCGACGGCCCTGGCTCATGATAGGGCTCTCCCCGGACGGTTGCTCCAGGGGATGTCGGCACCTTTTCTCGGTCATCAAGAATCTCAGCGGAAATCCTAACGGAATCATCGAACATTTCAGTAAGATCACGCTGGATTACCTTCTCAAGACCCAGCCGGAGTTCATGGTGCTCAGTCCTCAAGGGACTCCCTGGTGTCGGTACACCGGTGCCAACGGCGTCGAGCTCCAGAATTTCCTCTGGGTGCTCCCGGTGGCCGCGGAAGAGCTTAACATTCCCATCCTTGGAGTCTGCGGGGGACACCAGGCACTGGCCCTGGCTTTCGGGGGCAAAGTTGGCCCCATCCGCGCCGGTGAATTCGATTGCATGCCGTATTCCAAGGAGAGACAGGGCGGCGTGGTTCCCCTCACCGTTACCGCTCCGGACCCGATCTTCAGAGGCACCGACGGTTCCCTGAGGATCGTCATGAGTCATTACGACGAAGTGAAAGTCTTACCCCCCGGTTTCGTGCTCCTGGCATCGGAGAAGGTCAGTCCCAATCAGATCATCCGCCATCCCAGCAGGCCCGTTTACGGCATTCAGGGACATCCCGAGCATTTCCGCAGCGGTCATCCCGACGGCGGGGTGTTGATACGGAATTTTCTGAAGATCGCGGGGATGTTCAACGAGACGGTGCGTCACCTTCAACGGGCGGAACCGAAGCTCCTGACCTTTCGACGGCCCGGAGACCACCTCGCCGCTTATTGAGATACCTTCCCACAGAAATCTTCCCGTCGCTCCGCCTCCGTCTTGTGATGGTCAGGTACTGACGGGGAAGATGCAACCACCAAGACACGAAGTCACCAAGGTCTGAAAGAGGGTTGCGACCGGACCGGAGGATCGGTCTTGGAACGACTCCACGGAAGACGGAGCCTCACTCATCGACGTCTGACTTCTTCGTGTCTTGGTGCCTTTGTGGTGTACTCCACATCATTCCGGGAGGGTTTGACTGATCTGTTCTAAGGATGGAGGTCCGGCCTGCCGCACGGCCAGGAGCGGCTTTTGAGGAAGCCGCTGAGGTTGGCGCCGATCCCCTTGAGGTACGCCGCGACTTCCGGGTGGCCTTCAAAATAGGCTTCCATGAGTGCGGTCCACTCGTAGTTGGTTTGCACGTTGACTTCAGCCCCCCGGACCGTCAAGGCCTTCACCGTCTCCAACCACCCTCCTCCGGCGGCCACCATGAGGGCCGTCTTTCCGTCCACGTCACGGGCATTGACGTCCGCCCCGCGGGTCAGGAGCAGGAGAGCCGTCTCCGTGTGTCCCTTTCTCACAGCCCAAAAGAGCGGAGTAGCTCCAAACTTGTTCCTGGCGTTCAGGTCGGCCCCACGATCCAGGAGCAGCTTGACGGTACCCATACGTCCCTTGATGCACGCCCAGAAGAGGGCGGTGGAGCCGTACGTGCGCTCACGGGAATCGACCTTGGCCCCGCGGTCAAGGAGGATGCCGACAAGCTCTGCGTGCGGCCACTGAGCTGCTTCAACAAGAGCAGCGTCGAGACTTTCGGCGGTTGCTCCTGCAAGGGCTCCCCGATTCAAGAGAAGTCGGGCGGTGTCTGCTTCTTCGTGCCTGAACGCGTACGAGAGCGGTGTCTGGCCCTTCCTGTTGCGGGCATTGACGTCCGCGCCCCATTCAACCAACAGGGTTACCGTTTCCCGATTTTCCGATGCGCAGGCGGCAATGAGCGGCGTGTTGCCATGGCGGTTGTCCGCATTGGCATTCGCTCCCGCCTTCAGGAGCACCAGAGCGGCTTGCTCCTCTCCTTTGAAGGAAGCCCAGATGAGCGGAGTGTTCCGGTAACGCTTGTCCCTTGAGTCAATTTCCGCGCCGCTTTCAAGGAGCAGCCGGACAATTTCCGCGTGCCCGCGGTACGCGGCCCAAGCAAGTGCCGTGGCTCCCATGCGGGGATCGGAGGCATTGACGTCGGCTCCTTGTCTCAGGAGCAGCTTCACGAATTCCTCGTTGCCTTCGCGGCCGGCCCGCATCAGGGCGGTCAGTCCGCGGCCGTCGGGAACGTTCACCGAGGCTCCCCTGTCCAGCAACAATCGACCCGATTCGACATCGCCCGCCCGGGCCACCCAGAGCAGCGCGTTGCACCCCGCACGATTGCGGGTGTCCACATGCGCTCCCCGCAAGAGCAGAAGCCTCATGGCTCCTGTGCGTCCTCTGCGGGCCGCCCAGATCAACGGCGTATTCCCTGCCTTGTCAACGGCGTTCACATTCGATCCTGCATTCAGCAGCGCTTGCGTCGCCGACTCGTGTCCGTTATACGCAGTCCAAAAGAGGGGAGTGGTGCCGTACTTGGCGTCCCGTGCACTCGATCGGGCTCCCCGGCTCAGCAGGAGCTCGACGACTTCCGGATCCCCGTTCAGTGCGGCCCAGAACAACGGCGTGTGGCCGTTGCTGTTTCTCACGTTTACTTCCGCGTTACGTCCCGTGAGGAGCCTTACCACCGTGGCCTGACCCTTGAGCGCAGCCCAGAAGAGAGCAGTAGTTCCATGACTGCTTCGGTCGCTCACTTCCGCTCCCGCGTCCAGAAGCAACCTGACCACACGGAAGTTCCCGGAGCTTGCCCCGTAGATCAGGGCAGTCTTTCCACGGGTGTCACGTTTATGAATATCCGCTCCCGCAGCGAGCATCAGCTCCACCGTCCGGGTGCGGCCCGTCCTCGACGCAAGCATCAACGGAGTGAGTCCGGAGTTGTTTGCGAGATTGACATCCGCTCCCTTGCTCAGGAGGAGCTCCACCACTGCGGCCTGACCCTTGAAGCCCGCCCAGGCTATGGGGGTTGCCCCGCTTCTGTTTCTCGCCTCGACGTCCGCGCCCCGACTCAGAAGAATCTCAACCACGTCGATGTTGCCGCCGGCGGCCGCCCAGAAGAGCGGCGTACAACCGTACCTCGCGTCACGGGAATCGACGTCCGCTCCCCGCTCCAGGAGGAGCTTGACTACATCTGCTCCGCCCGTCTTGGCCGCCGCGATGAGAGGCACGTTTCCTTTGCCGTCGTCTGTTTCGAGGTCCGCTCCCCTGTCCAGGAACAAATCCACCATTTCGGGGACACCCGACCCTGCAGCGAGTATTATGGCAGTCCTGTTTCGAGGATCTTCCGGGTGGACGCGGGCACCCCATGCCAGCAGGCGAAGGACGACCTCCCAATGTCCCTGTTTGATCGCGGTTGCGAGGGCGGTGCTCCCCTCTTTGTCGGACCGGTTCGGATCCGCCCCGCGCTTGCACAGGAGCTCCACAATCTCGTCGAAGCCCCATGCTGCGGCCTTTGCCAGCGCCGTCTCTCCGTCGGCATTCGTGGCGTCCAGCGAGGCTCCCCAGTCGAGCAGCAGCGCTGCCACCTCTTTGCGGCCTCCGAGACATGCCTCCATCAACGGGGTGTTTCCACCGGCGTCTCGCAAGTTTGCATCGGCGCCCGAATCGAGGAGTATACGCGCGACGTCCCTGTGGCCGGCCAGGGAAGCAGAAAGCAAAGCCGTTCCCATAGCCGGGTCCGACTTGAGGTTCGGTTCGCTCCTCAGGAAAGCGGTTACTTTCCCGGCGTTACCCGAGCTCGCTGCCTGGACGAGATGCTCATGCCTCATGGTGCCGTATCCAGTGAGTGGTATGTCCGGAGATCTCCACGGTCGTGAAGCCGGTCGCGGGGAGTATTTTCCCATCGCTTATATCATGGCGGAAAATCTTTTGGAAAGTCGGCATGATGGAAAATCGTCCAGCAATTACATGTGTTATCAGATTCATGTTTTAGTGTATTATATCATAGTTATTCCGATTATTGAAGATCAATTCTTTTCGTTCCACCCATCGGTGCATGACGGCTACCATCGAATCATTCTGCTTGCATTCGGCTGCAGCAGTGTAGGACAGTGGGCCCGACGACCCGGCTGTCTGAGCCGGCGAACTTGAGACATCTTAATAAAGCACTCCATTCGATCCTAAAGTGCCGTTCGTTGCAGCTTCTTCCGGAAGGGGGGACTTTTGAGCGGCATCTCCGGTCGTCCGTCCTTTGGAGCCAACCCACGGGTTTCGTGCCGAGGTAGCGATGGACAGAACCACCCTGAGGGAGCTGCGGCGGAAAGCCAAGCGATTTGACGAACTGGAAAGAGTAGTCGGGGAGCTGCGACAGCGGTATAGCGCGCTGGAATCGATCTTCCCCGATCCTCTCGCCTTCTGCGACTCCGACGGCAGGATCGAGCACGTCAATGCACGTTTTGCGGAGACCTTCGGCCGGCCCGCAGACGAAGTCCGAGGAAAGATAGCCCCGTACCTGCCGCGTTCCCAGCGTGCCGATCACCTGAAACGGCTCAAGGAAGTTGTCGATGGACGAGAGCCTCCCTTTCGGTTTCATGGGCTCTGCATGGATGGCACGGTGATGGACCTCATTGCCCACGCTTGGGTCGCCTCCGGCGAATCCGAGAGTCCGGCGGGTTTCCTGACCGCGTTCAAGTTTGCCGAACCGGGAGCGGGAGATTGCGAAGATCCGCTACCGCAGTCGGGAGACACAACTATAGAGACGGTGAGCGAGCAGAGCTCGGACGACCCGACCATTGATGTCATGAAGCACTGCGAAGGAGAAGTTCGGCTCCGAGATACGAACGCCGACCTGTTGAAACGCTCCGGGGATCTGGAAGAAGAGTTGGGACGTGTGACGGGGGATTTGAAGCTCGCCCGGCAAAAGCTGGCAAAAGCCCGCAAAGATATGACCGACGTGAATCAGGCCGCCAAGCTCCTCGTCTCGAAAGTGGCGGAACAGAAAAAGGAGCTGCAAGAGTCCATAGGACACAACCTGGGTATTACCGTGCATCCCCTCCTGGATCACCTGAAGACCATGAAACTCACCGAGGCTCAACGTCATATCGTCGAGACGCTGGATTTCAATCTCAAGCACATTGCCGCCTCTTTCGGGGTCGATTTTACCGACAGAAAGCTCCGTCTCAGTGCGCGAGAAATCGAAATTTGCCGGATGATTCGGAGCGGCAAAGATTCCGGCCAAATCGCCGAGGCTTTCGGCCTGGCCAAACAGACCATCGTGGCTCACCGCAAGAACATTCGCAAGAAGCTCGGTCTGAAGAAGAACAAACAGAATCTTGCCGCTTACCTGAAAGAGCACTTGTGAGAGAAGGCGACCGATCGCGGACGGAGCCACGGCCGTGCCTGGGTCGGTTCGTGCCGACCGCACAGGCGAACGGTCGAGAAGGACGTCTCCACACCTCCTTACGAAACCAGCCTGCAATTGGCGATTACCCCAAGATAGGATTGGGTGTTGACAAACACCTTGAGAAAATAGAGTATTGAGTGGTTGCGCCGCCGCGCACAACATTCTCACGCATCAGCGGTTTCAAGGATCCGGCATATTGACCGGGGTTCCGAGCTCAACGCCGGAATCCGGTGCAATGGATCGCCTCCATTCCGATCGTGCAATCGACGTACGCTTCGGAACGGTAGATTGTGCGTCGGCGTATTACCACTTTGCACTGAGGTAGAATCACACCTGAGATCTGAGACGGAGGTAGTCCATGGGTGATGAAGAGCGTAAAATCCTCGTCGTCGGAGGCGGGATCAGCGGGATCACTGCTGCTCTGGAAGCCGCCGAAGCAGGAGCGCAGGCGATCGTCGTGGAGAAGAGCTCCTATTTGGGCGGACGAGTCGCTTCGTTGAACCAATATTTCCCAAAACTTTGCCCCCCTTACTGCGGTCTGGAGATCAACTTCAGGCGCATCAAACAGAACCCCAAGATAACTGTCCACACTCTGGCGGAAGTGGAATCCATCTCCGGCACCCCGGGCGATTATGAGGTTACTGTCGTAGTAAACCCCCGGTATGTCAACGACAACTGCACCGCGTGCGGAAAATGTGCCGACGCAGCGGAAACCGAAATTCCCAGTGTGATGAATTTCGGTATGAACAACGTCAAGGCCGCATACCTTCCCCACCCGATGGCTTTTCCGTTCAAGTACGTTCTTGCACCGGAGATCATCGGGACCGATGAAGCCAAGAAGTGTGCCGAAGCATGTGAATACGGAGCCATAGATCTGGACATGCAGCCGGTCAAGATCACGTACAACGTCGGAGCGGTTGTGTGGGCCACGGGGTGGGATCCCTACGACGCGACCAAGGTCGACTATCTTGGGCTCGGACGGGTTCCCAACGTGGTGACGAGCGTCATGTTCGAGCGTTTGGCGTCCGTGAGCGGACCGACCGCGGGGAAGATTCTGCGGCCCTCCGACGGCAAAGAGGTGAAGAGCGTAGCCTTCGTGCAATGCGCAGGGTCCCGGGACGAGAATCACCTTGCCTATTGTTCGGGAATCTGTTGTCTGGCTTCCCTGAAGCAGGCGACGTACGTTCGGGAGCTGTGTGCGGACAGCAAGGCGTACATCTACTACATTGACGTCAGAGCAATGGGAAAATACGAAGATTTCTACACCAAAGTCGACCAGGACGAGAATGTGACTCTGGTCAAAAGCAAGATCGCTCGTATATCTCCCGATCCCGAGTCCGGAGGCGTCATCCTCGAGGGCGAAGACATCGGCGCCGGTGCCAAAGTGAAGCAGGTTGTGGACATGGCCGTTCTCGCCGTGGGAATGGTGCCCGGAACCGCGACGGTAAAACCGGGCCTTGAGATGGAATACGACGACTTCGGATTCGTGACGTCATCCGGCGCGTCGGGGATCGTCCCGACGGGCTGCGTGAAAGCGCCCATGGAAGTGGCTGCGTCTGTGCAAGACGCTACGGCGGCCGCCCTCAGGGCAATTCATCGTACCATGGGGAGGTAGGGTTTATGGACCAGAAAATAGGTGTCTATTTGTGCTCGGGTTGCGGAATCGGAGAATCCATAGACTTGGACGCCCTCTCCGCCGTTGCCGAAGAGTTTTCCATAGCGAAATGCGAAAAGAATCCAGCTTTTTGCAGTGAGGAAGGTATCGGCCTCATCAGGAAGGACGTTGAGGCCGGCGATATCAACTGTGTGGTCGTGGGGGCCTGCTCCGGACGTGTCAAGACTGAGGTATTCGCTTTCGATCCCATGACGACGATCCTCGAACGGGTCAATCTCCGGGAGCATGTTGCCTGGTGCCAACCGCCGGGTGAAGAAGATACGCAGATGATGGCCGAGGACTACGTGCGACTGGGAATCACGAGGATTTTCAAGTCCACTCTGCCCGAGCCTTACCTCGAGGCCGTGGACAAGGCAGTGCTCGTTATCGGAGGCGGTCCTGCGGGGCTCCGTTCAGCTCTTGATGCGGCCCGGGCCGACTACTCCGTGATCCTGGTGGAAAAGGAAGCCGAGCTTGGCGGATTCCTCACCAAGTGTCACAAGAACACGCCGACTTCCCCGCCGTACCAGGATATAGAAGTTATTACCGTTCAAGAGACGATCGACCAGGTGAAGGCAAACGCTAACATCACCGTGCACACCGGGACCACCATTGAGAAGATTGCGGGCGCCCCGGGGATGTTCGACGTCACCCTTACCAACGGCGGCGGTTCCCAGCGCGTGGGGTCGATAGTCCTGGCCGCAGGATGGAAGCCGTACGATCCGACGAAGCTGGAGCACCTCGGTTACGGCAAGTTCCCCGACGTCATCACCAACGTCCAGATGGAGGAGATGGCCAAGGCCGGTAAGATCACCTGTCCATCGGACGGCTCGGAACCTTCGGTGGTGGCTTTCATTCAGTGCGCCGGCTCTCGCGATCCCGAGCATTTGCCGTACTGCAGTGCGGTCTGTTGTCGAGTTTCGTTGAAACAGGCCGTTTACGTGAAGGAGCAAAACGAGGAGAGCAAGGTTTTCGTCTTCTACAAGGACATAAGAACCCCGGAGCAGCACGAGGAGTTCTACAAGAAAGTCCAGAAGGACGGAACGGTATTCGTCAAGACCGATACTTCCAAAGTGACCATAAGTGAAGGCTCGGAGCTCAAGCTGAGCCTGGAGGCGATGGACGAGCTCATCGGCGAGCCTGTAATGGTCGAGGCGGATCTCGTGGTCCTGGCCACCGGCATGCAGCCTGCGGTAATCGACGATCCCATCCTCAACCTCGAGTATCGCCAGGGACCGGCTCTGCCGGAGCTGAAGTACGGCTTCCCCGATTCCCACTTCGTCTGCTTCCCGTACGAAACTCGGCGGACCGGCATCTATACGGCCGGTTGCGTGCGGCAGCCCATGACCGCGACCCGAGCGGCCAACGACGGGACCGGGGCCGCTCTGAAGGCCATCCAATGTGTGGAGCTCACGTCGCAGGGCAAAGCGGTGCATCCCAGGGCAGGAGATATGTCCTATCCCAACCTGTTCATCACCCGATGCACCCAGTGCAAGCGCTGCACCGAAGAATGTCCCTTCGGAATGTACAACGAAGACGTCAAGGGAACGCCCCTTCCGCATCCCACCCGGTGCCGCCGGTGCGCAATCTGCATGGGCTCCTGTCCGGAGCGTATCATCTCGTTCAACAATTACTCCGTGGATATGATCGGTTCCATGATCAAGGCCGTGCACGTCCCGGACGAGTACGACGAGAAGCCGCGCATCATCGGTCTGATATGCGAGAACGACGCATTCCCCGTCCTCGACATGGTGGGAATGAACAAGCTTCGGTACCCGCCCTGGGTGAGATTCATTCCTTTGCGGTGCCTGGGCTCAATCAATCTTGTCTGGATCGCGGACGCCCTCTCAAAGGGAATAGACGGAATAGTACTATTCGGCTGCCGATTCGGTGACGACTACCAGTGCCATTTCATACAGGGAAGCGAACTGGCCAATACCCGAATGTCCAAGATCAAGGAGACCCTGGATCGACTGGCCCTCGAATCGGATCGGATCAGGTTCGAGCAGGTCGGCATAGACGACTACCCGAAAATCCCGGGCATCTTGGAAGAGTTCACAGCGAGACTCGAAGAGCTCGGCCCGAACCCGTACAAAGGTTTCTAATCGAGCACGTGACGGCCGGACCGGGCCGGTAGACGCCCGGTGTCAAGGATAAACGCCGACGCGGCTAATGCAAAGAACGGATGGGGAGAGCCTTGACGGCCCCTTTACAAGGTCGGCTCTCCCTGCCGATTCATTTTTCGCCGCGGCGATCACATCTCAAGGAAGTACGATGGAAACGAGAATACCTTTTCTTGAAGTCAGCGACGCAATCGTTTTCTCAGGCGCCGAAACGCTGTACTGGTGCATGCAGTGCGGACTCTGCACCGGGACTTGTCCCTGGCGGCTGGTACCCGGTGAGGCGTCGGAGCAGTTCAACATAAGATTGGTTCAGCGGTTGGGCCAACTCGGCCTGGAAGGTTTCGAATCGGACAATTGTCTTTTTGCCTGCACCACGTGCAGGGCCTGTGTGGACAGGTGTCCCCGAGGCGTGGACATCATAGGGAACGTCCGGGGAATGCGGAGCATGTTGGCCGAAGCAGGGACCCTGCCGGGCAGCCTCAAGCCCATTACGGGCAGCGTCCACTCCCAGGGTAACCCGTGGTCCGGCGACAGAGGCAAACGATCCGAATGGGTCAAGGATGTGGAAGTTCCCTCCTTCTCGGAAGCCACCGAGTATTTTCTCTTTGTCTGCTGCACCTCGTGTTACGACGTGCGCAGCCAGAAGATTGCCCGGTCGGTGGCAAAGGCCCTGACGGCAGCGGGAATTACATTCGGCATTATCGGTGCGGAAGAGAGCTGCTGTGGAGAGTCGATCCGCAAGATCGGCGACGAAGAGCTCTTCCAAAAGGTGGCCAAGTCCAACATCGACCTCTACAACTCCAAAGGGGTCAAGAAGATCATCGTCACCTCACCTCATTGCCTCTTCACGTTCAAGAACGAATATCCCGAGCTCGGCGGCGAGTGGGAAGTGTACCACTACACCGAGGTTCTGTCCAAGGCGGTCGCGGATGGCAAACTGAAGCTCTCCGGTGACGCTGCTGGGCCGGTGGCCATGCACGATCCCTGCTATCTGGGACGCCACAGCGAGATCTACGATCAACCGCGGGATCTCATTGCCTCGGTACCCGGCGCGGAGCTCAAAGAGCTGTCCCGTAACCGCAAGAACAGCGTCTGCTGCGGCGGTGGAGGAGGCCGGGTCTGGATGGAGACCAAAGCCGGTGAACGATTCGCGGAGCTGCGCATTACCGAGGCTTTGGAAGCAGGGGCCAAGACCCTCGTTACGTCGTGTCCCTACTGCATCACCATGCTGGAAGACTCGTGCAACGTGATGGGCAAAGCCGACGAGCTGAAGGTCATGGATCTTTCGGAGCTTATCGCGGAAAAGATCTGATTTGTAAGGATCGGTCACGAGACAAAACAGGTCGTTCTTGAGTCTTCCCACGTAGGTTGAATCCGTACACAGGGCGGGCTTGAAACCCGCCCTCATGGATACCGAAGCATTCGCTGCAAAGATGACTGTTCCTAATTCCATCGAGACCGGTCTGGCGGCATTACTGGCTGACATTCCCGACCCGGTCTCAGCTATTTCAAGGGATTTCCAAATCCTTTGGGCGAATAAAACCGTACTGAATTACGTGCGCTGTGGACTGGACAGTATCCGCGGACGGTTGTGTTACAGGACCCTGTTCAATAAACAGCAGAGGTGTGTTGAGTGTCCCGTCAACATGGTTTTCGATGCCGGACGAGCCTCAGTCCTGGAGAAATGCTTCACTGACGCTGTCGGGTCGGTCATCTGGAGGGAGGTACGGGCTTACCCGGTTCACGACGCGAGCGGGTCAATCGTTGCGGCGATAAGGATTGGCTTCGATATTACCGAGAAGAAGCGTTTCCGCGACAGACAAACGCGACAGGTGGAGGAACTCGAGAGTGCGTTGCGTGCTCTCCAGGGAACCGACACCGATGCAGCGAACGACCATCCGAAATCCAAGGAGGCCTACCCCCTCACTCCTCGGGAAATGCACGTGCTGCGACTAGTTGCCCAAGGGCTCACCAACAGACAGATATCCGGAATACTCTGCATCAGTCATAATACCGTCAAAAGCCACGTAGCCCACATCTTCGACAAGCTTGGCGTCATCCGTCGAGCGGAGGCTGCTGCGAAGGCCTCGCGACTCAGGCTGCTCTGAACCCGGCAGAGAAAAATCACCCGAATGGGGGATTCATTCCCGTCGGCGATGAGCTAACTTGGCATAGCGACGACGCAGCGGCTGTTTGCGCCGTCGATTTCGCCCTGAGAAATCGAGGTGACGCGAAATGATTCAACTCAGTAACGCCATAGAAATATTCAAGATTCTTCCCAGGACCAATTGTCGGGAATGCGGCATCCCAGCGTGCTTGGCCTTTGCTGCTGCCGTTTTCAAGGGTGAAAAACGGTTGGAAGACTGCGTTCATATCGACAGGTCGGCACTGGAGACATTCAGCGTGGAAAATGCTGATTCCAGAGCACAGGAACAAGAGCAGCGAGCAGAACTGGAGAGGTTGGGCCTGCAAATTGCCGCTCTGGACCTGGCTTCTTCCGCAGAGAGATTGGGAGCCTTCTATGCAGATGACAAACTGACGATCAAGTGCCTGGGAAAGGACTTTCATGTAGATTCGCAGGGGGGGATCTCTTCTGACTGCCATGTGCACGGATGGGTTACCGTACCGCTGCTCAACTATGTAATTACATGCTCCGGAAAGCCCGTTTCCGGAAACTGGGTGCCTATGCGTGAGCTGAAAAACGGGGCCACGTGGGCGCCTCTCTTCGGACAGCGGTGTGAAAAACCTTTGAAGCAGGTGGCGGACAACCATACCGATCTGTTTGAGCACATGGTCCAGATCTTCAGTGCGAGACCTGCCCCCCACGCCTTTGATTCGGACATTGCGGTGATCTTGCACCCCATGCCCAGGATTCCTATGCTCATATGTTACTGGAACCCCGACGCCGGCATGGAGTCATCGCTGAATGTCTTTTTCGACGACACGGCGGAAGCGAACTTGATAATCGATTCAATCTATACGCTTGGCGTGGGTTTGGTCATGATGTTCGAGAAAATTGCCGTCACCCATGGTTAATGTACGGCAACCTCGGCCGGATCTTCTACAACGTTGGAATCGTCAGGAGTCGGAGAAAGAGCAATCCGCCCTCTCTACGAGCGAACCGTTGCACACAAAAAGGGCAAAACGGCAAATGCCGAATCAACCGTCAAAACCCCGGTATTACCGCCGCTCCTGGCGTGGCTTGGGAAGCCGAGGGAGTATTATTTCGTTTCTGACCCAGACGGCTTCGCTGAATTTATTAATCTTCCTTTTGAGATCTCGGTCGTGTCTTGCCTTGGTGAAGAGGAGCTCATCAGGGTGAACTTTGTCCCAATTCTTTTTCGTTTCTTTGATCTCCGCCTCGATCTTTTCCTTGAACTTTTCCATGGGTCGAATCTCAAGATGGTAGATTGCGTACCCGTTCTTCTCACGGCAAATGTAGTAGACCGTTCCGTTGTCGGTAATCCTGAGGGAGACCAACTTACCCGTGGTCGGGACTCTGGTGTACACGTTCTCGAAACGTATGGCTCCGTATTCGGATAGAGAGTTTTCGGCCAGACCGAAATCTGCTGCTGAACGAGCCGGGATTGGCGAAAACAGCGTCAGCGCGAGTACCAGGATACCGATTATTGTTGCCATGGGTGCCGACCTTCCTTGAGAAGGAGTCATCTTATTCGCCGGACCTGCGAAAGCTCGCTGTCCGGCAATCCGTCGGATCGCCGTATCACGAGTCGCGGCTCGCTTCAACAACTGAGCTTCAGCGCTTCGATAATAATGTCCTTGAGTGCCGTGTAGTCCACGGACATCTCCTTTTCGAGATCCCGAGCCTCGCCCGGCCCGTAGGAGAGTCCGAAATTCCTGTTGATGACCACTCCTCTCGATCCGCAGTACTCCGTGAGGGAGGACTTGGCCATATTTGCGATGAGAAATCCGCCCGATTCCGCGGCCCACTGAAAATGGGCCCCGTCCCCGCCGCTGTCTCCCATGACAACGAGCTTGTCGGCAGGCAAGCCCACTGATCTCATGACCTCGGCCGTGCATTTGGGCTTGTCGTCGATCTCGTGCACCTCGCAGTGATACCGGGGATCTTCACCTGCTCCGGCATATCGAATCATCGGATTGGCGGCAATCACCGGTACCGAAGGGATCAGACCCTTTGCCATGGCCCTCTGAAAATACGCCTGGGTCCCGGTGGTGTTGAGCATGAACAGGATGCCCTTACCGAGACACCATTCAATGAGGTCGGGAACCCCCTTGTACGTTTTGAAATGAGCGTCCAGATAGGCATCCATCTGATCCTGATTCAATGTGGAAGGCATGAGCCCTTTGATCTTGCCTACAGCGTCGGTCAGCGTGATGACGTTGCCCGTATATTGGCGAAAGATTGTCGAAAGCTCCTGCTTCAGCTCCGGATATGCGAAGGAGATCGGATCGAAAGGACCGTTCGGGGAAAGACACTCGCTCCAATCGGAGCTCACTATTGCCTGAAAAGTCGAATCGTTCATAGAATTCGCTCCATACTCGGTAGTACTTCGATACGCTCATTAGGCCACGAATTCGTGTGTCAGCCCTCTTATAAATACAGCGGCGGATTCCTTCCTCGACCGGTCGCCAGAAACATCCGCGCCTGACCGGCGACAAAGCTTTCGGAGTCGGATACACGATTTTGGGGCGCGGAGGCCGTGTGCCCTGAAAGGGCAGACCAACAATAGCCGTAGGTTTCAACCTACGGAAACGAGGAGCAAGAAAGCCAGTCTAGACCTTGAAGCGGTCCGTCGACCATCATTCGGGGAGACTCCGGTTTCACGCCTCCTCAGGGCAGGTCGTGAGAATTGTGCGTTGGTCCTTCCCCGTGGGTTGAAACCCACGGCTAGTGCGCCTGCGAGCGTACTGAATCAGAGAGGTGAAAGTCCTCTCCAGGTCTACGCTACAACCTGTAACCGACTGTAACTGCGTCGCCGTGAGGCGGGGTGGAGAGCAACAGGAGGTGAACGACCAGTCCGTAGGAT
>JBGSJS010000057.1:0-97817 GCA_041741735.1 Desulfomonilaceae bacterium | reverse complement strand
AGACTGGGCCGACTTCTGGAGATTCAGAAGAAAATCAGAGAGAACTCGCCTCTACGGGCTTTCCAGCGAAGCCAATAACGACTTCTACACAAATGAACTGCCCCGGGCCGCCTGAGGAATGACGCGAAGTAGTTGCACTCTAAAGAATTGGCCACCCATTCTTAACATTTTCTGAAATGCAATGTTGAGGGCTATCGTGCGCGTGTTATCCTCTCCAAAAGCATTAATCTTGTAGAATTCGTCTATAACAAAGAACTGGATTGCTGGGAAATCTTGGTAAGCTATGGCTCGTTCGGCCGTAAACACAAAGATGTTCTTCTCATGAGGTCTTTGGGAGAGATGGGTGACAATTTTGTAACGATCCGAGAACTCCGATAAACGGCGTCTTGTCTCATCAATCAGGGCGAGGGTAGGCACAATTACGGCAATCTGATCGAACTTTTCAATCGCTATCATAGCGTCAATGATACGGCTTTTCCCAAAGCTAGTTGGAGCGCTGAGTATAACGCTGTCACCAGCTAAGAGACGACGGTAGACGTCGGCCTGCTCCCGATGGAACACGAAATCGTGTTCCATGTTCAAAGGGCGGTGAAACTCATATGCGATCCTATCCCGAAAGTCCAGTTGGTCTATGTCCACATAGGGGAAGAGGCCGATATTTCTGGTCAGAGCCTCGAGAATGGGACGAGCGACGTCGAAGCAATCCCGATGGTCAAGAGCGCGGAGTACCAGTTCGCGGCCTACCGCCGAGCAGTCAGTCCGGCCAACAACTGCCGCAATATCCTTGAGTATTTCAAACTGGTGTGCGCCAATTACTGTTGGTTTGGAGAGAATCGATCTCAGTTCTTTTATCGTCATAGATTTTGCCATTGTTTCAACTTCCTATCTAGGATAGCCACCAATTTCTTCTTTTCCTCCAGCGGAAGGAGAAACAAATGAATGCGGATGCCCAACGGAAGCTTCTGGGTAGTGAAAGACTTGTAGTGTTTGGCGATTTCTGCCTTGAATCCCTTCTCATACGAGCTATTGCACTCTGAGAAAGTCCTGACCACATCACTGTCGTAGGTCAGCAAAACTGGAATACAAGCGCGCTTGAAAACCTGGTCGAGTGACGTGTTGGCATCAAGGAGCTGCTTAAGAGCTGCTGCATGGGGCCAAGAGTTGTCAATCTTGTTCGTAATGAGCGCAAACTCGGTACGCAGATAATCAGTCTTAGTATGGGTGTGGATCTCGCTCACAACATCTTTGATAGCTTGACTTATATTCTTGTAGAATTTTGCCTCACCGATCCAGAGTTCCATGCTGTCCTTGTCTCCAACGATATGAACAGCGTCGAATCCTTTCACGGTTTCGTTGGTCCCGGACTTATAGTAGATTTTTGAAATGGCCGGAAGAGATTCGAAAACTTGGCGGACAGCTATGTGTAGAAACAACTCCCCGAATTCCCCCCGGTTCTTAAACTTTGCCGACGTGTAGACGTTATGGGCTGCCCGGCGCATGAATGATACAGCGTTTGCATGCCGGAGCATCTCGCATTCAGAGGCTGTCAAGGCAAACTCGGGAAGCCACTCCATGGCATGGGCGGCCAACTGTTCAGCTCGCCAATCGCCGAGTTCGTAACCAACACACAAGCCCGAGTATCCACAAGGGCCTTTGAGCTGATGTATCCTAACTTCCAAGAATTTGTTCGGCTTGTCCATCTTCTTTGATCAGAGTCCCCCGAAACCTTTTAGCCAGCGACTTTTTCGGCGATCATAGGCTATGCCGCGGCCGAGTTGGAGGCAAGCAATCAGTGAGTGTTGCCAGTGCCCCCCTTACAGCTCAGATCCCGGCGTCGGTGAGATAGTCTCAAGGGCAGCTCCAACTCGTTCGAGACTAGCAGTTTTTCCCCATCAATACCGCAGTTCTTTCTAGATCAGGATGAAGAGACTTCTGGCCGCGTTCTCCATGTCTGGCTCTAACGATGGCGGTTTCAGAATGGAATGAGAGAGCCCGTTTGTCAAGCCCCAAAAGTCAAGTCCCTTGCAGGCGCCGACACTTCAGGCACTAAGAAGGAGGTCTACCTCCACTCGCCAGAGGAGCGATCACCCCGTGGATTCCGATTGCGTTAAGGAGCCCCCAGCGGGGTCATGAGTTTCACGCGCTTGCACGCTACGGTTTAGGTGGTTTCTTGGAAAGGCTGAAAGCCCCCCTTCCTCCATCCGAAAGAAGGGGCTCCCGTTGGCTTCTGCGAATGAACGCGGGAACGTGCGTGGTGTCACGGGGCTCCGGAGGCACAACCGTCCGTGCCACGGGCTTTTCAGCCGCGCATTCGGGCCGGGTTGAAGCGCTGCTCTGCCGGTGAGGAGGGAGCGGGTCGGGCCTCATCGCGGACATTTCCTCGGTTCTGCCGAACCCTGTGGCAATAACCGTGACGTTCACCGCACCGAAAGACCTTCCAGCGCTTGACTCCTGCCGGTTCATGGGGCAGAGTAAGAATGGACGGGACGGGCTGTCCGGTGAGGAGAGCAGCCTCGGGAAAAGGAACGCGCAGGCTCGTCATGCAAGGAACGGCCGATACTTCTGATGGCCTGCAATACTGAAGGAAATAACGTAAGCCTCGGTACGGAGAGATCGTATGGACCTTGAAGAGATGTCTCAGGGGATAAGGAAACTCAGCGTCGCCGAGCGGATTATCCTCGTAGAGGAAATCTGGGACAGCATTACTTCCGAGCTGGAGCCCCTCGAACTGACGGAGGCTCAAAGGCGGGAACTGGATCGACGGCTTGACTCCTATCAAGCCTGTCCCGAAGAGGGTTCCTCTTGGGAAGAAGTCAAGACCAGACTGCCGGCCGGTAGATGAGCATCCCCGTCCTCCGAACCCATTCAGATGAGCCTACCGTAGTGCCAAATTCTTGTGGCGCGCCTGTAGGTGCCTGATTCAATAGAGCTTTAACTCTCTCCGGTATCGAAGATGAGTCCAAAGGGCGTCATTTTAGCCCTTTGTGCGTATTGGTTCGGACGTTTTTTGAAAGCAGGCCCCTCCCTCCATCCGGAAGAAGGGGCTCACCGCTGTTTCATGCTACTCCGCTTGCTTGCGGAGGAAGGTGGGAATGTCGAGATCTTCTTCGGTTTCCAGGGCGAAGTCGTCCACCAGGCTCAGGTGACGGCTGTTCTTCTCCCGCTGACTGCGTCGAATAAACGCGGGAACGTGCGTGTCACGGGGCTCCGGCGGCACCACGGTACGTGCCGCGGGCTTTTCCGCCGCGCATTCGGCCCGGGAAGCGCCGGCCTGCCGGTGAGAAGGGAGCGGGTCGGGCTTCATCCCGGAGATGTCTTCGGTTCTGCCGAATCCTGTGGCAATCACCGTGACGTTCACCGCATCACCCATCTCTTCGTCGATCACCGCGCCGAAGATGATGTTGGCATCGTCGTGGGCCTCGTTCTGGATGATGGAGACCGCATCGTTGATCTCGGAGAGGGTCATGTTGGACGAGCCGGTTACGTTGATCAGCACCCCGCGGGCTCCGGACATGGAGATGTCCTCGAGGAGCGGGCTGTTGATGGCCATACGGGTGGCCTCCTCAACGCGTCCCTCACCCAGTGCCGAACCGGTGCCCATGAGTGCCACGCCCTTTTCCTGCATGATGGTCTTCACGTCGGCGAAGTCGAGGTTGATCAGGCCGCTCACCGTCACGAGGTCCGAAATCCCCCGCACGCCCTGGAGCAGCACGTCGTCCGCCTTGCTGAAGGCATCGAGAAAGGAGATGTCCTTTTTCAACGACAGGAGGCGCTGATTGGGGATGATGATGAGGGTGTCCACCTCGCGGCGGAGCATCTCGATCCCTTCTTCAGCCTGGCGCATGCGCTTCTTGCCCTCGAACATGAAGGGCTTGGTCACAACCGCCACCGTGAGCGCACCGATCTCCTGGCGGGCTATGCGCGCTACGATGGGCGCTGCTCCCGTGCCGGTCCCGCCTCCGAGGCCCGCGGTGATGAAGACCATGTCCGAGCCTTCCATCGCGTCGCGGATGTTGTCGTAATCCTCATTGGCCGCGACTCGGCCGATCTCCGGATCGGCTCCCGCCCCGAGGCCCTTGGTCTGCTGTCCCCCGATCTGTAGCTTGATTGAAGCGAGATTGCTCTGAAGCGACTGGGCATCGGTGTTGGCGCTGATGAATTCCACACCGCTCAAGCCGGATCTGATCATATTGTTGACGGCGTTTCCTCCGCCGCCTCCGACTCCGATTACCCGTATCACCGCATTAAGATTGGATTCCATGTCAAAATCCAGCATAAGCCGGCACCTCCTCACAAAAATGTCATCCTGTCCCTTCCAAGCCGCGATTACCGCCGGCAAACCACAACCATCTAAAACGCCTCAGCAAACCATTGCTTCATTCTTCCCATAACGCGATCGAAGGTTCCGCCGTTGTAAAGCGGCGCCACCATATCAACATTCTTGTTGCGGGCACCCCACAGGACCAGCCCGACGCCGGTAGCGTAGATCGGTGAATTGACCACGTCCACCAGTCCGCTGATGCCGATGGGATATCCCAGGCGAACCGGCATGTCAAACAACTGTTCCGCCAATTCGCAAATTCCTTCAACCGCCACGGAGCCGCCGGTGAGCACCATGCCCGACGCGGCGGATTGCGTGAGGTTGTACTTGTCCATATCGCGACGGACCAGCCCGAGGATCTCCTCAAGGCGGGGCTCGGTGATGTCGGCAAGGACCGACCGGGATAAGACCCTTGGGCGACGACCGCCCACGCCGGGCACGGAAATGGTCTCATCCTTGTTTACCAGCGCGCCCAGGGCGCATCCGTAGCTCTTCTTGATCCGTTCGGCCTCGGCCATGGGGGTCCGAAGACCGACAGCGATGTCGTTGGTCAACTGATCCCCGCCCACGGGAATCACCGACGTGTACTGGATGGAGCCCTCCGAGAAGACCGCTATGTCCGTGGTGCCGCCGCCGATGTCCACCAGGACCACTCCAAGCTCCTTTTCGTCCGAGGAGAGCACGGCCTCGGATGCTGCCATCTGCTGCAGGACCAGGTCATGCACCCGCAATCCGCTCCTGTGGGCGCAGCGGACGATGTTTTGAGCCGCGGAGACCGCTCCGGTGATGATGTGAACCTTGGCTTCCAACCGGACGCCCGCCATGCCGATGGGCTCTTTGATCCCTTCCTGGTCGTCCACCATGAATTCCTGGGGCAGGATGTGGATCACTTCCCGGTCGGTGGGAATCGCCACGGCCCTGGCCGCGTCGATGACCCGTGCCACTTCCACCGCGGTTACTTCACGGTTCTTGATGGCAATGACGCCGTGGGAATTGATCCCCTTGATGTGGCCGCCTGAGATCCCCGCAAAGACAGCGTCGGCCTGACAGCCCGCCATCAACTCGGCGTCCTCGACGGCTTTTCTAATACTGGCCACCGTCTGGTCGATGTTGACCACCACTCCTCTGCGCAACCCCCGCGATGGAGAAGACCCAACGCCGATGATGTCCAGCATGCCTTCCGCGTTGATCTCGCCTATGATGGCGCATATTTTGGTCGTGCCTACGTCAAGACCAACGACGGTGCTCTCGCTTCGTGCCATATTTCACCCCTGGAGGCCCGGCTTGTCCGACGAACGGACCAAAGCACGATCCTCGAAGTCGAGATTGATGATCCCGGCGTTATTCCACTGTCCGCTCTGGATCAAATATCTTTTTAATCGTCCATACCGCTGCATCTTTAACTCGAAATCCGCTTTCCCCACGATCAAGACCTTTCCCGACCTCAGGTGCAAACTAAGCCCGTCGTCCAGGTCTATCCGGATGTCCGCTATGGCGTTGGGATTGAGTACCGAGCCTTTGCGATCGAGGAGATCCAATAGTCCCAGTCCCAATCTCACCATTTCCTGCACTTCCGGCCCGCTCTTCTCAAGCTCGGCCGATGTGGGACCCGTGAAGAGGGGATATTCGACCGAATCACCGGGCAAGAGCCTGGTGAAGATCGCCCCCTGCTCGTCGACGTAGTAAAGCTTCTCCGTTGCCAAAATAGCCCGTGGGGCCCGCTCCTCTATTTCGACGATCAACTGGCCGGGAAACCGACGGTACACGGAAGCCTCGCGAATCCAGGGATGCCTGCGCAGCCCCGACGCCAGGGTTCCGAGATCCACGGTGAGGAGATTGGTTCCGGCCTCTATTTCAGCAGCTTCCACCACTTCGGTTTGGGAGAGACGGTGATTACCCGTGACGTCCACCTGTCTCAGGTTGAAATACGGGACGTGGAGAAAGAAGAGATAGACCAGAAGCAACCCGAGGATCACGTCGGCAGTCCCCAGTACCGCCAAGACCGACTTGAGGATCTTCCGATTCCGTTTCCGCTTTTCAGCCACGTCGGAAAGGGTGGGCGCTTTCTGCATTTCGGCAATCAAGGGTCGGGTCATCTCAGCCATCGACGCTCCCCTCTCCGATGACATGAAGCTCCAGCTCCAAGTCAATCTGCTCCTCCGTTCGGACTCTCTCCTTAATCAGCTCTATGAGATCCAGCACGTCCGCGGCAACGGCCCCGCCTTGATTGACGATGAAATTGGCGTGGATCTCCGAAACACAGGCCCCGCCCACGGTGAGACCCTTCAATCCCAGTCGATCGATGATCGCTCCCGCGGGACGCTCCGGGGATGGGTTCTTGAATATGCAACCCGCGCTGAGCTCATTCCACGGCTGGGTCTCTTTGCGGCGTCCGCGGGCTGCATCGAGATTCTCGTCGATGAGCGCTTTGTCCCGTCGCTCAAGTCTCAGCGTTCCCTCAGTGACGATGGCGGCCTCGGGCAGCTCCATGAACCGATACCCGCAGCGGATATCGTCCCCGGTGAGAAGAATCTCCTCGCCTTCTGCCGTCAGGAGCCGGATTTCTTCGAGGAGGTCTCCCATGGAGACACCGCCGGCGCCCGCGTTGGTTACCACAGCTCCGCCGAAGGTGCCGGGAATTCCCCACAGGGGCTCCATGCCGCCCCAACCGTCACCGCAGGTCCTCTTGATCGCGGAAGCGAGAAGCTCCCCGGCTGCGACACAAATCCGTGCACTATCGGACTCGTCGGCTTCGATCCGACATCCTCTGATGAGGCCCGTTCGCACAACCACGCCTCGAAAGCCTTCATCCGGGAACAGCACGTTGGTTCCGGCTCCCAGAAGCAATCTGCGCATCCCGCGTTCGCCCAGATACCCGAGCAGTGCCGTCAACTCCTCAAGATTCGAGGGCTCGGCCAGCACGTCGGCAGGCCCGCCTATCCTGAAGGACGTATAGCGACTCAACGGAACGTCCATATGCACCCTGCCGCTGAGGATCAGGATGCCTCGGATTTCCTCGATGTCCCGGGGAGTGGGCCTCACGTCGTCTGCGCCTCCTTCTTTCGGAGCTCTTCTACGATCTCGGGGCCGAACCGCGTCACATCGCCCGCTCCGAGGGTGACTATCATGTCGCCGGGCTCCAGTTCCCTGACCACCTCGGCCGGGATGGTCGATCGATCGCCCAGGAATCGGGCCGTCTTGTGTCCCCGACTCCGAATGCCCGCACAGAGGCTTTCGCCGGTGACTCCCTCGATGGGTTTTTCGCTCGCGGGGTACACGTCCATGACGTAGAGCAGGTCCGCGTCATGAAAGGCAGTGAGGAAGTCCTCGAAGAGGAGCTTGGTCCTCGAGTACCGATGGGGCTGAAAGAGGACGGCAACCCTCCTGGTGGCTATCTGACGTGCTGCGGCGAGGACGGCCCTGATCTCGGCAGGGTGATGCCCGTAATCGTCGATGACCGTGACACCCGCGGCACGACCCCGCAAGGTGAAACGTCGCTGCACGCCGGGAAAGGAGTCCAGCGCTTCTCTGATCCGCTCAAAGGGGACGTCGAACAAGTCGGCCACCGCCACCGCGGCCAGGGAGTCGATAACATTGTGCACTCCGGGCATGGGGAGGCGGATCTCGCCGAGGTGCCGGTCTTCCTTGAACACGGAAAACCGCGAAACGCCGCCTTCAAACTGTGGTTTGAGGCCCCGAATCATTGCCTGGGATGACAGGCCGTACGTGACGAACCGCTTCTTGATAAGAGGGATGATCTTCTGCACCTGTGGGTCGTCCAGGCAGACCACGGCAAATCCGTAAAAGGGAATGCGGTTGATGAACTCCAAGAAGGTCTCTCGGATTTCCTCCATGGATGAGTAGCAGTCGAGATGCTCCATATCCATATTGGTGATCAAAGCGATGGTCGGGTAGAGCTTCAGGAAGGAGCGGTCCGATTCATCCGCCTCCGCCACGAGGAGATCTCCCGCGCCCAGGCGCGCACCGCCACCCAGCGAGTCGAGCTTGCCGCCGATAACCACGGTGGGGTCGAGCCCCGCCGTAGAGAGGATGGACGCGATCATGGAGGTAGTGGTGGTCTTGCCGTGCATGCCTGCCACTGCAATGGACGTCTGCATGCGCATGAGCTCGGCAAGCATCTCCGCCCGGGGAATGACCGGTATGAGTCGATCCGCCGCCACGCGAATTTCCGGATTCTCAACGGGAACCGCGGATGAAACGACCACGACGTCGGCCTTTTCCAGATGCTCCGCGGAATGGCCGATGCAGATGCGCGCACCGAGCTCACGCAACCGTTCCGTAGTCCCGGACTCTTTGAGGTCTGAACCGCTGACGTGGAAGCCGAGGGCGAGGAGGATCTCCGCGATCCCGCTCATTCCAACGCCGCCCACGCCGACGAAATGGACGTCTCTCACCCTCTTGAAAAGGGTTCCGATCACGTGGCGCTCCTTTCCATCTTCAAAAGCTCGCGAGCAATGACCCGTGCCGCGTCGGGACGCCCCAGCGTGCGGCATTTTTCAGCCATGCCGTCGAGCACTTCCGGTTTCTCGACCATTGCGAGGATCTCCTTGACCAGTGCGCCGTTTTTCAGCCGTTCGTCCGCGATCACCCGGGCCGCACCTTCGGATTCGAGCACCCCCGCATTGCGTGCCTGGTGGTCGCCTATGGCATACGGATACGGAATGAGAATGGCAGGCTTTCCCAGGGCGGTGATCTCGGCGAGGGAGCTCGCTCCGCTGCGACATACCACGAGATCCGCCCAACGGTACGCAGGCCCCATCCGGTCGATGAACTCTTTCACTTCCGCATCTATTCCCGCCGCGCTGTAAGCGTCTCTGATCTCGTCGGCAGCATCTGCACCCGTCTGATGAAGGATGCTGATTCGGTCGGCAACGGGAGCGAGGCTACGTACATTATTCGCCAGGGCCAAATTGATGCTCCGCGCGCCCCGTGAGCCGCCAAAGATCAGGACGTGGAGACGCCGGGGGTCTTCGACGCTCTCGCCGTCGTCCAGGAGATCGGCCCGTACGGGATTCCCCGTCAACAGGGTCTTTTCGGAGGGCGGCTGGGGCTCCGTGTTTGCCCAGGAGATGAAGATCCTGTCAACGAACCGGGAGAGCAACCGATTGGTGGTCCCCATGACGGAATTCTGCTCCTGGATGGCCGTGGGAATCCTCTTGATCACCGCCGCGGCCAAAGTGGGTCCCGATGCGTACCCGCCAACACCCAACACCACGTGAGGTCTGAATTCCCGAACGATGGACAGTGACTGCATAACGGCCAGGGGGAGCTCAAAGGCCCCTCGAACGGTGTTGAGAATGCCCGTTCCTCGGATTCCCCTCGCGGTGATGAACCGGATGGGAAATTCGGTCTGCGGGATGATCCGGGCCTCGATGCCGTGGCGCGTTCCCACAAAGAGCACACTGCCGTCGGGCTGTTCCTCTTTGAATGCCCTGGCCGCGGCCAATGCGGGGAAGAGATGGCCTCCGGTTCCGCCGCCTGCGATGAGGAGTCTCATTGTGGCACCTCTTCCTGGTTGGGCTGCGCAGCCTTGGTGATGGCCATGAGGATGCCCAGTCCCGCCAGGTTCATGACTAACGAAGTTCCTCCCAGTGAGACCAACGGCAGCGGAAGCCCTTTGGTCGGCAGAAGGTCCATGGCCACGGCCATGTTCACCATGGCCTGCAGTCCGATCAGGGAGGTGATTCCAAACCCCAGATAGCGGTTAAACTTATCCGAGCTTCGGATAGCCACCACGAGTCCCCTGCAAATCAGGAGGTAGAAGAGCATGATGAGCGAAGCCACACCGACCAATCCCAGCTCCTCTCCCACAATGGAGAAGATGAAATCCGTGTGAGGCTGGGGAAGGTAGAAGAGCTTCTGAATACTATTACCGATTCCCACACCCCAGAATCCTCCGCACCCGAAGGCCATGAGACTCTGGCGGACCTGATACCCTCCTTTGAGGGCGTCGCTCAACGGATCGAGATAGGTCTTCAGCCGGGCAAGGCGGTAGGGCGCACTGATGGCTATATGAATGAGGATCGGCAGACAAAGGACCGCACTTCCCAGCAGGTGCTGAAAACGGACTCCCGCCACAAAGAGCATAAGAAAGCCGACGATGGTGACGATCACAGCGGTCCCGAAATCGGGCTGCAGGATGATGAGAAATACCACAAGCCCCATGACGAGAACATGGGGAAGAAACCCCACGGCGAAATCCCTGATGCTGTCGCCTTTCTTGGCCAATGAGCGGGCAAAAAAGATAATGAGCGCGTACTTGATGATCTCCGATGGCTGGAGAAAGAAGCCGAAGGGCATGCGGACCCATCGGTGAGATCCGCCCATTTCCACACCCAGCCCCGGAACGAAGACCATGAGGAGAAGGAGCAGGCTCACACCGAGGATCGGAAAGGCCGCACGCTTCCAGAATGAGGGATTGATCAGGGAGAAGAGGTACATGATCCCCAATCCCAGCACCATAGCGAAGCCCTGTTTTTTCGTGAAATAGAAGCCGTCGTCGTACTTCGCCGACGCGATGATATAACTCGCGGACGTCACCATGACGATCCCGACGGTAAGGATCAGGACCACCACGGCCAAGAGAAACGGATCGGGACCGAAACGTCTCCTGGGCTTTGCTATTTCTGCTGCGGTGCCGCTTGCGGCCGCCATACAATGCTCCCGGTCTGTTATCCCGGGACCTCTCCGAAAAAGAGGCCCGAAGTCCGTCTATGGTCCGACCGTCACGTCGAAACGTTAGCCGTCAGATTGGAAAGATGCTCCTCAGCTCCATCGGACGCGATGCTCCGCTGCCGGCTTTTCTCCATTCCGCGACGGCACGTCAGGGAAAACCGCCCTCGTCGCAAGCGGCATGCGGACCGTCTGGTACCGCCATAGGGCAGGGCACCGGGAAAACGACCCGGAAGCTCGTGGCCCGCTGCCTGCTGCTCGACCGCATTCTCCCGCACCGATCCGACGAGCGTTGCGGGTCTTCCGGGATTGGGCTTCCACGTTTCCACAGAGCTCGACCGGTGTCTGCCGCCGAGCATGGCTCCGCGTCCCGATCGTCTCTTCCGGCATTTCGTTGCGTGTGCTCGATACGACATGATCACGTACTCACAGTCCTTCCGCGGAATTTCTAACGGAGCTTCAACGTGCTTACCGCCATCAGGGCAAAGACGATGGAGATGATCCAGAATCTGACGATCACCTTGGGCTCCGGCCACCCTTTAAGCTCGAAATGGTGGTGAATGGGAGCCATGTTGAAGATTCTCTTCCCCGTAGCCTTGAAGGAGGCAACCTGGAGAATCACCGAAACGGCCTCTATGACAAAAACTCCTCCGGCAATGGCCAGCAGGATCTCGTGTTTGGTGACGACGGCAACCGCTCCCAGCAGGCCGCCCAGTGACAGGGAGCCCACATCGCCCATGAATACTTCCGCGGGATACGCGTTGTACCAAAGAAAGCCCATACCCGCTCCCAACATGGCGCCGCACACGACACAGAGCTCGCCCGCTCCGGGAACGTAAGCGACCTGGAGATAATGGGAGAGCTTCAAGTGGCCGGCGATGTACGCGAAGAGCAGATAGGTGGCTGCGCATACCATGACCGGCCCTATGGCCAGCCCATCCAGCCCGTCGGTGAGGTTCACCGCGTTGGACGCTCCAGCGATGACCAGAGCTACGAAAGGGATATACCAAAAACCGAGCTCGGGATTGAAGTTCTTGAAAAACGGAACGGCCAGGGTGGTCTTGAAAGACGGGTCCCACCAGAGAACAGCTCCCACAATACAGCCCACGAGCAGTTGAAGTCCGAGCTTCTGCTTTGCCTTCAGGCCTTTGTGGCTCTTGCGAACGATCTTGAGGTAGTCGTCGAGAAAACCGATGGCGCCGTAACAGAGGGTCACTCCCAGCACGATCCAGAAATAGATGTTGTCCAGGCGCGTCCAGAGGGGGCAGGAAAAGGTCATGGCAAAGAGGATCAGCACGCCGCCCATGGTCGGAGTGCCGCTCTTGCCGAGATGCGATTGGGGGCCGTCGTCTCGCACCATCTGGCCGATTTGAAACTCTCTCAGGTAGTCCACGAGGGGGCGTCCCAGGAGGAAACTGATCATGAGAGCGGTCAGGGTCGCCATGACCGCCCGGAAGGTGATGTACCTGAAGACATTGAACAGAATGAGTTGTGAGCCCAATGGTACGAGCAGGTGATAGAACATGGGCTAGTTCTCCTCTAATATCCGGTCTGAGATGAGCTCCATCCTGGTTGCTCGGGACCCCTTCACGAGGATGGCACCGAATCCTGCAAGACTCGGTTTTATCAGGCTCCAGGCCGCTTCCTTGTCCGGACACAGAGTCACTGCGCTCGCGTCTCCTCCTGCCGAAATGAAGCCGTTACAAAAGCTTGAGCCGTAATTTCCCACGAAGACCAAACGGTTGATGCCCAGCGCCGCGGCCTGTCGCCCGACCGCCGCGTGGAGCTCGTCCGTGCTGTCTCCCAATTCCATCATGTCGGCCAGTACGGCCAACGTCTTTGCGCCTCCTCCAGCCGAAGCAAGGACTTCCAATGCCGCCTGCATTGACTGAGGGTTGGCGTTGTAGCAGTCCCGAATCAACGTCCGATGAGCGTGGAGGGGCAGTATCTCCATTCTCAGGGCAGGAGGCAAGAACTCGTTCAAGCCTTCTCCGACGTCGTCCATCCCCGCACCGGCCGCAAGTGCCGCTGCAGCGGCGGCCAGGGCATTGGCCACGTTGTGCCGTCCCGGAATCCGCAACTCTATGCGCCGCGAGCCATGGGGGGAGATCATCTCAAATTCCGTTTTCTCGCCGAGCCGCACCTGTTCGGCCCTGAAATCCCCGTCTTCTATGCCGAATGTGACCATCTTGCCGGGGCAATCCTTCAAGAGCGGTTCAAGGTACCTGTTTCCCGCAGGAACCACTGCGGTGCCGCGTGGGTTGAGACCTCGGACGAGCTTGAATTTCTCCCGGGCCACATTCTCGATGGACCCCAAGCCTTCAAGATGCACGGGGCCGATTGTGGTGATCACTGCTACGTCAGGCAACGAAGCCAGTGCCAAACGATCCATCTCCCCCACCATGTTAATGCCGGCTTCCACCACTGCCGCAGTATGGCCGGGACCGATGTTGAGCACGGTCATGGGGAGTCCGATGAGGTTGTTGTAGTTGCCGTGAGAAACTAGGGGACGATGCGACCGTCTCAGGACGGCCGCAATCATCTCCTTCACGGTGGTTTTGCCCGAGGAGCCGGTGACCGCGATCAGGGGGAGGGAATTATTCTTACGGTGGGCTGATGCAAGATCGGTGAGTGTTTGGAGGGTGTCCTGCACCTGGATCAGGACGTAATTGGTGAGGTTAGGGTGGATGTCCCTGTCGATATCGCGGTCCGCGAGGCAGCCTCGGGCTCCGGCTGCCAGGGCCGGAAAAAGAAACTCATGGCCGTCGAAATTCGCACCTTTCAAGGGCACGAAGAGATCGCCGGATTTTATATCTCGTGAGTCGGTGGTAATGGCCTCGAAGGTCGCAGAAGGATCTCCGCAAACGAGGATGCCCTCGGTTGCCTTCAAGACGAATTCAGTTGTGTACGGGCCTGCTTCGGCTCTCATATGGTGCATCCTCCGGTTTCCTCGGAGGTAATTGTTTCATCGCCCGCGCTGCAGGGGTTCCCGTGATCCATATTCCCGCGGCGCTTCAATTCTTCCCGGATCGCTTCCCGGTCGTCGAAGGGGTGTCGGACCCCGTTGATCTCCTGGTACGTCTCATGGCCCTTGCCCGCGACGAGGAGTATGTCTCCGCTCCCAAGATGATTCACCGCCCAGGCAATGGCCTCCCGGCGATCGCAGATCACCGTGTACCCTCGGGATTCCGGGGGACGGCCGTTCCCATGCGCATGGTGGAGCGAGAATCCGGACTCTTTGACTCCGGCCTCGACCTGATCGATAATCTCCATCGGCTCCTCGGTCCGTGGATTGTCCGAGGTGACCACAACAAAGTCGCTGCCTGCCGCGGCCTCCATCCCCATGACGGGCCGTTTGGTTTTATCCCGATCCCCGCCGCATCCCATCACGGTTATGATCCGCCCGGTTCGCACTATCTGAAGCGCCTCGAGGACATTCCTCAGCGCGTTGGGTGTATGCGCGTAGTCAACGAAGATGCTCCCAACAGGCGACTCGATCCGTTCCAGCCGCCCGGGTACAACCTTCACCGACGCTATCCCGTTTCGGATGGCCTCATCGGACAGTCCCAGCCGTTCCGCCACCGCGACCGCGGCCAGGATATTGGAGAGGTTGAACGGGCCGGTGAGGCAGGACTCGATTGCTATCGGACCACGGGGAGTGTCCAGTTTTGCCGAGATCCCCTCTGCCCGGAGAAAAACTTCAGACGGGCGGACAGCACAATCCGGGGAGGTTCCGAAACCGATTACAGGAATCGCTTCGGTCTCCCGAGCAAGGCGTCGGCCGTACGGATCGTCCAGGTTCACCACCGCTACCGGGTTTGGTTTCACGGAAACAGGGAGAAGCCTGTCGAAGAGTCTCCGTTTGGCCGTAAAATAATCTTCCAGGGTCCCGTGATAATCCAGATGGTCGTGGGTCAGATTCGTGAAAACTCCCAGGTCGAAATCGCACCCTTCCAGTCGCCCTCTGTGGAGGCCGTGAGAAGACACCTCCATGAGGACGTGGGTGGCTCCTGCCGAGACCATCTCTTTGAACATGAGCTGGAGATCCGATGCCTCGGGGGTGGTGTTGGCAGCCGTGCGCTCAACGTTCCCCCACCGGTGGGATACGGTGCCCACAACGCCGGGAGATCCTCCCGCAGCTTTGACAATGGCCTCCAGGAGAAACGTGAGGGTTGTCTTCCCGTTGGTACCGGTAATTCCCACAAGGACCATCTTTCTGGTGGGACGGCCGTAAATCTCCGCAGAGACCGGGCCCAATGCCCTTCTGGGGTCTTCCACGCTCAGCCAAGGGATATCTCCATGGCGAGCGTCCCTCGGCTTCCCGGCCAAAACGGCAACGGCTCCTGCCGCCAGGGCCTTGTCGATAAAATCGTGTCCGTCCGCCTTTTCTCCCTGCATGGCAACGAAGAGCCGGCCCGGCCGCACGAGACGACTGTCATGGGTCGCACCAAGTACCACGACGTTCGGGTCGCCCTCCAGGACTGCCTCATGCAGGAGTGAACGAATATGCTCCAGGGTGACGCTCACGATGTCCGTCCTTTGAAAGAGACCTTCAAGGGGTCTCCCTCCTTCAAGATTTTGCCGGGCACGGGATCTTGGCCGACAGCGATCCCCGTCCCGTGAAAGGAGGCATCGCATTTCATCTTTGCGCACAGGTCGAGTACCCGTCGCATGTCCAATCCCTTGAGGTCGGGAACGATCCATTCACCTGCACGGGGTCCTTTCCGTATCGGGATGGATTTCTTCCTTACCGGAGGCGCCGTCTGTATCTTCTGCCCCGCGGATGCAACGATGGGCCTCGGTTCAGTGGGTTTGCCCCCACACAAGGCCAGTATGCCCTCCGCGATCTTACGGAAGACCGGTGCTGCCACCTGACCGCCCGTTCTGTGCTTTACCGCGGGCTCGTCTATCATCACTAAGATCGCCAATCTCGGCTTCACATCCATCAACGCGCCGAGAAAAGAGGATACGTACTTGTCCTTGGAATATCCTCCGGAAGGATCGGCCTTCTGTGCGGTTCCCGTCTTTCCGATCACGTAGACTCCGGGGATTTTGGCTGCTTTTCCGGTCCCCTTCTCCACCACTTGTCGCAGGATATCGACCACTTCTCGTGAGGTGGAAGGCTTGATCACTCTGCGAACGACAACCGGCGGATTTTCCCTGACCGTCTCGCCGAGGGCGTTGGCGATCCTCTTCATCAGATGAGGTCTGTAGAGTTTACCGCCGTTGACGGCGGCACAGAATGCCGTGGTGAGCTGCAAGGGATTGACCGCAATCCCCTGACCGAAAGCTATGTTGGCCTTGGTCAGTACCGACCATTTTCCCGGCAAAGGCAGGAAACCATGGCGTTCCCCGGGTAAATCCACCTCGGTGGAGGAACCGAAGCCGAAACCTTTGAGTATCCGATAAAATTCACTCTTGGTAAGCCGTTCGGACACCTTGACCGCTCCGATGTTGCTCGACCGGATGATGACGTCGGCAAAGGCGAGCTCCTTGTGCGGGACCACGTCATGAATCTGAGCCCCTTTGTACCGGAAAATCCCGTTCTGACAGTTGAACTTGTCCGAAGGGCTCACTCTGGCCAAGTCGACAACCGCCGCGGCAAGGAACACCTTGAACGTCGAGCCGGGCTCGAAAGTGTCGGCAACGGCCCTATTTCTGCGCACCTCGGCCGAGGTTTTTCGAAAGACGTTCAGGTTGTACGTCGGCCGTGAAGCCAACGCGAGCACTTCTCCGGAATCCACGTCCATGACGATAACGGTACCATCTTTGGCTTTGGCCTTGCTGACCGCTTCTTCAAGCTCCTTTTCGGCGACGTACTGAATGTTCCGATCCAGGGTCAGGTGGAGATCTTTGCGTTTGGGATTACGGCCTATGGCGGCAAAGATCACCGGGCGTCCCATCGCATCGCTCTGCGCGGTGACGGGAATAGGATCGGCCTTGAGATCGCCGTCATAGTAGAGCTCCAAACCCTCCAGTCCTCGAGAGTCTATCCCGGCGAATCCCATCGCGTGGGCGGCAAAGCTCTTCAGCGGATAAAACCTCTGATATTCTTTGACGGCCGAGACGCCGCGAAGATCCGCCTGCTTCACTCTGTCCGCCATGAGAGGCGACACTCTGCGCCGCATCCAGACAAAGGCTTTGTCTTCCCGGAGCTTGGACAACGTCTCTTTGGGGTCGATTTCAAGCAAGTGGGCGATCTTCTCCGCGGTCCTCTTCTTGTCCTTGATCTCCCGAGGCCTTGCGTAGATGGAGTTGACTTCAAGGCTCGCCGCCATCTGTTCGCCCGACCGATCCAGAATCATGCCGCGGCGGGCTTCAAGCTTCAGCACCCGGGTTCTCTGTTTCTCAGCCAGGTTCCGGAGGAGATCGGCCTTGGAAACTTGAAGACGGTACGCACTCGCCAGCAGCAAAACCGTGCCCGCGGCGAATGCGACCGCTATGATCGCTATTCTGACCGACTCCCAATTGACCGGTTTTGCCTCACGGTACATGAACAACCTTCTCCATGGCGGGGAAGACCAACCCCAGCTTGCGCGCTTTCTTTTCGAGCTCTTTGGGAGACTGCAACGAGGCCATCTCCACCATCAATTCCTTCTTTCGATCCTTCAACTCTCTGTTTTTGACTTCCAGCGTCGAGATTTCATATCCCAACTGCACGATCTGCATCCTCGTCCACACATAAAAGAGGCCCACGCAGAGCACCGCGGCCGAGAGAACCACGGCCATGAAAGGAGCGGCCCGGAGAAGTCCTCGGCATCGCTGCACGATCCTGGAGCCGAGCCCCAGGGCGGTAAACATGCGGGCCGGGGTATGCGCGATTGTTCTCACCGCTCTCTCCGCTTGTCGAACCGCGATCGGGGACCGAGCCGAGAAACCGTCGGGGCCTCAACAACCCTCAGTCGTGCAGACCTTGACCTGGGGTTTGACCTAATCTCTTCCGGTGAAGGCCGCACAGGTTTGGGGGTCACCAGGGTCCAGGCATCAACGCATCCCTTCCGCTCCCGAAAGGAGACCTTCACCTGACGGTCCTCCAATGAATGGTACGACACCACGCAAAACCGACCTCCCGGGATCAAAAGGGAGGGGATGCGCTCAAGAGCCGAGGAGAGGTTCTCCATTTCCCTGTTCACAGCAATCCTCAATGCCTGAAACGTACGCGTTGCCGGATGAATCTTGCCCCGCCGCTTTCCGAGATGTGCGGTGACGACGCGTACAAGATCTTCGGTGGTCGCAAGCTCCCCGCGGTTTCCCGCATCGACCAGGGCGCGGGACAGTTTCTTGCAATACCTCTCCTCTCCGTATGTTGCAAGTATTTCCTCAAGTTTTTTCGCAGAAATAGTCTGCAAATATTCGAGGACGCTTTGACCGGCGCCGGTGTCGAAACGCATGTCCAGTGGGCTGTCCCACCGGAAACTGAATCCCCGCTCCGGATCGTCCAGTTGGTCCGATGAAAGCCCCAGATCCAAAACCGCTCCATTCACGCCGGCAACTCCCAGAGAATCAAGGATGCTCACCGCATCCTGGAAGCCTCCGTGTACGGCCCGGAATCGGCCGCCGAATTCTTCCAATCTCTTCCCGGCCCTTTCCACCGCAGTAGAATCCAGATCCAGCCCGAACACTCTGCCGTCCGGACCGGACTCGTTGAGAATAGCCTCCGAGTACCCGCCTGCGCCGAGGGTGCCATCGAGGTAGACACCGCCGGAACGGGGGCGGAGCATTTGGAGCACTTCCTGTAAAAGCACGGGGACGTGCACGCTCTTCCCCCTGAATCTCCAACGCCTGCGACCTGTGCCTTCCCGTTTCAGAGTTGCTGTGCTGCCCGGCTCCGGATGAACTTTCCGGCCGTCGGTCGTCTCGGTTGGAGGATTGAGCCGCGAATAACGATTCGCGGATGGCGTACCCGCGAGGGCTGGGGCCGGGCATTCGATAACAACAAGTCTTAAAAAGAGACTATATCCGTTATGTAGCGATGTCAAGCAATTTTTTACTTGAGCTTTTAGAAAAGACTCTGTAAAATAACAGGCTTTTTTGTTCACCTCTATGAGAACGGTCTCTCCTCCCTTCACCGATGAAACCACAACCGCCGCCCACTACCAGATGCGGCGGGAACCCTCTCGGAAGCCTCCTTTTCACAGCGGCTTCGTCCTATGGAAACGGTCGGTCTCCTCGGAAATACCGATGAATCCTGAGCCCCGAGGATCGGCACGGCACTCCGCAACCGTCGGTCAGACTGCGGGAAGTTCTTTGGGCTTGACGTGAGGGCCCGGTATGGATAGACTAACCGAGTGCCGAAGTGGTGGAACCTGGTAGACACACCATCTTGAGGGGGTGGCGGGCGAGAGCTCGTGCCGGTTCGAGTCCGGCCTTCGGCACCAACACCGACTTCTTTTTCGCCCGGCCGCATGGTCGGGTTTTTTGCTTTTGGGCTCCGCTGGCCGCAACCCAGGGTGTAAGGGAGCCCCAGTCACCTCTTCGGTCTCGGTCAATACGTCTCGCCACGAGGCTCGGCCCCGTGTAATCGAAGGCCAACGGTCCAAGCGGTGCTCCGTTACCGCCACAACGTGAGGATAATAGCAATGTCCCGTGTCATGAAGGTCCTGAGCTGGAACGTCAACGGAATCCGAGCCGCGGCCAAGAAGGGATTCTTGGACTGGCTGGATGCAGCGTCTCCCGATATCCTCTGCGTCCAGGAAACCAAAGCCTTACCGGAACAGCTCGACAAGGGGCTCCTCAATCCCGCCGGTTACCGCACCCATTGGAGTGGAGCTAAGAAAAAAGGGTACAGTGGAGTTGCCGTGTTCACCAAGGAAGACCCCCTTAAGGTGAGCACAACCATGGGTGTCGAGCGGTTCGACGACGAGGGAAGGCTTCTTCGGCTGGACTACAAGGATTTCACCCTGTTCAACGTCTACTTTCCCAACGGGAAAATGGGACCGGAGCGGTTGAAATTCAAGATGGACTTCTACGATGCGTTTCTTGAGCAAGTCCAGGAAGTGAGAAAGGCACAGAAGCGAGTCGTTTTCCTGGGCGACGTGAATACCGCGCATAACGAGATCGACCTTGCGAGACCCAAGGAGAACCAAAAGGTGTCGGGATTTCTTCCCGTGGAGCGAGAGTGGATCGATAAGGCTCTATCCTTGGGATACGTGGATACCTTCCGGCATCTCCATCCCGAAGAGATCCAATACAGTTGGTGGGATATGAAGAGCAGAGCACGAGACAGAAACATAGGCTGGAGAATAGACTACGTCTTCGTCACCGGTGAGATGATCGACTCGGTGCAGAGTGCGTATATCCTGACCGAGGTGATGGGATCGGATCACTGCCCCGTCGGCGTCGATATTGAGACGTCACTGGGTTGATTCCGTTTCGCAATCGGCAGGTGCCTTCACGACCCGATGTTTTTCGAAACGTTGAAATCCGACTTCTCCCCGCGGGAAGCCGGACGCCCCCAACCTGAATGGTCAACGGATTGGCTGCGAGCGGAACCGGCCCGGCTATGCACGCGCTTCGCCGCGCTCTCTCGTTTCAAGAAAGCCGCTGTGCGCGTGACCCGAAAGCGACCGGTCCGTCGCATACTCATACGAGTCCGGGGATTTTGACTCCCGGCTGGGAAGGCCGGATCATGGTAAGCGCGTGCTTATACAGCAGTCTGATCTCGGCCGCATCCTCGACGATGATGCAGAAGCTGTCGAAACTGCGGACGTAGCCTCGGATAGCCTCACCGGAGCTCAAAATGGCTTCGATTTCTATGCGCGCCTTACGGACCTGGTTGAGAAATTGATCTTGGATGTTGAAGTGTGTTTTGGGCATTTCCGCACCTCCGTGCAGTAATCCCCCGTCATGGCACGCGTCCTGCGAAGAGGCCATCCGATTCCGGGGGAAAAATTCTCGAAGCCTTGATCAGCGATCGAGAAAATGAGCAACAGCGAGCTCGATACTTCCGGCTTCCGCAGGATCAAACCAATTGACATCGGGCTCGGAACGAAACCATGTGAACTGCCTTTTGGCGTAGCGTCGGGTGTCCCTTTTCATAAGTCGAATCGCCTCATCCCGATCCTTTTCTCCGGCCAGGACCAGTCCGGCGTGTCGATAACCCAGGGATTGCAAGGACTTCAATTCCCGGGTATAACCGCGTTCATACAGACTTCTCACCTCGTCAAACAATCCACCCTTTATCATACTGTCAACCCGGTTATCAATCCGTTCGTACAACGCCGGTCTCGCGGGCGTGCAGCAGACGAAGAGTGACCTATAGGGTCGATCGGTGAATGCGTGCTCCATTCGAATCTCTGAAAGCCGCTTTCCTGTGATCTCGAAGACTTCCAGACCGCGCACGATCCTCATGAGGTTATGAGGTCCCGTGAGTCCGGCAGTCTCGGGGTCCACGGCAAGAAGTCTTCCGAAAAGGGTTCCTTCCCCCCCCGCGTCTTCTTCTTCCAGGAGTTTCTTTCGCAGGGCGTGAGCCGCCCCGGGCAAATCCACTATTCCTCCCAGCAATAATCTAATATACAGTCCTGTTCCTCCCACCACAAGTGGCAGGCCCCCCTTTTCGAGGATTGCGTCGACCCGCCGACGCGCTTCACGCACATAGTCGCCTGCTGAGAACTCCTCGTCGGGATCTCGAACGTCAATCATGTGATGACGAACCCGAGACTGCTCTTCGGCTGTGGGCTTGGCAGACCCCACATCCAAGTATCGGTACACCTGGACGGAATCCGCGGAAACGATCTCGCCGCCGAATCTTTCAGCCAGTCTTATACCGACGGCCGTCTTACCCGAGGCAGTGGGCCCTCCGATCACAACAATGTTGCCTCCGGCTTGTGTCACAATCGCCTCGATGGATGGAAAGCGCCCCGGGCTCGGGCTCCGGACGGCAGATTACTACAATGAAGGCTTGGCCAACGGCTGAAGAACGTGAATCGCTCCTTGGGACCCTACAAGTCGGTGAAACGGAAAGCGCCGAATCACGCGGTATCCCGGCAGAGGCCCCAGGGTGATGAGATAGTCTTCCCCTTTGATCCACCACCAGCTCAACCCGGGCCTTTCCATGTAATCCTGGCTGTAACAATGGTACCCGTTGAATTCAAACCCGCCGTCCACACGGCAGGGGTCCGCGTGCAGCTCGTTGATGAGATAATCCTGAGCTGCTTTCTGCGACCGTTTCATAGCCATGAAATCGTGGAGGGCCGCCACTGAGAACGAGAAGATCAGGACGAGGGGGATGATCACCACAGCCCGGTTCGGAAAGGGAACCGGCGAATCTTCTCGACGCGGCATGTCCGCGACCACCGCCACGATCACGAGCATGCATACCGGAATGAGGTAACGATCGTGAAATCCTGAAAGGAGAATAATCCCCGTGTACAAAATTGCCGCGGCAAGAGAAAAGACGGCTGGAAAGGCAACCGGCCCTTTGCTTTCAGCCGTGCCGATCTTCAGGGTACGGGCGACGATACGCGCTGCGAACAGCATGCAGGCCCCCGACGAGAGGGCGGCCCAGTACACGAGGAGACAGAACAGCGGCTTGGGAATAGTGGGAAGTCTCTGTAATCCGAGAATATAGGTATCCTTGAGGAGGATGGGACCGATTCCGAAATCAACGATGACGTTTCTGTAAAAGCTTACCGGAGGATCGAAGTACCCGCCTATCACCGCTCCCTGGCAAGCGACGAGGCCAACGGTGAGGATGAGAAAAAAGGAGACGAACGCCCTCGATCTGCGCAGCTCACCCAACCTCAGCGCGCATACGGGAGATACGAGAAATCCCACATAGGCCAAAGCGGCCAGGGCATCCCCCCCCAGGCCGATTGAGTAATCCGCCAACCCCTTGTCGATAGGCCTCGTGATAATTCTGCGTACCACCTGATGCTCCGTCAGGGGCGTGCTCCCCATGGCAAAGAGAGCGTATTCGAAAGCCATCCACGGCAGGATCACCAGCGCAATAACAAGGAGCGCAGATTTCCCGCGTCCCAGGCGTCCGCTATCCCCGTGCAGGAGGCATGTCAAAAGGAAAGCCGCAGGAATCACCACGCCGATCTGTCTGGTAAGGATGGCGCAAAGACTCAGTACAAGTCCGACAACGAGAAAGTAGTTGTCGTTTCGCTTCACTGCCAGTCCGAGAAAGAGAATGGACAGGATCGCAACGGAGGTGAAGGTGACGTCCGTCATGAACGTGAAGCTCTGCGACAAAAAGAGTGGGTTGGCCACCAGCGTACATGCCCCGACAAATGCAGTCCGCCGCGATGCCCCGGAAACGCGGAGCAAAGCCAACAGACCCACACTTCCGATCACGCCCGCAGCGATCACCGACAGCCTCAGCACCGTGATGGAGAATCCTCCGAAATAGGTGAAGAGCATTCCCCACAATAAATGAATGAGAAGAGAAGGTCCCCCGGGTGAGCCGTGCGGTCCCCAGCCGGTTGCGGCGGGCTTTCCCAGAAAAAGAAGGGACTCCAGAGCCTTGGTGAAACTCCAGTCGTCATTGACCATGAATTCGCCGACGGGATTGACGACGAGCACCGCAATCCCCCACACCCCCACGAGGGCAAGATAGGGGAGGACCTCGATCAAGGCGGACTCTCGGCAGTCACACGCGCCTTGCTCACTGTTACTTTCAGGAGGAGGGGTAGATTGTGGGAGAAAAGTCATGGAACGGGGAGCTCTGCCTCAGCGGGGCGAGTCGAACAGTGAAATCGGCGGGCCGGGTTCAGGGAAAACAGTCTTCGGGGGCTTCCAGACCGAGGGTCTCCGCGACGGTACGGGTTTTGGTCCGCCTGCCTCGTACCCGAACGACCTCCATCTCCAGCTCGGCCATGCTCCGGTAAAAGGCCGTCCTGTCGATTTTGAGCTCTCGGTCGGTCTCTTGACCTTCTCCGGGACTGCCGAGAACCTCCCGTTCGTATCGGAAACATCCGGAGCTCTCGGTGCTCTTGCCGTCCGGCCTCAAGATGAAGTGTCGAATCCCCGCGAGCCGGCAAATCATGGGGCGGAACTGATAGAGGACACACCGTCCGTCGAAATTCAGGGCACAGACGGCGTTGCGGTACGCATCACCGAACGGATCGTCTTCCTTAGCCTTGATCATGGCCCGACAGCGGCCAAGTATCTCCAACTGTTCGGATGTATCCAGGGTGTTGAATCCCCGTCTCAGGTAGAGCATCTCCACAAGGGTGTGGAGAGTCACGTCCACCGTGCAGCACTTCACTCCGTCGCATCCTTCGCAGGAAAATCCGGTTCTTTGGCTCACTGCCTGATATTCGGCGTCAATGAGCTCGTAAAGCGTGCTGAGACGGGGTATCAACGAATCCCCGGAAAACATCTCTCACTCCAGGTTCCCGCAAAAAACCTCGGACCCATCTTACGATCGGCTACCAAGATATTCGGACGAGAACCGCAAAATGACCGTTGTGTGTTTAGGGAATTGAAAGGTAGGGGAAATACACCCCTCTCACTCCTGCCAGGAAATAGCCTCTTCCGGACAAGTGTCGATGGCTTCCTGAATGTCGTCTTCGGAGCAAGCAGTTATGTCTGTCACATAAGCCTTTTCCGTTTCCTCGTTAAGTGCGAAGCAATCCTCGGCTATGGCGGCGCAGGTCCCGCATCCGCTGCAGGCCTCTTCATCGATAGCAACTGTCTTTGCCATTGTTTCTCCTTTTCCTGTTTCTCCAAGTTTTGAGGAAAAATAAAACCTTTGTCCTGTGAGCTTTACATCTTCCCGTTTACCCCGTCAACCACTAATGTGCCGCCGCGTTCAATGATCGATGCCCCGTAATCACCAGACAATACGGCAAGCATTCCTCCAACTCGCGTGAGCACATTAAGCTTGGAGGACCAACCGCTCCCCGTAAGAATCTGCGCAAGGAGCCTCCGGACCGGAAAAAGAGGACATAGATTCGTCAGAGCGGCTCTTCGTACCGATACACGGTCAAAGAACCGACCTCGCTGCCCGGCGCTTCGAGCAGCCTGTCAAGCCGGACCGGGCGATGTCCTCCGCGGCGCAAGGGACCTGCCCGAGAGAGCAACTTCACAGACCCCCACGTATCATTCCTTATGAACGCGCATGGTCGGCGCGGAGAAGAGAACTTTCCCGCATATAGAAAAGGATCGAAGCGGATCCCCGAGGTCGGCATGGTACTCCCCGTGGTACGCGCCCGTCTTCTACCAGTTCCCTGGAGAGGAGGGTCACCCGAGGGGTCCCGGGACGCGTCCGCCCTGGAATTGGCCTCTCCGACCGGACTCAGCCCCAAAATAACCGAACAAGAGGGCAGGTCCTGTTCATTGCCAACATCTTGATATTGCGTAGTTAATGGTTTAGGGCCAATGTCATGATGCCGGGAAACCCGCAGGAGGTGCGAAAAATCGCATAAATTTCCTTGACTCCTTGGAATAGCCTGTCTATAGAGGTATCGGCACCCCAGCCCCAAAAATAGGCCTCAAAGAGAAAGCGAGGAGGGAACATGACCAAGGCCGAGTTCATCGACAAGCTGGCCAAGAAGGGTGAAACTACCAAAAAACACGCGGCCGAAGCCCTCGATTTGGTATTCGGCACCATTCGGGAGGAAATGGCCGCCGGAGAGCAGATCTCAGTTCCCGGCTTTGGGAAGTTCTCCGTTGTAAAGAGAGCCGCCCGCACGGGCATCAACCCCCGAACCAAAAAGAAAATCAAGATTAAGGCCACAAAGGCACCGAAGTTTTCTGCGGCCAAGGCACTGAAGGAATCGGTAAAGTAATACCGAAATCCGGAAGAAAGCCTGCTCGATTGCGTCTCTCAGCGTGTGGGGGTGATGCGCCTGTCACCCCCATGCGACTCGTTCTCCTTTACCCCGGGCAGGCCCGACGGACCGCCGGCGAGAATTCCTCCGATTCAGGATCGAACGGGTCGTTGATCTCCTGAACGAACGAAAAGACGAGCCGGCTCAGTACAATGTCCGGGCGTGGGGTGCGCTCACAGTGCCCTTAAACCCCGGAGTTGACTGTGGTGCTGCCGGAGCTTTTGCCTTGGCCTGCCGTAGTGTGGTAGTACCTTTTAGGACCTCATTGGTAGGAACGGGCTCGGCGCGCTTCTGAGACGCTCCCCATTTATAGGTCACCATCAAACAGCCGACGGGAACAGCAATGTTTGTTTTGGCGAATTTCATCGGCGCCCTGGCGGGCGTCATCAACGTAGTCCTCCAATTTTACATGTGGATCGTCATCATAGCCGCCCTCATATCATGGGTGAGCCCCGACCCGAGCAATCCCTTCGTACGATTTCTCTACAGCGTTACGGAACCGGTTTTTTCTTTCGTACGGCGTATCCTTCCATTTCCCCGAATGGGCATCGATCTCTCGCCGTTCATAGTTATCCTGGCCATTATTTTCATGCAGCAGTTTGTCGTGATAACGCTCCAACAGGTCGCAGAAAGTCTCATGAGATAGAACGGCGAGGGGTTGAGGAACGGTTCGCTCCGGCCTGGCGTCGGCCCGCGGAAACGCGCCCTGTAGGAACGCTTCGAGAAGCGCCGTGATTTCGTTCGGTTCACGAGCCGCCCCTACAGACGATAGGGTCGAATCGCGGGTTTTGAGACAGTTTCTTTAATCCACGGCAAACCCACAAGGCTCATGCCGGCCTCTTCCCGTGGGTTGAAACCGACGGCTATTGTTGGTCCGCCCTTTCAGGGCATGGGACTGTCGTGCCCCGTGGCTCCTTCGGCGTCACGGCGAACGCCCGCGGGCGGCCCCATTCCAGGAGAGCGTTGCATGTGGCTGAAGGACTGCGAAGACGGGGTCACCATATCGGTAAGAGTCATTCCCAACGCGCCACGGTATGGAGTGGACCCGGGCCCGACGGACTTCCTCAAGGTGAGGCTCACGGCACCGCCCGTGGAAGGCCGCGCCAACAAGGCCCTCCTGAAATTTCTGGGAAAACTGCTCCGGGTAGCCCCGTCCCACATACGCATCCTCAGAGGTCAGGGCTCTCGAGAGAAGCTCCTTCTCGTCGAGGGTGTCGATGCCGCTCGGGTCAGGGAATGCCTCGGGGTGTCGTAGGGGCGAATCTTGTATTCGCCCCATCTGATGACAATCCCATGCACCCGTGGCGGGGGGTCGGGCGATCACAAGGATCGCCCCTACACGGCACGGACAATTTTCCTTCATCACCCCGAAATTCGCTGTAGGGGCAGGTTTCAAACCTGCCCAACTGCTTTCGGTCCATGGATGGCCGGCCGGCGCGTCATCCACCACATACTACTGCCTAGGGGCAGCTTTCAAACCTGCCCTGTGCCTTCCAGACCCGAAGAAGGACCAACCCAAGGTCCTTGAAGAAACGCTTGCCGCACGCCCCCCTACAGGCCGTGGAGAAGTCTTCCGCTCGCCACTACGCGGATTTCCCAAAGACAAAACCTCTTGACCGCAATATAAACCCTATCTTTTTCCTACGTTATATGATATAAGAAATTTGCCCTTAGTATTGGCAGTTCAGGGTGGCATTAAGAGAACTGCTGCCGGACACGGGCCGAGCGGATGATCCGGTGACGTGCTATAGCGAGAAGGCAAGCCGGGAGCCGCACACGTAAGGTTGACAAGGAAATTTTCCTTGACACTGCGCGAGTCATGGTGTTACAAGAGTGTGAATCCAGAAAAGTGCGTAAAAAAGGTTGAATCCGGCAAGCCCGCACATGAGGGCCTTCAGGATCTGCCCCGTGGCCGGGGGCTCCCGAGAGGCAAGACGAAGCGGCTACCGGCGGAAGTGATTCGGTAAAGAAGGGTGTTAACTGCCTTAGGGCAATTTTTTCCATTTCTTTGTGGATTGGGAGGAAAAGATGAAAAGATTTTGGACTATTTTAGTGGCCGGGCTCGTCCTCGTGGCGGTCGCCGCGCCAGCGTTCGCCTGGGAATTCCAGATGAAGGGCGAGTACGAATATCGGCTGAAATGGTTTAGCCGAACGGGCGGCACAGACCTTTTCGGTGTGGCGTCAGTTCAGGACAATCCGCCTGTCGGTGGACCTGCCGGGGCCGCCTTCAGGGTGGGCCTTGCTGGGCCGAACTTTTACGGAACCAGTTTAGCAGGCGCCGCAGTGGCTTCGAATGGAGCCGGTGTCAGGATTGGCCGAGGCGGATTCTCTATGTGGGATTCCGATGCTTACTACAATGACAGCCGCATGACCCTCCAGCCGGTGATCAGGATCAACCCTGCCATCAGGTTGCACGGCGTGTACACCATCGGCGGTTACCGAAACCGATACCTCATGAACGCCGGCGCTGCATCTGCAGGTACTCCTTCACTCGAGCGCTATTACATGCATCAGACGTCGGACAACGCGTACGACACCGCATCCATCGGCAGTTGGGAGCAGTTCCGTGCGACCGTGCAGCTCCCCTACGGTGTGTTGTCAATCGGTGCCAAAGACTTCCCCTTGGGTACTGGTGCAACGACCTCGTTCGCTACCAGGTCTGAGTCGTTCCTGCTGGTGCTTCCCTATGGCCCGATCCGTATGCTTCCCGCCCTCTGGTTGGCAAGAAGCTCGGTGCTGAGTGGATGGCAGACTACTCCGGATAGTGGTGTCAAGCCGTCGGTGTTTGCCGGCTTTATCATGACCTACGACTCCGGTCCCTGCAGCCTCGGTGCCGGCGTGATTTGGCGTCAGCAGCACCTCAACGCTGCGTTTGCCCCCAATAATACCGCAGCGCTTGGCGCCCTCAGCCCTGGGCCTGTAGGTACCGGCGGCCTGGACCAGAATCTTCTATTCTGGGAGTACTTCTTCAAGTACAACAATGGTCGGTTCATGCTCGCAGCAGAGTACAGCTTTGCGACCCTGGATCAGTACTATCTTGGGAGAAGCACCATTCCCGCAGCCGTTGTGGGAGGTCCCACCCGTAAAGGGCTTTCGGGCGAAGTGCACAACGAGTACAACCACTGGTTCATTGAGGCAGGTGCCGTTGCAGGACCTGCAAAGGTCAGACTGCTCTACGCCGGCGCCTCCGGTCCGGTCCTGAACGACAACAACCCGACCAAGAACTATCAGCCCTACGGAATCAACTATCAGGCCATGCAGCCGTATGAATTCCTGATGTTCAACACCTACGGCGGTGGCAACCAGGCTTTCAGCAACCTGCTGATGCCCAATGACGGTCACGGTTTGATGGCGGATGCCTTTTGCTTCGCAGGTCGAGCCGACTATGCAGTGGCCTCCAACCTGAACGTTTACGGTAGCTACATTTGGGCCCACCGCTTGGAAGCGGCTGGTGCATTTGCCGGTGGAGTGGCCTCGACGGGTGGTGCAGGAACTGGAACAGCAGCTGCAGCGCAGGCATGGAAGCAGCTCAACGGCTGGGGGGCCAACCCCAACCCGTACGTGGACGACGGCTTCATCGGCTGGGAAGCCAATGCAGGCGTAGAGTGGAAGCTGCTGGAAGGCATGAACATGTTCCTGCGGTACTCCTACTGGCAGCCGGGCGGCTGGTTCAACCAGGCCTATCAGGCAGTCGGTTACAGAAACGGAGTTGCGAGCGCTGACGCATACGTGCAGGGCCGCGATGCCATCCACGCACTCCAGGGCTCCTTCTTGATGAGCTTCTAACTCTTACGTAACATAGCGTGTAACCAAAGCCCGGCGGTCGAAAGACCCCCGGGCTTTTCTTGTTCTGGGGGCACGGGGGACGTATGAAACAGGGCAGGTCTGAAACCTGCGCTTACAGCAAAGGGTTGCGGACTGAGGGGAAGGGATTGGTGGTGGTGGTGGGGGGTGCCCGATTCGTAGGGGCGATCCTTGTGATCGCCCTTTCCTCATCGGCCGTACACAGGTGTGCCCCCCTTGGCCTGTTGACGTACACAGGCGGGCGAATACAAGATTCACGCCGTACAGGCGTAGGTTGGGTGTTTTCATGAACCGGTCGGTGGGGGCGATTTCCCGGATCGGTAGGGGCGACCGACGGTCGCCCTGGGGTTGTCACGCGGTAACAACCACGACCCCATTGCGCAGAACAGGGCCACCGGCACACAGAAGAGAGGGCGACCGCCGGTCGCCCCTACAGGCGTGGGCTGCATGTGACCGTGAACGATCCGGTGTAGGGGGCGGATTTGTAACCCGCCTTTCCGGATCGTTGTTCAGGACCTCGATTCGACAACCGGCGCCGTAGGTCAAAACCTCCGTCTATTTTTGGTCTGCCCCTTTGGGGGGAGAGAGGGGTTCGGTGTAGGGGGTTTCCCGGATCGGTAGGGGCGACCGGCGTCGCCATGGGGTTGTCACGCGGCAACAACCACACCTTATTGCGCAGAACAGGGCCACCGGCACAGAGAAGAGAGGGCGACCGCCGGTCGCCCCTACAGGCGTGGGCTGCATGTGACCGTGAACGATCCGGTGTAGAGGGCGGATTTGTAACCCGCCTTTCCGGTAGGTCCGGGCGTTTGATTGTTACGCTTCCGGCATGGTTGCGAATCCTCCGGTAGAGTCCGTTGATATGGGGCTCGAGTTTCTGATTTCCGGACGGAGAGGAGCAGACGATGACTGTACTTGGATGGCGCGCGCTAGTCGGGATAATTGCTGTCAGTGGAGCGCTGGTACTAGCGCAGGTGGGACGGGTCGCGGCGGCGGAGGGAAACGGGAGCTTGACGGTTATCGAGCCCGACGGAAAGCCCGGTGCGGCCTGCCCCTTGGAGCACACGTCGGTAAAGGCCGATATTTCGGGATTTGTGGCGCGGGTAACGGTTAATCAGACCTTCCATAATCGGAGTGAGAAGAAGATCGAAGCCGTGTACACGTTCCCGCTTTCGGAAAACGCGGCGGTGGATGACATGACCATGCTGGTCGGAAAACGGGTGGTGAAAGGGACGATGAAGCGCCGAGAGGAAGCCCGGAAGATCTACGAGCACGCGCGGGAGAGGGGACATATGGCGTCGCTGCTGGATCAGCAGCGTCCGAACATTTTCACGCAGTCGGTGGCCAACATAATGCCCGGAGAAAAGGTGGAGATCACGATCGCCTATGTTGAGATGCTCCCGTACGGCGACGGCGCGTTTACCTTCAGCTTCCCCATGGTGGTTGGGCCCAGGTTCATTCCAGGAGCGCCGAGAGGAAGCAGCGGCACCGGATGGGCGCGTGATACGAATCAGGTTATTGACGCGAGCCGGATCACCCCACCTGTGCCGGCCAAGGGGAAGCGAGCGGGTCATGACATCGACCTCCAGGTTGCGATTAATGCGGGTGTGCCGATCCGGGGAGTGGACTCGAAGCTGCACGAAGTCTCCACGGTGAGGAAGAATGAATCGCTGTGGCTCGTCAGTCTGAGCGACAAGAAAGAGATACCCAATCGGGATTTTGTGCTGAGGTACACCGTGGCGGGCGAGCAGGTGCGCTCCGGCGTGCTGACGCACCGGGATGGGGAGGAAGGGTATTTCACGATCGTCATGATCCCGCCGAAGAGGGTCAAGCCGGATCAGGTAGCCCCAAAAGAGATGATCTTCGTCATAGACTGTTCCGGCTCGCAGAGGGGCCTGCCGTTGGAGAAGGCCAAAGAGACGATGCGGTACGTCATAGACAAAATGAACCCTGATGACACGTTTAACATCATAGACTTCAACTATAACGCAAGGGCTCTCTTTTCGGAGCCGAAAAAGAACGGCCGGGAAAATCGTGAAAAAGCTCTGCGCTATCTCGAGGGCCTACGAGCCAATGGCGGCACGTGGATGGGGCCCGCTGTGGAGACCGTCTGCAAGAGCCCGGCCGCAGAGAATCGGTTACGCATCGTGACATTCATGACCGACGGGTACGTCGGGAACGATTTTGAGATCATATCTCTGGTAAAAAAGCTTCGGGGCAAGAGCCGCTGGTTCCCCTTCGGGACGGGGAACTCTGTTAACCGCTTTCTGCTGGACCGGATGGCCAGGGTAGGGGGCGGGGAAGTCGAATATATTCTCCTGAACAGTCCCGGAAAAGAGGTAGCCGAGAAGTTCTACCGGCGCATCGCGTCGCCGGTGCTGACCGACATCACGGTCTCCTTCGACGGGGTGACGGTTGAAGATGTGTATCCCAAGGCTGTTTCGGATCTCTGGGACGGAAAGCCCCTGGTGTTCAAGGGACGATACACGAAGCCGGGAAAGGGACGCGTTACCGTCCGAGGATTTTCAGGTGGAAAACCTTACGAACAGACCTTGGAAGTCAATTTGCCGGATAAGGATACGGCAAATGAGGCGTTAGGCTCGTTGTGGGCCAGGGCCAAGGTTGACGATCTGATGGACGGAGACTGGATGGGGATGCAGCGGGGCGCTCCGCCCGCGGAGATCAAAGAGAAGATCGTCAAGGTCGCGCTCGCTCATCGCATTATGACGCAGTTTACCAGCTTCGTCGCCGTGGAAGAGACTGTGGTGACCGTCGGGGGCAAGCCCACACGCGTAACCGTGCCGGTGGAGATGCCCGACGGGGTGAGCAGAGAGGGCGTCTTCGGTGGGGAAAAGAAGCGGGGCTGGACGTTCAATCTCAAGGGCTCGTACGAGCCCTCGAAAACCCGGCCCGCACGTGCGGTATACCCGAAGAGCAACGATACGCGCAGTATCCCGTACACCGGGAGCCCCGTCCATACCGGCATACCGGCTGCCGCGGCTCCTGCCGAGCAGTCTCCGGAGCGCGTGAGGGAGGTGCGGCAGTACAAAGCCGCGGACAAAGAGCCGGATCGGCCTGAAGGGCTCAAGGATGGCACGGTGCAATCGCGAGACGAGTCCGGGCTGCGAACCGCTGCAGTTAATCGAAAGCTCTCCTCGGAGCTCAGGAAGGTTATTGACCTTGCCGAGAAGAAGGGTACGCCGGTCACATTCGTCCACGGAAATATCAAAGTAACGGAGGGAAAGATCACCGTACAGGCGCGGCTCACCGGAAGCTCCGAAGAGATCCTCAAGAAACTGGAAGAGGCAGGATTGAAAATCGAGTTCAAAGCCTCGGCAGGAAGCACGGTAATCGGAGTCATATCGGTGGAGAAACTCAAAGCCCTGGCCGAAATCCCCGCGGTTCTTCTCGTCGAGGCGGTGACGGCAGGCTAGCCGGGGAACGAAAAAGGCCGGAAAGGATCACATTCCTTCCGGCCTTAGGCCAGGGAGCCGGGGTCAGGTCAGAAGTCATCGAAATCCATTGTCAGCCCTTCATCGGCAAATTCGTCGTCCATGTCGAGGGAGGATAGCAGGTCGACGGATCGTCCCTCCAGCGGGTCCTCAAAGTCTGCGAGAGCGTCAGCCAGAGACTCATCGTCCATGTGGCCGATGTAGTAATCAATATTGTGTGAATGAGGCATGTGAGCTCCTCCCGGGATTCTGTGGATGCCGTTGCGCCGCAACAAGAATTACTAAAGCATACCAGAGAGATATTGTCAATACTTAAAGTAAAGCCTGAAGAAATCATTGGGCACGCCCACACCCAATCCTCCGGCAGGGAAAAGCGCATGCCCTGCACATTATTTCGGAATGTATGGAATGCGATGGTGGAGGGCTTTGAAGGCTCGGGAAGCGAAGCAGAGCCTTTCGGTCGTCAGGAAGCCTACGGATGGCCACCCGCACTCCGCTATAGGATCTGCCATATGGCTCAAGCAGACGAGCGTTCTCCTGGATGAACCGAGCCGGTCGGCACCGACAAGAGAGCCGAAGGCTCGTCGGCTTTCAACTCGAAGGCTGCCGCGACTTTCAAGAGCGCCACTATGCTTCGGGGAATTCCGTCAGGAGATGCGGACCATTCGTGGGGCTTTCGTCAATGGGAGACCTGGTAGGGTTGGAGTGGTCCTGTAGATTGCCGGTCCTCCGCGCTTCTCTTGCAGGAGGTCCCCGGGAGTAAGTGCGGAGAGGTTCATGCGGACAATTCGACGAAGCTTTCGGAAACTCTCTATGCGGGGTCGAGGACTCGGGTCACCTGGTAAAATGTCCTGCCGTACTCCTGGTACTTGGCTGAGTTTATCTTGTGGAAATTCCGCTCTTCGTCGGAGGGTTCTCGGGTTGGACGCGCGGGAATGCCCACGGCAAGCCTGTTGGCCGGGATTACGCTTCCCGGGGTGACCACCGCGCCCGCGGCCACGATGGCCCCCTCTTCGACCACGGCTCCGTCGAGAACCAACGCACCGATGCCGATGAGCGCGTTGTCGTGAACGGTGCAGCCGTGCAGTACCGCGCGATGCCCCACAATCACGCCGTCACCCACGGTCAGCGGATAACGCCCCCCAGTCACATGGAGCATGCAGTGATCCTGGATATTGGTGGACGCACCGATTCGGATTTTATGGACGTCCCCTCTCGCCACGGTGTAAAACCACAGATTGCTGAAATCGCCGATTTCCACATCTCCCAGGACAATGACGCCTGGAGCCAGAAAGACATCCCGGCCCAGTTGCGGTCGTACACCTTTATATTCATAGATCATTCAGGCGGCTCCTTCACTGCCGTGCGCTCCTTTGCCGTTTCATCGGCACGCAGGATTCAATGGTCCCGGGGCGTACCCGCGGAGACGACGGACCGGAACAAGCTACGCGCCAGCGACCGGGCGCGTTGCGGATTGAAGGACCCGTCCAGGGCCCGAATCTCTTCGAGGGGGACCGCCCTCTTGAACGGCTTGTACCATTGAAACCGGATGAGGAGCACCTTGCCTGCCCTGGGGCCGCTCGCCGCCGCCTGTTCCTTAACGTCCTCCGGGTCGAAGTAGCTCATGTCATCGAGGTTGTTGTAGAGGTTCTTCGGTTCGTCGAGGTACCAGTCGTCTACACGACCGACTCCCACCGCACCGACTCTGTTGACGTAAAACATCAGGGGAAGGCCCCTGCGAATTCCCTTCAGGCCCGAAGGATGGCAGAAGGAGAGCGTGTTCAAGCGTAGGATGCGCTCCTGGTACGGCGTGCCCCGGAAAAGGCTGTTCTGGCAGGCGTCCTCGTCGGGGAGCTCGATAAGGAATTGGGCGGCCTTCTTTTCCATGGGAAGGAGGAGGGGCCGTTCTGCCGGACTCTGGATTCTCAAAGGAAAAAACAGCGTCTCCAGCTCGTGGAGCTCGAGCACCCGCGCAGGCGGATGGACAATGATGTCGGGTCCGCTGCGCGTCACTCTATGCCAGGGACTGAAAATAAAGGGGAGGCGGTATTCGCTCCGAACGCGAAATCCGAATCCATCCCCCTCGGTTCTGATCTCGTACCCGAGAGAGAGGAGAAAATCTCTCATGAATCCCATCACTTCCCCGTGGGAGATGGAACTATAGAGGAAATGCTTGCAAAGTCTCACCTGGGGTTGGTCGCTGGGCGTGCATCCGCTGGTGATCCCCTCAAACATGAATCCGCACGATTTCATTGTTCCCACGAGGAGGGAGGACAGGGATTCAGGAAGAGTTATGGTCACTTTTGATATGCCGAGATCGGCCCACTGAAGGATCTCCTCGGTCAGAAATCTCGTGTGGGCTCCTACCTCATTGGCCGCGGAGGAAAAGACCAACGCAGCGATGCGAACCTCATCGGGTTTGTCCATTGCCCACAAGGCTACGCATCGAATAACCTTGTCGATTTCCAGGAGATCGCATCGATGAGAGTAGTAATCTCCCTTTTCAAGGAGGTTTTGGAGGGTATGCACAACCCCGGGGTCGTGCTCGCTCCAAGGTTCAAGGATCTTCTCGAGCAAGGGAAGATCACCTTTGAGGGCCGGCCTGAGAATCATTTTCATAGAAGGTGTCACTCAGTCGGACGGTAGTTTTCGGACTTCATGCGACGGCCGGGGAAGGAGGGGTCGATTCCTTCCGGACTACAAGCAGGATCGAGGCCCGCTTCCCCCCATGCCGGGTTGGCGGTTATCGGTCCGATCTCTTGCGTTTGTGCAACGGTGAATGCCATACTTCATCCCCTGAGGAGAGCCCTATGCCGGGATGTTCGATCGATTTCCAACCGGCGGAATCGCCACGGCTCTTCTTCACCGCTGTTGCTAACTGGCCGTACCAACTCATCATATTGAAAACGGGCGGCAAGTTCAATAGATAAGATGTCCGAGGAGAATTGCATGCGAAGAGAAGACGGGTCCTGTCTCGTTATCGGCTCTGAAGGAATGTTGGGCACGGACCTGATAAGAATTCTCAGAGAGTCCGGGACGCAGACCACGGGGCTTGACAGGCCGGACATTGACATTCGAAACGTGGATTCCGTCAGGAGCGCGTTTTCCCGATACGACCCTGCCGTGGTCATTAATGTGGCGGCCCTTACCAACGTTGACGGCTGTGAGACCAACGTAGCGGAGGCTTTCAGCGTCAACGGGGAGGGGCCTGGAAACATTGCGGCCGCTGCATCGGAACATGACTCTTTTTTCATTCATATCAGCACGGACTATGTATTTGATGGGAGAAAAGGAAGTCCCTACCGCGAGGATGATCCCATCAGCCCCCTGGGCGTGTACGCTCGATCCAAAGCGGAAGGTGAGACGCGCATACGGTCCGTGTTGCCCGACGGTCACTGCATCGTGAGAACGCAATGGCTCTTCGGCCTGAACGGCAACAACTTCGTCGAGACAATCCTCAAGTTGGCCGCCAGCCGGCAAACGCTCACCGTCGTGGACGATCAGCACGGTACACCCACGTACACTCCGGACTTGGCCGTTGCGCTGAAGCGCCTGTGCGAGGTTCGATACCGCGGAACGATCCACATTACAAACTCGGGCCGGACCACATGGTACGACTTTGCGAGAGAAATCCTCCAAAGAGCGGAGGTGGCCGGAGTGCGCGTCGAGCCCATTCCCAGCACCAAGCTGGACAGACCCGCCCCGCGGCCGGCCTACGCGGTCCTGGACAACTCCCGGTTTGTCGAGCTTACGGGAGGCGGCTTGCGGCCATGGCAAGAAGCGCTGGCTCATTATCTCGACGCGCGAAAGAGTCGAACGTGATCGGCCGTCCTGCCGCCGGAGAAGATGGGGTTTTTTCATGGAGATTTTCTCTTCTATTTCCTAACCCCGAGATCTTTCATTATACTGGACGGATCGTCCATCAGGCCTCTCAGAGAGGATGCTCCGAGGGGCCGCCCGCCCGTTCAGCGAGGGCCGCTTCGGCCGCATGCCTCGGTTCCGGGTGATGCGAGTCGGCCGGGACCTCGGGCATTACCGGGCATACAACAAGAAACCCGAAGGGAAACATCGTCAATGGGAATGACCATAACGGAAAAAATCTTGGCAGCTCACGCCGGCCTCGATGTCGTCACGCCCGGGGATCTCGTCCAAGCAAGAGTGGACATAGCGTTGGCCAATGACATTACGCTTCCTCTCGCGTTCGGCCCGTTCCGCGAAGCCGGGGGAGCCAAAGTGTTCGATCGCGAGAAAGTAGTGGTGGTGTTGGACCACTTCAATCCGGCCAAGGACATCGAGTCCGCCATGAGGCTGCAGGAGGCCCGCAATTTTGCCCGAGAGATGGAACTGGTCAACTTCTTCGACGTCGGGACCATGGGGATCGAGCACGCGCTTCTGCCGGAACAGGGGCTGGTGGTACCCGGTGACCTTGTCATCGGGGCCGACAGTCATACGTGCACCTATGGGGCACTGGCAGCCTTTTCCACGGGGGTGGGCAGCACGGATTTTGCCGCGGCCATGCTCACCGGTGAATGTTGGTTCAAGGTCCCGGAGACCGTCCGTTTCGTACTGGTAGGCAAACCGGGCCCCTGGGTCGGAGGAAAGGACCTTATCCTCCATATCATCGGACAGATAGGAGTTGACGGAGCTCTCTACCGTGCCATGGAGTTTTCGGGTGAGGGAGTGGGACATTTGAGCATGGCAGATAGATTCACCGTGACCAACATGGCCATCGAAGCGGGAGCAAAGAACGGCATCTTTCCCTTTGACTCCCGGACCGGGGAATATGCCGAGGCTCACGGCTCTCGACCGTTTACCGTGTACGAATCGGATTCCGACGCGGTCTATGCCGAGACGAGAGAGGTGGATCTCAGTGCCTTGGAGCCGTCAGTAGCGCTTCCGTTCCTCCCCGAGAACGTGCATCCCATATCCGAGGTCAAAGGCATGAGGGTTGACCAGGTGGTGATCGGATCGTGCACCAACGGAAGGATCGAGGATCTGAGGATAGCCGCGTCCCTGCTCAGGGGACGTAAGGTGGCCAAGAACGTGCGGCTCATCGTGATTCCGGCAACCCCGCAAATCATGCTTCAGGCCATTTCGGAAGGGATTGTGGAAGAGGTCATGAGAGCCGGCGGCGCTGTGTCCACGCCGACCTGCGGGCCGTGTCTCGGCGGGTACATGGGTATTCTGGCTCGTGGCGAGCGCGCCGTCTCAACGACCAATCGAAATTTCGTCGGTCGCATGGGACATCCGGAGAGTGAGGTGGTCCTTGCCTCTCCCGCAGTGGCGGCCGCCACTGCGGTGACAGGAGCCCTTGCCGATCCGAGAGAGTTTAATGTCTGATTTCCTCAGTGTCGGAATCGGGAGTGGTTGGTTGCCGTTGTCCCTCAAAGAGTCCGGGGGCGGACCGGTCCGGAATCGGGGAGATCATGGGCAAACCGGTCGAGGAAAGGCTCCCGGGGAGGATTTTCGGGATGGCGAGGCATTCGAAAAAAAAAGTTTGAAACCGGGCCGGTTTCTGATAAGGTGATCGAGAACGCAGTATGAGATCAGGCTTTCCCGGGAAAAAATGTCTTGACTTCCAAGGACGGTTCTGATAATCAAGATTCGAAGCAGGTATTATTGTCTACAATTCCGAATGCGGTTCCGCAGTTGCAAGTTTGTGGGGCCTAATAAAAGGAGGATTTGGGTATGGTTAAGAAATCGATCGTTATGTTCAGTGCGATGGCTCTGATCATGACCGTGGTGGGTGTCGCCGGCGCTCAGTTCGGAAACGGCAACCCGGTGGTAGCGGGCCTCATGCCGAACACGGGTATGGGTGACATGATCATGATCCCGATGAAGGTGAAATACACCTACAACAAGGATACCGGCAGCACCGCCGGCGGCGACAGCACCCTTCTGCTTGACGGTTGCCCGCAGTATCTCGGCGGTTTTCGTCCTTGGGGCGCTTTCAAGAGCACAACCTGCAGAATGAAAGTTCAGGTTATCCCCCCGAAGTGCGTGGCCCCCGCTTATGGCGGCCCTGTTGCCTGGGGTGCTCCTCCTGCGCTTCCGCCTAACTCCAAGCTGGTCAGCAATGCCGAGAAGTTCACGGTTACTTCCCCGGGTTGCAATCCTTGTGCTACCGGCGGCATGAAGTATGAAATGGTGAAGAAACAGGTGGTCAGGTAAGACTCCTGTACGGATAAAGGAAGAAAAAGACCGGGCGAGGCCCGGTCTTTTTTTATTGAGAGCAATGGAGTCGAGAAGCCTTTCGGCAGAGCCGCCTCGTGCGGCCCGCCGGAGCTCAGGGATTCTCGCCCGGCAATTGATGCAGCCACGAGCGGGGAGGTCTGCCGTTGATCCATCAGTCGTACGTTCTGATCCTGGATTTTGGTTCCCAATACACCCAGTTGATAGCGCGAAGGATACGAGAGAACGGTGTCTTCTGTGAGATCCACCCCTATGACAAAGGCATGGAGGCGGCTCGGAAGAAAATGCCGGCCGCCATAGTGCTGTCGGGTGGTCCTGCAGGCGTGTACGACCTGGAATCGCCACAACTGGATAAGGCAATCCTGGAGCTTGACCTGCCGCTGCTGGGGATCTGTTACGGGCTTCAAGCCATCGCCCATACATTGGGGGGTAAAGTTGAGCCCGCCAGGGAACGCGAATACGGAAGGGCCGCTCTCACGAGTGTCAATCCGAGCTCAGTCCTGCTGGAGGGGATCAGTTCCGGTGCCCACGTGTGGATGAGCCACGGCGACAAAGTCATCGCCCTCCCGGAAGGCTTTTTCGCCACCGCAGAAACCGTCGACACGCCGGCCGCAGCTTTCGAGAGAGACGATCACCGCGTCTGCGGAGTCCAGTTTCATCCGGAAGTGGTCCACACACCCCAAGGCAACACCATCATAAAGAACTTTCTCTTCAAGATCGCCAAACTGAAGGCCGACTGGTCCATGGCATCGTTCCTGGAGACCACGCAGGCGGAGGTTCGTGAACGCGTGGGAAACGCCCACGTGGTGGCCGCTCTGTCCGGCGGAGTGGACTCCTCGGTTATGGTAACGCTGCTTCATCGGGCCATCGCCGACCGGCTCCATCCGATCTTTGTGAACAACGGCTTGCTGAGGAAAGGGGAGGCCGAAGAAGTCCAGGCAATGTTTCGCGGCCAGGGGATTCAACTGGATTATGTGGACGCGTCGGAAAGTTTCCTCGGGAAGCTGAGAGGCGTTACGGACCCGGAGCGGAAACGGAAGATTATTGGAGAAGAATTCATACGCGTCTTCGAACGGGAGGCCGACAGGTTTCCCAACGTGAGATTTCTCGCCCAGGGGACTCTGTATCCGGATGTCATCGAGAGCGTTTCATTCAAAGGGGGGCCGTCGGCAACCATTAAGAGCCATCACAATGTGGGAGGCCTTCCCGAGCGAATGAACCTGGAGCTGATCGAGCCTCTGAGAGAGCTCTTCAAGGATGAAGTGCGCGCCCTCGGCGAGGAATTGAATCTCCCCGAGCATGTTATCTGGAGGCATCCGTTTCCGGGGCCGGGGCTGGCGGTCCGTATCCTCGGCGAGGTCACTCCGGAACGAGTTGCCGTGCTCCAGGAGGCGGACGCAATAGCCATCTCCGAGATTCGGCGGGCAGGTCTCTATCGTGACATCTGGCAGGCCTTTGTGGTCCTCCTTCCGGTACGCTCCGTAGGCGTCATGGGAGACGAGCGAACCTACGAGCATGTGGCCGCGCTTCGAGCCGTTGAAGCCACCGACGGCATGACTGCGGACTGGTTTCGCTTCCCCGGGGATGTACTGGCCGTCATATCGAACCGGATCATCAACGAAGTTCGAGGTATCAACCGGGTGGTCTACGACGTTTCATCCAAGCCTCCCAGCACCATTGAGTGGGAATAGCCCTTTCAGGATTCTTGGCACCTACAACCTGAAACCGACCATTTGATCCTGTCGGAGCCCCGGGGCTCTTTCCGACGAAAGGCCGCGGTTTGGAAAACCCGTTCAACGGACGGCATGCCTCTTCCGTTGCGAACGGCAAGCCTGACTTCGCTTCAGAGTCATGCCGTCCGTGTCGTCAATCCGCACCCATGATTATGAAATGGCATAAAAGTGGGACAAGGGCTTGGTCTTTCCCCCTCGAGCGGTTTGCGTGGGTCGTGCCGATGCGCGTTGAGGCTCGTGGTAGTGGATGGAGGATCGAGGAATTTGGCGATTAGGACAGGGTTCTTGCGCTAAGAACCGCTCTGCCCGATTACCCATGGGCATTGCGCGCGGGGTCGCCGTAGCGGGAAGAACCCCCCGGCGGCGGAGTGTGTGCAGGTGCTCCGCAGGTCATCGTCCCCTCACAAGAGAAAACGGAATCGTGTTCAGGAATTTCTCAGCAAGTTCTGTAGGTAGCGCTTGAGGATTTCAATCTTCTCCGGGGGTACACCCTCTATTATCTTCTTTATCTCGTCGTACCTCGGATCGTCGCGGAGGTTCCGGTAAGGCCTTTGCAGGCTCTTTGGGCCGGACGCGTCGAGTACGGTCATGATGCTTCTCCTCGGGTTGATGGGGTCCGGTTCTCTTCGTGACGCTCCCGCTAATAGTCCAATTCCCTCCCCTTGTCAACCCTGAAACTATCTCGTAATAACAGACTGATAGCTCATAAGCGTCGCGGAAAGCCGATGAAAAAGTGGGACCGTCGAGAAGAACTCTCCCCGGTGACTAACCGGTGGAAGAGAATTTGTCGGCATAAGACTGTTGCCTTTTGAAGGGGGTTTTTATATTTTTTCAATGTCGGCCCCGAGACTGGTCGATATCGCGGCGGGTTGAGACCTGTGCGAGAATTCGATTGCGCAAACGAGAGGGCGAGCCTTACCGTACCGGCAAGCATGATCGGGCTCGGGTTGTTCGGCGGTCAGGGCACTATGAGGAGACAGTTGGGGAGAATGGCGTCGCATCTCCTGCCGCGGGTTTAAATAATCGGTCCAAGGAGACTAGGATGGAGCTCACCGAAGCGGTGGTAAGTGATTCCAATGACGAGATCATCGAAATAACTTTCACCGGAGATGAGGACGAGTGGCTGGAAATCGCCACGGTCCTCAGAGAGTCGGACTCGGATCTTGCCACGGAAATAGGACTCAGGATTCGCGAGGCCATAAGGGCTGCCGGTCAATAACGGATGCGAACGGATTGCCCAAAGAACGAGGTCCGACGTTGACGCGCGATGCAGATGGCCCGCTAGGCTTGGAAACGGGGCGCCGGGGGATTGTAGCACCGCTTTCGCGCCAAAATCCCCCAGACCCCTCTCTCGACGGAGTCAGTCTCCTGAGTCCTCTAGAAAGGGTGGGCTCCGGGTGAATGCGACTTACTGCAAATCGTCGGATCTCAATTCATCGAGGATGGCCCCCGCATGGTACGAGCTTCGGACCAGCGGGCCGGAAGCCACTTTCCTGATTCCCAACCCCAAGGCCATGACTTCCAATTCAGCGAACTCCTCGGGTGGGACGAATCTCGCCACCGGGTGGTGGAGACGCGAGGGCCGGAGGTACTGGCCGATGGTAAGGACAATGCAGTCGGCGGAGACCAAGTCACGCGTTACGTCCTCCACCTCGATTCGCATCTCTCCGACCCCTACCATGATCCCTGATTTGGTGATAATTTCCTTATTTCGCTCTCTTACCCTCCGGAGAAGCTCCAGAGAGCGTCTGTACGAAGCTCCTTCCCTCAAAACCGGGTAGAGTCTCGGCACGGTTTCCAAATTGTGGTTGACGACGTCGGGTCCTGCATCGATCACCCTGTACAGAGCGTCTGCGCTTGCCCGAAAATCGGGAACCAGGACCTCAATGGTGGTTTGAGGGGAGACGCGACGTACGGCCCTGATGGTCCGGGCAAACTGATCCGCTCCACCATCGGGAAGATCGTCTCGGGTTACCGAAGTCACTACGGCATGCCTCAGGCCCAGAGCAGCTACGGCATCGGCGACGAGCTCCGGCTCATCGAATGCGGGCGCCTCCGGAGTGCCGTGCCGCACCGCACAGAAACGGCAATTCCGGGTGCACCGGTCGCCCAGAATGAGAAAGGTGGCGGTACCCCTGCGGGCACACTCGCCCTGGTTGGGGCAGCGCGCCTCGCGGCAAACGGTGGACAATCCTTTAGCATACGTGGCTCTCTCAATCGCGACCAACGCAGATGCAGGAGGCAACCGAGTTCGGAGCCATTGCGGCAAGCGCAAGCGTGACATCCTAAACCTCCCGTGCGATATTGCCGCGCGAATCGCGCCGCTACCGAAAAGCGATTCGGGGGCACGGCTCCGCGGACAGTCCGGGAAAACTCATGGCGATTTCGATGGAACATAACCGGGACCTTTGATTGAGGACCGGGCGGACAGGGACGACTTTGAAAATGCAGGGGGCAACATGGTTTCGGACGGGATGACGGTTACCCATGGGGTAGATAAAATGAAGACCGTCTCCGGTAAGGTATCAAGGGGGGGGAGTCATGATACAAATGGAAGACGGCCTTACGAAACTAAAATATCTCCGGTCGCCAAATAAGTCAACCCCCGCGTGTAAAAAAACACACGGGGGTTGAATTCGACTCCCGAAACCTCCGATACCAACCGGTTCCATGATTAACATAGCCCGTACCGGCGGATTGTCAAGGTATAAAAATAGGTTATCTTTCGGGTATACAAAATACCCAAAACTCCAAAGCTCCGCTCTATAACCGCTCACGCGCCATCCGGCAAACAATGGAAATCACACATTGAGATCGCCTCGCCCTTTATGTATCATACGCCTCAACGCGTACCGACCAGGCAAACCCCCTCGGAGCGAGTAAGAAGCGATGCTTGTCGAGATGCTCCTGCTGGGCCGGAATGCTCGACTCCGGTCCTGGGCGACGATGATGACGTCCCATGATTCAGATGTACGAACGATGTGCATCGCTTTGGGTCTCACGTCGGGATGCGGAGAAATCAATTCATGAGGCTGGAATGGCAAAACTTTACAACATTGCGGTGATACCCGGAGACGGCACAGGTCCCGAGGTGGTGCGGGAAGGCGCAAAGGTTCTCAAGGCCGTCGCGTCTCTCCACGATTTTTCTTTGAACTTCGTGGAATACGATTTGGGAGGGGAACGCTACCTCAAGACGGGCGAAGAACTTCCCCCAACCGTGTTGGACGAGCTCGGCAAGGTGGATGCGATTTTTCTGGGGGCCATCGGTCATCCCGACGTTACTCCCGGAGTCCTGGAGAGAGGGATTCTCCTCAAACTTCGATTCGAGTTGGACCAATACGTCAATCTCCGACCGGTCAAGCTCTATCCCGGAGTTTATACGCCGCTCAAGGATAAGGGCCCGGAGCACATCGATTTCACCGTGGTTCGGGAGAACACGGAAGGGTTTTACGTCGGCGCCGGCGGCTTCCTCAAGAAAGGAACCCCCCACGAAGTTGCCATTCAGGAATCCATCAACACTCGGCATGGCGCCGAGCGACTCCTCACCTACGCCTTCGAGTTGACCAAGTCCCGCGGCAAGCAGCGAAAGCTCACCCTCTGCGGCAAGACGAACGTTCTCAACTATGCTTGGGATCTCTGGATGAGGACGTTCAACGAGCTCGCCGTTAACTATCCCGAGGTTACGACCGACTACGCGCATGTGGACGCCATTTGCATGTGGATGGTCAAGAACCCGGAATGGTTCGACGTCATTGCCACCGACAACATGTTCGGGGACATCATCACCGATCTGGGGGCCATGATTCAGGGGGGCATGGGAATTGCCGCGGGCGGTAACATCAACCCGCAAGGTGTCTCTATGTTCGAGCCCATCGGGGGATCCGCTCCCAAGTATACGGGGCAGAACGTTATCAACCCGTTGGCGTGCATCCTTGCGGGCTCGTTGATGCTGGACATCCTCGGCGAATCTCGATCGGCCGCGACAATCGAGCAAGCGGCGGTAAAAGTCCTCACCAATGATCTGAAAGGTCTGGAAGCCGGTCGCATGGGTCACTCCACATCCGAGGTGGGGGATCTCGTTGCAAAGTACTTGGGCTGAATTGATGCCGTTACGTTCGGTGCCGGCTGAAACGTGATACCGATTCTTGACTGATCGAAAGGGCGATCCGTCCGCAGGCGTCATCGCAGGCAAAGCGAAGCAATCTCAATGATCCGGCGATCCCGGACCTCGAGGTTGCCTCGCTGCTTTGCTTATTCGGATGCCGGCCGAAAGGCGTTGCCGCGCGAAAAGGAATCGATTCAAATTACCCCACGTAGCCCCACCCACGGGGAACCATCTGTTGACGCTGGGAATCTAAACAGATATAAAAGAGTTGCGAAAAAAGCGCACAAAAATACAGAGGACCATCATGTCGAGGCCTTCAGACACACAATCCCCTGACGAAACTGAGAAACGGGGGAATCCGATCTCCACAAAATTGTTATCCGCTTATTTGGACGGACTTACCTCAATTTGTCTCTTTGCAAACGGCCTTGTCCGCTCGCATCAGGAATTTATCACGCCCTATCTCAGGGCAAGCAATTCCTTTTGGGAGAAGGAGCGGCGCAATCTCTCCGAAACGCCGGTAGATGTCAACATCCGGGATTATATGGCCTTGTCCAGATTCACCGAGCAGATCACGGCCGCCGGGTGGAGAACCTCCAACAACCAGATGACGGAATACCACAAAAGGGAGATTCGACGGTTTGTCGGGGCATTTTTCAATACGTTCGACGGCGGCGGTGAGACCGTCGATGAGTACTTTGCCGAGAAGCTGGAAATTCTGAGAAGGCTGGTTGTGGATTATCCCGATGCGATATGGGAAGTGGGCAAGGAGTTCGGGTTCCACTTTGACGATGGCGGGTACCGGCTCATAGCCCAGACGGACAGAATGTTTCTGTATCAAGTGCTGCCCAACGAGCCGGGGGTGCAGGTACAAGACGAAATGAAACCGATCGTCGTGGCCCACCCCTATGTGCTGGGTCACGGTATCCTGGCTTTTCTACCCGGTGAGCGCAAAAGCTACGTCCACGCTTTTGCCAACATGGGGGTTCCCACGTACGTTCGCATTGTCAAGGATATCAGTACCGTCGAAGCGGTTCAGACCATGACCGGTGAGGACGATGCCCGCGACACGGCATATTTTTGCCGTATCGTGAAGGAGAGGCATAACAAACCGGTTACCTTGAGCGGATTCTGTCAGGGCGGATTCATCATCGTGGCCGGAGCGCTCTCGGGAGAGATGGAAGGGCTCATCGACGCCCTGATCACCTGCGTGGCCCCTATGGACGGGACTCGGAGTCCGGGATTGGTGGAGTACCTGGAGCATATCACTCCACGATTCCGCAATCTGGCCTACGCCACCAAGAGATTGTCCAGCGGCAACGAGGTCGTCGACGGCAAAGTGATGAGCTGGGTGTACAAGCTCAAGAGTATCGAGCGGGAGGCTCCCGTCTTTACCTATTACCGGGATGTCAACCTTTTCGAGAGTATGTACCAACGCGGTGTGAAGGGAATCGGCAAGACCGCTGCAGCCATCAACCATTGGCTGATTTTCGATCGGACCGATCTGCCCGTGGCAATTACCCAGATGAGCTTTGATTCGTACACCATTCCCGTATCGTCCAAAGGCGATCTTCCCTTCACGCTTTTCGGACGACGGTTGAACTTTGATTACCTCCGCGAGAAAGGGATCAAATTTCAGATTTGCTACGCCGGCAAAGACGATCTCGTGGATCCGAAATCGGCCTTGACCCCCATGGACTTCACGGAGGTAGAGCCGACCGAGTTTCCGAAAGGCCACGCGGCCATCGCGACCTCCTGGTCCGATCCGAGGTCGGAATTCGGTCTGCACAAAACTTATCCGGGCGGTGCGAGAGGACCGGTGAGATTTCATCTGGATCTGGACGCACAACTCTGACGCGGACCCTGCAGGCCGTCAGACGGCCGGCAGTTTGGTGCCGTAGACGCGAGGACGAGGTGCCGTTGGGAGCTTGGGGTACTTGCCCGAACCGGCAACCTTCAGGACCGTTGGTTACCTTTCCCGTGAACGCATTGGAATGGAAAAGGCTGTTTCCGGACGAGACGGCCGATATGGTCGGCCCGGGGCCGATCCCGGTGCTCCTTAATGAATAAGGGGCACGTTCGCGGGATCTCACGTCTCCCTTCCGGAACCATGGCCGGCTTCGGACTACTGGGAACTTTCGGCTATTTAGATGAACCGTTCAGGAGGAACGACCATGAAAGACATGATGGACCAGTGGGCCAAGACCGTGGAAAAGATGTGGGGGCCCTGGCAGCAAATGGTAGCCGATCCGGGCTGGTTTCCCAAACCGGAGATGCCCTTCCAGGGACATTGGAGCTCTTGGATGGCGGCCATGCGGTCCACCTATGAAATCAACATGACCTGGTGGCAGACATTCATGGAGCATGGCGAGACGGTGTTTTTCAAGGCTTTTAAGGAGTCGCCGCTCTACCACAGTTCCTTGGACGAGCAGATTCGAGAGGCATGGGAAGGGATCAAGAAAACCCAGGCCGCTCAACAGCAGCTCGTCAAAGAGCAGTTCGAAAAGATTGAATCCCTTCTGAAGGAGAAAGAAGAAACCCGGTAGAGACGCTACGGCCATGGACGTTTTCTCGGTTCGATGGACAGCGGCTCGGAGAATCCGGTCGGTGAAAGATCGAGCCGCAGCACGCGCCTGTGTCGTGAAAGCCTGCCGGGCGAGATGGTGAACGATCGTATATGAGTGAAAATGAATCCCCAAAACTGAGAGTATTGCCTGTAGGGGGGCTTGGAGAGATAGGCCTGAACATGATGTTCGTCACGCTGGGGCGTGACGCGTTTATCATCGATTCGGGTCTGATGTTCCCCGACGACTCCATGCCCGGCGTAGACATCGTCATTCCGGATGTCGATGCGGTACTGCAACGGGAATGGAACATTCTCGGCATAGTGCTCACCCATGGGCATGAAGACCACATCGGAGCGCTTCCGTACATCCTCAAGAAAATACCCGTCCCCGTCCACGCCACGAGCCTCACTATGGGCCTCGTAGAGCACAAGCTGGAGGAGTTCGGGTTGTTACAGTCCACCGAACGGCACGTCATCTCCACGGACGGCTTGCTGCATCTGGGGCCTTTCACGATCGACGCCTTCGCCATGTGCCATTCCGTGGCGGACGGAATCGGCCTTGCGATCAGCACTCCCGCGGGGGTGATTCTCCACACCGGCGACTTCAAGCTCGATCCCACGCCCATCGACGGCCGGCTCTGCGACCTGGACAAGATCGCCCACTACGCGCGCAACCGGGTGGTGGCGCTCTTTTCGGACAGCACCAACGTGGAGAACAAGGGAACCACCCTGTCCGAAAGCATGATCCGGCCCGCGTTCGAGAACATTTTCCGGGAGGCAAAGGGAAGGATTCTCATTGCGACGTTCTCTTCAAACATTCACCGGGTACAGCAGGTTCTCAACCTGGCAGGAGAATTCGGCCGGAAAGTCGTGTTGGTGGGTCGCTCCATGGTGTCCAACGCGCGCATCGCCTCCGAGAGAGGCTATCTGACCATACCCCCGGGGATACTCGTCGATATGAAGGAGATGGACTCACTCGAGGAAGACCGGGTGACCGTGCTTTCCACAGGCTCTCAGGGGGAGCCCATGTCGGCGCTTTCATTGATGGCATCGGATCGACACAAGTACATCAAGGTAAAACCGGGCGACGTGGTGGTCCTCTCCTCCCGGTTCATCCCCGGAAACGAAAAGGCCATCAATCAGATCATCAACGAGTTTTGCCGTCGCGGTGCCCGGGTAATGTACGACAAAGTCTCCGACGTGCACGTGTCGGGCCACGCCAGCTCGGAAGAGCTCAGATACCTCATTCGTCTCGTGCGCCCCGGCTGCTTCATTCCCATCCACGGGGAGTACAGACATCTCCTGAGGCATGCCCAACTGGCTATGGAGGAAGGAGTTCCCCCCGAGAGAGTTCTCGTTGCTCAAAACGGGGATCTTATCGAAGTCTCTTCTGAAGGGGCCACGGTGGTGGACCAATTGGAGGTGGGCCGGGTTTTCGTCCATGGAAAGGGAGTCGGGGATATCGGTCACAACGTCTTGCGCGACCGGCGGAGTCTCTCGGAAGTGGGCATGGTAACCGTCGTGGTTGCAATTCGTGAAGAGACCGGGGAATTGCTGTGCGGACCGGAGCTCAGCTCGCTCGGCGTGACGTTTGAAGAGGTGGAGCCGGAGCTCATGGAAGGAGCCAGGATAGCCCTGGAGGAACGTTTGGCCGAACTGGACCCCCAGAGCGCATCCCGGTGGGAAGACGCCAGAGATGAGATCAGGCTGGCCGTGAGGCGGTATATCAATCGCACTTTGGGAAGAAAACCTCTCGTTCAGACAATCATCGCGAAAATATGACCCGGTCCTCTCATTTCCTTCAGATGAGGCCCCATGCCGGTGCCTCAGTCGGGAACTTCCCGGAATTCGCCGATAATATCGCAGAGATGCGCGCACGGGGCGCCATGATGCGCGCCGTGGCCGTGGAGAACGGTACGAAACGGTCCCGCTCCGGGGAGCGCGGGGCACGAGGAGAGGATTCTACGGAGCCCTATTCGGCTGCATGAGGCAAATTTTTTCTTGCATTTATCCGGGAGTTGGGTTACCCGGTATCGAGCGGGTAGTAGGACGCTTCCGCTCGGGTGCCGCGTGGCAAAGTGACAAAGTAGCCGAGATCGGTCATGGTTCTGCCCTGGTGCCGGGATTTTTCTTGACAAGCTTCGGAGACGCGTGTTACCGTAGCTGCAATCTGTGGTTTAACAACTCTGTATTGGAGTATGCTTCATTTAAGGAGGGTTAAGGATGAAGAAGTCGTTGGTAACGTTGGTTGTTCTGGTGAGCTGCTTGGCGTTTGCCGGTACGGTGTGCGCCACGAGCTGGTGGTGCTATGATATGCCGACCTGCAAGCCTGTTTGCAAAGACACCGTTTTCTGCAAAGGCCAAGCCAAAGGCATAGAGAAGCTCTGCGGTCCCTGCGCGCCGGTAATCAAGTGGAAGGGAAAATGGTCCACCGTGGCTGTTTGCCCCCGCCCCAAGGCCCCCAAGATGGCCAAAATGATGAAGAAAGTGAAGAAAGCCAAAAAGAAATAAGACAAAAGCGGATTGTGTCGGCGCTCCGTTTCGCGTCGAGACCGGTTTTGTACCAATAGCAAAAAAAGCGACGATCAAAGAAAGCCCCTTCGGAGCGCGGAGGGGCTTTCTTCGTTCTGCCGGCTTCCATGAGAAAATCGGCTCCGCGCGATTGTCTCTTGAGCTCAAATCATCCGCACGCTATAGTCGTGCCCCGTGGGCGGCGACCCTCACTACGCGGAGCCCAGAGTACCCACGTGTCGGAAATGCTCTCCGCTCTGGAGCGATGGACGCATGAGTATCGTGGGACCGGGGTCTCGGGAAAACCAAGCCTTCGGAGGAATCGTGAAGGAAAACCATGCTGCTCGGGGCGACACCGGCAATCCGGCCGTGCCCCTTCTGGATCTGGAAGCTATCCACAAGCCCATTGCAGGACCCATGAGAGAGGCCGTCATCCGAGTTCTGGAGAGCAATCGATTCATCGGAGGGCCCGAGGTTGAGCAGTTCGAATCGGAGATTGCCGCCGCGTGCGGCTCACGGCATGCCGTAGGGGTTTCATCGGGGACGGACGCGCTCATTGTCTCTCTCATGGCCCTGGGGATCGAACCCGGGGACGAGGTGATCGTACCGAGCTTCACCTTCTTTTCAACGGCCGGGTCGGTTCATCGGCTTGGAGCGAAGCTTGTGTTCTGCGACATAGAGCCTCGGACCTTCAACCTCGATCCCGAGCATTTCGAGACCCTCATCACGCCGCGGACCCGCGCTGTCATTCCGGTACACCTTTTCGGTCAATGCGCCCCGATGGACGTCATCGCGGAGATCTGCCGTGCTCGCGGCATCAAGATCATCGAGGACGCGGCCCAGGCAATAGGAGCCGTTTTTCAAGGGCGGCAGGCCGGCACGATGGGCGACACGGGATGTCTCTCCTTCTTCCCGTCGAAGAATCTCGGCGGCATCGGAGACGGAGGGCTCGTCTTCACTCAGGATGAAGACCTGGCGGACCGGATTCGCAGTCTGAGGGATCACGGCGCCCGCAGGCGATATTACCACTCCCGGGTGGGCGGCAACTTCCGGTTGGACGCTATCCAGGCCGCGGCTTTGCGGGTCAAGCTTCCTCATCTCGATGCGTGGCACCAGCAGCGGCGCGCCAATGCGGCGGAATATCAAAGGGCAATGGCCGACCTCGAGGAAAAGGGTTTCCTCAGGCTGCCGATGGAGATTTCCGGGATGAAGCATGTCTTCAACCAGTTCGTCATACGGGTGGAAAACAGAGACGCTCTCTTGAGCCACCTTGCTGAGAATCAAATCGGCACGGCAATCTACTATCCGGTACCGCTCCACCTTCAAGAGTGCTTCGCCGATCTGGGATACAAAGAGGGAAGCCTTGTCCAAAGCGAACAGGCAGCCAAGGAAGTGCTTGCTCTCCCCATTTTCCCCGGGCTCTCCACGGCGCAACGGGAAAAAGTGGTGAGATGTATCAGAGAGTTTCTGACCAAGCCGTGACGAGAGGTCGCGCAAGGTAGTGCTTGGTGCGGCAGGGGCTCGTTGAACGGCCGCCCTCGGCTTTCCGGAGAGGCTCGTAACGGAAATCCTGCCAAACGGCATGAGGGAATCCAACGGAACAGTCGGTGTATAGCATTGATGGCGGAAGTTTGTGGTTTGTAATCCGCGGTTTATGGTTGCCTCCGTGAAAAAAATTGCCATGCGTTGACGATAGTCTGGTACAGTATGAGTAATGCGGCGAGACGGTAACTTTGTGCTTGCCGAAAATGAGCCTTTTACGATGTGGCATTGAAGAAGCGGATCGTGATTTCCGATCCGGCTTCACCAATACTCTTCGCTGATGGGAAAACAATCGAAGAGCCGGACCCGGCGTTCGGTCCGAACGTATCCGTTTGGAATTAAGCCGAGGATTCATCCGGGGCAAAGCCTCGGAGACCGATCAGAAGGCCTCTTGGGCGGCTGCACCGCTCTTGTCCATAGGCGGTGTTATCGGCGGCCGGCCTGGTGTACCCGTGAAAATCGAAATCAAGAATCGATTCACGCGTCAAGTCGTCCTCTCCGGTGAGGCCGAGTCGCTCAGGGCCTTTTTTCGTGACACCATCGGAAGCGGGACGGATTTGTCGGGATTGGATCTCCCCAGAGCGAATCTGGTGGGTACCGACCTCAAGGGAGTCGATCTCTCGGGGTCCAATCTCTCCGGGGCAAACCTCACGTGCGCAGATCTTTCCGGTGCCGGTCTGGCATCGTGCAACTTGACGCGGGCGGTATTCACGGGAGCACGGCTTGTCAAAGCGGATCTTACCGACGCCAATCTCACCAGTGCGGATCTCATCAATGCCGACTTGGAGCGGGCCGTTCTCATCAATGCCGACCTCTATCTGGCCAATCTCACCGGGGCAAAGCTGGCTTTCGCGGATCTGTCCCAGTCGAATCTGTCCAGAAGCAACCTGACCGCGTCGAATCTCGCCGAGGCGGATCTCTTTTGGGCGGATCTGGGAGGTGCCATCCTCACCATGGCCGATCTCCACGGAGCTGTTCTCACCGTGGCAAATCTCTCCCGCGCGTGCCTGATCCTGGCCAATTTGTCCGGGGCCACCCTGGCCGGCGCCGATCTCACGGACGCTGATCTCACGGAAGCGGATCTTACAGGCTCCGATCTCAAGGAAGCCAACATGGTGCGAGCGATCTTGACAGGTACCCGTCTCACCGACGCGAACCTTGGGGGCGTGAAGCGATGAAGTGTCCTTGGTGTTCCACGATATGGTGAAGATCGTTCCGGAAGGTTGAGCGAATATGAGGCAGACCATTCGTTTTCGCAAGGCCCTTCGCGGCCTTGAGGGGATGACCGTCTGGGTCCACGATATAGACGAAAAGGCGGCGGAAGCAGGACTCTCTCGGCAGCACTTGCAGGATGCACTGGTAGTGAGGCTCCTGGATTCCGGCGTCAGAGCATTGGGAATAGGGAATGTTCCCGAGCCGCCGGGCAATCCCTGGTTGAACGTCTTTGTTCACACGATTCCACTCGGCACCCGGTTCTTCTATTTTGTGACCATGAGATTGAGCGAGGTGATCCGGCCCGACCGCAACAAGACGTCGAAAACGGTAGGCACAACCTGGGAGACGTTCGAGAAAGGTATTGAAGAAAAGGACAGGTTGCCCGCCACAATTGAAAGAGCCTTGGACAACTTGGCCGATTATTTCGTTTACGACTACCACAGCGAGAACCAGCTTTAGTATAACGTTCCGCGGAACGAGACACGCTCGGATGGAAAGTTGATGCCGGCCTCTTCTAGAGCTGGATTTCCGATGCCGAGCGTGGTATGATGGATTTGATATCATTTCGCAATTAACAATGTGACTTCACGCCACGGACGGCATGTCTCTGAAGCGAAGTCAGGTCGTGCCGTTCGCAGCGGAAGAGACATGACGTCCGTATTACCTGTTGAACCGCGAAATTGTGTCACAAACAATTTTCTGACATTTGATACAAGTGCTCTTAACATGATGGGTTTCGGCATTTAGACTGGATCTCATGTGTTCAGCCCCGAGCCGAGTCCCCACACCGCAAGATCGAAGGAGACATCATGGAACGGATTTGGCAGAAGCACTACTGCAAAGGGGTCCCTCACTCCATGAAATTCCAAAATCTCACTCTGCCGCAGGCGCTCTCCCAGACGGCCGCCCGTTTTCCCGACAGTCCGGCCCTTATGTTCAAAGGTACCGTAATTACATTCCGAGAGCTGGCCGGCCTGGTGTCGCGGTTTGCCGCGGTTTTGAAGGGATTGGGGGTCAAGCCCGGAGACAGGGTGTCGGTGGTCCTTCCCAATCTCGTTCAGACGGTGGTAGCAATCTACGGTGCGTTGAGAGCAGGCGCGGTCGTCGTCATGCACAACCCCCGCAACGACGAAATGCTCATGGAGTACCAGCTCAAGGATGCCGGCTCTGTGGTAGTGGTGAGCCTGGACGTTCTCGTTCCCCGAATGATCGCACGGCGCAGGGGGACCAAGGTCAGAAAGATCGTTTCATGCCACATCCGTGATTATCTACCGTTCTTGGCCAAGCAACTCTTTCCTTTCGTCAAGAAAGAATTGCACTTGAAGACTCCGGACGATCCCGAGGTGTACGAGTTCAAGGAGCTTGTGGACAACAGCGATCCCCTGACCATCGGTCACGGAAGCAAAGCGGAGGATACCGCTTTCATCCTGTACACCAGTGCCACAACCGGCCGATCCAAAGGAGTGGAGCTCACCCACAGGAATCTCTCTGTGAACACTCAGCAGCTTCGATCGTGGTTTCCCTCGTTCAGGGACGGTCAAGAAATCGTTGTGGGCTGCCTCCCGTTCTTTCATGTGTTCGGCCTGACCTGCGCGCTCAATATCGGGATATTCGCCGGTTTCGGCAACGTGCTGGTTCCGCTGCCGGAGCCCAAAGCCATCCTTGAAGCGATACACGAGCACAAGGCCACTTTTATCCCGGCTTTGCCTACTGCCTATACGGGCATGATGTATGAAGCCGATTTGGACAAGTACAATCTCAAGTCCTTGAGGGGATGCTTTTCCGGCGGAGCGCCGCTGCCCTTGGAGACGATCCGTGCCTTCGAGCAGCGCACCGGGGCTCAAATTTGCGAGGGGTACGGTCTTACCGAGTCTTCGCCCGTCACGCATGTCAATCCATTCGGGGGGAAGACGAAAGTCGGAACCATAGGGCTGCCGATCCCGGAAACCGAGGCAAAGATTGCCGACCTGGACGACTACGACAAGGAGATCACCGAACCGGGGGTGCCGGGCGAGCTCTGTATTCGAGGCCCCCAGGTGATGAAGGGGTACGTCAACCTCCCCGAGCAAACAACAGAGGCTTTGAGAGACGGATGGCTGCTAACCGGAGATGTGGTGACCAGAGATGAGGATGGCTATTTCACCATCGTAGATCGCCGGAAAGACGTCATCATGTCGAGGGGAATGCGTATCTTTCCCCGTGACGTGGACGAAGTGCTCTTTCAACATCCCAAAGTGCTGGATGCCTGCGCTATCGGGGTGCCCGATCCCATGGTCGGAGAGATCGTGAAAGCCTTTATCGTGCTGAAAAAGGGCGAGAGAGCGACCAGTCTGGACATTCTCGATCACTGCAAGAAACATCTGCCTCCCGAGCAGGTTCCTCGGCAATTGCAGTTCCTTTCGGAGCTGCCGCGTAGCCCGGTCGGTAAAATCCTCCGCAAGGAGCTGTCGAGAGTGCATGCGGCGAGAAGACCCGCGGTCGGTCAGAAAACGACGTCCGCTCAGTGAATAACGGATTCCGGCTGCCTCTCGGTTTGCCGGCAACGGAGGAAATTGTGTGATATTCGAGGACTTCAGTGGAGAGGAGGGGGTAAGGACTTGCCCTCCCAACGGGAAGATCCCCGCTGTCAAAGGGGGATCTTCCCGAGCAGGACGGTGTGTGTATTCTATCGGGCTTTCGAGCCGGTCCGGTGTTCCCGTGCCGGTAGCTCTCGATTCTTCTCATCCCCTCGGTCAACCGGCAGGGATTTGGCCCGGGAGGGGTCACGCCGGCGGGTAAAGGTTAGACTCCGCCTCTGCCCATTCCTCCACCGGGGCCGAATCCGCGGCCGCCTCTGCCCCCAAACGGAGATCCTCCTCCTCCGCCGAATCCACAGCCACGGCCGCCCATGGTTCCGAGCTTCTGTCTTTGCTCAGGGGTGAGCAGCGCCCGGAATTTGGTGCTCATGGCTCGACGCTCTTTTGTCATAGCATCCCGGAGTGCCCAGATTTCTTCTCTCTTCTTCTGTACAGCCTGCTCGTCGGGCTTGTCCGCGGCGTTGAGCTCCATCATTTCAATGCGTTTCTTCTGCATTTCCGAGCGAATCGGCTGGATCTTCTTAATGAACTCGAGTCTCAGGGCCGCGGCCTGCTTCTGCTGGTCTTTCGACAGATCGGCACCCAGAGCGGCTCCCCATCCCGGACCCATGCCGGCTCCCCGGCCTCCGCCCATGCCGCAGCACGGTCCTGCGTACGCTACTGAAGTCACCATCATAGCTGCTACGGCTGCCACAGCAATCGCGACGTTTTTACAATTCATGTACTGTCTCCTTCTTTTTAGGGAATTTCTCGAACTCTGCCTATTACTACCGTGCCCAATGGGAAAACCCGCGAAAAAAACAGCCTGCCTCGGAGCGTCCCCATGCTGTCCTCAAAAAGGATTTGATCGGCAAATCTTGTCGGACAGCAATCGAAAGATCGCCGGATTTTCCCGGAGACAGCTTCACGGTACCGCGTAGCGTCCCATGAATGCAATGGCTCCCGATGGAATATGACGCACGATAAACAAGAACGGGTGATCGGCATTAAATTCGATCGGTGGCGGAGGAGGGGATTCGTCACCATTACTGGACGTAATCTGATTGCAGTTTACCCCTGCCACATAGGCTTCGGTCCCCTTCTCATTCACTTCGATCCAAGCTTGCTGACCCATGAATGACATGCGGGACGGACACTTTCTCAATTCGGGCTGCTTCACAAAGAAAGGGATTCGATCCCTGTCGAGTTGGCAATCGGCAAAAGAGAAAATCCTGCGAATCGGTAGGGGGCCCAGGGCTTTGGTCCAGTCCGTCTGGGCCGACACGCCGAACCGGGGTATCCAGACCTTCACGGATTGCTCGGGAACGGCAAGGGCGCTGGTCCACTGGTGAAGTCTCTCGGCAGTGAGGGATTCTTCGAGTCGAGGTAACCCCTTCTTGTCTCGGGGCAGGAGGATGAGCATGCCCATGCCTCCTCCTCCGTAAGGGATCTGAAGAGCCTGAAGCTCGTTGTCCTCCATATAGAGGTACCCGTGCTCGTGTCGGAACATCATGGGAACGGTGACCTGCTTGCCGTCCAGTTGGAAGAAGGGGCTGTCCAATGTTGCGGAAGGGTCGAACTTAAGCCCGTCCCCCCATATGCCGAGGAAATATGTGACGTTTTTCCATCCGAGATTGATATCGGTGTCGGCAGGGCAGTCTACGGTTTCGGCCCGCTCCTGCACGGATGCCGATTTGGGGGCATCCCGTTGGGGATCACGTTCGACGGCAGCTCCGGCCTTTTCCGGTTTGAGCGCCGTATCAAAAGGCCGAAAGAAATCCTCTCCCCCGCCCATGAACTCATCTGTAACCGAGAATTGACCTCCTCCTGTGATGACCGAGCACCTGACCGCCTTGATGAGCTGCTCCGACTTCCTGCGAAGGTCCCGGTTAACCTCTTTGAGCCCAAGGGCCCGGAGGATTTCCTGCTGTGTCTCGCCGCGGGTTATTTCCGCTGTGGTGAAAAACTGCGCGTATGCGGTAAGCGGACCGAAGAAGAAATTGTCGGAATCCCTCCCAGACACTTTATAGAGGGCAATGCCAAAGTGATTGATGCTGGTTCGGGCCAATTCCGATAAGGCCTGCCCATTCTTGCCGTATTCTCCGGAGATCTGCTTGCAGGCAGCCTCTTCCTCGGGAGTTGGCGCGGCTTTCACCTTGTAACGCGGGTTGCAGTCAGTGCCCACCATGGATTCTGTGAAACACAAGGCTCCGCTGCCTCCGTATACGGTCCCGTAGCATGGCCCCACCGTGCCGGGCAACTCCTCTGCCTCCGGAAAAGAGTACCGGTAGATCATGCGATCTTCGCCCGTACTACCATGACGCGTACCTTTCACGGCACACAGCCGGTACTCGTTTTCCAGCACTTTGAGTTTGACCTTGCATTTGACGGTGGTTCCACGCCATCCATAGTAAGGGCCAAGCAAGAAGGTGAGCTGTTTTTCCTCAAACTTCCACTCGGAACTGCAATTCGATTCAGCGAGCTCGTTGTGGAGACGCTCCAAAGCTACTGAAAGTTTAGCGGCATCGGCCGCCGCACTCCGATCACACGCGTGGCGCCGATACTCTTGATATTTGAGCGCGGTGACGAAGACGGCCCCAATGGCAACTCCCGCGAGCACGAGTTTCACAACGAATCGCCAGCTTTTCCAAGATCGGTGGTCGGACATTCTCCCCCTCCCATTGCAGGTATTATCTTGAAACATGAGAAATCACGGTCACGGAGAGCTCTACCCTTATCACATTCTCGATGTTACGGTGAAAAGGTATCTTCTTCCGAATTGAATCCCGCCGACCGGTCAATCCGCCTCTCATGAAACGGTCCGGGAGGGACGCAAACCCAACGGGTGGGGCATTCCGACGACGCAATTGCCGCCCCTCGGTTCCCCGTGTCACAGAATCACCCTTTGCGCCGGAATTTCTCTTAGAGAATCATGTGGCCGTCCCCCCATTTCGGGATCAGGCTCGGCGGGACATGAGGTAGATCAGTCGTCCGGAGTCCGCCACAGGCTCCATTCGATCGGTCGTAAAGTACTCTCCGAATGCTTCCTCGAATCGCTCTCTTCGATAATCGCCGAAGATGTCCTCGCGAGTGGAAAGGAGTTTTTCAACCATGGGATCTCCCTTGGGGACAAACTCAACGATCAAACGCCGCCCCGCGCGAGCGAGGAATTCTGCAACACGATCCAGGGGCACGTTGTTGGCTATGGCCAAATGGTGAATCAATGCAAGGGCCATCACGACGTCCGCAGGCCCGCGTTCCAGCAAAGAGAGCCTTTCCGCGCTCTCCCATCCGATCGAGGGGCTCGGATTGGTCAGATCGAGAATCAGGGGCAGAATGTTGGTCTCGTTTTCCCTACAGGCTTCCTGATAGCAGATCTCTACGCATTGGGGGTCCGAGTCCCACGCAACCACCTGAAAACCCTTCTGTGCGGCCATCTTGCCGAACATGCCCGTATTGGCCCCGAGATCCCAGACCCAACCGCCGGTCACGTCATCCAGAAACGTTGAAACGATCCTTCGTTTTTCCCCCAGGCTTGTTGCATCGTACGAATTGTCCTCGTAATAACCGGCCCATGCACCGTGTGCCGGGGTCCATACGAGTAGATTCACCGTGGATGCGAGATTGTCAATGAGGCCTTTCATGGCGCGCAGGCTCATGGAGGCCGACGCCCGTTTCTCGCTCGGAGCTCCGTTCGCGAATTGCCGCTGACTCCTCGCGTGGAGGTGGATATGAACGAGCAGCCGCAACCTGAGCTTGGTCGTCCGGGGCAGGAGCTTCTCAGCAAGATCCAGTGGAATGCCGTCGATGTGGACGAGCATGAGCCGAGCCAGGCGAACGTCCGTGTACGAGGTCAGAGCCAGGGGAGCCAGGAAATGTCTGCAGAATTGGCCATACGCAACCCAGGGAGCACCTTCCTTGTACAAACCGAAGGAAGAGGTATCGATAAGCTTGGGCTTCCCCCGCACAAACTGGATATTGTATGCGCTTGCGTCTTTCAGGCAGAGACCGGCTTCCAGCGCCCGTCTCTGGATGGTCAGCGTAACCGCTGCAGCAGCCTTCATTTGACCGAAAGACCATTCGTAGGGATAGGAAACGAAGGGAACCGTCTCGGGCTTGAGAATCTTGTACGCGGATTCGTTGACGCGGAAAGCAGGGTCCGCTTCCTCATGGGGCACCATGAGGTCGTCCTCAACGAGTCTCTTGTACAATCCGGATTCGATAAGCCGGTCGTAGCATTCTTTGTATGAACGGTTGATTTGTCTGTAGAAAGAACCGCCCCTGGTGAATACGAACCCGTCCGGATCTCTAAAAGACCCTCGCACACTCTTTTCGGTCACGATTCCTCTTTGTCGGGTCCGGTGAGAGAAGCCGGCGAATCCGATTTGAGCTCTGAAACGCTGATATTAGCGTCGGCGGTGGGTTTGCTCGGAGGTTGGGCATTCACGTCTTTTTCCCCACGGAAGTATGCCTTGATTCGTGCCCAGAACATCTTGATCGCGAAGAGCGCGGCCATGCCCGCGGCAATGAGGAACTGAAACGCAAAACTGCCCGCGCCCGGATCGAGATATGCGAATGACTCCTCGGGAAATCCCAGCCACGCTATCAGAACGATTGCACAGAAGATCGATCGGTAGTTTCTCGAGAAGCATCCTGCCGCTGTCAACATGCCTTGTCTGCTCCGGTTTGTGCCCATATTGAACGTGTTTCCAGAGTACCATGGAGTAGGACCCCGGTCAATGGGAATCCCGTACTCGCCTGATACACATGATTTGGGACAGTGGGGAGCGGTCGGATTTCATCGAGACGAACGAAGGTCATCGGCAATCCCATAACGACACGTGCTCCTCCATGTGGCACCGAGCATGCCATTTGTGGAACAGCGCTCGGTTTCGTGAATCTCCCACAAAGGAGTTGTCTGCATCGTCCAGGCTGCTATCATAAAGGCCGCCAATTTTTTGAGGATGTTCCAATGGGAGACCTGCATGACGTGGAGTTGAGATCGGCTTACGGAGTTTCAGGGCTGCGACGCATTCTCGGTCTTCCCGCGAGTGCGCTACGGTCCGACAAGGGATGTAGAAGGACTTCCAGGAGCTCGCTTCGTTGAAGGTGACGAACATTTCCGGGAAAATCAGATCCATCGCTGCGGCACTGTCGGCTGCAATAGCGGCATTTGTCGCTTATCTGCCCGTACTGAGCTACCCTTTTACCGGCACGGATACCTTTACGCTCATTGAGACCGGCCGGATCAACTCTGCGGGCGACTTGGCAACTCTGCTCACCAAACCCCTCATGTGGCACAGTCGGTTCATGACCCAGGGGATGTTCTATCGACCGGTTGCGGCCCTTTCGTATACCCTGGACGAGCGGATCTGGGGTCTTAACTCCTTCGGATATCATCTGACGGACGTGCTCCTCCATGCTTTAGTTGCCGTGTTGGTCGTGGTGCTCCTGGCGGTGCTCACCGATCGCGATTACATCGTGGCGGGCACGGCGGGAGTATTGTTTGCCCTGCATCCGATTCTCGTGGAGAGCGTGCCCGCGCCGGACCACCGGCACGACGTTATGGCCGCGGCACTCTTGATCGCATCTCTTCTCTTCTTCCTGAAAGGTGTCTTCCGGGACAAACCGAGAAGAACGCTGCTCACTTTGTCGGTCCTCTTTTACGTGATCGCTCTGGGAGCCAAAGAGATCGTGATCTTCTTGCCGATTCTCGTATTCGTCTATTCTCTTCTTTTTGTGTCCACCGGTTCTCTGGTGGGGAGTTCTCTGGGAGCCGTCCGTGCAGCTGTCCCCTTTCTCGCAGCCACGGCGGTCTACTTGCTTTGGCGTGTCTCGACCCTGGGAAGTCTGGGAGGGTACAACGACCCTGCGTCGATCGGTGAGTACTGGAGCAACCTGAGCGCCATCGTGGTTCTCTATTTCCAAGACCTGCTCTATCCACAGGATTATATGGGCATATACGACTTCATCTCTCGTTCGACGTTCGTCTTGGGGCTGACGGTCTGTGGAATCCTGGCACTCTGGGGATGGGTGCATCTTCAGCGGGCCGACTCGTCGCAGAAGAACGGATGCGAAGATCCGAGGCTCGCAATCTTCTTTTCGGTTTGGATGCTCCTGCCCCTGCTGATATGCCTGGCCACGATGACGTTCAGTCATCGGAGCATGTATATCTCCGCGATTCCGCTGAGTGCGTTGTTATCGTGCATTTTTGTCAGCGGCTCACGGCATTTGACGAGTAGCGTGACGACATCCGAAAAGGAAAGAGATTCCGTCACCGGTCAATCGCCGTATCTTCAACGGTTCGGCCGTCCGGCGATCTTCGTGGTTTCCGCGGCGCTGATCGGATCTCTCCTCGCGGCCTCGCCGTTGGTGAGAGATTACGACGAGTGGAGGGACAGTGCTGAAATGTCGTCACTCTTGTTCCAACGCCTCTCGGAGGTGCTCCCCTCCCTCCCGGACCCGGTCACCGTTCATTTGCACCGGGTGCCATCGGCGATAACCGGGTATGAGGATCGGCTTCCCCGCGTGAGAGGGGTAGGGTACCTGAACGACTACAGCATCGCGTCATGGTTCAGCCTCTTTCATCCCAACCGGAGCGTGCGCGTGGTCGTGCACGACCGCTTCGGTCCGGAGCGGCTTCCCCATAAATTGTTGCTAAGAGTCGAGAGGCCGGACCCGGGCAATCCGAAAATAACCGTGGAATATCCGGATACCCGAGGAAGAACGGTGGAACCCGGCCCGTAGGGCATAGTCATTCGTGAAACGTGTTTCGAATGGCCCACAGGTCGCCGGCGCTCTCCCTGAAGGCATCGACCAGGGTCGGATCGAAGAAAGTGCCTTCGCCTCGCTCGATCGTGCGGCATGCAGCCTCATGGGAAAGGGCTTTCCGGCCCGGTCCGTCGCTGGTCAGCGTGTCGTACGAATCCGCCACCGTAACGATGCGAGCGGAAAGAGGTATCTGCTCCCCTCGCAAACCGAACGGATAACCCGAGCCGTCCCAGTTCTCATGGTGGTAATAGGCAATTTCCATGGCCATTGAGAGAAAACTCTTTTCGCCCAATCTCTTGGCCGCAGCTTCCAGAGCCCGTCCTCCAACGATGGGGTGCCGTCTGGCCGGATCGTCCTCCGAGCAGCCGGCCCCTGGAGTTTCGGCGGTCCTCTCCGGGGCCGCCACCATGCCGATGTCGTGAAGCACCGAGGAGCGGACGAGGTCCTCGACGAATCTCCGGGTCACCACTTCCTTGAAGTCGGGACGCTCCGCCAGGGCATCGCACAGCATCCGGCAGTACTTCTGGAGCCGGGTCAGGTGCAGTCCTGTTTCCTCTCCTCGCGACTCGATGAGCTTGGCCAGGGTGAAAATGACCACATCCTGGGTTCTCTTGACCTCATTGAGCAAACCCATGATTTCCTTGTTCTGTCTTATCTCTTCCGTCACGTCCACCCCTACGCCGAGAATGCCGATGACCTCCTCCGAGGGGTCCAAAACGGGAGACAAAGCCAGCGAAACCGTAACCAGGCGTCCGTCCTTGGCCACCTGCTTCATCTTGCCGTGAACGGTACCGGTCTTGGATTTGATCGGGGTGCGCAACTGCTCCACAGTCTGTTTTGTGAGCATGTCGCCGGGATAGAGCCGGGTGATCTTTGTGCCGATCATCTCTTCAGCCGTATAACCGAATATATTTTCCGCTCCTTTGTTCCAGAATCGGATGTTCTGATCCAGGTCCGTGAAGACGACGGATACGAGGGTCGAGCTATCGATGATGCCTTTGAGAAGATCTTTGGTCCGCACCATAAGAGCCAGGGTCTTTTCCTGTATCTCCTGCAGACATTGCTTCTCGTGCTCGTTCTTGAATCGTACCAGCTCACCATACTCGATCGCCCTTGTGACCGCTTTGGCGAACAAGGCCTTCTCCAGAGGCTTTTCCACACAATCGTAGGCGCCGGCTTCCAAGCCCTTTAGCGCTGCTTTGCGGTCCTCCTGTTCCACGGCGAGGATCAAAGGCGAGTGATCGGGGAGAGCGGTGGTGAGAGTGATGAATTCCTCGTTTTCCGGTAACAAAGGATTCAGGTCGGTTATGAAGAGGTCCGGTTGTGCCTCCTGCAAGACTTCAATATCAGGCAGACAGTTTTCGTACGTGAGCGCCATGAAGCCGCATTCTCGGCAGAGCCCCTCGACATGCGCAATGAAATCCGTGTCGTCCGAAACGGCCAGGACGGTCTTCAAGAGTGGGGCAGAGACCGTTGTCGATTCCTTGGACACCACTGCGGTGGGCGGCTCGTCCGTGTCCAGGATCACGCTTTCGACCTGTTGACCGATTCTCAGCTCAATCTCCGAGAAATCAAGGATTCCCCAACCCACGAGCTTTTTGAACAGGCTTTGAAGACCCTCTACGGAGACGCTGTACTTCTCCATGAGCCCCGCGTCGTCCATGCCGGACCGTATGTCGTCAAGCGCCTCTTCGGCGTCAATGATCGGTTTGTGCATCCGTCCCCCCTATTGGGATCGGTACGTTGACAGGCTTCTCTCAGGTAGCATCCGTAGAGCTCGGGAAGAGCGGCTCGACGTCCAAGGTTTGAAAGGAATCCTCATGCCTGAGGTTGAACTTGGTGACGTGCTGGCGATAGGTCGGATCGAAGCCGTCCAGCCTGATCTGTTGAATGAGGCGTCCGAATTCAGCGGTCTCCTTGACCACCGTCGAGGTCGCTTGGCGAGGAAGGGGATAATCCGCCACTATTCGGGCCCCTCGATCGGAGTACCCTTCTCCGCGGTCGTCGGAGTAGTATTGCGACAGCACGAGGATTCTCGTACCCAGAAAGACTGCCTCCTCCAGGTCGTGGGTTACGAAGAAGACGGTCATGCGGAACTCCTCCCACAGCTCAAGGAGGAATATCTGAAGGTGCTCCCTTGTTCCCGGGTCGAGTGCCCCGAAGGGCTCGTCCATAAGGAGAATGTACGGTTTCATGATCAGCGACTGAGCAAGCGCCACTCGCTGCTGCATGCCTCCGGAGAGCTCGTGGGGGTACTTGCCGCCGTGCTCCGTCAGCCGCATCTTTTCCAGGAAGAACAGTGCCTCGTCTCTGAATTCCTTCCTCCGGCGGAAACCTTCAATGGGTCCGGCGGTCAAGTTCTTCCCGAGGATGACGTTTTCCAAAACCGAGAGATGTGGAAAAAGCGTGTATTTTTGATACACGATTCCGCGCTCGGGACTCGGGTACCCCACCTGTTTTCCGCCTATGAGGATATCCCCCTTGGTCGGTTCTTCCTGGCCGAGGATGAGACGCAACAGCGTTGACTTCCCGCAGCCGCTGGGCCCCACGACCGTACAGAGCTCGCCTCCCTTGACCGAGAGGTCGATGTCGTCAAGAACAACCTTGGCCCCGTACGCCTTGTAGAGGTTCTCAATGAAGAGGAGGTTGTCGCGGTTGGGTTTGTCGTTCATGTTCGGCCTCTACTCCCCGCTCACAGCGTACCACGGATATCTCCACTTTATGGTTAGTCTCAGAAGCGCGTCCATGATGAATCCGAGCAGCGTTATCCAGAGAACGTAAGGGATGATAACGTCCATGGAGAGGTATCGTCGAACGAGGAAGATCCGATACCCCAGTCCGTCCGTGGACGCAATGGCCTCCGATGCAATGAGGAACAGCCACGCCGCTCCGAGGCAGAGACGGATCGTCACCAGCAACCGCGGCATGATCTGAGGCAGCACCACTTGATAGATCACTTGAAACTGGGAGGAGCCGAGCGTCAAGGCCTTTACTATCTGCTCCCGGGGGATCCGCTGCGTGGCGTCGCAAATGTCACGAGTGATGACAAAGAGCGAGCCCAGGAAGATGAGCATGACCTTGCCCAACTCCCCCACTCCGAAGACGATGAAGAGAACGGGAAGAACGGCAAGCGGCGGAATGATCGATAGAAAGGTAATCACCGGCACCAGGGTGACCCCTGCTCCGGGGAGTATCCCCATGTTCATTCCCAGCAGAAGCCCAACCAAGGCTGCCAATCCCAATCCCAGGGCCATCCTTCTGAGGCTTGAGAGGGTGTCGGTGAGCATGAGGTATTGGCCGGTGCGTCGATCCTTGGTGAATGCCATGAGCTTCACGGATTTTGCCATCTTCGATATCGACGGGGTGAGCTTGTCCCGAGGGTTGGCCTCCAAACGAATGTGGGAGACGATCAAATATCCGCCCACCAGGAGAACAAACGGCAGCAGCCCCAGAACGAGACTCAACGGTCGGCTCGGACGGGCAAAAATACCGAGAAATTGAGGAGTCTTTCTCATGTCATCCGCCGTTTCAACAAGATGCATTCCCCTTGACGCGACCAATGCCGATGATGTCGAGGAGCGGCACTCTACAATTTCCCCTCGGCGGCGGCTTTCATGTACGTGACGTCGAAGCGGAGCTTGACGTTCTTGGCATCGCCCAGGACCTTGCCGTCAGGGAATCGAATGCCTACGTAATCCTTGGATTCCGCGTCCTTGGGGTAGAGCCCGTGTTTGAAGCAGAAGTCCCTTACGTAGTCCATGGTCTTTTCGAGCTGACTGCTCTGCGTGAACGCGGCAGCGCTAGCGGGATTGTAGAACATCCTGGTGGTACGGAGCTGGGCCCGGAATTCGGCCTCGGTTCCTCCGGCAAACTTCGCCATGTACTGGATGGCTTCTTTGCTCTCGTTGGACCTTCCCAACATAAGCTTCATGGTTTCGTACCACGCCCCGGTGAGGGCCTTTTTCAAAGTGTCGGGGGTATCGGTACGCACGACGAGCAAGTCGATAATCTCGCCCGGGATTTGGCTGGAATCGAAGACCAGGTTGGCTCCCTTGACGTTCCGGCACTGCAGCAACGGCGGATTCCAGGTTACGACGGCGCCGTTGGGCTCCGATGCAAAGATCGCGGCGATGTCCGCGTCCGAGGTATTTGTCAGTGAAACGTCTCTCTCCTCCATGCCGTTCATTTCCAGGGCACGGGTAAGAAGATAGTGCGACACCGTCAGCTGGACCAGCTTGATGTTTCGTCCCTTCAAGTCGGTCACCTTGGAGCCGTTCTTCATGACGATGCCGTCGTTGCCGTTGGAGAAGTCACCCACAAAGATAGCGGACGATTCGACGCCGCCGGAAGCGGGTATGGTGAGCACGTCCATGTTGGTCATGACGCAGCCCTGAAAACTTCCTGCCGTGTAGAGATTGATCGATTCCACATAATCGTTGATGAGAACCAGCTGTATGGAAATGCCGTACTTGTCGGCCCATTTTTTGAGTATGCCGCTGTGATCGGCCAACTGCCAGGGCTCCCATCCGGTGTAGTGGGACCATGCGATCCGGTACGCGGGCGCTGCCGGGACGTTTGGTCCGGACAAAGCGAGCATGGCCATTGCGAAGACCAGGATGACTACAAGACGTTTCATGGGGTACCTCCTTCCACAGTGGGTTAAACGAGCAGGCAAATGCCAATATCTCCGGTTGTCGTGTTGCAGGAGCCTCTTCGGGACGGCTACATCGGCCTATGCCTTCATGCCGCCGTGCCTGTCGTAAATGCTCTTTGCAAGGTCTCTCAATCGTTCCATAGACGTTTGGGGGTCGATTTCCGTGAACCCGTCGTCCGACCGGATACCGGATACCGCGACAGCGGTTTCCTCCATTTGCGTCAGAGCCTCCTCGTTGCACGTCAACAAATCGTTGGCTTTTGCCAGTAGGCCGGCACGGAGTCCTCGCCTCTTCTTGAGCGTCTCCACTTCCCGAATATCCGCCGGCTCGGGATTCTTGAGCTTTGCAAGCTGCTTTAATCGCTCGTCGATGTAGGCCACGTCAATGGAGCCGACTCCTCTCAAGGAGCGCGCCACATCTTTCAGATTGTCCAGCACTCCCAGGTAGACCTGCTCGGATGCGCCCCAGATGCCTCCCAGTTCCAGTTCGCCACCGCCGAGCTTTTCTTCCACAAGATTCCGCAGGGCATCGTACTTCTTCTGAATCATGGCGAATTGCTCGAGCCCCTGCTCGGCATGTTTCTCCGCACCTTCAATAGGCTTGCACGCGATCAGTTCGTCGGATATTTCTCTAAGATGGATTTCCTGCCGTTTGGCCGACGCCTCCTTCAGACGTTCCGTGTACCGGGCCGCGAGCACCTTGTCCCGAAAGAAATAGTTTACCGTAAGACCGGCCAGTCCGGTGAGCACCGATCCGAACCCCAACACCAGGAAAGCAGGCGACGTGAAGAGAAAGCCCGCCAAGCCTCCCAGCGCCCCCAAAACCAGCGGATACAACGTAACGGGGTGGGTGAGCGCCTCGTTGCGAACAGCCCGCATCACTGACTTTGGCGCAAAATCTTCGGCTGAAGGAGTGTCGGGCACCTCTTCTTTCATCCTCTCTCCTCGGTACCTCCCATGGGAGAGCTTCCGACCGGCAGGCCCTGCACCATTAATACTCTTCCCTTACAAGCACCAGCTCGACTCTCGGAAGCCTGTACTGCCATGCCCGGAGTGATTCCCCCGATTCCTGGGGCAACGGCCTGGTGCCTCCCAATCCCACAGCCTTGAGCCTGTTGGGATCGATGTTATGAGTTACCTTCAGGTACCTCACCACCGCCTCGGCTCGCTCCTGGGAAAGACGACGGTTCTCTTCCGGATCTCCCCGGGTCGCGGTGTGTCCTTCCACAACTACCCTGAATTTTGGGTAATGTCTCAAGAGATCGACTGCCCTGTCTATCACTTCTTTGCCGAGCAGGTCGAGATCGGCCGCTCCGTGCCGGAAGATTACCGGGTCCACCTTGAGTGTTCCTACCGGTTTCAGGTTATTCCATTGGGCATCGGTGAGGGGAGGGAAAGCCTGGTGCTCCGGGCTTCCAAAAGGTGCGGCCCCTGGTGCGGTTTTGGTGAACCCGGTGATGCCTCCGGCTTGCAGGTCCTTCAGGTATGCACTGTACATGAGTCGATACGGGTCATTGTCAGGGATGGGGTTCGAGGAGAAATCTCCGGAGCTGACGAGTATTTTCACCGTCGACTCGATGGTGTTGACCAGTCCGTCCTCCGCGTAGCCCCCCGGCGGGGCGATGCCGAACCACTGCTCGCAATTCTGCGTGAGGTTGACCCACTTCACTCCCTTGAGCATCGGTTCGACGACCTTGTCGGAAAGCCCCGTTTCTTCGACCACTTGTTTTCGCAACAGGTCGGGATCTTCCTGGTACTGTTTCAGGGACTTGAAATAGGAGGCGAGGAACAATTTCACCAGTTCGGGATTCTTTTTCGAGAATGTGCGGTTGACCACGAGGATGTCAACGATGAGCTTCTCCGTGTCCTCCGTGCCGATGATCTTCACCACACCGGGGTTGGAGAGCGCACGAGACACGTCGGGCTCCCAGAGCACCGCCACGTCCGCATCGCCTGCAAGGAGCTTCTGGAGCGCGTCTTTGGAGCCTTTCGTTTCGATGCGGTTGCCTCCGGGAGGCGGAAGCAGCTCGGTAGCATTGAAATGATAGGACGCGGCTTTGGCGAGATGGTGACTGGGGCTATTGGGAGTAAATGCTATCCTGAGATCCTTCTTGCCTTTCAGAGCGTCCAGACCGTTTACCTTCTCCGAACGGGCAACGATGGCGTCGCCGCCTTTGGATTCGTCGATCACCGTGATGATGGTTCCCGGAAAACCGAGTCCCGCCGCGTTAAGTATGTACGAATCCACCGTGGCCACCGCAAAATCTATGCTCCCCTCTTTCAATCGTTGCATGCGCCGGCCGTAATCGGCATTGTCGTCTTCCACGACAAGGCTCCACCCGTTGCGGCGCAGCTCTTTCTTCATTTCCGGGGAACGGAGGACGAAGTACCCGATCCAGTTGTCGAGGGCAATGGAGATCTTCCCTTTAATACCGCCCGCATCGCTCGTGGAGCGCATGCGCGTGTCCCGAAATCGGGGCAACATGAAGTATGCACCGAGGATTCCTGCGACACCTACGAGGAGCAAGAGAAGCGCTCCTACGACTCTTCTGTTCATCCCTGGCCTCTACCGTCTACTTTGTGCGGGCTATTTTCCGAATTCAGAGACGTCGAAGGTCTCCGCTTCCGCCAAAACCTCTTGAAGCCCTTGGCGCAGGGCCGCGGGATTGTTTGCCGTCTTGTAGATCGTGCGGCCCTCTTGATTCAACGAATGATTCTTGCCGATACAAAAGCCGATGGTGTAGATCACGATCGGAGAATAACCCAGGACGCGATTCACCACGGCCCGCAGCGCGGTGGGGCTGTTGGCAATGCCGTCGGTTACCACAACAATGGTGTAATCCCCGTATCCGAGCTGTTTGCGTCCCTGTTGCGTGAGCATGGTATAAGCCTGTGCCATTGCGCCGTCCAGAGGAGTGGTGCCGCCAGGTTGAATCGCTTGAACGACCTTGATGAGATCCTCGCGGTTGTGAGCGTCCAGAGGAAGCCTGGACCACCCATTCCCGTGGAAGGCCACCAACCCCACATTGGCATCGGTCGGTACTGTCTGAGCCCACTCGATGACCGCCTTCTTTGCGACGTCGATCTTCGTCCCGGACCCCGAGCATTTTCGTTCGGTCATACTCCCCGAGCCGTCAAAAATGAGGAGAAAATTCTTCGCCGAAAGGTTCCCGGCAACCTCCTCCCGTGTGGCGTCACCCGTGCCGCCCGGCCATGGGGGGGGGCCTGCCTGCCTGCTCCCGATTGTCTTTTGCTCCGCCCGGTTGCCGGGTTGACAGTTTGCAGGCCCCGTCACCAGGAGGAGACATGAAGCCGTCACGAGAACCCAAGCCAAAAGAGAGACCATTCTGTTCATCAGTTGCATCCTTCTCAACGCTCCGCAGCGCGATTGCTTTCCCTGAGTCTCAGCGCAACAATCGGCGATCCCGCCCGAGTCACCGGGCTTGCGGTGACCGACTTTGGCCGACGGGCAATCGGTGCGTTATTCAAGGGGATTGAAGACCGATTCCTCGGCCTCGACCTGGATGATCCTGAATTTGACCCTCATATTGGAGAGCCAGTCTTCCTTGGTTTTGGGCGGACAGGGATCGGCCCCGCACATTCCCGTCTTGGGCTGCAATATGCCGTGACCGATTACCGTGAACTGGCTCGGATCAAGCGACACCCCTTTGCTCTTCGCATGATTGAGGATGCTGTCTCTGACTTCCGTTGCTCGGCTCATGCTCAAATTCTTCGCTGCCTGCTTGATTCTCTTAAGGACAAGCTCCGGGGCTTTTTCTTTCTTCTTCCTCAAGTACCCCATGGGATCGCTGTGTCCCTCGACGCTGATGACCGCGCCCCCGTACGTGGAAGCCAATTTGACCACCTTATCGAATTCATCGGAATATGTCTCCGCGGGAAAGGTGTTCTGGTTGGGTTTGAAGAATATCTCGAAGGAGAAAAGCTCTCCCTCGCCCAAAGCGCCTGCGGCTCTCTTCTTTTCGATGACCTTGGCCACTTCTCCGGCCTTGAACCGGGGGGACGCCACGCTGTCTATGCCGGTCAGGCCCGCCCTCATCTTGTCATATGCCCATTTCGCGTGTTCCACGGGGACGACCTGACTCAAGAGACCGATGCCGATCAAGGTGGATTGAATCGAAGCGGTAAGATTCTCCATATTCCTCGGCCAGTTGGGATCGCCGAAGAACTTGACGTTGCCCTGGAAACCCACGAACTCGGCGTCCCCGTAGAGCGCTTCCGCGTCTCCGGTGGCCTGTTCGCTGTCGAGAAGGATCTTTGCAGAAGCGACGATCACCTTCTTGAAATCCTTCATCCGGCCCTTCTTATTCTTGAACAATTGAGCGAGCTGCTGTTCGCTAAGGAGGAGGGCGTGAACGAACTTCTGCACCCGGTCACGGTGGGCTTTCAGGTAATCGGCCCGCACCGCATACACATCCGCGATGATTCTGTTCGCGGTCCGTGTGGACATGAGGATTCTGGCGCCCTTGACCGACCCTTCCGAGCCCGTGCCGACCTTGCCCTTTGACGAAAGCATCATGCCGTCGGGGATGATCGCAAAGGCAGCGTCCACATCCGATCCGTAAAATGCTTCTACGGGTGTTTGGTTGGTCCCGGTAAGGTCCTTGGTCCAGACGATCTTCACGTCCTTGGTGGAGAGACCGGCATCCTTGAGCACCGTTCCCATATAGTCCACATGGGGGCCGTACGCCTGGAGAGCGATGGTTTTGCCCTTGAGGTCCTTGACCGTCTTGATCCCATCCTTCACCACAAGACAGTCCCCGCCTGCAGACCATGTCATCTGGTAGACCACGACCGGCCTGGTTCGGGGATCGCGATTGAGGACCTCCGAGGCCATGTCGATCATGCCGAGTGTCCCGCGCAGGTACGGCGTTTGTCCCTGCATAAAGAGCTCGACTTGCCGCTTGAAATCGTCCATGCGGACCAGCTTGAATTTGAGCCCGTTACGGCCGAAAACGCTTTCCCCGGTCGTAGAGAGAGAGGCGCCGTTTGCCGCGATGGTGGCGATGTCACCGCCCCAGGTGATGACGGGAAGAGAGATTTCGTCACTCTTTTTGACCTCGCCGACCTGTGCCCGGATCACCTCTGCCAACGGAGGGGAAGTCACGTACTGAGGTGCGGCGCACGCTAACCCGCTGAGCAGCACCGAAACCAGCATAACCGACAAGAGCAATCGTACCCGGTTCATCTTCCCTCTCTCCTCTCTGGTCTCCACTCGGATGATCTTTGCTCCGTACATAAGGACAACTAGCAACAATGACGAGCCGCCGGGGATGTGCGGTGATACAATCGGCCCCTCTCAGGAGTGCCTGATGCCGATTCATCCGTCCCCATCGATACACTACCATTTCCTTGGGTGAAACCCAACCCCGCTGCACGGGAACCTGCATCGGACGATAGAGGTGGAAAACATTGCAGAGTGTTTCTGAAATTCACGGAAGGTGAGTCAGTGGTCTTCTGTCATGGTGAGGGCTTCCCATGGTGTGGCAGTTCCCTACCGTGGGGGCTCCCTCGGGATGTGGCGGTACGGAAAGCAGAGGGGCAGACGGATTGACACGTGATGGTTCTTGGACTATACCTACTTCCGGGGCGAGAAAGCCGCAACAATCGTCGATTGGCCCCGGCTTATCCTCTCCGTCGTCCCTCTCGGACCGTACCGGGGAATTTGACCGGCGCTTTCATCCGGCCCCATCGGAGAGGAGCATCGTCTTGCCTCCCAGCCTCCCCACAAGTTGGTCCGGGGCTCGCAAGCCTCGCTTGAGGTTATTGTTTCGGGAAGCGTGACGCATTCAGGCTGAACGGAGGACCGGCATGAGCACCAGCAAAGAACACGAAACAGAGAAGAAAGGTCGCTCCCGTGTGTTCTCGGCAGTTCTCTCTCTGGTCTTTCCCGGTCTGGGTCAGATAGTGCGAGGTCGGATCTTTGCCGGTTTGCTCTTCTTCCTCAACGTTGTCCTGTACTTTATCCCCCTCTTCATAACCCATAACGTTCAATACGACGTTCAGACTCCGTCACTGCTCATTGCCGTCGGTGTCTGGGCATGCTCGGCCTTCGACGCCTTCCTCTATAAGAGCTCGTTTCTTGTGATGGCACTCCTCGTATCCCTTTTCTGTTTCGGGACCGGATTCTTCGGAGCCTTCTTCATTCTGCCCCATCTGGACAGTCTCATTTGACGTCGGATTTACAGCGATTCTCCGAGGCTCATGCCGAACAACCCCCTGTCGAAGCCCGATGACTGAGCTGTGGCGAGGGGCCGGAAACTCTGATATAGTAGAGTTTCGGGGCACCGATCTTCACCCAGGCATGAGCAGACGATCCGTTCGGTACGTGGCACAGCGATCTACCGGGAGCAGCTATCGGCAATGTTGAGCCGGTGACTTTGTATCGACGCGGGCCAGTACCTCTTGTCATACCGAGATCACCGACCGCCGGTCTACTGAAATTGATCCGAAGGCGAGCAATGAGCGACCCGCAACAGAATGGAAACAGGGCAAAGATGTCGGAACAGGACTACGAGTTCCTGATTCGGACGAGACTGTTCGACGCGGTTTCGGAAGATGCACGATTCCAACTGCTTGTTTCCATGAAGCCCGAGAGCGTTTCCAAGGGCCGACGGTTTATCAGTCAGGGCGACGCGGGCGATTGTCTCTACCTGATACAGCGGGGCCATTGCGCGGTTGTGCTGGAAAAGAATGAGATTCTGCATCCCGTGGCCGTGCTGGGACCCGGCGACCTTGTCGGAGAAATGGCCATCCTGACGGGGGAGAATAGAAGCGCTCATGTGGAAGCGCAATCGGATATGGATCTCTGGCGATTGAACAGGGTGGCCTTCGAGAACCTCTGCTCGCAATATCAGGAGATCAGACACTTTCTCACACAGCTTGTGGCCAATCGGTTCGGGAGGGCGGCCATCATCGCCGACAGAACCGTGGGGAAGTACATCATCCAGGAGGTAGTGGGACGAGGCGGCTGGAGCATTGTGTACAAGGGAATGCACGCCAACCTCAACATGCCGGTGGCCGTGAAGATGCTCAAGCACGACATGGCAATGGATGAGGATTTCCTGAGCAGGTTCGAGAACGAGGCGAGGACCATCGCCAACCTCAACCACGAGAACATCGTCAAGGTCTACGATATAGAACAGCTCTATCGAACAGTCTTCATCGTCATGGAATACCTCCGGGGGGAATCGCTGTACGAGATGCTTCTCGACGAACAGAAGCTCCCGCCTCCCAGGGCCCTGAATATCATTTTGCAGATCTGTGCGGGCCTTCGTTACGCTCACGAACAAGGCGTTATTCACGGGGACGTGAAACCTGCCAACATTTTTGTACAAACCGACGACAGGGCGAAGATTCTCGATTTCGGACTGGCCTGCCAAACGGGAACCCGCAGCACGCGCATCGTCGGTACACCGAAGTACTTTTCGCCGGAGGCTATTCGGTTGGGACCGGTGGACGCTCGATCGGACGTCTATTCTCTCGGGGTTTCGTCTTACAGGATCGTTACGGGTCAGGAAGCGTTTCAATCCCCGGACATAGCCAACCTGTGTCACATGCATCTCTACGAGCCGACCCCGGACCCCGCGGCCCTCGTTGAGGACTTGCCCGAAGAATTGCGCACCTTCATTCTAAAGGCCACCGCCAAGAGCCCCAACGATAGATTCCAGAATATGGCCGAGGCGATTCACCATCTTCAACCGTTGACCCACAGGCTCGGTGTGGAGCTTCCCGAGCAATCGGCCAAAATGCTCAACATGAAGAGCCTCTTCCTGTTTTATCGGGACGAGCATCAGGGAATGATAGGACGGCTGGTGAAAGACTTTACCAGGGAATTGGAGAAGATAGGCGCGGTCATGAGGGAGGCCGATTTCAGAGACATTTGACGCTCTCAGCTCGCCTGCGACGGCAGCACTGTTCGGGGGCACCATGAGAGATGAAGAGAAATCCCGTGAAGAGCTCTTGAAGGAAATCCAACTTCTGCGTAGGCAGTTGGAAACGACAGGAGAACGCTCCGGCCGGCCGGCCGTGGGGAGCGGACCGGCCCGCGTCGATGGGTCATCGGACCATGAGCCGGTCACAACCGCTTCGGAGCTTGCGTTCGACATGGCAGAGGGGAACTTGCCCGTGCTTGACGAGGTCGATGCTTGTCAGGAAGAGCCCAAGTTTCTGAAATGCAGGCCTTGCAGCGAAGAAGTTCCCCTCATTAAGGAATCCGGCACCGGACAGGTCACGGAAACAGGCAGCTTCGACCTCACGTGGCTAACTCGGGATTCCTTCGGCAAACTGCTTCACGCTATTCCCATACCCATCGTGCTGGTCGACTCCTCAGGCACGATGAGCTTCGCCAACCACGGGTTTCTGGCTCTGCGCGATCCCTCCAAGCCCGTAGCGGGTGACTGTTTTTACGCGTTTTTTCCCGACACCGCCGATTCCCGGCATGCCCAGACGCTCGTCGAAAAGGTCTTTACGGAAAGAAAGCCTCAAATTAAGGAAGGAGCACTTTCCATAGACAACCGTGCCCTCTGGTCGCGCATACACATGCGCTCAATCAGATTCGGCAACGAACGGGCAGCATTGCTCCTCATCGAAGACCTTACCGCGGAAAAACGGGAGCTCACTCTCAACGAGAAGTACGCAAAGCTCGTCAACATCTTTCCCATCGGTATTGCAGAGTTTTCCCTCGAGCGCGAGGTCTCCTGCAACCTCCCCGAGGAGGAGATGGTTGAGCTGGTCCTCAGGTCCCGAGTCACCGACGGCAACATCCTTTTCGCGCGCCTTCACGGGTATGACTGCTCGGATAGCATGAGAGGCGTACCGTTGAAGAACATTCTCAGTAAGGACCGAATCGCACTGGATTTCTACTGCACGTGGATTCAGAATAGTTGCCTGGTGAGCTGCTTTGAAACCAAAGAGCAGGGAACCTCAAACGAAATACGATATTTCGAGAACACCCTCGTGGGAAACGTTCAGGACGGCCTGATACGACAGTTTTGGGCAATGAAGCAGGATATCACCGACCGAAAACGGGTACAGGAGGAGCTCCTGGAGAAGATACGGACCATCGACGAGCTCTATGCCCATATCATTCAGTCGGGCAAAGCTAAAGCCATTGCGGAGCACACCGCCACCGTCGCGCACGAGCTGCGTCAGCCGCTGGCCATTATCGGGGGTTTTGCTCGAAGAATGGCCAAGGCCGGCACATCTCCCGGTCTGGTGGATGCAGAGTCGCTGGACGAAACCTTTTCCATCATCATCAAGGAGGTGGGGAGGCTCGAAAAGATTCTGGGAGGACTCATCGATTTCACGAAACGAGAAGCGGTCTCTCTCCAGCGAATCAATCCCAACGATCTCATCGATTACGTTCTGCGCATCAACGAAGGGCGGATCAAAGAGAAGAATCTCGAAGTTCACTGCAATCTCGGCAGCGAGGTAGGGGAGTTTCTCGTCGATCCGGACCGTTTCCAGCAAGTCGTGCGCAACCTTGTGGCCAACGCGGTTGAGGCCTCTCCGCCAAACGAGGCTATCCGAGTCGAGACGGGAATCTACATCCCCAGCGACAAAGCCCAGCGAACCGGAGAGCTGGTTTCCGAAAGCTATTTCGAGGTCAAGATCATCAATAAGGGGAGTGTCATTCCGGCGGAGTTTCTCGACAAGATATTCAGCCCCTTCTTTACCACTAAAGACTACGGCACAGGACTGGGGTTGACCTTATCGAAAAAGATCGTGGAGGATCATAAAGGATCCATCTCGGTGAAATCCGACGAGAAGGGGACTCAATTGACCGTATGGCTTCCCGTGCGGGATTAGTTGGATTCGACGGATTTCGTGTCCTCGACGGGAAATTTTCCGGGAATCGCTCAGAGAGGTGACGCGAACCGATTGCGCACCGCGAGAAACTCTTCTTCCACTTCCAGGAAGACCTCCACAAGCGAAGGATCAAACTGCGTCCCGCTGTTTTCCATGATCAGCCTGCACGCGTCTTCGTGGGGAAAACGCTTCTTGTATCGCCGTTTGGTGGTCAATGCGTCGTACACGTCGGCGACGGCCACGATGCGCGCGGACAGGGGGATCTCCTCACCTTTCAGTCCGAACGGATAGCCGTTGCCGTCCCAATGCTCATGGTGATAGTAGGCTATTTCCCGCCCGATCGAGAGGAAGCTCTCTTCCCCCAGAGCCTTCACCGCCTCGTCCAGGGCATCGCCCCCGAATTTCGAGTGCAGCATCATGACCTTTCTCTCGTCGGGAGTGAAGGTCTCGTTGCTCATGAGGATTGAATCCGGAATTGCCACCTTGCCGATGTCGTGCAATACCGACGACCTGACCAAGTTTTCCGCAAACAACGGTGTCACGAGACTCTTGTAGGCGTCTTTTTCCGACAGGCGTTTGCACAAGGCCCGACCGTATTCCCGAATACGAATGAGATGGGAGCCGGTCTCCCGGTCTCTCGATTCGGCAACCTTGGCCATCATGAATATGGAAATCTCCTGGATGCGCTTGATCTGCTCCAATGATTCGAGCAGCTCGTCGTTCAGCCGAACCTCTTCGGAAACGTCCAGTCCTACGCCCAATGTACCTTCCATGTCGCCGCCCGGGCCGAGCATGGGGGTCAGTGCGAGGGAAACGAACCGATCGCTGCCGTCTTTGGCGATTTGACGCATTTTGCCGTGAACAATGCCTTGCTTGCACTGCACCATGTCCCTCAGGTTGGTCACGGTATCTTCGGTAATCTCGTCGCCCGGATAGAGCCTGGTTATCTTGGAACCGACAATCTCCTCAGTGGAGTACCCGAAGATATTCCGAGCACCTGTGTTCCAAAAGAGCACTCTTTGCTCCAGGTCGGTCAGCACGATGGAGACCAGAGTGGAGCTGTCGAGAATCGCCTGGAGAAAATCCTTTCTCCGGCTGATTTCAATGGTCTGCTCCTGAACCTGTTCTTCGAGCATCTGCTGATAGTTTTGCCTGAACCTTCGGTGATCGCCACATTCGATGCCGCGCAGAATAGCCCTTCTCAGCAGCTTTTCGTCCACGGGCGATTCCACGATGTCATAGGCGCCCTTGTCCAGAGCAGCGATCGCTTCGTCACGATTCTTAGCGTCTGCCACAAGGATCATGGGTACCCGGGTTCCCGCCCGGTTCAGCCAATCCAGGGCCTCGGTCGCCGACGTCTCCTCTCCGCGGACATCGAAAACGATTACCGCGGGCCGGTGGAGGTGAAAGAGGTCGGTTGCCCCTCGCGGCTTCGGCGCCTCGACAACTCCTATCTCTTTTCCGGCCGTAATTCCCTCAATGAGGCCGGAAAATCCGGTATCGGAGGAAACGACCAGTACGCTCCGCGGCGGTGACGATGCCTGGAGAGAGGAAGCCGCAACACGCATATCGCCCCTAAATTCCCCCTCATTGCCTTTCATGACCGAGATCCCCCTATTGCAGGATGGAAAGGACTTCGTATACGGTGATCTCCTTTTCCACGCCCCTCACTTTGATTGTCCTGGGCTTGCTGCACCGGACCGAGTCACCGGCAATTGCACAAGTCCTCGCGGAAATGAGAATCCCTCCCGTTGGAGCCTCTTTTTCGAGTCTGCTGGCAATGTTGACGGCCGAGCCGACCACCGTATATTCCATCCGCTTCTGAGATCCCACGTTGCCGACCATGACCTGGCCCGTATTGATCCCGATGCGAAGGCGAATGCCTTGCTCGAATTCTTTGATCCCCGCTGTGGTCCACTTGAGATTGAGCTTCACCATCTCCTTGTTGATCCTCAACGCGGCCTGTACGGCCGCCAGCGCGTGGTTCTCCAGGTCCACGGGATCGCCGAAGAACGCAAGAAATCCGTCCCCGAGGAATTTGTCGATGGTTCCCTTGTTGTCGAATATCGCTCCGGTCATAGCCTCGAAGAAGTCGTTGAGGAATTGACCTACATATTCCACGTCCACGGTTTCCGACATGGTGGAGAAACCCTTGATGTCCGCGAAGAGAATGGTGAGCTCTTTTCTGCGCGTGGAGAGATCGATCTCATGATCCTGATCGGTGATCACCTCCAGCATCTCGGGAGAGAGATACCTCCTCAACGCATCGGAGACTCGGTGAGCCTGCGATTCCATGGAAATCACCAGTACGGTCAGGCACGCGATTGAGGGAAGAAAAAAAGCGAACAGAGGTCCGGAAAAGGGTACCTCGTACGCAGCCCAAAAAAAGACGCCGAAAACAAACGCCGTATACAAAGCGCATATGGATAGAAAGAGTGTGACTCCATGCTCAAGCTTCAAGCGGACGGCAATGAAAGCAAAACAGATTGCCAGTATTGCGGCGACGGGTACGAAAAAGGGAAACGGTCGGGCAATCCGGATGAAACTCCCTCTCAACATGGTATTGATCGCGTTGGAATGAACCCGACTCAAGATACATTCGCTCGAGAATGGGTTCACTCCCATGTCCGTCGTGCCGGTGTATTTCACCCCCACGATGACCAACTTGCCCTTGAGACTTTTGTCATCCCGGTTTTTGTCTTCGGAAGAACCGAGCTTCGTCTCCAGAAGCGACGCCACCGATTTACTGGTGAACTTGTCCCAATTTCCTTGCCAATCCACGAGCACGGCCCCGTCGTCGGCAACGGGGATTCGTATGACCCCGCGATCGTACTTTACCGAGAGGTAACCCGACCTATCCAATTTCACGTCTTTGGGATCGGCCTTGAGGTAGGCCACCAAGGCCGCCAGACTGAGGCTGGGGACGTATCGATCTCCTAATTTCACAAGGAGGTGAACCCTCCGTTGGACTCCGTCCGAATCGGCGGAGGATTTGATGTGTCCCACGTACTCGCATCCCTTAATGAGCGGAAGGAGTGGCACAAGGGATTCCCTGAGTTTGGTGACTTCAGGCAATCTGAAATTCTCGGGGACGTCAATTTTCCATGTTTTGTAGTAATAGGCGTCAAGGCGGGTATCTTCTCCCTCCGTCACAAGCTCGCGCCTGGGGGGGCTCATCGTAAAGGCCGAGGCTAACACGATTCTCTTCGATTCGGCCACTGCCGAAGCAAGATCCGCGTCTCCCTGAGGGCTCCTTCCCTTGGCAGCGTAAATCACGTCAAACACGACGGTATTGACGCCGAGCTCGTCCAGCTTGCGTATAAGGTCCGCGGTAATTTTGCGATCCCACGGCCACAACCCGAACTTCTCGACTGACTTGTCGTCCACGTCAACGTGCACAATGTCCGGACTCAGCGGTTTCGGGCTCTTGAGAGAGAGTTTTAAATCGTAGAGCTTCCCGTCGATGTACTCAAAAGGATGCGGCCATGTCTCCCCCTTCTTTCTGTCCACACCGGAGCTCGGCCACAGCAAACAGATCGCAGGGGTCAACAAGCTGAGCACCACTGCGAGGCAGATGGCCAATGGGAACCGTAACTTCGTATTCACCCCCATGAGGATCATCCTATTTGGGAGTGATCTTTTCGCTTCGACCCTGTGTGCCGGTGACGGATTCGGGGGTATCGCTCCGGTCCTTCCAGGGTGCTCCCTTGAATTTTCCCCCCATAAGCTTGAGATTCGCCGAGCCGATCCGATTGGTCTTGATGGCGAGAACCTTCCGATTGAATCCCTTCACCGCGGCCATCTTTTCGATCTCTTCCCTGAGAGACTTCAACGCTTCCTTGTGCCCGGCCCGAATTTGCATCACATATTGCTTGTCGGGGATCTTGACGAACGTCACCGGGTTGGGGCTCACGTAAAAAACGAGGTTGGTTTTCACCACTTTCTTGCCCACGACCAGCTTGAGCTTGGAATCGTCTCCAAACAGGGTGTATTCCTTTCCCGGTACGATGGCATTGTCCGTCATCTGTTTGTTGGGGAACACGACGGTCACATCCCCCTTCTGCGAAACGTTGGCCACAACGAGATGACAAGGGGATTCGGACTTGAAATGAACCGTCAAACGATCGCCGGGTTTGAGATGGGTGGACTCGGGAGGGACCGTCCAGACACTGAATTGTATGGCATCCGGCCCTATCTTCCCCACCGAAAGAAACGGGTCGCTCACGGTGGTTTTGTTTTCTGCACCTGCGAAGACGGGGACTGTGCTCAACGGGCTGAATCCGACCAGCACCGCCAGGACGGACAGGAGACTGAGGATTGCTCTCGACATGATAACCCCCTCTTATCGGCTGCGACCCCTGCCGAGGCCGCTGTAGCACTCTTCTTTTTTCGATTCTAACAGCAAGTTCCGGTGCCTTGCAAGGCAATTATGGACATTCCGGGACCATTCGTGCTTCATCGGAGGGAAGGGGAAGTGTGCCGCCTCCATCGCCGAACGGGTGACTCGATCCATGCTGCCGTCCGCATCCAAAGCCGACAATGCCTTCTCCCATCCCATCTGCGCCGGCCCGTGTCGTTACGGTTTGACCTGCGCCGCGGGTCGTGGAATAGTCACGGAGACAATGTGCGGAGGATTCCTATGGAGAAAGAACATCCGAGAATAGCGGTGATCGGTGCCGGAGCCATTGGGGGGGTAACCGCTTCTTACCTGTCCGTGGCCGGCTGGGATCTTGAGATCGTGTGTAAGCATCAGGAGGTCGTCGATAGGGCTCGTTCACAGGGGCTCCACATCTCGGGGGTACGGGGAGACCATGACGTGCGACTCAAGGGAGTCAAAGAGGTCGGAGATCTTTCCGGACCCAAAGATGTGGTGTTTCTGGCTACAAAGGCCACGGATTGTACCGAGGTGGCTGAGAAGCTCCTTCCCCTCCTTACCCCGAATTCCGCGGTGGTCTCCCTGCAGAACGGCATTTGCGAAGACGCCTTGGCCTCGGTGGTCGGCCGAGAGCGCGTGATCGGGTGCGTGGTGGGATGGGGGGCGACGATGATCGGCCCCGGCCTTCTTGAGGTGACCTCCGAGGGGGAGTTCGTCATCGGCAACATCGACGGGCAAGCCGACGACCGTCTGCCCCTCATCAGACAGATGTTGGACGCTGTCGTACCGACCCGAATCTCGGAAAACATTATGGGGGAGCTCTATTCCAAGCTCGTCGTGAATTCCTGCATCAACTCGTTGGGGGTCATTACCGGACTGGAATTGGGCAAACTGCTCGCGTTACGGAAGGTGAGAAGCGTCTTCATCGGCATCATGGAGGAGGCCATGGCTGTCGCCGGAGCCATGGGGCTTCACGTGGAGCCGGGTGGGGGCGGTAAGCTGGACTACTACCGATTCCTCGGCCGACGGGGATGGTGGGCCGACTTCGCCAGACATGGGACGATCAGGCTGATAGGGTTCAAATATCGTCGGATCAAATCGTCGAGTCTGCAATCCCTTGAGCGGGGCCGTAAGACCGAGATCGACTACCTCAACGGCTATGTGGTCGCACGCGGTCACGAGCACCGCGTCCCCACGCCGTTAAACGAAGCGGTGGTCGATGTGGTCAAAGAAATCGAGGCCGGGGTAAGAAAAATCGGCATTGCAAATCTCGATCACCCGGCTTTCTCGAATCACTGATTACCGGACATCGAATGTACGGTCCGGCATTGCTCGGCGGGGGGGGGGCGATCTCGACTGGATTGACCATCTCCGTAGTCCCTCACCGCCTGGAGAGGGGGCCGGTGAGCCTCTCCACGAGCTTTCCCACAATCCTGTCCACTAATTTGTCCAGCATCTGCTCGGAGAAACCGTTGAGAAAATGGTCGACCAGTCTTTGCATTTCTTCCGGACTCAGGCGGACCCCCTCCGCCTGGGGAATCTGCTGCGGGGACTCGTCTTCCGACGAGGTGAATGAGACCCCGTGAGGCAGGGGAATCTCGGCTTGCACCTCCGCAGGCTCCTGCACCTGCTCCGGGCTATCCGCAGGCTCTCGGATGACTCTAACCCGACTGGGTCTGAGCGGCGGCATCACCGGGATCCTGGGCGACCTCTTGGACGGGATGATGATTCGTAGATCCAGGCCCTCGAACTCCTCCAGGTCATAACGGAGGGACGTGTCGAGGTGCTCCACGTAGCAGCGCGGACTGGCGGCAGGGCTCTTATTGTTGTTGGTGTCCGGCATTCTGAGGGTGGCGTCGATACCTACTTCCGACCTGCACTGGAAATAATCGTTGATACGACGAAGGTGCTGCTCCACCGCTTGTACGTCGTTGATTTCCGTGACCTTGCGGAGGAGCCAGTAAAGGTGCATCCCGACCCCGGATCGGACGACGATGGATGGAGCGAGAGGAAAACTCTTCATCGCGACAAGAGCAACCCGCTCGCCGGCAAAGTGTTTTTCCTTCCCCGAATAGCCGTCGGGACCTATGTCCAGCCCCGCCCATAGGCAGGTGATATGCCTGATGTGCTCTTTGCCCGGTTTCATCTTATCACGGGGACTCAGGCCAAAAAACACATTGTGATCGCTGGGATACTGCTCTCTCGAGAGGGATTCCACGTTGGGAAAATAGCGTGTGCTCACCTTGGTTTCCAGGCGATTCAGGCTTTTTACCATCACGAAACCGCCTTGTTCCTTGGAATAGGTGTGAAAAAGGGAGTCCAGAAAATCCTTACGCGTGGCTTGCGCTGACACGAAACCGCCTCAAGAGAATGGTTTAGAGCGACTCTAACAACGAATTGTAAGAAAAAAAGCGGACAATGTCAATGTGTTGCACATCCGGTTAATCCCCGCCGGTCCGGGCGGTCTCCAGCCACGGTGTGGTTGAAGGCTCATTGGCCGTCAGCCTGAAGGGCGCCGCGAATTTGAACGAGCGGCACCATCACCCGAACATACAACCTGTAGGCCCCTCTTTCGATCCGAACGCGCCCCTGCATAAAGCGCCGATCGGTTTGACGGTAAGGCAGGGGCACAGGGGCTGAAAATTTTACGGTCTGCCACGTGAGTTAATGATAGAAAATACAGCACCTGTTGGTAGATAGCCAGGGACGAAGACGCATGTTCCGAATACTGAACGATCCTGCCATTAACCTTCCTCTAACCGAATCGGTTCGTTTTTGACGAGAAAGGCCTTGACAATACCGTCCGTATTGTGTCCAATGTATGTAGAGCGTACGCAATAGTTTATAGTTGTTCTCCAGAAACCGGCTTACGAATCCTTACCAAACGACTCGATAAAGGTGTCCGAGTGGCTCGCTCCACCCGGGCAGCTACCGCCCGCATCCACGTACTCTGAGAGAGGAGGAACGGCACAATGCCTGCTGACCGACTGCGAGGAGTGTCGCTGTTGAGCGGAATCTGCTGCGTAACGATTATTGCCTGCCTTTTGTTCGTCGTTGCGGGAGGATCGGACTCTCTGGCAGGTGACAAGAAGAAGTCCGACATTGCGAAAGCTTACAAACTCTACCAAGCGAAATGTTTGAGCTGCCACGCTTCGGTGGCGGATCCCGAGAAGCCGGGCCGGACACGAGACGGATGGTTCGTGGTAGTGAACATGATGCATAAACAGGGGCTAAATGTGACTCCCGAGGAAAGTGCCACGATAGTCGATTTCCTGTATGCCGTCAGAAAAGGTCTGGAGAAGGACCCCGGCTGAGAGGAGATCGTTCCCGATACGGTCCGCCCAAGGACCACATCCCCGGCCGCCGTAGCGGCAACCTTTTATGTGCATTATTCCTGTATTGCGAGCCTATTCAAAGCTCGCAGTTAGGCCCTTATTACCCATCGCACACCAATCATCGCTGTCTAAGGAGGTACTCATGGAGAGGAGACGATTCCTGAAGTCCCTGGCCGCTACCGGTATGGCCGCTGCCGTAACCGGAGCACTAGGTCCCATGACCGGGGAATCCCAAGCACGAAACAAGGTCAATATTGGGGAAATCAAGGGCCTTAAAGTTGATGTGCTCACCGAGACGAGCTGGTTCAACAACGACATCCTCAAGAAGAACATCATGGACAATGGCGGCGCCATGACGAGCCAATACGCGATCCCGTGGGATCCGGGAAATCCGGGGGGATATGCCGCCCTTATTACGGTGACGCAACTCGACGGGAAGGAACGGAAGTTCCTCATGGACACGGGTTGGAGCAACGAGTGGATGGACTATGTTTTTAACGAGAAGAGCGACGTCGCCAAGATGCTCAAGAGCGGCGAGATAGAGTTCATGCTGTTGTCCCATTGGCATCTGGATCATCTGTGGGGAATAGAGTCCACGCTCAAGCACAAGCCCGACATCACCATCTACGCGCCGAAAACCTATTACCCCGAAGACATGGCACTCCTCAAGGAAAAGGCCCATCTCAAAGTTGCAGACAAAGCCACGGGAAAAGATGTCCTCATCTGCAAGAACGACGTGCCACACACAGGAAAATTGGTTTTATGCGGCCCGGAAGGAGAAAAAGGCGACGGTGTGTACCGTCTGATGCCGGGCGTGGCGACGAGGATGTTCGATGTGCCTATTCTCCTGAGGGTGCGTGGCGAGAACGTCCTCTACTTCAACGTCAAGGACAAAGGTGTCGTGACCGTCACGGGATGTTGCCATCCGGGGATTCTCTCTCTGTTCTCGTGGGCGCGGGGCAATCTCGATGGATACAAACCGTATGGATGCTACGGCGGCCTGCACATTTCTCTCTTCGAGACATGGGATCCCAAGTTTGACGACCTCATTCGAGGGGTGAAATCGTTCAAGATCCAGAAACTGGCCTGTAATCACTGCACCGGTTGGATCTGGGCCGAAAAGGCTGCCGCGGAAGGAATTCCCATCGTCAAAGGCACCGACAAGTACAAGACATACAAGAGACAGTCCTCCGTGGCCAAGGCGAGCAACGTCTTCTTGACCAACGGTGACAGCGTTACTTTCTAGAAAACCTGAAGGGTTCGCTTCGGTGTACGTCAAACCCTTGGCGAACCCCACACATTCTTCGATCGGGAAAGACACGTCCGGACATCTCGTAGAGAGATTGTCAACAATTCCGTCCGAATTCCATTGCCGTGAGCGGCTTCCGGTACCGCAGAACTGAATTCCTACGAACCCCCGTTGCCAACGGACAGGGGGATTCGCCCCGGTAACCGGTCTCAAGAATTCGGTCGTTCAGTCGGACTGCGGCCGGCGCAAGCCGAGTGTGCGGCAACGCCCCTCCGGCTTGTTCAGCGCTTTTCTTGGCCGTGGTCGGACATCAGCACCTCAGGAGGCTGGTACTATGACCCAAAACGCGCAGAAGGTTCACGCTGTTGACTACGTGTACGGACTGCTCAACTTTGTGGTGATATTTCTTCTCGTGTGGCTGTTGTGGTACGTCTTCATGAATCCCAACGGCGTTCTCAAGTTGTACACACCAATGTACGGTTTTGCCCTGGTGGTCAACCTCCTTTGCAGCATCGTGCTGCTGAGTAAAGTTGCCGACACCGCTCCTCACGCATCCAATCCCGCTGAGGGCATTTCTCGGCTGTCAAAGGGGATCGTCCTCACGATTCTCGCCGTGGTCATCATGCTCTTCGTCACATACGGAGTATTCTGGAACTTCCTCGGCAAGTTCGGAGTCGCGTATTTCAGCCCGGATTCCATCGTCCTCTCCGGAGGTACGGGGGCCGAGCCGCTCGTAGCCCGGGAGAATGCGTGTACGGCGATCGTCTATTTCGGCACCGCTTTTCTGTGGGTTGCCCTGTCATGGAATATCGGATTCGGGCGATGGCCCTGGACGGGCGAATCGTGCTCCGTGATGTCCTGGTCGCGCTTTTGTGCGGTCATGCTCTTTACCATAGTGATCTATGCCGTCCTGTTCCATCCCCACGTCTGCCATCTCTTTTATCCTGCTCAGAATAAGGCCGGTGTTGCTCCATGGTGGGCTTCCTACGCGGGCACCGGTAGCGCCTTTTTCAGTCTGGGGCTGATACTGTGCATATTGAGCTGGCTCATCATGTCCGATCTTCTGTGGGAGGGATATCCCTGGAAACTCCTGGAGAAGGACGGAGAGGGGACGTTCGTCAAAGGGATCGTGACACTGATCGTTACGGCAATATTGGGCATCATCTCGTGCGCGATAATGCTGAAAATCATGAACTACTTCTGGATGGAGCCTTTCGAGGGAGGTCAATACACCGACGCCCCCTATTTCAGATATCTCCACACCGCGGAAATGAGTGGCTTCTTTGTTGTGGCGGCATTCATCCTGTGGACATACTTCAACAACTTCCCGAATGCAGGGCCTCTGTGGCTGCGCGCGGTCATCCGCACGATTATCGTGATCGCCGGTGGATGTCTGATACGGGTTTTCTACTACTCGGCCGCTTCAACACTCGTCCTGGGAAAAGTGCCGGGGATAGCGAATCCCGACGATACGCCATTGGTCTGGACCATCCTGTTCCTCAGCGTTATCATGATCCAGGCGGAATTTTTCAACCGATGGCCCTTACGGACCGTGAGCACGGACACGGCATAGCGTTACCGAATGCACGGCCGAACCGGGCCTGAAACTCCCTTGGAGTCCCGTCATGAGCCCTGTGTGCATTCCGGAGGTGTGACCATGTCGGAAGATCGACGTCATTTCTTGCGGAATTTCTGTCGAGAAATTGCCAAGAGTGTCGCGACCGGGTTGAAAGCAGGTGCTGAGGAAGCTCGGGAACGACAGGATTTTGATGAGTTTTTCGAGTCCTATGAATCGAGTTATGCGCTGACACTGAACTACCCCGATGAGATCCTCATTGAGACCGCACGACAGGAAGGCATCGAAGTCGAGGGACGGGACAAGAAGGAGATCGCTCAAGAGCTCTTCCGTCTGAAAGGAGGGTGGTTCTGACCGACTTTCAATCGTTTCTCAGGGCCAGGATTGACGGCATGCTCATCACCGCGTCGTGGGTGGAGAGGGTCAAGTCGATCCTGGGCCTACAAGGCGTTAGTCAGATCTGGTGCGAAACGCCTGCCTGGTACTTCTGGCTTGCCGAGGCGCCGGGAGCGTATGAGCTCCGCCTGGAGTCCGTCAATGTTCCGGACGTCGGGACAGGAGGAATCATCACGGGTCTGTTTGCCGTGAGGTTCTTTCCCCGTCCCGTCGGCTGGGCCTTTTCGACATTCTCGCCGGAAGAGCGGAAGCTTGTATCGAGCGAACTGTTCGACGAGACCGACACGTTGCGTCTGGAAGCTCGGGAACATGTGCATCCCCACTTGTTCACCATCGCCACAATCGGGATATCGTTGTCGGAAGAGACTGAAGGCCTCGGGCTTTTCACCCTGGAGGCCCCGGAAGTCTCCCTGTGGAGAGTGCAATCCCCTGCGGGGACGGATGCAAATCAAGGAGAGGTCGCCAGGCAAACCGACAGAGACGTCGTGACAAGACGCGTACCGTCGTGGCGCTTGGCTCGGGGGCTCTTCGACTGTCTGGTATCGCTCCACGCCTTTGCGGCAAACAGCCGCCCCGGAAGAGTGATCGTCACGTCCTCACCCGGATTCGACGTGGTCCGGAGGGAGGACGGAGCCATAACAACGGAAGAGACACAAAAGGGGAGCATCCTGACCCAGAGCGTTCTGTTCGACCCTGCGGGGGGAGAAGGAAGCAGGCTGTCGGAAGTCTTGGACAGGGAGACGGCCCAGCCTGACGCTCAGGTCATCCTGAATTGGAAGGCGGCCTGCCAATGCCACAATTCCCCTCCCGTTGAAGCCGGCACTTACGTTTCGGAGCACTGGTGGAGCATTGCCGATGCCGAACGCGTCTCGCACCTGGGATCGACCTGTGGCTGCCACTGATGAGGATTTTGGCAATCTCTGCGGAAACAACCCGGATGAAACCAAATACTGGGCGGCATAAACTCGGTAACGTTTCCGGCCCCCGGGATTGCCTCGTCGCTCCGCTCCTCGCAATGACACTCGAAACCTGTCATTGCGAGCGAAGCGTGGCAATCTCGTGGGCGGGGAATGCGCAACATGTGGGCCACGGCGTGATAAAGGTCCAACCGAATCCTCGTCCGTTTCCCGTCCTACTTACACTTCTTCGACCCGAAGCGCATTCTTGGGACATACGGCGCAGCACGATTCGCACCCGGTACAGTAACACGCGTTGGAAACGCTCAGGGTCTTCTCATCAGGATCGAAAACATTCTTGGGGCAGATCCGCGCGCATGCTCTACAGTTGGTACATTCTTTTTCGTCAACAACGGGGAGGAACATGGTAACAACCTCCTCATAACCCGGTTCCCGGCGCGGCCTCAACGAACGACCCCATGAATCACCCGTCCACGACCCGGCAAAAGCTCTCGACACCCGTCCAATTCCGCAGGCCCCGGACCGTCCTGTTCCGTCACTTACTCCGAATCCGCGGAGATCGCCGTATACGCGAGAACACCGGACAAACCAAGTCAGCCTTTCTCAGTAGAATTAGATGCCGTCTCGGGCGGATCGGTTCGCCCGCAAGCCATGCTTTTCAAGAAAATCCTTTTCAGAATCGTCGGTGCAATCCCGTGGTCGGTCACGTCCCAGGGGAATGTCTCGTCGAGGTTGCGTTGCCTGTGAACGAAGAACGCCTGATCTATCCCTTCTTTCTTGCATACCCCCGGCCAACGTCCCTGCCGGGCTGCCGCTCGAGCTATGGCAGCGGCGATCCTTCGGTCCCCCCGAGAGAGGAATGCCTGAGTGGTAGCAGTACGAACCGACTCCACACGCACCACGACATTGGGCTTCTTTTTGAGACCGGACTCGACGATTCGTATTCGTCGCTCAAGCACTTGGGGAAGCGCCATTGCCGCCCACTGAAACGGTGTCCAGGGCTTGGGAACAAAGGGATTGATCTGCACGCCGATGCGCCCGATTCTCCCCCGGGGACGGGAAGCGTCCACAAAGATCTCCCGAGCCCTCACCACGAAGTCCACGATCGCCTCAGCGTCCTCGTCCGTTTCAGAGGGAAGTCCGAGCATGAAATAGAAACGAATGTTCGGTATCCCCGCGGTCACGATGTGCTCGACCAATTCGTAGAAGCGCTCGGACGGAATAGGCTTCCCTATGACTTCTTTCATCCGTGAAGAAGCAGTCTCCGGCGCCAGGGTCGCGGTCTTTTGACCCGTTGCCGCAACCAGTCTCGTTATGCTGGGCGTGAGTCCTTCGGGACGGATGGACGACAGCGAAAAGGTACCTCCCTTGCGGACGATATGCTCGAGGATTTCTTCCAATTCCGGATGACGGGCAAGATCGGAGCCGATCAGTCCCACCGTGCGCCCCTGGGCGATGGTAGCTTCCACCCGGTCCCGAAACCTTGAAAACCCAGCGTACCGCACCGGATGGTGAATCCACCCCGCGGCACAAAACCGACAGCCTCTGCTACATCCGCGATTGGTCTCTACGAGGAGCGATTCACCGAATTCAGCGTCCGGCGTGAAGAGAACGGAGGTCGGAACCGGAGAATCCGAAGAGCGTCTCTTCACTGCCTTCACCCGACGCGGAAAGCCTTCGTCGGGCACGATCTCGGCGACAAGTCCTCTCCGGTCGAACGCAAAGGTGTACGCTCCGGGAACATAAACACCAGGGATATCTCGCAGCCCTCGGAGGAGCTCCTTCCTCTCCGGGACTTTTCCCGAAGTGCCTGACACCGCCTCCGCGAGGGCAGACAAAAGACCTGATTCTTCCTTCTCGTCATCCATCTCTCCGATGAATGCCAGGTCAAGAAACGGGGCCAACGGTTCAGGATTCATTGAAACCGACACTCCCCCGGCTATGACCAGGGGATGCAATGGGCTCCTATCTGCTTGAAACGGAGGAATGCCCGTTGCGAGAAGCGCGGCGGGGACGGCCGGATAGTCATTTTCAAACGGTACGCTGAATGCGATAAGGGGAAAATTGTTAAGCGGTCTACCGGACTCCTCGGAAAGGGGCGGTCTTTCCCACCCCTTCTCTTTCCCTGTCCGATCCGGAAAGAAGAAGCGCTCAGCCAAGAATCGGGGATCAGAGTTGATAAGATCGTAGAGAAACTGAAATCCCAGATTTCCCATGCCCACGCCGTACGCGTTAGGAAAAACCAATGCCACAGGGATTGCCGAGCCCCGGGGCTTGCGAACGGCCCCCTCTTCCAACGGCCGCGTCATGGTGCTGCCTCTCCCGCCGAGGCGATCTGTCGGTGCCCTTTTATGGCTTTCCGCCCATTGAGGTGAGGAGCTTTGCCACTTCGTCGCGACCTTGCTCTTTGGCTATACTCAGGGCAGTCCTTCCCCAAGGATCTTTGGCCGAAAGGTCCGCTCCCCTGTCGATGGCCAAGCGGGCGAGCTCGCAATTTCCCGTCTCCGCAGCCCACATGAGCACGGTTCGTCCTGAAGTGACCTCGCTGTTCACATTGGCTCCGTGGTCCAGCAGAAATGCCGCAACTTCCAGGCGGCCGTGATACACGGCCCAGACAAATGCCCGGTTCACTTGACCTACACTATCCTTCAATGTAGGCCCTTCTTTCAGCAGAAAGCCGACTACGCCCATCCGTCCATTGGTGGCCGCCGCTATCAACGGAGAGCTTCCCATACTGTCCCTGACGTTGACGTCGGCACCTCGATCCGCCAAAGCCTTTACAATCTCTGTATGCCCTTTACGGGCAGCCTTCAACAGAGCCGTACCGCCACTGCTGTCGGCACTGTTCACGTCGGCGCCCCGGTCGAGCAACAACTGCACCACCTCGCCGAGTCCTTCAGACGCGGCTCCCTGTAATGCGGTTAATCCGAAGTCGTCTCGTGCGTTCACCCCTGCACCGTGACGCAGAAGCAGCTTCACCGCTTCGAGATTACCGATGTCAACGGCCCATATCAGGGCCGTCTTTTCCATGAGATCCCGCGCATTGACGTCTGCTCCGCGATTCAAAAGCGTCGTCGCTACCTTCATGTGTTCGGGGCCAAGGAAGAAGCAGGCCCACATGAGCGGAACGGTACCGTTGGCGTCTTTGGCGTTGAGGTCGGCCCCTTGGTTGAGAAGGTTCTCCACTCGGGTTGCGTCGCCTCGTCTGGAGGCCGCAAGCAGGGCTGCATTGAGCTCCGATTTTCCGGTAAGCTCCGCCCCGGGCGCAGCCGCGGCAAACAGCAACACTGCCGGCAGCAGCACCAAGAGACCGACATAGACTACGGTGCGCCTCATCATGGACCTCCCCGCACGGTCCGGACTGGAAACAGAGTATGCCTCTCAAGACGGGAACATGCAACACCTCTCATGCGTACCGCTGTCTCCGGAAGAGGAGCACACATGAACAGTATGCCAAGTCTTGGTAACCATTCACTGCGAGTGAAGAGTTGACTCCAGAGACGCTGACGGCACGGAAGACACACGGGAAAATAAGAGAATTCTTCTGTGGCCGGATGTCCCTTTTCGCCTCATAGTTACACCTCAGAGAAGGATTCAATCAAGTGGTGACGCCAAACCCAAGTTCAGGCACAAGGTTTGCATCATGCAGACAGGTTGTACCTAGCCCCTTTCGGATCGGCCTCTTTGTCCGCGATTTCACGCGATCGTGGAGGTTCGGCCGCGGGGCCGAGATCGAGGTGTACCATGCACGAGCTCAGAGCTATTATCGCCGACACTGACGATCTATTCGTGATGGAGCTGGAATCCCAACTTTCTGAGGTCTGGCCGGAGGTTCGTCCCTGCGGCCGAGCAAAGACAGGGCCGGAAGCACTGGACTTGATTCGGAAGCATTCCGCCGATCTCGCGTTTCTGGAGGTCCGGATTCCCGGCATGTGCGGGATGCAGGTGGCCAGGAAGATAGCTGGGGCCTGTCGGGTTGTCTTCACCACCGCCTATGACCACTACGCTGTGAACGCCTTCGAGAGCGGAGCTGCTGATTATCTCGTCAAGCCCGTTTGCCGCGAGAGGCTGGAGAAAACGGTTCGACGGTTGAAAAATCAGATGGCCCTCTCGTCCGGCACACTCTCCTATTTGGCGGAGCTTGTGGAGCAAGTCGGTGTGACGGCACCGCAGAACCGGACTCCAGGCTATCTGCAATGGCTCCGTGTGCAGCACGGTGACGGAGTGCGCCTCGTTCCCATTGAAGAGGTCTGCTATTTCCAGGCAAACGATAAATACACGTTGGCTGTTACCAACAGGGGCGAATCACTTATCAGCAAACCCATCAAGCAGCTTGTGGACGAATTGGATCCGCAGAGATACTGGCGTATTCATCGGGGCACCATCGTAAACGTCGCGCAAATTGACAGAGTCAGCCGTTCCGTAACCGGTCGCGGTGCCGTGAGGCTGAAAGGCCGCCCGGAAGTCCTTACGGTGAGCAGACCGTACCTGCACATGTTCAAGGAGATGTAGCAATGTCGAAGCGCCTTGAAAATTGTGGGAAATGCAGAGAGCCTTGAGGTTATCAGGAAGCCTTCGGAATGCCTCCTGCGCTCCACTATCGGGTCTGCCATAAGTTTCAAGCAGGTGTAGCTCCTCTTGGAAAAACAGCGACGATCTTCGGTAACTTTGTGGTCGGAGGCTCATTGGCCTTCAACTCGAAGAATGCCGCGAATTTCGATCAGCGGCAGTATAGTATCGCCACTTTCCCGCATATCTGCCTCCGGACGGACGGCACGAGCACTGTACGTCAGAGAGTTGGGAATGTAATGAAAAGAGACGGGATCGCAAGGGGCTTCAGCAAGTCATTGACTCTCGGACCGGGGATGTATCTCCATGTTTCCGATTTCATATAGAGTGAAACGAGAGAAACACGCTTCGAATCGAACAATCCGCTACTCAGATTCTACTTTCATGTCGAGGCCGAAGGATTCTGGGAGCTGAGTGCGCCTTGCAGATCGACTTCGGAACGGCGAATTGAGCAGAGCGACCGCGTCGGCATGGTCTTCTTCTGTCCCGAATTGGAGGGAAGGATGAAAATGCCTGCCGAGCAGCGCCAGTTCCATCTCAGCATTCATGTCCTGCCGTCTGTTCTGAACGGACTTCTGGGGGGCAGTTTTGAAGAAGGCCCCACAGACCTTCGAGACATATTGGAAGGGTGTGATACCAAGGGATTCGCTCACACCGGACCTTTGTCCCAGCCCATGATAGAGTCTGTTCGGCAGATGATGGACACCCCATATTCCGGAGCATTGCAACGACTCTACATGGAGAGCAAGGCCATCGAGCTCATTGCGTATAAACTGGCTCAGATCAGGTCGTCAAATGCGATCGCCAATACCCGGATTGCATTGCGGGCCGGGGACGTTGAGCGTATCCGCTCTGCAAAGGAGATTCTGAGCAAGGATCTCGAGTCTCCTCCGAAGCTGCTGGACCTTGCACACACCATCGGAACGAGCCACAGCGACTTGAACAAGGGGTTTCGGCAGTTTTATGGCACGACAGTTTTCGGCTATCTTCGGAAAATGAGGCTCATCGAGGCCCGGCGTCTGCTCGAAGAAGAGGGCAAGAACGTGACTGAAACCGCTCTCACTGTTGGATACAACAGTGTTCCGTCGTTTTCCATGGCCTTCTCGGACCTGTTCGGTAAACCTCCGTCGAAGTTCCAAAAGAAGACGGACTGACCGGGAGATCCGTCACCCCTCTGTCCCGTCCTTCCGCACAAGACCCTTCCGACCGATCGTTCATTTCGGATAACACAAACTTCAGATGGAATAAGCATTTGTCTTCAGCGTCGGATACTCTCACTTCGACATCCCGTTGGAGAATTCGGAATATCGGTGCGGGTAGCCGAAGATGCCAATCCGGCCGGCTCGGCGATGCACGCTCAGTCCTCGAAGGTCTATTGCACGGAAACAGCCCTCAAAGTCGCCAGTGAAGCCATACAAATATTCGGTGCATACGGTCTCAGCAAAGAGCTCCCGGTCGAAAAGATGTTCCGAGACGCAAGAGCCGGCATGATCGGTGAGGAGAACAACGCGCTCTCCCTCCTCGGCGCGTCGTACCTGACTGGAGCCTGATAGGCCGGCAGCTCCGCTTCATTCCCGTTGAACGAACCCAGAGACGTGTGAGGGAACATGCAGTATATTCTCCTTGCAGGAGCCGTTTTCAATTCCATCGGCGGTATAAGCATATTTGCTTTGTTTGCAAAGCTCACTCCTTCGCAAAGAGCGCATCCTCCCGATTATGCTTTGTACCGCCTCTTCACGGGGGGCACGGCTTTCACGTTTTCCGCCCTTTACCTCTATCTCTTTTTGAATCCCCAGTACGCCGTGCCTTTTCTCATCTTTGGTATGGCGTTGAAATTCTGGGCATTTGTCGTGAGTCTCGTTGCGTACGGTCGGTACAAGCTTCCGAAAACCGATCTATTCACTTTCGGCGTGCCAAACGCCATTCTGGCCATTCTCTTTGCCTTGTATCTCTTGGCTTGAGGGTAGGCTCGTGACTCTGGTGTCCCACAAATCGGATCAGCAGCATCCTTTTCACTCCCTCATTCTTCCACTTCATCCGTTCCGGTTTGCACCGAAGGAAGGCTCATATCATCCTCGGGGGTGAAGCACCGGGGTAAATGAGAACTTGGTGCGTGCCAAAAGAATGAGGAGGAAGATTATGAAGAAAGAGAGAACCTACCGGATAGTTGGTCGTACGTTGGCAGTAGCCCTCCTGGTCATGCTTTGGGCCACGGCAGCCCAATGCGCTGACAAGAAGCCTTCAGCGAAAGCCCCTTCTCTCTACGATCGGCTCGGCGGCATCAATAACATAGCGGTGATAATAGATGACGTGATCGAGCGGAGTTACGCTGATCCGGTCTTTCACGCCAATCCGAGGATTTCGGAGGCTCACAAGCGATTCCCCAAGCCCGTTTACAAATTCAATGCTACTGCACTGGCCTGCCAGGTGATGGGGGGGCCGCAGAAGTATACGGGACGCACGATCAAAGAAGCACATAAGCACCTCAACGTCACAGAGCAAGAATGGAAGGAATTGATCAAGATCTTTCGGGACAGCATGACCAGTTTCAAGGTTCCCCAGAAAGAACAGGGTGAAGTTATCGCTATTATCGAGAGCACAAAGGGTGATGTGGTCACGGCCTCGAACAAGAAGTGAAATCGTTTTCGGACGCCTGATCGACACCATATGTTGGAGAAAAGGACTGGCTTGAAGGAGTTGTCTCAAAACCTGGCTCACCCGCGGACACGTTTGTAGGGATGCATCGTGAGGCGTTCCTGCAGCAATGCCGCTCGAATCAGGCCTCTTGCCAAATTGTGCGACGGTCTCCCGATGCCGGTCCCACTCCGACGTGAGCCTCCGAGATCATGGAGGGCGAGGGAGAGTGGGCACACCATCCGTCGGGGACCTGAATAAGAGAAATGAAGATCATACGCGAGATTTTCCGACCGCCACCGCAAGTACTCTATCTGGAGCCGTATTTCGGCTGCAACTACACGTGCCGTTTCTGTATCCATGGAAGCGGCTATCAGGTGGAGTCCGTTCAGCTCACTCCTTTCGTGTTTGAGAAGCTCCGGCCCGTTATCGATACCGTTCGTCACGTGCATATCACGGGTCTTGGCGAACCCTTCCTCAATCGGCATCTGCCGGATTATCTCTCGTATTTCCGGGATAGTGGCAAGTCTTACTACGTGAATACCAACGGGTCGTTGATTCAGGACGTCCACATCGATTTTATGACTACCTCGAAAAGTGAGCTGTCCGTGAGTCTTGATGCAGGCGACAGAGAAACCTACGCGAAAGTCCGCGACGCGACCAATTGGGAGAGGGTAATCTCCCGTGTGAAGCGTGTGTCTGAGATCAGGGCCGAGCGCAAGAGCCCGTATCCGCTACTCTACCTGACGTTCCATATCAACGCTCTCAATCTCTTGAGTCTGAAGAAGGTCCCGGAGCTCGCCCGCGAGCTGGGAATCGACGCGGTGAAGCTCTCGTGGACGATGCTACCGGAAACCTGCCGATCCCATTCCATCTTCGAACAGAGGGATGCTGTCGAGGAAATCATTCGTGGCGTAAGCATGCAACTTCACCGATCAGGAATTCAGGTGGCAAGCGAGGCCGTCTTCACCGACCGTGTTCGAGGGTGCTGGGATTTCAGTCCCATGACGTTTGTCGGCTCCAATGGGGCTGTGGCCGCCTGCTGCCATCGGTGGCTCACCATCGGTCACCTCGGAGTGAACTCCTTTGAGGACATTTGGAATGGTATGCCCCGACGAAGAATCGCCTTGGCCATTGTGAACGGCAGGACGGAGCCGGAGTGCAAAGATTGTTCGCAGATCAAGGGGGTCGATTACGGACGGAACGAGGATGATTTTCTCAAGCTTGGGGACCTGGAATCCTGCATTCTCGAGGGGAAGACCAGGACCATCGGGAAACTGCCTTCTTTGGAAGGGTTGGAAATCACCTTCCGGCTGGGCGTCGCTGCACTCGTCGGTGGAGAACCTGAAGCCGCTGTAGGCATCTTCTCCTCTCTCGCCGATAAGTTCCCGGATTATTTTGAGATCAGTAACAATCTGGCCGTAGCTTACCACTATCTTGGCAATACGGAGAAGTGCAAAGCGCTCCTCTGCTCGATCGAGGCAATCCCCCACAATGAAGCCCTTACAAGACTGAATCTCTCGAGAGTCTGATACGAAAGAATATCCCGCCAATTCAATTTCAACCTTGTATCAACTAGGGGAAGCGTCCACATCGACTCTCCTGTCCGGGGATTCTTTTGGGTGTCTTCGCAGTCTGACTCGCCGATTTGTAAAGCCTCGATCAGGTAGAGTCTGCAAGAATCTATTTTTACTAAACAATTGACAAGTCGAGATGCACGCCTTAGTATCTTTATTGAACGTATGCTGTCATTCATAGAGTAACCTTGGATGCCGGAATTCCTGACCGACACTGTTAAGAGTTTGAGCTTGCATCGCAGCGGGAACCCTATGAGGGTCGTTGAAACCTCTGATCCTTGAGCGAGCTTCCGATGTCCAGTGTTGAGGAGTAGAGGCGTGACTCGTGATAAATCACCCGACGAGCTTTTTACCTGGATTTTGCGAGCCAAGCGAGAAAAGAGGTCTGATTTCGGCAGACTTCGCTGTACATTTCGACCTGATTCTGGTAGATTAGTGTTGCTTGATGAGGCGCCAACCAGCCGGAAACG
>JBGSJS010000056.1:0-19404 GCA_041741735.1 Desulfomonilaceae bacterium | reverse complement strand
TTCGAGCCCCGCCTCCATGGAACACCTCCCAAGTCAGGTGTCCATGCTCTATCACACGAAAACAGCTCGTACAATACCTTTCTCGAACCCACACAAAAATGACCCAGGAAATCCTTCTATCCATGTGCGGAACGCGAGCTGTAGCTGAAGCCCTGGATAGTACCCCCGAGTGCCACTGGTTCATCGAAGACACGTATAGTTGCCTTGCCAATGACCCGATCGAGAAGTGTTGAGCTTTCCTACAAAATCACTGACAAAATAGGTGAGGAGTGTACGGATGCCGGAGAGCCGGCCCATACAGGATGCGATTGATGCGGTATCTTGGTGTTACGAGCTGTTCGATGACAACGTCGATTACGTGTAGGGGCGACCGGCGGTCGCCCTGGTGGGGTTGTCACGCGGCAACAACCACGGCCCCATTGCGCGGAACAGGGCCACCGGCGTCGGGAAAAGAGGTAAACCGCCGGTCGTCCCTACGGGCGGTCAAACACATGCTATAGCGGAAACCACCATGAAATTCGATCCGGATAAACACCGCAGGCGTTCGGTTCGGCTGGTGGATTATGACTATTCCCAAGAAGGTGCGTACTTTGTGACAATTTGTACGCATCGCCGGGAATGCATCTTCGGGAAGATCGAAGATGGAGAAATGAACTTGAATCAAGTTGGTACTATTGTTCGCGACGAGTGGCTGCGATCGGATCGGGTTCGTCGAGAAATCTGTTTGGACGCGTTCCTTGTCATGCCCTATCATTTACATGGAGTTGTCTTGATCCTCACTGATTGTGGTTCGCATGGCATCGGCCGGAAGGGAGAGGGCGACCGCCGGTCGCCCCTACAGCCGCGTGGTCCCGGCAGACGATCGCTTTCGTCATTCATCGGGGGCTTCAAGGCTTCATGCACCAGATCGATAAATGATTGTCCGGGGATGGCGAGTACTTCGGTGTGGCAGCGGAATTATTACGAACATGTCATCCGCAGTGATAGAGCACTGAACGCTATCAGACATTATATTGAGACAAATCCCTTGAAATGGGCGCGCGTGATCCCGAAAATCCCGAATACGTCGACGACAGGAGCAAACGATGGCCGGCAGGGGGCAGGAAAGAATCGGCGTGCCGGTGAAGCCGGGAGGTACTTGAGGAATAATCCGGCAGTCCTTCTGCTGGAAAGCCATCGAGGTCCCGTGAGTCGGCTCACTTCAGGCACTCGGGAATTCCGGTGCCGGCATTCCATGACGCACCTGCACTCCGGGCATCGGTAGCGTCGCGAACCAATTTGTTCGGAAAAACCATCAGAAGAATCACTAAAGACGGAACTTCATAATAATCAGATTGACTAAAGTAATCAGATTGACTAGTGTGGGGTCTATGAAGAAATTCAAACCCCATTATGTTCTGTCGGCAGTGCAAGCAATAGTTGCCGATCCGAACAGCCGGCCGTTCACCGTAACGGCATTAAGAGGAGGTCTTGCCTTGGGTCTGGAAGAACCGGACATGAGGAAGATAGTCCTTGCTCTTTCTCATGGGGATTTTCGCCATTCAATGACCACCAAATCGGATCATCGAGTTTGGCAGGACGTGTACGACGGCTGGACCGCGGATGGTTCCGAAGTCTATATCAAGATCACTCACTACACAGATGGCGGACCCGTGGTCATTCAATTTAAGGAGAAGTGAGGTGAGAATTATGAGATGTCCGGAGTGCGGCCACCCTGAGATGGTCACAAAAATCTGCGATGAAATCCTTTCTTATGGCGGTAAGTCGGTGATCCTGCACGACATGAAGGGTGATTTTTGTCCGGAATGCGGCGAAGGGGTGTGGGATGCAGAAAGCTACCGCCGATACACCGAAGAACAGGCGAACTTGCTGGACGGCGTACGCAGCGAGATCCGTAGTATCCGCAAGAGATTAAAGATGACCCAAGAAGCGCTGGCGGCAGCCGTAGGCGTCGGCAAAATGGCTTTTTCCCGTTATGAGCGGGGCCAATCCAGACCGGCAGCTCCTTTGGTCAGTCTTCTTAGACTTATGGACCGGCATCCTGAGCTACTGGCTGAAATACAGGAGCTCAATGCGCCCACTGCGGAGCTCACAACCAGGACTGTTTGTTCGGCACCAAATACAGCCGAGCAGCGACTGGAATAGGTCACGGTCATACTGATCCGAAAAAGCGCGTAGCATGGGGCGAATCCTCGACCCCATCGGTCGAGTCAAACCGGCTGGCGATGGGGTTCACTTCGTTCACCCCATCCTACGCGGGCTGTTCGTCTGGGTACGGAACGAGAGTCCGGAAGTGGCCTCGCAGCTTCTCAATCACGGGGTAGATAGGATCGTTGAACTCTTGCTGGACCGTGCACCGGTCAGCGTAGAGAAAAAAACCGTGCCACTCTTCACCGAAGGTGACCCGACCTCGTGGGAAATGATCAGGCGATCCTCGCATTCTAGGCCTCGATACGCTGAACTTTCTCGCATTCTACAATCAGTTCGGATCCCTCTTCCCCTATCCACTCGCACGGCAATCCATTTGCCGTAATATCCTCATTTTCAGCAGTAGCCTTATCCAAGTTACCGCGAAATCTTGCTTTGGTAAGGCTCAGACTCAATTCCAGAGCGATTCTGGCACCAAAGAAATGGAATACCCTGGCTTCCTTAAGCCTCACTGCTAGAAATCCGTCACGATTCTTGCGAAGCGTCTCAAGGCCCTCTTCGTGAAACACCATTCTCGTCTTTAGCGCAACCCCATCTCCTGCCTGCCGATACTTCCCGTTCGCGAGCAGATTATACAGAATCCCGATTTCCTGCAATTCGCTGTCGGGCACCGTGCTAAAATCTGGTGCCGGGGGGTCAATACCCAAAATCCGAGCAACGACACGCGCGTCACTTAGTATGTGCAAGTACCAATCGAACGCTTCGACAAATTGGCTGTTGATCGGCAGACAATTGAACCCTGAAAAGAGAAAATACCCCTCGCACTCGCATACCAGCTTAATTGTGGCGGCGTTCTTCAATGACGAGAAGAAACTGGACAGTTTGTCAAAGTATTTCAGGCGAGATAGAGGCACCCCTTGCCAAGTGATAGGATCTATACTGAATGTGACGCTGATATCTTGAGCCGGATTCTCTGGGATTATACTCATCGTCAACGCACAGCGGAGAGGCAGTCGGGTCGGATCGCTTTGAAAAAAGCCACCTCTCCGGCCGAAGGTCATGTTGCCCGGGATGCGAATTGATTCTATTTGTGTTCCTGAGTGATCTATTGAAATCAGGGCCAGCTCCGATTCTCGTTTATTCAAGGACTGGACTTCTATTAGTTGAAGTGCCTTCTCCTCCAGAATCGCCGATCCTTTTGCACAAGCCTCTTCAGGTCCAAAGTGCGCTGGGCTTCCGAAATTGATCAAGTTTTCGATCTTTCTTTTGATGACATCACGGGCATTGCCGACGGCACGCAATTGTAGCCTGACTGGCTCCCGAGCCTCAAGATGATAAGTTATGACCTCTCCTTTGACCTCAATGTCCGCCACTATGATTCGATCATCCAGTTCCTCCAGCTTCTTCTTGTCAGCAGCGAGGGCTGCCTCTACGGATGATGGATAGCGCTCTCGCATAAATTCTTCAGCACTGTGGATGTCCTGCTGAAATTTACCGACGTCTGAGACCTGATGTTCAACGGGAATTCTTACGGTTGGCTCCTGCTTGTCTCGCCAACTCTCGTCCTTTAGAGCCCATTCCTGCATGAATATGTAGTAACATCTCTTCTTCTGTAGATCAGCCACGACCAAGAACACGGGTTGCCTAACTCTGTCAGCCCAATACTCGATATAATGCTTTTCAATTGTCTTGGTTATGAATCCGTCTTGAGTGTATTTGGGTGATTTCTTTCCTTTCACCTGAACACAGAAGCGGATTCCTGACGGCATTTGTCCTATCTCACCGATTTCAACAGAGTAATCAATACCGAAATCTGGCGATTCCTTACGGGGGAGCCACGCTTTGGGGAGTAAGCTTTCAAAGAGTAGCATAGCCTCCTTATCGATGGCGTAAGATTCAGGGATTTCCATATTGGCACCTCCAGTTAAGTCAAAAGCATCTGGCCCGGTTCAGCCTTATAGGATAACAGACTACAGCGTCTCATCCGCCAGCGTCAGCGCGTAGCGCGTAGGATGGGGTGAGTCTTCGAACCCCATCGGTCGAGTCAAGCCGGCCACCGATGGGATTCACTCTGTTCAGCCCATCCTCCACAGACTTGGACGACCAATGTGCCCTGGATTTATGGTGATTTCAGCTTTTCGCAAGGTCGGTTTACCAATTACCGGCAAACCAAGCCTCCGTATGTATTAAGCCAAAGGAGAGCCGGGATGTCCAGGAGTTCTTGCGGTTAACGGCAAGAATGTACCTATGTGCGGAATAGAGTGGGCTCAAGAGGCCTTTGTCTTTTCAAGAGCCCGCCGACAGTGTCCGGGTTACACCGAATTACGAAGAGTCGGAGGATGAAGACGAGACCTCAAAGGGGTCTGCTTCTCGGTCTCTTCCCGCAGGGCCGCCGGATCGGTCTCATTTTTGTTGACTTTGGCGCGGACCCTGGTAACGTTATGTGTTTCGATGAATGACGGAGCGATCCGTCAATTACTGTACCGATCGAGAGCCGGGCACAGGTCATCGAGAGCGCTTTGAAAGTGCTCGCTGGACGCACCTGAAAGGCAGGAGCATCAGGCCGCTCGATGGAATCGGTGAAGGACGGCTCGCGGATATACTCTCAATTGAGACCCAACGCTGTGGAGGTCTTCGACGATGGATTACAAAGATACGCTCAATCTCCCCAAGACAAAATTCCCCATGCGGGCCAACCTGCCCAAGAGGGAACCGGACATGCTCAAGCAATGGCAGGAAGAGAAGATTTACGACGCTATTCTTGAGAAAGGTCGGGGCAGGGAGAAATACATACTTCACGACGGACCTCCGTACGCCAACGGGCACATTCACCTGGGCACCGCGCTGAACAAGATTCTCAAGGACATGATCGTCAAAAGCCGCTTCATGTCCGGGTACGATTCCATGTACGTTCCCGGATGGGATTGTCACGGCCTGCCCATCGAACATCAGGTGGATAAAGAGCTCGGTAAGAAAAAAGAGACGATGACGAGCGTCCAAGTGAGACGTCACTGCCGGGAGTACGCGAAGAAGTTCATTGACATTCAGCGTGAGGAATTCAAAAGGCTCGGCTGCTTCGGAGTCTGGGAAGAGCCGTACCTCACCATGAACTACCGTTATCAAGCGACCATCGTTGAAGAATTGGGGAAGTTCTTCGAGTCGGGTGCAGTCTATCGCGGAAAGAAACCCGTGTACTGGTGCGCATCGTGCGTAACGGCATTGGCCGAAGCGGAAGTCGAATACGCGGATTCTTCCTCGCCGTCGATCTACGTGCGTTTCCCCGCCAAGGACGACTTCTCGGAGAAGATCCCCGAGGTCAAGGGGAAGAAGGTCTACGTGGTGATCTGGACCACCACTCCCTGGACCATTCCGGCCAACCTCGCCATAGCCGTTCATCCCGACGAGTCCTATGCGGCCGTTGAAGTCGGCGACGTGGTGTACATCCTTGCGGAGCGGCTCGTTGCCGTCAACATGGACTCCTTCGGCATCACGGACTACAAGATCCTCGCCACCTTTCAGGGCAGTCTCCTGGAAGGCCTTCGGTGCACGCACCCCATTTACGGCCGGGATTCGTTGATCATCCTCGCCGACTTCGTCACCCTGGACACGGGAACCGGATGCGTCCATTGCGCGCCGGGACACGGTCAGGAAGACTATGAGGTAGGGCTGAAGTACGGCATCGACGTGTACGCACCGGTGGACGACAACGGGATCTTCACCGATGAGGTGGAATTCTTCAAGGGCAAGTTCGTATTCGACGCGAACAAGGACGTGATTGCCAAGCTCAAGGAAGTGGGCAATCTCATGGCCTCGGAAGTGATGGAGCACAGCTATCCCCATTGCTGGCGCTGCAAACAGCCCGTGATCTTCCGGGCCACCCATCAGTGGTTCATCTCCATGGAGAAGACCGGCCTGAGAAAAAATGCCCTTGAGGCGATCGATACGGTCTCGTGGATTCCCAAGTGGGGAAGAGATCGCATCTACGGTATGATCCAGCACCGACCGGACTGGTGTATCTCACGCCAGCGGAGCTGGGGTGTGCCCATTACCGCAATGAGATGCGCGGCATGCGACGAAGTGGTTGCACCTCCCGAGCTCTTTGCCAAGGCTGCCGAGTTGTTCCGCGAAGGCGGCGCCGACGTCTGGTTTGCCTCCACCGCGGAGGAGCTTGCCCCGGAGGGTCTCACCTGCCCATCGTGCGGAGGCACCTCGTTTACCAAGGAAACGGATATCCTCGACGTCTGGTTCGATTCCGGGATCAGTTGGGCTGCCGTGTGCGAGCAGAGAGAAGGCCTCGTTTATCCGCCTCAGCTCTACCTCGAAGGAAGCGATCAACATCGGGGATGGTTCCACAGTGCTCTCCTCACTTCAGTGGGCACCAGAGCGCGGGCTCCGTACGAAGGCGTGTTGACGCATGGATTTGTGGTGGACGGACAGGGCAAGAAGATGTCCAAATCCTTGGGCAATGTGATCCAGCCTCAGGAGCTGATATCCAAGTACGGGGCCGACATTCTGCGGCTCTGGGTTTCCGCGGAGGACTATCGGGACGACATCCGAATCTCCCAGGAGATCTTGGACCGACTCGCCGAGGCGTACCGCAGGATTCGCAATACGTGCCGGTTCCTGTTGGGCAATCTGGCCGATTTCGATCCGAAGAAGGATGCGGTTCCCTTAGATGAGATGCGCGATCTGGACCGCTTCGCCCTCGACACCTTGAACAGGGTTATTCTGCGGGTGCGGTCCGCGTACGAAAACTTCGAGTTCCACGTTGTCTTTCACACGCTCTACAACTATTGCACCGTGGATCTCTCGTCCCTCTATCTGGACATCCTCAAGGATCGTCTCTATGTGGAGAGAACCGACGGACCGCTCCGCCGTTCGGCTCAGACGGCTCTGCACCACATCCTCTCCGCTCTGGTGAAGTTGATGGCCCCCATCATGAGCTTCACGGCTGAAGAAGCATGGGCCGAGGTGAATTCCGCTGGAGAGAAGGAGACGAGCGTCCACCTCTCGGCATTCCCGGAGCCTCTTGCCGAGGTGAGGTTGAGCGAGACCGACCGAGCCTCATGGAAAACTCTCCTTGCGGTGCGACAGGAAGTCTCGAAGGCCCTTGAAGAAGCGCGGGCATCGAAGCTTATCGGGTCGGCCCTGGAGGCCAAAATCCTCGTTGAAGCCCCCACAGCGGTGGCTGAGGCGATCACGGGCCTGGAAGATCCCGAAGGGTTCTTCATCGTTTCCGCTTTGGAAGTCCGCTCCACTGGGGTCGCCCCAACCGTTGACGAGGAACAAGGCGAACTGGTCGGAGTGAGTGTCACCGTTTCCCGGGCAGAGGGTGGGAAATGTCCCCGTTGCTGGACCTGGAGTTCCATGATCGGGACGGATGCAGACTTCGGGGAGGTCTGCCCCAGATGTGCGGGAGTACTGAGAGAGTCGGGAATTTCTCCTGAAAAGGCTTAGCGGATTGTCTTCGGTAGCCGGAATGAGACGCATCGTCTTCTTTACTTTGACCGCCCTGGCCATCATCGTGTTGGACCAGGTGACCAAGCATTGGATCGTGACGTCCATTCCGGTCAACCGAGCCGTTGAGATCATTCCCGGATTCTTCGACCTCGTTCACGCTCGGAATCCCGGTGCGGCATTTGGAATCTTTTCGCGCTCCACCGCGGGATATCGTTCCGCTTTCTTCATTGCCATCTCAGCGGTGGCGCTGGTGGTCATTCTATGGCTCGTGATCACCACACGGGAACCGGATGCATACCTCTTGGCGGGTTATACCTTCTTTTTCGGCGGAGCCGCGGGGAATCTTATCGACAGGATTCTCTACGGCGAGGTAATCGATTTCCTCGATTTTTACGTGGGTGCCATACACTGGCCCGCGTTCAACGTGGCGGATTCCGCCTTGTGTATAGGAACGGCGTGCTTCTTTCTGCACGTTTTCCTCAAGTCTCCTCAAGAATCTCCGGGAAACGACCGCTGAACTTCCCGACGGGATAACACCTCGTGTTCGGGAAGAAGTCCCGCCGGAAGAGCGTATCGCACACGTGGCGGCGACAAGCCATCTACGTAGGGGCGAATCTTGTATTCGCCCTTAAGCGTGTATCGGCTCGAGAAGACGGCGATCGCAAGGATCGCCCCTACACGGCATTCCGTGGGAGCCGGCACCGCCTGGAATATGCGACCGAATTTGCGCAATCCTGAACTTAACCCTTCTCCAAAAGACCGCATCCCCACTCGGATTGCGTGATCTCTCTGCGAAGCACTGTTCCCCTCGAGACCAGCAGGTCCTTCACATGGCCCCACTGATTGAGGGGCACTCCTGAAATGATGAGGAAGCGACGGACCAGCGAGACGATGAGATCGCGATTGGCAAGGAGGGTCATGGGGTCGAGGTTCGCGGCCACGATATCTGCCGGGGAGGAGATCTCCTTGAGTGAAGACCGGAGAAAGCGCACCGAGGCCGCCACATAGTTGAGGCTGCTATTCTCGACTGCGGACTCCACGGCCACAGGGTCGTTGTCCACGCCGAGGACTTCCGAGGCCCCGAGCTTGGCGGCAGCGATGGCAAGAATGCCCGAGCCGCACCCAAGGTCCAACATGGTGAAGGAATCTGCAACCTGCTGAACGGACTCAACCGCCTCTTCAAGGAGCACAAGGCACCCCTGGGTAGTTTCGTGCGTTCCCGTCCCGAAGGCCGCGGCCGGCTCGATGACGATGACCTCCCGACCCTGCGGATCGGGAGTCAACCACGGCGGGGTGACCATCAAACGGTTCCCTATGGCGAGGCTCTTGAAATTGTCTTTCCAGGCAATCGCCCAATTCTCGTTTTTCAGAGTTTCGGAAAGCACAACCGGTTCCGGCAGATCGGGAAAGATCTCCTCAACACGTGCGAGAAAGGCCCGTAGCTCTGCTTGGATCGCGTCCCATCGTTCATAGGGGAAGTAAGCCCTGATACGGGCGGACGAAGGATTTTGATCCTCGACCACCACCCCGCCCGAGCCGTGCTCGTGACAGAAGTCCGCAACCGCATCCGCCATCTCGTGCGGCATCGTCACTTCCAGACTGATCCAATTATCGGGTGTTGCTTTCTTGGTCATCCGGTCTCCAATTCAAACGCTTGCAGGGAATTGCCGCGTATGCTTTTGTGAACGTGCGCCGGCATCATCTCAAGTGGGGCACATGATACACCGTTGTCGCCCTTGGTGAAACTCCCGGTGGGCCGTTCGCTATCGCGCGGCAAACGATGGAACGGGACATGAAGTCGGCTCTTGGCTTAACTGGTGCATGCCGGAGGCGTGAGCAGCGTAATCTGTCTCATGAAGCAAAAGATCGCAAGCCACGGTCGCTTGAGGAGGAGAGAGTCGAGAGGATTGAGCGACGAATGAATCAGAAGAGCACATGACTCTCTTCTCCCCTCTCTGACCCCCCACCTACTGCTCCTCTACTGACCAGTCTACGCTCTGCTGAATAGTAGCCAGCCGTTCTTCAACCTCAGGATTCGGTGAGCGTTTCGTCTTTGACTGTGCTAGGTAGAATCTGTCCAGTTCACTCGTGATCGCGTAGATATTGTTGACAAGCCCTTCGGTCTCCAAGCGAAGATTGTCCAGGTCGACCCATATGATGTTTCCGGATTCAAAAGCAAGAAAGGACACAACCTCCGTCACATCCTTGACGATGGGTACGAAAGCAAGACCGGGAGCCAACCAGAACTTGGGAGTGAAGTGGACAAAGGTGTTCCGCAGCCCATGGATTGCCTTGACGCTCCCGCCCTGGTCTCGTTGTGGCGTAAACGGCTTGCTACCTCCAAAAAGCTCCATATAACAAGGAGTTTTGATCCGCCTATAAAGAGTCATGAACGGAACGAGGCGTCGAGGTTTTGGAGGAGGGTTCAGATCTGAATCGTTTGGACCAGTTAAAAACTTTTCCCATTCCTGCAATGAGCCCCATGCCCTACGATCAGGACATTCAATTTCCTGAGAGCAGGCTGGGCACTTAATGGTTTTTGGCTGAGCTGATTCGATCACAGGAAAACTGTTCGAATGGCACAATGCCGACACCATGAACCCTTGGAGCGAGTTGTGGAGGGCTATGATTACCCACTTCCAGTAATGACTTTCGTCTCTTACTCTAGCCAAACACTCATGAACCATGCGGAGCGAGAATACGGCGTCTTCTAGGTCGTTGGTAGCAAAGGCTATGCTGCTCATGGCTGACTCCCCATTCGGCTAATGATGAATTCCCGAATTCACTACAGGATTTTATCAAGAGATCTGCGCTCGACCAACACCTTTCTTCAAGAAAATGAGCTTTAGCCAGGGAAACGGGTGAAGTCGGGTCCTGGCTCAAAGGGAGCATGATGATATTACTGGCAGATGTCGCGGCCGTTACGCATTTACCATTTGTTGTGCTCTTGCAACCACCGATCAAACGGCTGGATTCGTGCACTACATCAGCGTGGGCGGCGTGGTTTGTCGCATGAAGCCAAGGATGGCGAGCGACGGGCGTTTGAGGAGGAAAGTGGAGGCGATCGAGCGACACATGAGTCAAGAGCAGACGTGACCGACTTCTCGGGGCAGTGACGAGCCTACGGGCGTAGAAGCCGGTGAATGATGCGGCCACACCACAGGCGTGGTTCCCGTTGGTCACCGCATCCTAGGCTCGGTCTTCACGGACGTCTCTTTATTGCTACCACGTAAGACAAGGGCATGGTGTTTTGTATGAGCTTCCGGTCAACAACATCAAAGTGGTTTCGCTCGATCATGGCCGACAAATGTGCGGAATCATATCGATGGTGGACAGGATGTCCCATGCGCGCAACTATCCAGGACAGGAGCTTCGTCCTGAAGTATTCATTGTGCACGTAGGTCGGAGCCAACAGCTTCCCCGTCGGACGCAGGACACGATGGGCTTCGGCCAGTACTTTCGCCGGATGCTCCACCACGTGGAGAAGATTGGCAACGATCACCGCGTCGAACGATTCGTCACCACAGGACAGCTTATAGCAATCCTGCACCTGAAACCTCACGTTGTCCGTGCCTCGTGCGGCTGCCTTCTCTTTGGCAACGGCGATCATGCACTCTGAATAGTCGACTCCTTCCACGTGTCCGACATCGCCGCAGATCCTTAGAGGTATGTCGCCGGTTCCCGTTCCGATATCCAATACGGCAGAACAGCCCGAAACGTCATCTTTGATGAACTGCACCATTCGGTCGTACATCTTTGCCGACTTGCGGGCATGATTGTCGTACCTCCCGGACATGTCATCCCAATAGGCTTTCTCGTTGCTTGTCTCCATAAAGATGCATCCCTCTGGGCCGGAATTGTGCGGCGGTCTTGTCATTTCGGAGAATCTTGGTCCGGATTTCTGTCCTGGCAGCGTCCCCCTGACACCCCGAGAGATCCCCGGATGGTCCATCGCGAGACAAGAGGTCGGCAAAACCGTCGTCAAGTTGGCGAAAAAATCCCTGTTGTCGTGTTTCCGGAAGTACCACTCCCTCGGATCATCTGTCAACCCGAATTCTTGCGGACCAGGAACAGGGCAGACGCCACTTTACAATCTTCTCCGGGCCGGCGGATTGCCGCGTCTTGCTGGGTTCAGACCCCGGCAACCATAGGGGATGCGTGCGGACTGGAGCCTTACCGCAGCCTGACGAGCGTAGTTTGTAGAATGGATCACATGCCTCCTGTCAGGAGATCAGTGGCAAAGTCTGCCGACTGCTTGACCACAAAAGTCGAGGCGATCGAGCCACACATGAGTCAAGAGAAGACGTGATCCCTATCCTATCCATTTACGCGTTGACCGGAACTCAGCGGGTTGATATTTCGGTATCATGACACTTATCCGGGAAATTCGCGAGAAGATCAAAGAGCGCGTCTATGAGTTTTCCAAACACGCTGTCGACCAGAGCATCATCCGAGATATAAGCGTGTCGGAGTTGGAGGAGGCGATAGTCGGACAAAGCGAGGTGACTGAAGACTACCCGGAAGACAAGTACGGCCCGAGTTGTCTCATCCTCGGCTACACGAAAGCCGGAAGACCATTGCATGTCCAGTGCAGCTATCCGAGCAGGCCGCTCATCAAGATCATCACCCTATACGGGCCCGACCCGGATCTGTGGGTCGATTTTCGGGACAGGAAGTGAGGGAAAGGAAATCCGGGATGAAGGAGACAATGGTGGACACCAAAGTAACGTACACACTGGAACATGACGGCAAATTCTTCATTGTTGAAAACGTACCTGCACGCGTGTCCATGGAAACGGGCGAGCAGTACTTCGCTCCTGAGACGGTGGAGCGTATCCAAGCCATGATCAAAGGCAAGCAGAGGCCCAACAGGGTGATCGAGACTCCCGTTTATGATTTTGCATGAGGACATTGCTCAATCTCCCCCTCGTGGAGCTTCAGTAGGTAAACTGTCCGGTCTTGCTTTTTGTAGTCTTCCTTTCCTCATTTCTCCAGTGGAGTCATGATCGAAAGGCCGGAGCTGCCCCCCCTCTACTCCCCCACCACTTGAGCGAATCGATCTCGTTCCATGAGCACGTAAGTCCCTGAAGCCTTCGAGCATATCTCTCCCTGTTGGCTCCGGATTTCCGCGGTGAGATTCACTTTCTTCCCGTCCAGGGATTCGATGCGGCAACGCGCCTCAATTTCTTGTTCGACGAAAAGCGGTTTGAGGAAATCGACCTCCAGCCGACTTGTCACCCCCACTTTCTTGGTGAGGTGCAACGTCGCCCAGCCCATGATCTCATCGAAGAGTCCTGTCTGGATGCCGCCGTGGAGGATTTGCCCGAAGCCCTTGTACAGGGCCGGCGGAACCCAGCGGCAGACGAGCTCGTTGGGCTCGGTCCCAGTCTCCGAAAACGTGAGCCTCAAGCCGACGGGGTTGTCAGGGCCGCAGAAGAAACATCCGCTCTGTCGATAGGGATTGGGGATAATCTTCATGATCGTATTCCTTGCATCAGAGGCCTACACGGACCTTGTGGCGATACAAGTCCGGATCGGCCCGGACCCTTCAACCGATAATATGTCGGTAGGGGATTTCGTGTCAAACCACCGAGCGGTGAGCACGATTCGCCCGAGGCATGGCCGAGAGCGATCCCTCGAAGAGATCCGCTCAGGGGTCGCTTCACTCTGCACGTTTGCGAGGTACGGCGGTGGGATTACTGAGAAGAGAAATCAAATCTTCTTGAGCGAGGCCGAGGGCTGGATCCTCGGGGAAAGGAAAGGGCGGGCGACTTGTGGGTCTGCCCGCCGGTGGTCCGGCCCGCATGACTGGAATATGGTGCTCTCTTGAGGACTACTTGCGGGCCGTGGGGTTCACGTCGGCGAGACGCCGGCGATCAATTTATCTGCACCGCGCGGGGTACGCCTGGTCCGTTATTCCACGGACTTCATGCATTGCTTCGCCTCATCCGAGGACTTCCGGTAGAGCTCTCGGAATTTCCTTTCCAGCTCACGGTTCTGATCGTATTGACTGAACAAGTTGTCCATTGCCTGTATCGTACCCTGATTCTTCGGCAACTTGGCGAGGTTTTCAATTTGGTTCATGAATCCCTTGGCAATTCGCGAGTGAGCCACTGCCCGGGCCTCATAGTTGCGGGCCTGGTTGACCAATTCCTGGCATACGGACAGGTACATGGTTCTCTCCTCGCTGAAAGCCGGACCGGCCGGTAAGATGAGGAGCACGGAAAACAAGGTCAGGACGATGAAAAGAGACTTGAGGTTCATCGCGAATCCCCTTGAAGTTTTGTGCCTCATATAGCACGAGCGGAAACGAGAAGCAAGAAAATAGTTGAAGCTTTCTCTTCAATCAACGGACACTACAGGTGATATTTCCCAGGATACTGCCCGTGTCTCTCTCGCAAAGCGTGGGCGACGCGAATTTGACTATCGGCAAAATCTGCGCTAGGTTGAAGTTTTATGCCGGTTGACCGGCTCATGAACCCAGCCGAATCCGGGGCGCGGACATGCTCGTCGGCGTGTCGGTCTGGAGCGCGGCCGAAATCGCAAAGGAAGCAGTTAAGGTGCCCGATCCTTTTAGAACCATAGAGTGGAGCGGAGATCACATCACCCTCCTGGAGCAGACTCTTCTTCCGCTTCAGGAGGAGTACATAGCCATCCGCACCGTGGATGAGATGTGCGATGCCATAAAACGCCTTGCAGTCCGTGGCGCTCCGGCCATCGGAGTGGCCGCGGCCATGGGCATAGCCCTCGGTATGCTGGAGGCTCCCGAAAACGATCGGGAATCCTTCCATCGTCTCTTTGAAGACGTCTGCAAAAGAATCGCTTCGACGCGGCCGACCGCGGTGAACCTCTTTTGGGCCGTGGAGAGAATGAAGGGTGTATACGAAGCCTCCAAGGGGCTCGGTTTGAGCGAGGTGAAGCAGAGACTCGTTGCCGAGGCAGTGGCAATGGAGACCGAGGATTGCGAGCTTTGCCGCAGGATCGGATCGGCAGGCCGCGACCTCATTAACGATGGAGACACGGTGCTGACCCACTGTAATGCCGGCGGATTGGCCACAGCGGGGTACGGAACCGCGTTGGGAGTCATTCGAGGGGCATTCGACCAGGGCAAGAAGATTAAGGTAGTCTCCGACGAAACCAGACCGTTGAACCAGGGATCTCGCATCACGTCCTGGGAGCTCATGAAGCTGGGAATTCCAGTGACTTTGATTCCGGACAATACCGCGGGAGCCCTCATGCAGCGGGGGGAGATCCAAAAGGTGGTGGTCGGCGCGGATCGCATCGCGGCCAACGGCGACGCGGCCAACAAGATCGGCACCTATTCGGTGGCCGTGCTGGCCCGTCATCACGGTATTCCGTTCTATGTGGCCGCTCCCCTCTCCACCATAGACATGTCTATTCCCTCGGGGAGCCACATTCCCATTGAGGAGCGGGACCCGAAGGAAGTCACCCACATAGGCGGGGTGCAGATCGCGCCCAACGGGGTTGCCGTCCGGAATATCGCCTTTGACGTGACCCCGCACGAGCTGATCAACGGTATCATCACGGAATGGGGTACCGCGACCGAGCCGTACGAGGAGAGTTTTCGGGCTTTCTTTGCCAAGAAAGGCGAGGAGACGAAAACATGAGACCTATCCTTCGCGATCCGAGAACAGGGGAGATCCTGGAAGCGGTGGAGCTGGTCGATGCCGACTCGAACACGTTTCTGGGGAACCTAAACGCCGGTCGGGCCATGGAAGGCCTGAAATGCGGTAACTACACGCTGGACACCGATCTGTACGAGCTGACCATGGCCGCGGGATACAACCTGCTGGGCAAGAAGGATCAGCGGGCCTGCTTTGACCTCTATTATCGGCAAAATCCCGACGACGGGGCTTTCTGCGTATTTGCCGGTCTGGACAGTGTGATCAGGTACATCAATAACCTTGCCGTCTATCCCGACGACATGGAATACCTTGCCGGACTGGGGCTCTTTTCTCCGGAGGCGCTTCAAGCGCTGGCTTCAGGGATCAAATTTTCCGGCGACATCTGGGCGGTTCCCGAGGGGACGGTGGTCTTTCCCAACGAGCCGCTCATACGAGTCGTGGGCCCCATTGCCGAGGCCCAGGTTCTCGAGACGACCATGCTTGCGCTCGTGGGACACCAGACGCTTATAGCCACGAAAGCCGCACGGATGTGCATAGCCACCGGAGGAGCACCGGTGGTGGATTTCGGAACCCGTCGTGCCCACGGGGTTCACGCGGCGCTGTACGGATCACGAGCAGCGGTCATCGGCGGTTGTGTAGGAACTTCCAACGTTAAGGCCGGCAAGCTCTTCGGTTTACCGATCAAGGGAACCCATGCGCATAGTTGGGTGGAGAGCTTTGAGGACGAGGCCGACTCGTTCCGGGGGTACGCCCAGGCGTTTCCCGACAACTGTGTCTTCCTGGTTGACACGTACGATACTCTTGAGGGGGTGCGCAAAGCTATCCGCGTGGCCGAGGAGATGCGGGAATCAGGAAGGCGCCTTATGGGGATTCGCATCGACAGTGGAGACCTGGCCTACTACTCCAAGGCTGCCAGAAGGCTCCTCGACGAAGCGGGATTCCCGGAGGTGAAGATCCTCGCCAGCAGCGATCTCGACGAATGGATCATCGAGAGTCTGCGGGCCCAGGGAGCTCGTATCGACATCTGGTGCGTCGGCACGCGCCTCATGACGTCATACCAGACGCCTGCACTGGGAGTGGTGTACAAGCTCATGGCCGCGGACAGGGGGGATGGCACCCTTGTTCCGAAGATCAAGATTTCTCAGAACCCCAGCAAGGTAACCAATCCCGGAGTCAAGAAGATTGTCCGTTTCTACAACGGCAACGATCGGATGGTGGGAGATCTCCTTACCGAGGTGGATGAGCCGGTGCCTCAAGGCGAACCGGTGATAGCCCATCACCCTATGTACGAATACATGAAGAAGGTGTACAGGAAGCCTTACCGGGCTGCGGAGCTCATGGTGCCGATCTTCCTGGGAGGTAAACAGGTCTATGAGCCTCCCAATCTCGACGAGATCCGTCAGCGGGCGAGGCATCAGATCGACTCGCTGGAGCCGGAATACAAGCGGCTTCCCAATCCTCACATTTACAAGGTCTCCCTTTCGGAGAAGCTGTACCGGGTCAAGAAGGACCTCCTCACGTACCACCAGGAGCACAACCACTCGGGAAAGAAGTAGGGTGTGCAGCGCGCTTACGACAACGGCCGGCACCGACGATTGATGTCGGACCGGCCGTACTCTGTGCGAAAAGAAACTTGTCGTCGGATTTTGTAAGGTTGGTTGAGTATTCCCTTTCGACCGGTCACGTGTGGCGGCGGCATCTGAGGTGCTGGGAAGCATCCGTAATCGGCTTGTTGGCAAAACGGTCTTGGGGTGGGAGCAAATCATGCCCTGAAAGGGCAGACCAACAATGGCCGTCCGTTTCAACCGACGGAAACGAGTATTAACAAACGAGTTTGGGCCCTGACGGGGTCCACCAAAGGTCGTTCAGGAAAAAGCACGTAGACGACCTCTCTATGGTCGTTTTTGTTAGTGAATGTAAGGTCTTGTGTCCCGCAGGTTGAAGAAACTGTCTCAAAACCCGCGATTCGACCCTATCGTCTGTAGGGGCGGTTCGTGAACCGACCGAAATCACGGCGCTTCTCGAAGCGCCCCTACACAAGAATTCCCGCATGGCAGAGTTTTGAGACAGTTTCTGAAATCTGCGGCTATTCAAGGTGCTCCCCTCCAGGGCGCGGTTGCTGTGTGCGGTCCGGGAAGTCGCTCCCGAAGCAGCCGACGTATGGGACCGGAGAGGTTGCCGCACAATAGGGGACCGTATCTAAGAAATGGAATATGTAGGACTCCATAGGTAAGATTTCGTTGTGTATCCGCGTCTGCTGAGATTGCTTCGCTTCACTCGCAATAACAACAGGGGCCGTCATTGCGAAGAGCGAAGCGACATGACAATCCCGAGGGCAGAAGAAGTAACCGCTTTTATGCCACCCGGCACCCGGTTCGTCGAGCGGCAGGCGTTACGGTTGCACGCCTGCATGAAGTAACCCGCTAAGCACTCTTTTGCATTTCCCGACGTCTGAGCTCCCGCTTCAAGACCTTTCCCGTGGCAGTCTTGGGCAAATCGTCCATGGTGGTCAGCTCCACCTCTCTGGGCGCTTTGTACGCGGCCATGTTCTCCTTTGCCCAGCGGATGATCTCTTCCTCGGTAGCAGTCTGGCCGGGAACCGTAACGACAAAGGCCTTGGGTATTTCCCCTTTCACCTTATCGGGTACTCCGATTACCACTGCTTGCAGTATTTTCGGATGATTCGCCAGGTAGTTTTCCACTTCACTCGGATAAATATTATACCCGCCACATACGAGCATATCGTCCTTGCGATCTACGATATAGAGAAGATAGTCTGCGGGATTGTCGCCCTTGACGTACCCAAGATCGCCCGACTTCCACCACCCGTCCTTAATCTTCACGGTGCTCATTTCCGGATCGTTCCAATATTCCTTTACCACGCCCGTACCTTTGCACAACAATTCGCCGATCTCGCCTGGAGGCAAGTCGTTGCCGTCATCATCGACAATCTTTATCTGCCAGCCGGGAGCGGGCCAACCAGGCGTACCGTGTATAAAATGGTTGAATCGTGTGTGCGTTACGGTGCTTCCCGTCTCGGTGGAACCGTAACATTCGACCAGCCCGATTCCGAAGACCTCCTCGATCTGCTTTGCCAGGTCCTCGGGGAGCAGGGAGCCTGCACATTGCCCGAACCAGAATTTGGAGATGTCGTAACGCTCTTTGTTGGTCATGTATTCTTCAATAAGATAGGCCCACATGGTGGGAGTGCCCATGAAATGGGTTACCTTATATTTGGTGACAATCTCCAGCGCTTCCTTTGGGAAAAACCGTTGTTGCGTCACCACCGCCGCGCCGGCGTAAAGCGTCGGCAATACGGTAAAGACCACGTACACATGGAAGAAGGGTGCGCCGGTGAGCACTGCATCCTCTTCGGTCATGGGCACCACGTGCGAGGCGTTGAGAACCGCTTGTGACAGCCAGCCTCCATGGGTTGCCAGGGCGCCCTTGGGTTTGCCTGTCGTTCCGGACGTGTAGAGCAGGCAAAGGCCGTCATCCTCCTCGACGTCCACGGCTGTGAATTCAGGCTTTTGTGGAGAGAGAAGGTCCTCATAAGAGAGGATGTTCGCCTGAGATCCGTCTCCGGCCACGCCCCGAACGGAGATGATTTTCTCCAGCGAAGGCAACTTGGACCATATCGGCAAGACGTTCTCTTCGGTTTCCTCACGTAAGCCGACAAGAATTCGTGCCCCACTGTGATTCAGGATGTACTCGATCTCCATCTTTTTCAGCATGATGTTGAAAGGAACCGAGATGGCCCCGAGCTTGGTAATAGCCAGGAAGACTACAATGAATTCCGGAATGTTACGCAGGTAGACGGCCACACGATCGCCTTTGGTCACACCCAGCGATTGCAGGGCGTCGGCCATGGTATTGACTTGAGCGTTCAGCTCGGCATACGTCCAGGTAGTGCCCAGGACGCCGTCGATTATCGCCGGTCGGCGAGGGATTCGCCGAGCGTTTCTTTCCAAGCATTCACTTGCCAAGTTCATTTCATTACTCTTAAGTTGTAATCGTTCACCGGGAGTGCTGATGGAGTCCCCCCTGCGGTGGCGTTTCGGCGTTGGGTGATCCGGTTTTTGCTTTTTGTAGTCGCGCCAAATCGCGACCGTTTTTCGATTCCACTTGCCATTGTCTTCGGTTGTGGTAG
>JBGSJS010000055.1:0-37664 GCA_041741735.1 Desulfomonilaceae bacterium | reverse complement strand
CGAATTTGCCCACTACCATACGCGGAATGTGGGTTTCAGGCCCGGTTGGACAGAAGTTGAGAGAGAGGGGTATTGTGCGAACGCGGGGCACCTGATATGCCCCTGGAATGGAAGAGGGCGATGGATGAGCGTGCAACTGGGACGGGTAGAAAGAAAGCAGCGGAAAAGGCCACTTTTCAGAATTGCTGGGAGACCGTGAACACGAAGACCTTCATCTTCTTGACACCGGTGAATCCATGATCCACCATGGAAACACACCGTCCGGGGCGACGAGACGCGAAGCTCGTTTTGGCCGGTTTTGCCTCAGGACTTTTCTAAAGGGAGACTGAGCCCGTGGAGACACCGATTGTAGAAGTAGTAGTGGCACAACTCAAAGGCCTGCCTGAAGAATTGCAGGTGGGGGTACCGGCGTTCACGAAGGCTCCGGCTCAATCCGGCTTTCGTGGTATCCCCGGCCGTACCCGCAGTGCGGCGCTCTCACCGCAAGTTCTCATGAACGGACGGCTCTCATAAGGAGTTTCGCACTTATCGGAGCGCCCGAATGAGCCGAGCGGATTGGGTACCGGTTACATAACGGTGGACGCTACCGTCAAATGCACGTCGTCGCCTATCATCTCCACGTCGTAGTGTAATATCATCCTTGAATACTGAGAAAAATATTTCCGTTTGCGGTGAATGAGCTCATCGATGATCAACTTGGCGTCGTCTTCCGCTGCCGGCATAAATCTGTGGATCAATGCATCGAGCGTGGGCAGCTCCGTTTCAGACACGAGCGCCGCATTCCACGCAAGCGTCGCCACTGAATAGAGCCTCTGGTAGTCCTCTTCCGAAGTGGCATAGCGAGCGTACGGCTCCACAAACCTCGAAAGAACCTCGGACATCTTCTCTTGTCCCGCCGGATTGACGCGGAGCGGAAGATCGCGGGTGAGTGCTTTCTGTTTGAGCTCGGCCTTGAACTTGCGGAAAATCTTCTTCCGTTTCCCCTTGATCTTGGATTTCGATGAAGACATATCAATCCTCCTTCATCAAGAGCCTCACAGCATAGCCGTTGAGAAGGACCGTATCAGAACCCTTCTCTCCTGAAACCTGTGCACTGTCTTCCAGACACGTGGAGCTCCGGCGGATATAGCCAAAATACCGACCCAACGCAAGGGGTTTTTCACTGTTCCGTCAAAGTCTTTTCGCTTGCGGAGGGTCTTGGAGGGAAGGAGTACGGAGTGACAGGGGATTGCAGGGGAAATGAGATCCGATTGGGGGGGAAGACTCAGGCCGTTTCGTGCATCTCCTTTTCCTGGTTCATCCAATCGGGTAGGGGCTCTTCTGTTGCCTCGCTGTAGAGTATCTCGGGCGCGACATCGATCTCATCGTCCCAGGTGAGCACTCCCAATTCCTCATTCACATGAACCCGAACAAAGAAATCCGGGTCGGCGAGACGACCGAAAACCCCGCCCCTCCGGATAAACTTCGTGAAATCTACGATTCCTGATCTGCCGTTCTCGAAGGTCAGCTCAATTTTGTACTCACTCACGTACTTTGCCGAAACGACATCCATACTCATCGAATTGTCCTCTACCCAAGCGGCTCTATCTTGGCCGGAGGCTGGTTGTTTTGCGTGAGCTCCCAGTTGCCGGCAAGCTCTTCACGATGCATTGAGGCCCATTCTATGACCAAGCCCAATGCCCTCGATGGAAAGTCCCCTTCAAGAACCCTGAGGTCTTCGATACGAATCGCCACCTTGTGCTTTCCGTACCGGGCATGAAAGTGCGGAGGGTTATGATCGCCGTAGAACATTGCTATTATGATCCAAAAAAAAGCGAAACCTCAGGCATTGGGCCGATTCCATCTGCTGTCGTTGTGAGCACTGCCGCTCACCGGCTGCGCAACTCTGCTGAAAGTCTACCCTTGTACCGGGATAACGTCAATCCCTTACACGTTCGTTCAGAATGTGACTATGTCACACCATTTCACAATTAAGAATGTGATTTTTCGACACGGACGGCTTATCTCTGCAGCGGAGTCAGGTCGTGCCGTTGTCAGCGGAAGAGACATGCCGTCCGAATGAGGTGTTGCACCGCGAAATGGTGTCAGTCGTAGAGCCCCTCCAAGGTTTCTCCGCCTTCCGGCGGCCCTTCGACAATCAAAACGGGGCGATGTGCCTTCTTCACGACACTCCTGGCGACACTCCCCATGACAAGATCTTTGACGCCTGTGCGCCCGTGGGTCCCTACCACGATCAAATCCACAGATTCTTCTTTTGCCAAGGCCACGATTTCCTTAGGGGTTGAGCCGGTCCGGCAATAGGTCTTCACATCCTTGAGCACCGAGGAGCATTCCTTCGCCATCGATTGAAGGCGTTCGTCTGCCATCCGTTCGACTTCCCCGAGGAGCTCCCGCAGTTTTTCGGCCCAATCGACGTACCCGGGAAGATCTTTGTAATCGATCACATTCAGGATGAGAAGTTGTGCTCCAAAGGCCTGTGCGTAGTCCACCGCCAGTCCCCAGGCAGGCAGACTGTTCTCGGAGAAATCGGTGCAAAACAAGATTTTCTTGGGTAGCATGAGAGAGGCCTCCTTTCAGTTTGTGAAAACTGTCTTTTCTCCTTCTCTGAGGAGTGCAAATACTGTACCAGGGCCGGCACGCGTCGTGATGCGGGCAACCGCTCGACTTGACGACCATTATACATGGCATTGGGGGTTCACGACTGCGCTCGAACCGGACAACTGTTAAAATTCCTGACATCTCGTAAAAGTACAGGAACCGTGACCGGAAACTCGACAAAAAATTGCGGCATGTGAGACCTGGAATCCCAAGCCAGTGCCCGCTTGGCCGACAAGGGTAGCAGTGTAAGAGTCGATGGAGAAACTACAGTGGAGCGGGTTCCCGGCCCTTGCCCGTTCATCGCGGAAACGAAGCGTGAGGGCACCCGATATGGAGGATCTCTCATTTAAATGTGCGGTATTCCACGGGTCAAATGCTAAAGAGCCGTCCGTGTTACCGGTTGAACGGAGAAACGGTATCACACCTTGACTTATGACGGAAAGTCTCCATAATCAAGGTGCCAACAGGAGACGGAAGTCCCGAATGATGCGTATGTTGGGATGACGGCCTGTCGTAAAGACCTTACGAAGAGAGCCCTCCCTAAACACAAAGCGCCGGAAGATTGCTCCAGCGGTATTCAGGGGCTCGCCGAGCCTGAACCTTAGACCAGGAGGTCGTGTAGTGGTTTCCCCAACATCGAGCACCCCGGACCTGGGGACCGCGTCCTGTAACTCAGATACGGAGGGCTTTGCTTCCAACAGTTTTCAACTTCTTCTCGGCGAGGCCGCCGACAAACTGGAGGAGCTTGGGGAAGAGCTCGTGCCTGCACGAGAAAGGCTTCTCTCCCTTCGGAGCCGTCTGGAGGAAGGACGTTTTCACCTCGCTGTATTGGGCCAGTTTAAGCGTGGCAAGAGCACCTTGCTGAACGCTCTTCTCGGGAATTCGCTCTTACCGACCTCCGTTGTGCCCCTGACTGCTATTCCGACATTTGTGGAGTACGGACCTGATTTGCGCATTCTCGTGCGCTATCGGAATGGAAAGCCTGAAGAAGAATTTGCCGGCAAGTCCGTCGAAGAGGCGGCCAAAATACTTGAGGATTTTGTCACGGAAGAAGGCAACCCCAAAAATCGGCTGGGCGTTATGCAGGTTGACATTCTGCATCCCGCGCCCATTCTGCAGCACGGAGTCGTTCTAATCGACACTCCCGGGATCGGCTCGACGTTCACGCACAATACCAAAGCTACGCTCGATTTTCTTCCCCAGTGCGATGCCGCCCTGTTCGTTGTCTCGGCCGATCCGCCCCTGACCGAAGTGGAAGTGGAATTCCTCAAGGCCGTGAAGTCCAAGGTCGAGCGCCTGTTCTTCATTTTCAACAAAATAGACTACCTGAGTGAGTCGGAGAAAAAAGCGGCTCTGGGCTTCTTCAGGAAAGTGCTCGCCGAGAAGATGGAAGCCAACGGCGATTACCCGATCTTCTCTGTTTCCTCCCGTCGAGGATTGGACGCTAAACTCTCTGAGGACCTCGGGCAGTGGAACGAGAGCGGTCTCCAGGAAGTCGAAAACCACCTCGTCCGTTTTCGCGCTTCTGAAAAGACGCAGGCGCTTAGCGAGGCGTTGGGCCGTAAAGCCCTCGACGTGCTGAATGATGCGCTCATGCGCTTGACGCTCTTCATGAGATCATTACGGATGCCGCTTGAAGATCTCGAAAAGCAGCTTGAGATCTTCTCCACCGAGCTGAAGAAAGCGGATAGGGAGCGGTTGACGGCTCAAGACCTCTTGGCCGGAGACATGAAGCGCACTGTGGAGCTGCTGGAGCAGGAAGCCCAAGGGCTTCGTGAGAAAATGAGCGGCGAGCTCGAACAAACCGTTGTAGCGGCGATGGCTGATGACCGAGATGGCGAAACACCCGAGCAAGAGATCCTCGATACCATGGCTGAAGCGGTTCTCGCGTTTTTCCAAAGCGCTTCCGAAGAGGCGTCACGCAAATTCAAGGTCCATGTGACGGAGACTCTGAGGGCTCACCAGCAGCGGGCCGACGACCTGATCGAACGAGTGCGAAAGGCCGCCGCGGACCTTTTCGATATCTCATATCGTGCGTACGATACTTCAGAGGCATTTGAAACCAGAAGCAAACCTTACTGGGTACTGCGAAAACAGGTTCCGTCTCTTCCCATAGTGATTCCCGAGGAAGATCTCGATAAGCTTCTGGGCAAGCTCGTGAACAAGCTTCATGCCAAGTATCAATCCAAGCTCCTCAACAGGCTTCTGCCCGAGAATATGATGAAGAATCGTAAGAAGGACAGATTATACCGCCAAATAGATACCCTGGTAAATCACAACGTCGAAAATTTACGATGGGCGACTCTTCAGAATGTTAAGGATGCGTTCCAGCGTTTCGGTTTGGCTCTCGATCGACGCTTCGAGGAAATTATTGAGGTGACACACGGAGCCATCCAGGCGGCCTATGTGAAGCGTAAGGAGCACTCCGAAGCAATAGCTGCCGAAGTATCCCGGCTCGAGACGGCGACCAAGGAGCTTGAGGCGATTTGTGCCCGGCTTCAGGAGCGATCGGGAGCGTAACAATCATGTTATAGTGTCGCTCATTCAAATGCAGCGCAGTCTTTCCAAGAGCATATCTTCTCAGGCTGTTTCCCTCATCTCGCTTTCCGGGTGCATCCGGTCGGGTAGTGAAGGCGGCCGAAGGGTTCGCACAATGTCCGTGGCAGCGGAGACCGCGGATTGTGGATTCTTCTTGTGCTTGACAGCGATCAGCTTCTCGGCCACCATGAAGAAACGGTTGCAGGTGTTTTGGCGAAAGGTGCCGCCTACGGGGCGGAGAGAGCACGTTCTTCACATCATGCATTTCCGTGCTGTGCTCGGAGCGACGGGAAAGGAGGCCTCGTACCATGTCGGTCATGTTTGAGACTTCGGAAAGAATAGCAATCCTGACTATCTGTCGACCGCTGGCTATGAATGCTCTCGATGCGGAGACCCTGGCTTTATTGAACAAGGCCTGGATCGATTTTCGCGACAATCCCGATCTCTGGGTGGCCATTATCACAGGCGCCGGCGGCAAGGCATTTTGCGCGGGAGCGGACATCAGGGGCTTGGCCAAGTACTTCAGCAGCCTGACTGCCATCCAGCGGAAGGCAAAGGCCGACACGGAGCCAGGCCTGGGAGGGATCACGCGCAACCTCGATATATGGAAGCCCGTCATTGCCGCTGTCAACGGCTATTGTCTGGCCGGCGGCCTGGAATTGGCCCTGGCCTGTGACATGAGAATCGCCTCCGAAACGGCTACCTTTGGATTCACCGAAGTGACCCGCGGGATCATACCGGGGGCCGGAGGGACTCAGCGGCTCCCCAGGCTCATACCTCTGGGCAAGAGCCTGGAGATGATCCTCACCGGAGACGGCATCGATGCTCGGGAAGCTTATCGGATCGGGCTTGTGAACAAGGTTGTGCCTCCGGAGCAATTGCTCCCCGAAGCCATGAAACTGGCCGAACGGATCTGCCGGAATGCGCCCCTCGCCGTACGGGCCGCCAAAGAGGCGGTTTACCGCGGGATGGATCTTCCCCTTTCCGAGGGCTTGCGGCTGGAGCAATTCCTGGCAGAGCCGGTCTGTCAATCCGAAGATGCGAAGGAAGGCCCCAGGGCTTTTTTCGACAAAAGGCCTCCGGTGTTCACAGGAAAATAAGACCGGTCACGGAGAAGTTGTAGCGGAGCGCTCTGAAAATTGCGGGAACCGCAGAGAGTGACGGGGTCATGAGGAAGCCTATGGAGATAGCCCCCGGCGCTCCGCCATGGGGTCTGCCATAAGTCTCAAGCAGGCGCCGCCAATCTTGAAAGAACTCCTCCGATCTCCGGCGATAATGTTGTCGAAGGCTCATCACCCTTCAACCGGAAGAATGCCGGGAATTGCAATGAGCTGCACTAAAGCGGCGTACCCGTAGTTGTCGCGGAATATCAGCCTGCCGGTTCACCTGTATCGCGAAATGGCGCGAGTAAAAAAGACCGTAAATTAAACATAACCGTACAAAAATATTCTTGACACCGTGAAATCTCGGTGATAATGCGCCCCCAATCAACCACAAACGCGAACGATTGGGTGGCTACTCACAATGACCGCGAATAAATCAAATTCATCTTGGCCTGCGATAGGTTACACCTCAATCGCTATAATTTGCTTTAACTCACTGATCCTCTTTCTCATGATCAATCTCGTAGTCGGCGCCGCGCTCGACGTGAAGCAGCACTTCCGGAAGAAAGCGGCAACGACGGGAACGCCGTGGGCGTACAAGTCTTTCAACCCGGCCCTGAGCGCAGTCCACCCCGATCTGACGCCGGAGGAGATCACCAGCCTCATTGCGGAAACCCGGCATTTAACCCAGACATATGATCCATACACTCAGTTCAAGGAGAAGCCGAGCCATGGGCAGTACGTGTCGGTCGATCCGCGCGGCTTCAGGCTTGTGGCCCATCAACAGTCGTGGCCCCCTCCCAAGGGTGAGTTTACCGTCTTCTTCTTTGGCGGTTCCACAACATTCGGCTATGGCGTGGAAGACTCGCTGACCGTTCCTTCTCTCTTCCAGGAAGTCCTCGCTCGCGACTATGGTATCGCCGCCGGGGTATACAACTTTGGCCGGGGAAGTTACTTCTCGGTTCAGGAGCGATATTTGTTTGAAAAGCTCCTGATCGAGGGATTCGTGCCCGACGTGGCGGTATTCATCGACGGTTTGAACGATTTCACAAACGTCTATGGCGAGCCTGCCCGCACGAAGGATCTGCAAGATTTCATGGACGGTGGTGAAATATCCTTGCCCCGACGCGTGTTGCGTGCCCTTCCCGTGACGCGGGCGCTGGGTCTGATGCAGGCCCCTCGGAGAGACGACCCCGGCAAGTCGAGAGACTCCTTCAAGAAGTTCCCTCCCGCGCACCAAAAAGAAATACTCCGCAGAGTTGTGGAGCGCTATCTGACCAACAAGAGAATGACCGAGGCCCTCGCGCGAGAATTCAACGTCGTTCCGGTGTTCGTTTGGCAGCCGGTGCCGGTTTACAAGCACGACAGGCAGCATTGCGTGTTCGGCGGCTACGACTACGACAACGGCTTGCCCGCTCTGAGGCCCGGTTACCAGCTCATGGCAGAAACTGCCGAAAAACAGCCTTTGGGCCGAAATTTCATCTGGGCCGCGGACATTCAAGAGAACCTGGAGAAGCCCCTGTATGTGGATGCAGTGCATTACGGCGGGGAATTGTCGCGCATCTTGGCAAAGAGCATTGCCGAAAAAGTCCGTAAACGCAACCTTCACGAAGCGTTTACAGCCCCCGGGGTCTCTTCGACCCTTAGGGCTAACAGCGAACCAGCTCGGAAACATGAGGTCGGACTTACATCCCTGAGGTATGGCGGAGCGCGTTGAAAATTGCGGGAAACGCAGAGAATCCCGGGATCATCAGGAAGCATACGAATAGCCTCCCGCGCTCCGCTATAGGATCTGCCATAAGTCTCAAACATTCGCCGCTATGCTTGGACAGACCGGGCCGATCTCCGGGGATAATGTTGTCGAAGGCTCATTGGCCTACAACTCGGAAAGTGCCGCGAATTTCAATGAGCGGTACTCTATGGCACACTGATTACCGCGATTGCCGGGGAGTGTTATGGATTTCTATGACCCTAGGATAACTTCGCCCGGTCCGGATGGCCCGTTGCTGAAAACGCCGGTGCAGTCCCCGGACATCCCCGAGGATTATGAGCCATGCGGTCCGTCGCAGGATCGGGCCATGGATCACGAACACAAAAGGGTCCCCGGCAGCGCACCTCAAAAGCACCCGGCCGGACTGGCGAAGAGCCTCTATGGACGATTCGCCGTAACCGTGCCCTCAGACATGCTCGCCTCAATCACATGGGAAAGAAGGATTCGTCGCACCTTCTGGATTGTTGGGATACTCGCCGGAGCTGTTCTCACCTATACCACTCGATACTTCATTAACGGCGACGCCATCAACTACATAGAAATGGGAGAAGCTTTACGCCAGGGAAATTGGCAGGGGTTCCTCAATTTGACGGCCAGCCCCGGCTATGCGGCCCTCCTGGGGTTGGGGCAATCCCTGCTCAACACCAATCGCCTCAATGAAATTCCCTTGCTCAAGTTAGTGAATCTTGCCTGCATGATTGCAGCGATGGGCGCTTGCGATCGCTTTCTCGCGGCACTCAAGAGGCGCTACTCGAGCTCGCTCGACGGCGCCGGGGTACCGCTGCCTTGGCCTTTGATCATGGCCTTGGCATACGGCATGTTTCTCTTTTCAGTGCTGAACTGGGTCCGACCAAGGCTCATGGCTCCGGAGATGCCTGTTTTCGCGTGCGTCCTCATGGTAATGGCACTTGTTCTCGATGCGGGGAACGATCCCGACAGGTACAAGACCCACATTCTGCTGGGGTTTTGGACAGGATTAGCGTACTTGTTCAAAACCTTCTTTTTTCCCTTCTCGGTCTTCTTCCTGATGACGAACGCTTTGGCGATCGGATCTGCCAGGAAGGCTATTCCAAGAGTAATGCTTTCCGCACTCGTCATGCTCTTGGTCTGCACCCCTTGGTTGATGGCCCTATCCGGTAAAGTCGGCCGCTTCTCCTATGGTGAGACGGCCTGCCTGAACTACGGCATCTACGTGAAGGCATCAGGCAAGAGCATTCATCAACCCCTCATACTGGCAGAAGCACCGGAAGCGCTGCTCTATCGGGAAAGTCCGTTTCCCAATTGCACAAGGCCGGCCACATTCGATCCGAGTTACTGGAAGCTCGGCATCCAACCGGTCTTCGATCCTGCCGCGCACGCCGGACTCTTCGTGCACCACACGGCAGAGATCCTTCTTGACCAGTGGGCCATATCCCTACTCGTACTTTTATGGGTGGCGTGGAACATCAGAATCGGCGCACTCACCGTGAGACCTCTTCTGCCGCTTCCGGCCCATCTTTGTCTCGTGCTCCCAGCGTTGGCTGCCATTGGGCTGTACAGTATTCTGCACGTTGAGATGCGGTATCTGGCCCCGTTCATGCTTCTCATTGTGGTGGCGGTTGGGATTTGGCCGAGATACCCGGCGTCGAACAAATCCCCGGTGCGCAAAGCAATCGCCGGAACATACCTGTTAATAGCGGTAATACTGGGATCCACACTGACTACGGTGGTAGATCAGAGCCTCCGGGGACTGACTTCAACCGCAGACAAATCGTCCTATCAGTCGGCATTCTTCGAAATGGTCTCAATTGGGAGTTACCTGAAGGACAGGGGGCTCGGCGCTGGGTCGGAGGTGGCTTTGGTCGGGCATCCCGCATCGTACTGGGCCAGAAACGCAGGGATACGGATTGTTGCCGAAATTCCGGGGAAAGAGCAGCTCTTGTCAGCCCCGCCTCAAGCAAGGGCCGTGTGCGTTCAAAGCATGCGATCCGCCGGGGTGCACGCCATCCTGGCAAAGGGGGGAGACTTCGCCCGCCTTACCGAGGAAGGCTGGGTGTTGGTCCCGGGAACCAAAGACTTTTATGTGCTCGCCATGACGTCAGGGCTCAGCGAACAGCATGCCCCCTGATAAGGCCGGGAGCATGCACGCAGCCGCAGCACTCCAAGAGAGTTTTCGGACGTGTGTTCATGGCGCTCCGAACGGTGCGCCTGACGGTTCTGTCGGCCGTAGGCTCTCCACAATACGGATTCTCAGCGAAACGATGAGGCCGGACCAACAAGAGGAGAATTATGGAAGTCGATCGGGAAGCGGCCGTGGTTCTGCCGGCCGCCGGACTTGAACGGACCGAGGTGAAATTGAGGAGAACCGAAGAACTGCTTCAAGGCGTCTTGAATGCCATAGACTCCTCCTCGGACGCAATAATCATTTACGACTTGGACGGACACGTTCAATACGTCAGTGCTTCGTTCACCAGAATGTTTGGTTGGACCAAAGAGGAGCTTTTGGGCAAACGCATACCGTTCGTACCCGAATCGGAGCAGGAAGTCTCACTTTCCCATATCCATCGTCTTATTCGCGAGAGAACAGCGGCCGGCGGTTTCGAGACGCGGAGGATGGCAAAGGACGGGACCGTATTGGACGTGGGAGTCAGCTCCTCGCTGCATCTCGACCACCAGGGAGAGCCCGCCGGAATAGTGGTTATTCTTCGTGACCTGACCTCTTGGAAATCTATGCAAAAAGCCAGACAAAGAGCAGTAAACCATATTGCTCATGAACTGACCACCCCACTCGCCATCATAGAGGCCTCGCTGCCTGCGCTGGCCAGACGGGATCGCTTGCCCGAAGAGCACCAACAGAGCCTAAACAGGATCAGGAGGAATCTGACCAAGTTGGTGGAAGTCCATCGGACCGTGCAACATATCGTTGCCCCGAGGAAGTACAAGCCCCGACCCTTCCGTGTCATCCCATTTGTCCTCGACGCCATGGACACGCTTCGGAAACGAAGCTCGAGCCGCTCGGTGGCTCTGTTCCAGACGCTGCAGCCCGTTGATACCTCCGTGATAGATCCGGACGTACTCAACAAAGTTCTGGACACGCTGGTCAAGAACGCGATTGAAAATACACCGGACGGAGGCACCGTGACGGTGGTATTGGAAAACACCTCCTCAGGCCCACTGCTTCACGTCAGGGATCTCGGAGTCGGCATTTGCCGTGAGGATCGGCCGTTCATTTTTGAAGCCTTTCATCACACACAGGTTACCGAGGAATACTCAACAAAGAAACCATTCGCTTTCGACGCTGGCGGTAAAGGCCTCGAACTGCTGCAACTGAAAATGTTTGCCGACGAAGGATTCATTGACATACGATTCGAATCGGTCAGGTGCCGATATCTGCCCACATACCGAGACCGCTGCCCGGGCAGCATTTCCATGTGCGAGCATGTCATGGACGAACGCGGCTGCCGGGAATCCGGAGGCAGTGTCTTCTCCGTTCTATTTAGAGGACCGCATTCGCGATGCTAAGAACGACGTTGTGATACCATTTCGCGATTCAACAGGTAATTCGGACGGCATACCACTTCCCCTGAGGACGGCAAGCCCGACTTCGGTTCAGGGACATGCCGGCCGTGTCTTGAAGTCACATTCTTAATTGCCAAAGGTATCATTTCAACTTTGCGAGGTTCTCACGGGCCCGCTGACGGATCGCTTCGCCGGCATCAGAGGCTATGACTTTCTCATAGTAGGCTCGTGCTTTCGCGTTATCGTGCATATCAGTGTAAATTCTGCCTAAGTTGAACATGATAATCGCATCACGGGGGGCCAGCTCATGAGCTCGCTCCAGGTACGTAGCGGCCTGGGCCCAATCTTTCTTCGTAGCGTAGTAGACGCCGATAACGTTCACCGGGTATGGATGATTCGGATATGTTTCAGCCAGAAGCTTAGCCAGCCGAAAGCCTCGCTTTTCATCTTCCGGATTATTGTTGCCGAAAAAATACTTGATGTGTGCTTGAGCATACTCAGGCATGAAGTTCGCGGGATCTTTGGGGAGCGGTCCGCCGTTCTTCCACTTGAGCCCGGTCGGATGGGCTGCACAGTATTTGATCGCGCCCTCTAAGGTGGCATAGAGTTTATCGAAATTCCTGAACTCTCTATACATGTATGCCAAGCCGAACCAGATGTCGAGGCGCTCGGGAAATTTCCGTGTCGCCTCCTGAAGCATGTCGGCGGCGCGTGACGCAGCCACAGGATCCGCGGAGACTGTGGGTCCAACGCTGCCGACGATCTTGCCGGACCGGCGATCTCTTAAGGCGTAGTCACCTTTTTCTGGAGGTTTTGGAGTCGCCTGGATGAGTACCCGACGAGCCTTTGCGAAGTAGTAGTTCGCCGCTGCCACGTAAGCCTGCGGATTCTGTGGTTCTGCCGCCGTCCAGGCAGCAACCGCCTGCTCCACCTGAACGTCATTTTTTGACTTCGCCGCTTCATCGAAGCGTTTCTGAAAATCGGTAGCACCGGCGGGACTAACCGCAATTGCCAGCATAAGAATGAGCGGTATGAATCTCATGGATCTCCCCTCCGTCGGTTCCATAGAACCTTCAAATCCCACAGATCATAAGACTTCCCATCCTCCAGGGTCAAGGAGAATCGGGTGCGTGCAATTTCTTGACATACGGTATCGCCATAACTACTATAGTTCTCTGTAGCTTTAGGCTTTGGAGAGGAAGAGACACCGACAGAGCGCAATCGCGCCGTAGTCTCAATCACCGCCCGAGACAAGATCGGTTGAGATGCGGCCACGGCCGCGAAGTGCCGCTGTCGGATTCAATACGTCACCGTCGTAACTGGAGGGAAAGATGTCCTCTGAACCGCAACACGCGATTCCCGGTCTCGAAGAGCTTATCGACCTGGGTATCGTGGATGACAATATTGCAGCGTGCCTGGAATGTGGAGAGTGCATATCGCGATGTTTTCTCACGGATGGCTATCCCGAATTAAACCCCAGAAAGATTGTTCGAAAACTCCTGACCGGGCAGAGCCAAGAGCTCGCGGACTCTGAATTTATCTGGGCCTGCACTCTCTGTGGCCGCTGCACGACAGACTGCCCGAAAGGCCTCAGCATGGATGTAATCATTCGAGGGCTTCGCGGGCTGGCTCGACTCAGGGGTAAAGCTCCCGCACGAATCCTCGCGGGAATAGAAAAGGGCTTGGAAGTAGGCAACAATACGGGAATGGATTCGGAAGAGTTTGTCGAATTGGTGGAGTGGCTGGGAGAAGAAGCGGAAGAAGAAATCGAAGGCATGGAGGAGGGCACCCTCGAGGTCCCCGTGGACAAGGAAGGAGCCGAGATCTTTTACGTCCCGAATCCGCGGGAGTACACCTCCAATCCCCAGATGTTCCAGACCTATCTAAGATTCTTTACCTACTGTGAGGCGGACTGGACGGTTTCTTCCAAATTCTTCGACATCACCAACTGGGCCTATTACATAGGGGATCAAGAAGCGGCCGTCACCCTGCTGCGCAACCTGGTGGACGAAACAAGACGGTTGGGCGCCAAGGTGCTGCTCTCCACCGAATGCGGTCACGGATTCAAAATCCTCAGGAGGGACGCGGAGAAGTGGCTGGGCGAGCCTTTGGGATTTGAAGTGCTCTCGGTGGTGGAGCTTGCACATAAGTACTTTAAGGAAGGGAGGCTTCGGCTCAAGCCCGGCTCCATTGAAGGGCGGGTGACCTATCACGATCCGTGTAACGTGGGGCGCAAACTGGGAGTGTACGAGCCTCCTCGCGAGCTTATTCGGGCGGTGGCGGACGATTTCGTCGAGCTGTGGCCAAACCGGAAGTTCAGCATCTGCTGCGGCGGCGGCGGTAGTGTGGGGCAGAACACCGATATGGGCAAGAAAAGGCTTGAGCACGCTCGTTCCAAGCACGATCAGATCATGAGGACAGGCGCCAATATCATCACGACCTCGTGTCAGAATTGCCTGAGCCAGCTCAGCGATCTCCAGGCCCGGTACGAGATGCCCATCGAGGTCCAATCGGTCATTGAGCTTTTGGTTCGTTCTATCGAGGCTTGACGTCAAGGGTTCAGAGAAAGCGCGGCGCATACGGCTTCAACGGTTGGCGAAAACTCTCGCCTTCCACATGTCCTGCTTGGCCTTTTCCTTTTCCCCGAGGAGCTCGTTACACCTGGCTCGTAGCAGGTAAACCTGCCCGGTGTACGGATTGACCTTGGCGGCCTTGTCCAGATCGACGACGGCCTTGGGGTAATCGTTGAGCTCCATGTAGAGCTTTGCCCGCCTGAGTCGAGCGTCGAAATTGTTGGGGTCTATGGTCAAGGCGCGGGAGTAGGCCTCGACAGCCCTTTCAATGTGAGAATCCGCCATGTGGATGTCCCCGAGCGTGATGTACGCCGGGACGTACGACGATTCCTTCTTTAATGCCAAATCCACATTCTTGAGGGCCTCGGCGGTATTCCCTTTGCGGAGCAGCGCTTCGGCTAGAAGCTGATACGCTGCCGGGTCGTCAGGTAGCAGTTCGACGGCTTTGTGGAGATCCTTCATGGCCCGCTCGAGCTGCTTGGGGTTGTAGTAAAGGCTTCCCCGAAGGATGAGGGCTTCGTAATTGTCGGGGACCAGCTCCAATGCCTCGTCCAAGTCCGACAACGCACGATCTCCCCTGCCCATCAGCTTATAAATGTAGGCTCGTTTCACCAGCAGCCACGGATGATCCGAGCGGCTTGCAAGAGCCTTGTTGATGTCCCCCAGCGCGGCTATGTAGTTGGACATGCTCAAGTAGAGCACCGCCCGGTTTATGTACGGAAGCGGATTGCCCGGATCGAGCACGATCGATCGCCGCAGCTTCTTCAATGCCTCCGGGTATCGCCCCATCATCATCAAGGTCGTCCCCTCATTGAGAAAGAGCAGGGGATCGGTGGGTGCTACCGCCTCAGCCTTTTCATAGTCCTCCAAAGCGCGGTCCAGGTCGTTGAGCACCCGGTGGGTTTCGGCGCGGTACCAGTAGATTTCTTTCATCTCCGGGTCGAGTTCCAGAGATCGATCGAAATCTTCCAAAGCCTTGTTGGGCTCCGAGGCCTTCAGGTATGCGAACCCCCGGCGAAAGAGAGCCTGGGCGTCTTTGGGGCGGACTTCCAGCAGCTTGTTCATCTCCGAGACGGCCGCCTTGAACTCTCTCTCATCTATGGCTATGGCCGCGCGACCGAAATAGGCTCCCTCCTCGGTGGGATCCAGGGCCGTGCTCTTGTCGAAATAGCTCCGAGCCCGTTCGTGATCTCCTTCATAGAAACAGATCAGCCCCATTGCCGACATCAGGGACGCGGGATGGGGAGAGAGTTTTGCCGCCCGCTCCAGATCTTCGAGCGCACCTTCGTATTCTTTCATTCGCGAGCGAAACCTACCCCGAGCCTCCCAGGTGTGACCAAGATCCGGATGGTAGGTAACCGATCGGTCGTAATCGGCCCCGGCTTCCTCGATGTTGCCCCCCCGTTCCCGTGCGCGAGCTCTCAGCATGAGAGCCTCCGGGTTCTGTTGATCTTTGGCGATCACCTTGTCGAGAATCTCGACAGCTCTGGTTGAGTCCCCCTCCTCAATAAGCCTCCCGGCCTCCTTCATCCTGGAGGTCGGATGAGGCTCGCTGCCCCAGTAGACGGCACCGAAGACCGCAACGATTGCCCCGGCCAAGCAGACGCGACCCCAGCGACTTGACGAGATTCGTCTAGCTGTGGAGATGACGGCTCTTGTCGCCCCATGTAGGGTTTCGACTACGTTCAACGCTATGAAACTCCGGCTTTTCCGGTCGGGTACCCCTGCCGGGTTATCCGGCCCGTCGGCAATTTCGCCGGTCGGGTCTTCTCAACCAACGCACCGCAGGATCTATTTTTCTCATGCATTTTTTTCTTGATAACCCGAACCATGTGTGCCTTTATCGTCCTACGATTTCGCAGTCCCGGCACACTTTGTTAAAGCGAAATCGCAATTTCTGCCGGGCTTCGGGCTCATTCCCGGAACGAAGGAGTTGCCATGAACATACCGTGGGAAGGTCTGCCGCACATTGAAAACTTCCTTCAGCTCAATTTCTTATTCTCCGGGTTGGAAGTTTCATCCTCGTCTATCTTCGCCGCCCGGATTGCCGCGCTTCTCGTCTTCGGCGCGGGGCTCCTCTGGGCTGTCTATCGTATTATCATGAAATCCTTGGATTGTCTCCAAACCCTCTTCACGAGCCTGGGGCCGATCCCCAAATCTTTCTTCCTCCTGCTGTTACTGGTGATCCCTCTTTCACCGGACAGCGTGGGGGCCAAATGGCTCGGTTATCTCCTTTTCGCTCTCCTCCTGGTAGTGCTCGTCGCGTGTGCCACCCTTGCCCTCGTGCTCTGGCGATACGGCGTGGACCAAGCTCTGCGGTTGCTCAACAGCGTCAGACGCCGCACCGAGTCCCCCGGGCCCGTCGAACGGGAGTCTACGCTCCCTCCGGACAACATCATCCGACCTGTGACCGACGCAGCGGGAATGCCGCCCGAAGGGGCAAGATCCTCATGGTCTCCCATGGGCTGAACCCGACTCCGAGCGAGCATGACCGCCGAACAGGACACGCCGCGGGCTTGTGAGATACGCAACCATTACTGGGCTTTGTCGAGTTTGATGAGATACCTGACCTCCATCTCGGCCTCTTTGGGATGATTGGTCAGCAGTTGGAATTTCCCCATGTAATAGACTTGTGAGGGGGACTTGCCGGGCACCAGGGTCACGGTGAACGGGACGGTCGACTCCGGAGGAACCTCAAACGATGCCGGCTTCATCCTGACGGTCAGCCCGACGGGATCTCCCTGGAATCCCGTGACCTTGTACGCTTTGGCCGAAGAGTTGATAAGCTTCATGGGAACAGAAATCTCTTCGGTGAATCCCTTCAACTGCTTGGCTATGGAGGGAGGCTCGACATTCAATTCCTTCACCACGTCGGCACGAATGATAAGCTTGACCACCGGCCGCTGGGAGTCGTTGGAGTGCACAAATATGGTCTTCAATTTAGCCCCGGCCCTGAGTCCGTTGGTGTCGAACGCCGCTATGATTTTGCTTGTGCCCTTCGGCGGGATCTCGCGGCTCCCTTTGACTGCTTTGGTGCAGCCGCAGCTTGATTTGAGATCCTCGATGATCAGGGTCCCGTTCCCTGTGTTGGTAAAGGGGAACTCTTCGGTGACCGTGTCTCCGTAAAGCACCTTGCCGTAGTGGTGACTCTCCTTGTCAAAAGTGATCTTGGGTCCGGCCGCGGCGAAGCCCGCCACAAGCGTGAGGGTGAGCAACAAGCCCACTATGCATCCGATCCGCATGTTGGTTCTTCTCCTTTTCAACGACGAAGGCCGATGCTATGATGTGATTCCATCAGCATCGCTTTTCGTTCCGGTCCATCTCGGGTTTTCCGGCACCCCCAATCACGAAAGGGTGCTGCGGGTGACACCGGCCGACGGGGCTTCTTCCACCGCGGCACCCCCCGATTATAGGCACGGCTCGCGGGGATGCAACTCTTTTGCAAGAGGAGTGCCGGAGAAGGGAAGAATCATGCGTCAACGCAGACCGTGGGATTCGGGCCGAACCCCCGGCTGCCCGAAAATAATTTTGGGGGTCAACGAGCGGACCATGGGGAACCGAAGAATGGATTCCGGAGTCGTCCGCTCAAGCCTCCGAGGGAATTTCGGTCGTGACGACGGGCACCCTTCAGGAAGGCTCACTGAAGGGCCGACCGTCCAAGAGATTGATCGAAGGCGTATTCTCCGCTATCATGCGGAGCTTATTTGTTTGCAGCGACTCCCGGCCGTGAGGTTCATGCGACCGTTTATGCGGCAGCGCGGTACCCGACGGCAGGCCGGGCAACGGCAGTATTTTGACGGGGTGACCATCGGTCGCCACCTGTGGGAGGACGGTCATGTCGGATGAATCTTCATGTAGTGAAGTGTGCCCCTTGTGCGGAGAGCGCGAGGTGGTGCTTGACGAGTCGGGACAAGGGATGTGCAAACAGTGTCACGAGAGGTCCGAAGCCCTCTTCGACGGCGAGATGCGTCGGGTGGAGCTCATACGGACCATACGCGGTCGGGATGTGGAGCTCTACGACGTCAAGCACCCCGACTCGTCCGCGGATCTGGGGCATTGCGGGCAAGTTATTCTTATCAGGGCCGGCCGAGGGTTTGAGGTGAAAGTCTGTCTCCGTTCCAAGGTCCTGGAATGGATGAGCCCGCTGGCGGAAAACGAGACGGGGTTCGTTTCCCAGGATACCCGGTTGGACGCGCTTATCGGAAATGTGTCCCTGCTCATCGAATCATGGGGAGGCGGCCCCTATTACATGGACATTTTCGACGTGGACCGGGTTATTTCCACCGAAGGGGAGATCTGAGAACCGTCCGCCGCTTGTCCGTTTGGCCGGGCCGACCCCCCCGGAGCCGATGGAGACGGGCGCAGCCCACGGTGAAAAATGCCCGGCACCGGTAACTGCGGACGGCGGAGTCGTCTTGATCTGCGAAATGTGGTAAAGTCAGGTAATTCCATACCGGCAGAGGAGATGATCCGTGTTCGGAATATCTATGTGGGAATTGGGTCTCATTCTGTTGGTGGCTCTGATCCTCCTAGGACCTCGTCAACTGACCGAAACGGCCAAGGTGATGGGAAAATTGTACAGGGAGATTCAGAAACTGACCTCCGATTTGCGTAACAGTGTCGATCTCGATTCGCTGACCAATCCGACGTACCCCAAGGAAAACAACCGGCAGAATACCGAGGAATCTTCCGAAAGGTACAAAGACGAGGAGATTTCACCGGTGCCGGGGGAAAAGTCCGGTCCGGACTTCTATGCAGACCTCCTTGAATCGTCCCGGACCGAGGATGAAAAGAAAGAGGCCGACGCCTCTTCACCGGAGTCCCCGGAAGCCGTCAAAGAGACTCTCGAAACTGAGCCGGATACCCCGCCGGATAAAGAAAGCGGGGATAAAGAGAGCCAAAAGAAGGAAAGGACGTAGCAGGTTATGGAAGAGGAATGCCGGATGTCCTTCTTCGACCACCTGGAAGAGTTACGGACCCGGCTTATTCGAGGCGTCGCGGCAATTCTTGTCGGATTCGTCGTGTGCATCTACTTCGGTGAGAAGCTTTTCGAGCTTTTGGCTTCTCCCCTCGCCAAGCTCCTCCCCGGTGACAGCACGCTTGTTTTCACCGGTTTGGCCGACCCTTTCTTCATATACCTCAAGGTGGCGTTTGTTGCCGGGATTTTTCTCACAATCCCCTACGTGCTCCACCAGGTCTGGAAATTTATTGCGCCGGGCCTTCACGCCCGGGAAGCGAAGTTCGCTCTTCCGTTTGTCGTGATTGCCACGCTTCTGTTTTACATCGGAGCGGCCTTCGCCTATTTTCTCGTCTTTCCGACGGTTTTCCAATTCTTTCTCAGTTACCAGAACCCGGAGCTCAAGCCCATGATCTCCATCAAGGACTACGTGTCCCTGGTGATGAAGCTCATGCTGGGATTCGGCGCGATCTTCGAGACCCCCGTGATAGTGGTGTTTCTCGGTCTTCTCGGCGTGGTAAACTCCGACGTGCTCAAGCGCGGCCGCAGGTATTTCATCGTGGGTGGGTTCATTATAGCAGCCATCCTCACGCCCCCGGACGTGGTGTCGCAGATCATGATGGCTCTCCCGTTGATCTTGCTCTTCGAGCTGAGCATACAGGTGCTTGCCGTCATCGAGAAGCGTCGGAAAAAGGAAGAGGCGGAAGACGACGAGATGCATTCATCGGAGGATATTTAGTGTCGGACGTTATCTTGCTCCTCAGTCCACGATGGACTAAATTGCGCAACCAACTGAAAGACCCCGGGGCAAACCGGTTCCGACCGGCCATCATCGCGGGTTTGGTAATCGCTCTGTGGGCGGTCATATTTGTCGTATTCGTGAAAGCCCTTACCTATTTCACTTCCGAGGAGATGTTCGGCGCCATCGCCGCCACCAAGCTCCTATCCATGATTTTGGTAACGTTCGCGTTCGTGGCGGTCATCAGTAACGTCATCACGACCTTTTCCACCTTCTACCTTTCCGAAGACTTGGAATTGATCATCGTCTCGCCCGTGCCGCCCCGTGCGGTTTTCACCGCGCGTTTTGTCGAGACGCTCGTTGATTCCTCGTGGATGGTCCTGTTGTTCGGCATGCCCGTCTTTCTTGCGTACGGCCGGGTCTTCTCGTCGCCATGGACATTCTACGTGCTGAGCTTCGGGGGCTTTCTCTGCCTCATGACCATAGTCACGGCACTGGCGGTGCTGATCGTTCAGAACCTCGTGCGTTCGTTCCCTGTTCGGCGTCTCAGGGATCTCTTCGTCTTCGTGGGGATACTGATCTTCATAGGCATGTATCTCCTCTTCAGGATGGTGCGACCGGAAGAATTTCTCAATCCGGAAGGCTTCGCCTCGGTGATGGACTACCTCAGCATCATGTCGGAATCATCGTCGCCCTTCTTGCCCACCACATGGCTCCAGGAAACTCTTAAACCATACATCACCGGGTACGGATTCGACCAGATTCCTCTCTTTGCAGCCCTCCTTGTCTCGGGCGCGGCCGCGGCTTTTCGCATCGCGGGACACTCTCATGAGGCGGGACACTGGCAAGGCTTTTCCAAATCGGTGGAATCAAGGGGTGCTCGTCTCAGCAAGAGCAGAATTATTGCACTCCAGGGGAGAATACTCGGCAAATTCCTCGACCGGCCCACGACGGCGCTCGTCATGAAGGAGACAAGACTCATGGTGAGGGATTGGGGCCGCTTGAGCCAACTTCTCCTCCTGCTGGCGCTCATTGTGGTCTATCTGTACAACTTCAGCGTGCTCCCGTCGCTGGACAACCCCGTGGCCACCATGATGCTGAAGAACGTGATAGCCTTCCTGAACATCGGTCTTGCCGGTTTTGTCCTCTCGTCCCTGGGAGTACGATTCCTTTTTCCCGCCATCTCCTCCGAGGGGCGGGCATTTTGGATACTCAAAGGCTCGCCTATAGACCTGACCCGGATACTCTGGGTGAAGTATTTCTTCTATCTGACTCCCATGACCGCTCTGGGTCTCTTTCTCGTGATCATGACGAATCGCCTGTTGGGACTGGGGCTCTTTGTCTCATTGCTGTCAACGGTGACCGTGATGTTTCTCACGGTGGGAATTACCTCCCTGTCGATAGGGATGGGGGTGCTCTACGCGGATTTCAAGGAAGTTGACCCCAACAGGGCCTTCAGCGGCTTCGGAGGACTCATGACCATGATCTACGGAGGACTCGCTGTGGCGGCGGTAGTCCTTTTGGAAGCGTTCCCCGTATATCGAGTGGTAACCGCGGAGTATTTGCACCACCAGTTGGGAGCCCGGGATTACATCATGATAGGGGCCTGCTTCCTCTCTGCTCTCGCTGTTGCGCTCTTTCTCATCATCCACCCGTTGCGGCAAGGGCTAAAGCAGATCACCGAGCTGCATATTTAGCCGCAACCGACGCGAAAAGCGAGGCAGGCGAACATGGCTCACAGAGAAGAAGTCTTTATCCGTTGCGGAGCCATCGTGCTGGAGGGAATATTCGAGCTTCCCGCCGAGGCCGGATCTCCGGTTCCGGGTGCAGTGATCTGCCATCCCCACCCTCTGTACGGCGGAAACATGCACAACAATGTCTCCAGAGCCCTCAAGAAGGCCTTCCTGGACCGAGGTATCGCGTCATTGCGATTCAACTTCCGTGGTACCGGCCGGAGTGAGGGGTCGCACGGCAACGGCACAGCCGAGCTCGAAGACGTCCGCGCAGCCTTGGATTTCATGGAAAAAGCCGATCGTGTGGATACGGGAAACCTCGTCGTGGCGGGATATTCCTTCGGGTGTTGGGTGGGCTTGCACGCGGCTTGGCGCGATCCTCGTCCTTCAAGGCTGGTTGGAATATCTCCCCCGGTGAATATGTACGATTTCGGTTTCCTGAAGGAGGAGACCCGCCCCATTTTGCTCCTCGCCGGAGACAGGGACTTCGTCTGCGACCGTGGGGCCTTCGAGGAACTGGTCGGCGAGATCCCCGAACCGAAGCGCAGTTTGGTCCTCCCCGGTGTGGATCACTTTCATGTAGGGAACGAGGAGAGACTGGGCAAAGAAGTCGCCTCGTTCCTCGAAGCCTTCCCTTTTGCGTAGCCTATCCGGTCCTTGCCGAGCCGAACGGCATGCGACAAGCGATCAATCTTACTTTCATTTTCCTCGCTGGAGCGGTATACTTATTGCAGGACACCGAGGTGACCTTCGTCCTGGCCGGAGACGAGGCAACCAGGTCGATCTCACAAGGAATCGGACAGGGACAAATCGCACGGAAGCGAGTATTTCCAGGGCTTTCCGATCTCCGAAGACGGCACCGCGGCAACCCTCTCTCATCCGCGAGCCAACGGCTCGCGAGCCACAGGTCGGCCGGACCGACCACCCACGGGAGGGCGCACCATGGAAAACCACCGGGTATTCAAAGCCATTCTCAACAGCATCTCGGAGGGTGTTATAGCCCTCGACAGGGATTGGAAGATCTTCTTCTGGAATCTTGCCGCGGAAAGGATCACCGGACTGCACAGGGAAGAGGTTCTCGGCAAGGAGTGCTCCAAGGTTTTCCGAACTCCGTTGTGCGGTGAGAATTGTCCGGTAGACAGAGCCCTCTCCTGCGGCCACCCCTATCATGACGTAGCAGTGGCAATTCGTAACAAGAACAACCAGATAGTTCACCTCCTCGTCAATGCCGCACCCCTATGCGACGAGGAAGGCGCCATTGTCGGCGGCCTGGAGACCTTTCGGGACGTGTCGCAGAACTATTGGCTGCAGCAAGAGCTCCAGCAGCACTACGGATACCGGAATCTCGTCGGTAGAAGCGAGGCCATTACCAAGATCTTCGAACAGATGGCCGATCTCATGAACACCGACACGACGGTTTTGATCCAGGGCGAGTCGGGTACCGGTAAGGAGCTCGTCGCTCGGGCTCTCCACTATTACGGATCGCGCAGGGAAAAGTCTTTTGTCGCCATAAATTGTTCGGCGCTGCCTGAAGGAGTCTTGGAATCCGAGCTCTTCGGCCACGCCAAGGGCTCTTTCACGGGAGCCGTTCGCGATCACGTGGGCAAGTTGGAGCTGGCCAACGGAGGAACTTTGTTTCTCGACGAGATCGGTGAGATCAGCCAGGCAATACAGGTCAAGTTGCTGCGGGTGCTGGAAGAGCGCGAATTCCAGAAAGTGGGCGACAACCGAACCATAAGGATAGACGTCAGGCTCATAACCGCCACGAACCGGGATCTCTACAAGAAGGTCATTGACGGCTCATTCCGCGACGACCTGTACTATCGGCTGAGCGTGGTCCCCCTGCACTTACCTCCACTACGCGAGAGGATTGAGGACATTCCCCTTCTCATAAGCCATTTTATCGAGAAGTTTAACAAGCAGATGGGAAGGAACATCCAGGGTATCGCCGATCGGGTGCTGGAAATTCTCGAACAATACGCCTGGCCCGGCAATGTGAGAGAGCTCGGCAACGCGATCGAGCACGCGTTCGTCCACGCCAAAGGAGCTCTCCTTTATCCCGACGATCTACCGCAAAGTCTGGTCAATCAGGCTCCCACCGAGAGAAGGGCCGTGCAATCGAAACGAGAAGTAGCTTTGGACGACCTGGAGAGACAATTGATCCTCAAGGAGCTGGAAGCGGCCCGCTGGAACAAGAGTGCTGCCGCAAAACGCCTCCGCATGAGCCGCACCACGCTGTGGCGTAAGATGGAAAAGTATTGCATAAGCCAATAGTTTCATGTATGCAACGCTGTTGCACACATGAAACGTTACCCCGACTCCCCGTGATGTCACGATCTTATCGCACCTTGCCTCCGTTCATGTTTCATCCGTGCACCACAGCCCTGCACACGATGCAACACATTGCACGCTGAGACATGTTCCCTTAAAGGCACAAGCAAAATCTCCATCTCTTACAACCGCCCGTCCGGATGCCCCTGATATCATGGCGCAACCCGGGATGTCACGTTACAGCACGGACGGCACGTCTCCGAAGTGAAGTCGCGTCTTGCCGTCCGCATCGGAAGAGAGGCTTCGTCAGCGTTGCGGGTTTGATGGCGAAACAGTATGAGAGGAGATCGATGCCTCTTTGCCGCTCGCCGAATGACCGGTCATTGGGAAGAACCGCTCCCCTCTTGTTTTGGCACACCACTTGCATGTCCCCTCAACAGGGAATGGCGATACCAAGAGTTGTCTGGCCGCGACGAGAGGAGCCTAACCCTGCGGGAAGCCGTCTCGGCCCCCATTCACGGAAGGAGCGCGCACCATGGCCAAGAAGATCCTCATCATCGACGACGAGCCGGATATCCTCATCTTCCTGGGAACCCTGCTGAGAAAGAACGGCTACGATGTCTGCGAAGCGTGCGACGGGGTAGAGGGGATGAAGAAGGTCCTTGACGAAAAGCCGGACTTGGTTTGCCTCGACCTCCTGATGCCGGAGAAGACCGGGATCAAGATGTACCGGGAAATGAGAAAGGACGAACAGCTCAAGAATGTCCCGGTGATCATGGTAACCGGATTTTCCACGCCGTCAATAGGGTACGGCGAATTCAAGAAATTCATCCACGAAAGATCGATTCCCGCTCCGGAAGGCTATATCGAGAAACCCATCAACAAGGAAGAGTTTCTTAAGGCGGTACGTGAAGTGGTGGGCGCGTGAAGTCACTCCGGCCGGGTTCAATCCATAAGAGCCTCTTTTGGAGCAGGGAAGTTGAGGTCCACGTTGAATGCGAAAAAGAGAAAATGGACCGCCCTTTTCCGAAGCCTGGGGTTCAAAATAGGCTTGAGCGTCGGCCTCATCCTCCTCGCGTCGTACGTAGTCTTCATCTACCTCGTCCTGGACATCTATCAGGAGTTCTATCTGCAACAGGTGATTCGCGAGGCCGATCGTTTCAGCACCTCGGTCATAAGTGCCACCAAATACAGCATGCTCAACAACGATCCCGAGGCTACGAGAAGCATCGTCAAGAATCTCAGCACGCAGGAGGAAATATCGGACATCCGCATCTACAATCACGATGGAATCACCAAGTTTTCCGGACAGCCTCTGGAAGTCGGTACACGGGTGGACAAATCGGCCGAAGCATGCTTCGCCTGCCACGAAAGAGATCAACCGTTCAGTGACGTCGTCACCGACGCGAGGACTCGCATTCACTATCATGCTGGTTACAGGGTGCTGGGAATGATCACGCCCATCTACAACACACCAAGTTGCTATACGGCTTCCTGTCACGCTCATCCGAAGGAGTACAGGGTTCTCGGCATCCTCGATATCGGAATGTCTTTAAAGAAACTCGACACCAGCGTTCGGTTTTTGGTGACGCAAATCATTTTGCTGGGTATAGGATCGTGCGCGGCTGTCATTTTCACTATTGCGCTTTACATTGTTTTTCGTGTGCACAGGCCCGTCAATCGACTTAAAACCGCGACCAAAAAGATTGCCGCCGGCGACTTCACTTACAGACTCCCGGTGGATTCCTCCGACGAGCTCGGCGAATGTGCCCAAGGGTTCAACATCATGGGCGACCAGATACGCAGACGTACTCAAGAGCTTGTGCGGAGCCGGTGGCAATACAAAAACCTCTTTGAGCAGGTGCCCTGTTTCATTTGCGTCATCGATCAGAATTTGGAGATTGTTCAGCAGAACTCCTCCATGAGAGAACTGTTTAAAGGCGCCGTAGGCATGCACTGCTACGAGGCGTTCAAGAAACGAAGCGAGAAATGTGAAGACTGCCATGCAGAGGAAACGTTGAAGCGCGGAATCATGTCCCACAAAGAGCACTGCGGTTTGACCTTCGCCGGCGAGGAAGCAAGTTATGTGAGCTACACAGCGCCTATCACCGATGAAAAAGGCGAAGTACTCTATGCAATGATCATTGCCGTGGACGTGGAAGATCGCGTGAAGCTCCAGAAGGAGCTCCAAATTACCAAAGATTTTCAAGCCAATCTCATTGAAAACTCCATTCACGGAATCGTCGCCACAGATAAAGACGGCAAACTTGCGATATTCAATCTGGCCGCGGAGAACCTTTTAGGCTACAGATGTGATGAAGTACTCGGCGATTACGATCTCGAGAAATACTTTCCGAAACCCTTCCTCGAGACCATTGTCAATGCCTACCTGGGCAAGCCCGTTGAAAATTACCGGGTCATCGCACAGGAGACGGTGATTCCTTCTGCCCAAGACGAACAGATCCCCGTACGATTTTCGGGAGTCATCCTCTTCGAAAAAGGACAGGCGATCGGCAGTGTGGGGTACTATCAAGACTTGCGTACGTTCAAGCAGTTGGAACGGGAAAAGCAGGCTTCCGATCGTCTTGCCGTGGTGGGACAGACGGTGGCAGGCCTCGCCCACGGCATAAAGAATATTCTTCAGGGTCTCGAAGGCGGGGTCTTTGTCGTCCAGACGGGAATCGAAGACGGCGACACTCCGCTGCTGGAACGCGGATGGAAGATGGTCGAGCAGAATATCGGCCGCATATCAGGCCTCGTGAAAGACCTTCTGAGCTACGCGAAGGAAAGGCCGCCCGAGTATGAGGCGACCGATCCCAATGCTTTGGCGGAAGAGGCATGTGCACTCTTCGACATATCGGCCGGAGAAAAAGCCGTCGTCATCGAGCGGGACTTCGATTCAAATGCCGGAAAGACGGTCCAGATCCTTCTCGACCAACGAGGAATTCACACCTGTCTGTGCAATCTCATCGCCAATGCAATTGATGCCTGCGCGATCGATGACAAGAAAACAGAACACCGGGTCGTGGTCAAAACCAGAGAGGATGATGAAGGAACTCTCGTCTATGAAGTCTCTGACAACGGTGTCGGTATGGACGAAGAGACCAGGCGAAAGGTGTTCTCAGGATTTTTTTCCACAAAGGGGAGCCGCGGCACCGGGTTGGGGCTTCTGGTGACGAGCAAGATCGTGATGGAGCACCAAGGTGAGATTTCCTTCGAGAGTGAGGCGGGCGTCGGGACGACTTTCATGCTGCGCTTACCGACTCAAAGGGCACCCCGGGCCGGCCGATCTGACGACGCATCGGCTCAAACAGTGAGTACGGCCGGCATGAACGATAAACCGATCGTGGAGGGTGACTCGGCGGAAACTTCCTGATCATCGCATAACGTGCTTGACCGTCATGGTTGCGTCAACGCCGAGAATCATTGATTTGATTTCGTACAGGCTTGGGAGTCACTTCTCGAGTAGTGGGGAGATCCAATGCACCACGTGAAGACCTATGACTGGGAAAACGGTTCCAAACTGATCGCTGATTTGGGAGCCTGGCGGGCGAGATTTCCCGAGATTCAGGAACTGGTCGTGCCCATGAACGGTGAGAGAATCGCGGCGATCGTCCGAACGGAGGACGAAACCTTCACTGCTGCAGTGAACGGCGAACCGTGGGAAAACACCTATGAAAAGCTTTGGTCCCTGCAGTTCGCACCTGACGGCCGGTTGACGTGCATAGGCATGAACGACGACGAATGGCGGGTGATCGTCGAAGACGAGCCATGGAATGAAACGTTTGATTACGTTTGGAATATGCAGTTCAGCCCGGATGGCGGGAGCATCGCGGCCAATGTCAGAACGTCTGCAGGCTACGGGGTGGTCCTCAACGACGAAGCCTGGGAAAAAAGCTTTATCGAAGCCAGAAGCTGCGTGATGAGCCGGGACGGCCGGAAGACCGCGGCCACGGTTCAGATGGGCCCGCTTTCCGAGGGAGATATTTGGGAATTTCGCAAGGGACTCTGGAGCTTGGCGGTAGACGGTGCGGCTTGGGAAGACACGTTTCTCAACGTCTGGGGCTCTGCGTTCAACGATAACGGATCCTCTGTGGCGGCTGAAGTCCGCCTGAATTCCGAGCGACAAACCGTTGCCGTTGACGGCCGCACCTGGCCTGTCGATTTCAAGGCGGTATGGGAGCCCATTTTCAGGCCTCGCACGGACAACGTGATCGCACCCTGTCTCACCCCTCAGGGGTGGATGTTGATGGAAAACGGCGTCCCCCTCTGGGACAGATCGTTCAACCAATTATGGAACAGCGTCTTTAGCCCCGACGCCTCCCGACTTGCTGCAGTGGCTTCTCCGGAGTTCGGAAAATGGACCGTGGCAGTCGATGGAGAGGCGTGGAGAGTCACGTTCGGCGACGTGGTCCTGCCTCCCGTGTTTAGCCCCGACAGTAAGCGAATTGCCGCAGTGGTGAAGGACCGAGGTCGTTGGTCTATCGCTGTTGACGGCACGCCCTGGCCGGAGACTTTCGACATGATCTGGGATCCGGTCTTCAGCCCCGACGGGCAGCACGTAGCGGCAAAGGCCTCAAGGAGCAATGAGTTGTTTGTCGTGTTAAACGGAAAGATCGTCACGCTCGGTTATGAGCATCTCTGGCAACCGGTGTTCAGTCCTGACGGGTCAAAACTGATGATCAGGGCGGTGGAATTCGGCAAGTACTCTCGAAGGATAGTCCCTTTAACCGAGTTCTCCGCATAGGAGGAGGTTCCTCATGTACAGCTTTGCAAGCGGTCCACTGGTCTGGATTGCAGGTATCGTCTTTGTTGCGGGGATGGTTTATCAAGTGGTACGCCTGTTGACCATGGCAAAGAAGGACAAGGTGATCTATCCGTACATGAGCTTGAAGTACAGCGTCAGATCGTTGCTTCATTGGGTCATTCCCTTCGGCAGCAGGAACATGAGGGATCGGTACGAGGTGACCGTCGTGACCTTCGCGTTTCACTTGTGTCTCGTGCTTCTTCCGATTTTCCTCGCCGCGCACATTGTCATGTTCGCCTTTGCCTGGGGACCCCAATGGGTCAGTGTTTCTCAGAGCGCCGCCACAATGATGACGCTCGTGGTGATACTTGCCGCGGTCTTCTTCCTCTTCCGCCGCGTCATGATGCCGGAAGTGAGATTTGTCACGTACGCCTCGGACTACGTCTTGCTCGCCGTGGCCGCGGCTCCCTTTGTAACCGGCTTCATGGCCAATCAACAGTGGTTCGATTACGAGACAATGGTAATCATACACATGATCTCGGGCGCTGTTATGCTCGTGGTCATACCTTTCACGCGGTTGAGTCACATGCTCTTCTTCCCGTTCACCCGCGCCTATATGGGATCCGAATTCGGGGCGGTCCGCCACGCCAAGGACTGGTAGGGGCGGAGCAACCTGCGGGTCGCATCGACCTTCGGTTGTCTGCGCACCCGCTCGGAGAAGCCGGCAAAGCTGAGTAGTTAAACCCCAAGAGGACTTTTGTCCAATCATGTCACGGAGGCGGCTCATGGGTCTACCCGCACTTCCAATCGTCATCGATCCGGGGCTGGATCGCAATGCGGACTTTCTTACCAGAGAGCGTATCAAAGAGGTCATAGACCGGGTCATAGACAAGGAAACCGCAGCCAGGTTTCGCACGTACCTCAAAACCTGCGTCCACTGAGGACTCTGCTCGGACGCTTGCCACTGGTTCCTCTCCAATGACCGAGACCCCAGGTTTTCCCCTGTGGGCAAACTCAAGCAGACCTTGTGGGAGATTCTCAACCGAAAGGGGAACGTAGACGCTCTTTTCATCAAGGAATGCTCCAGAATCGCGCAGACGGAGTGCAATGTCTGTCGGCGTTGCAGTATGTACTGCCCTTTCGGCATCGACATCGCGTACCTCCTGCTCGTGGTACGGCGCATCTGCCACGAATGCGGCATGGTGCCGCAATTCCTGCAGGACACTGTCAATAGCCATTCGGTGACCATGAATCAGATGTGGGTCAAACCGGATGAGTGGATTGATACCCTCCAATGGCAGGAAGAGGAGGCCAGATCGGAGATCGCTACGGCCCGGATTCCTCTGGACAAGGAAGGTGCGGATGTCTTCTATTCCATCATTGCACCGGAGCCGAAGATCCTCGCCCAATTGATCGGAAACATCGCCCAGATCATGGCAGTGGCCAAGATAGACTGGACCATGCCCTCTTTGGATGGATGGGACAACAGCAACATGCCGATGTACTCCGGGGACTTCGAGACCATGGGACGGGTGGAGAGAGTCCATCACGAGGCTGCCCTTAGGCTGAAATCAAAGAGAATCGTCATGGGTGAGTGCGGCCATGCCTTCCGGGGAGCAGTGTATGACGGCCCGAAGTGGCTGGGATGGAGAGAGCCTCCGATCCCGCTGCTGCACGCGGTGGAGTTCTATCATGAGCTTATCTTCAGCGGTAAGATCAAGATAGCCCATAAGTTCGAGGAGCCGGTAACGGTTCAAGAGCCCTGCAACATCATCCGGGGCCGAGGCTTGGGCGAAAAGCTTAGGGAGATCATTCGCGCTACTTGCGCTGATTTCCGGCCCCCGGAGCCGGCCTTCGAGCACAACTATTGCTGTGGTGCGGGTGGAGGAGTGATCAACTGCGGCCCCCCCTGGAAGGGTTCCCGCGTGAAGGGGAACAGGGTTAAAGCCGAGCAGTTGGCGGCTACGGGAGCTCATATCGTCATTACCCCTTGCCACAACTGTCATAGCGGCATCGAGGACATCATCAGCGGTTACAAGCTGGGTCAACACGTGAAATTCTTCAGTGAGATCCTGATCGAGGTCATGGAAGTGCCCGATGAGCTTAGGGCCGAGTAAATCCGCTGAACCCGAACGTACGCCTCCAAAGAGGAGTGGATTATGGGACGCAGAAGTAAAATCGTTTTTGCCGTCTTGGCCGGCTTGATACTCCTTGTCGCTTCCGGGAAGATGGAGCCGAGTCACTCCGACACGCTCGCAAGCGTATCTCCTTCCGGGGTGGCTCCACTTCCCGTTTTCATAGAGACCCTTGCCGGCGGGTCCCATCGGGAGCGCCCTCCGGTGGCCTTTGACCACGACCGGCACGCAAAGGCTCTCAAACAGACCAAGATGGAAGACTGCGGCGTTTGTCACAGGCTGAAGGCCCGAGACGGGCGATTGTCCAACCCTGACGTGGCAGTCTTCAGTTTTCCCAAGAAGGTCTTTGACGAAACCGATAAGACCGCAACCATGACGGCATATCACGAGGCTTGTGTGAGCTGCCATCAGAAGCGAGCGAGCGAGGGCAAGTCCAGTGGACCGGCAATAGGGCTCTGCGGGAAGTGCCACGTGAAGAGGCCCAATATCCGCAAAGTCGACTGGGCGTGGAAACCCATTTTCAATTACGCTCGTCACGCGGAGCATATCAAGGCCATAGACAAGGTGAAAAATCCCGACCGGTTGGCAGTGGCAAGTAACGTGACTCAGGTCGGACCGGTCGCGGAAAACAGCAGGTGCCAACTCTGTCACCACTCCTATGACAGTGTGACAAAAAAGCTGATTTACAAGAAGGATACCGAGAATTCCTGCGGTGCCTGCCACAAAGCCCGCGATGAAAAGAATGCCCGTGCCATGAAAAAGGTGGTCCACGCTGCATGCATCGGGTGTCACATGAAGTTGGCCGCCGAGGTGAAAGCCAAGCAAGCCCAAAGCGGATCGGCTAGCAGTTCCGGACAGGCGACGCAACAATTCGGGCCCATCCAATGTGCCGGCTGCCACGGAGAGCACAAAGAGCTTAAACCGGATCAGATCGTGAAGATTCCGCGCCTCCTCCGGGGACAGAAGGACGTGATGGAAGTCTCTTTCAAGGACCCGAAAACGGCACGGATGAAAATGGTCCCGTACAACCATAAGGCTCACGAGCCCCGTGCTCAGTTTTGTAATAGCTGTCACCATCATTCCCTGGAGAAATGCTCCACCTGTCACACCACCCTGGGATCGCCCAAGGGCGGAGGCATTACCTACGAGAGGGCCTTCCACACGGCAGCCGCGAAGCAGTCCTGTGCCGGATGTCATAATGTGGCCAAGAAGGACCTGAAATGCGCAGGATGCCACCGAACCGTTGAAGACAGCCTTCCGCAAAACTCTTGCGCTGTCTGTCATCGAGGACCTTCCGACGGCAAGCCCATCGATGCGCCGCCGGCCTCCATCGTGTTCGACAAAGAGAAAGTGCCGGAGAAAGTCCAGATCAAATCTTTGGAAAAAGAGTTCAAACCGGCTGATTTTCCGCATCAAAAGATCGTTGCCAGATTGACGGTCCTTTCCAATGAGAGCTCGTTGGCCCGGGTGTTTCATGCCTCACGGGGAGACGCTATTCTCTGCAGCGGATGCCACCACAGGAGCGATCCGGGATCGGCACAGGCTAAGAAAGTCCCGGCGTGCAGGAGTTGCCACGGCAGACCCTTCGAGCCCGGAGCGTTGGGTAGACCGGGCATTCTGGCGGCCTATCATCGTCAATGTATGGGCTGCCATCAAGCAATGCACCAGAAGCCGGCTCCATTGGATTGCGTGAAGTGTCATGCGGCCAAGGACGCGGTCAAGACTACCGAGGCTGTCCGGGAAAGGCTCGGCATACTCGTGGATAACAACCGGCCGAAGGTGGGCCCCTGAGCTCGGGCCATGGAAGCCGTACAAAGCCCTCGGTGCGATAACCGGTTGCTTTGTGATGAACGAACCGGATTCCGTCCTTTGCAGCGGCAACAGAAACCGCAACCGCAGGGGCGGTCAATGCAAGGAGAGAAAGATGCCTCACATCCTCCACGAATTGTACACGCTGACAAAAGGGATGGAATACCTTGTGGTCGTCGTGTACCTGTTCCTTTTCATCTCTTTTTGGCGATTCCTGACGTACAGGGAAAAGGATTGAGCCTGAGGTCAGCGGGATTTTCGTTCGTCTTGTCCCGAGCCGTGCCTCACGTGAGGTCGATCTGAAGGACGTACCGTTTCAAAGTCTTTGCCGCCTCGCATGGCGATCCGGAACAGTTGCCCGGCAACCCGGAAGGTCCATGTCGAACAGGAGAGGGTCTTATGCAAACAAACAGGAGAGACTTCTTGAGGATACTCGCCGGTGCCGGCCTCGGATCTCTCGCGTGGGGATTGCCGAATACCGCCTCGGCCGGACCGGCCAACCTGCCGGGCTATCCCGATCAATACGGCGTGCTGGTGGACACGACGGTCTGTATCGGTTGTCGGAGATGCGAGTGGGCCTGCAAAGAGTGGAACAAGCTGCCCAATCAAAAGTCTCTCAAGGAGTATGAAAACGATAAGACCGTCTTTCAAGAGGTGCGGCGCACCCATGCCGACACCTATACCGTGGTCAATCGTTTCGAGAATCCGAGAGACTCATCCAAGCCCATCTACGTGAAGAAACAGTGCATGCACTGTTACGAGCCCGGCTGCGCCTCGTCGTGTTTTGTCAAGGCATTCACCAAGCGGCCCATAGGTCCGGTGACCTATGACGCGTCACTCTGTGTCGGCTGCAGGTACTGCATGGCCGCGTGCCCCTTTGACGTGCCGGCGTATCAGTATTACGATCCGTGGACGCCTGAAGTCACCAAATGCACCTTCTGCTTCGATCGGATTGCCAAAAAAGGCCAGGTCCCCGCGTGTGTGGCAATCTGTCCCGTTGAGACCATGACCTTCGGCCGAAGAACCGACCTCATCGACCTGGGCCACAAGAAGATCCGTGACAATCCGGGCAGGTACTTCAACCACGTCTATGGGGAGGAAGAAGTGGGCGGAACGAGCTGGCTCTATCTCTCGTCCGTTCCCTTCAACAGAATCGGCTTCAGGTCCGACCTCGGAACCATTCCCATCCCGAGCTACAGCAAACCCTTTCTTTCCCTGGTCTCTCCGGTGTTCATCGTGATACCGGCGCTTGCCATGGGATTCTACAGCTTCAAAAAGAGAAGGGATCAATTGGCTGAAGAGGATATCAAGAAGGCTCTTGAGAAAAAGGAGGGGAAATGATGGACGCGACCTCTACCACTGCTGAATTCAAGCCCACGTGGATTCAGGAGAAGCTCTTCCTCGGCATGACCTGGAAGGACTATCTCAGGAGCAATTATACCACGTTCAATGCCGTGGTTGCGGTGATCCTCATCGTCGGGATACCGGTGATTCTCTACCGTCTCATTTACGGTCTGGGGCCTTCCACCAATCTCTCCGACAACAACCCGTGGGGCATCTGGATCGGCTTCGACATGTTGTGCGGCGTTGCGCTTGCCGCGGGTGGTTTCGTCATCGGTACAGCGGTGCACCTGCTGGGAATGAGGGAGTATGCTTTTCTCTTTCGTCCGGCGGTCTTGACGGGCTTTCTCGGATACCTCTTCGCCATCATAGGGCTGACCTTCGACCTTGGGCGATATTACCGCATACCCTATCCCATGGTCGTATCCTGGGGCGTCAATTCGGTCCTCTTTCTTGTGGCGTGGCATGTGGCCCTCTATCTCACCTGTCAGTTGGTGGAGTGGTGCCCGGCCATCTTCGAGTGGCTCAACATGAAGAGAGCCCGCAAGATATTCATCAAGGCCACATTGGGAGCCACCATTTTTGGTGTGTGCCTCTCGATGTTGCATCAGTCGGCCCTGGGGTCCATATTCCTTCTGATGCCCGAGAAGCTGCATCCGCTCTGGTATTCTGAATACATCCCGCTCTGGTTCTTCATGTCCGCCGTGGTAGGCGGGCTGGTGATGACGATCGTCGAGAGTGCCGCTTCTCACAAGGTCTTTTACGATCAAGTGAAGGACCATGACCCGTCACATCTCGACCGGGTGACCCTTGGACTGGGGAAAGCGAGCTCGGTGGTGCTTTTCGCATACTTTTTCATGAAAGTCATCGGTATCGCGCACGGCAATGCGTGGCACTATCTGAACACAGGGTACGGATACCTCTACCTCGTCGAGGTCATCGGATTCGTGCTCATTCCCTCGTTCCTCTTCATGTATGCGGTTCAGAACAAGCTCCCGGGCCTGGTGAGGACCACAGCGATCGTGACCGCGCTGGGGATCGTTTTCAACAGGCTCAATCACTCCATAATCGCGTTCAACTGGCACCTCCCGTGGAAGGATCGTTACTTCCCCTCGTGGATGGAGGTGGTCCTCACCGTCACCGTGGTGACCATAGGAATACTGACGTTTCGTTGGATCATGAACCGGATGCCGATCCTTTACGAGCACCCGGATTACGAGCCCGAGCACCACTGACGGGACCTTGCAAAGGAGGAGACCATGCCCAAGAAGATCCTGGTCGTGGACGATGAGCCCCATATCGTGAAGTACCTGACGGCTTTTCTCGAAGACAGCGGATACGAAACCTGCTCCGCTTCAAACGGAGAAGAAGCCCTCGACGTGCTCAAGCGGGAAAAGCCCGACCTGGTAACCCTTGACCTGCAGATGCCCAACGAAACCGGGACCGGCTTCTACCGACACATGGCCAAGAGCAAGGAGTTCAAGAACGTCCCGGTCATTGTGATCAGCGGCATCCCGGGACGACACCTTGCCGTGTCCAAGCCCGTGGGCGTTTTTGAAAAACCTATTGACAGGGACGCTCTCCTGGCTACCATAAAGAAGGCCATCGGATAGCCGGGCGTAACCCTTCACCGTGACGGCTCGCCGTCAAAGAAGCGGAGTCAACCACGAAGGTAATCGTTCGGCGCAAACGTTTGCAGATGCCGGGAAGTCAGACCACGAAGGCACAAGGATACGAAGACGGAAGATGTTTCATTTCACAGCCTTGGTAGCGCATTCCTGTTCCTTCGGGGACCGGCAACGCGGTTTTGGGACGTTGAGGTTTCATGCCCTGAAAGGGCAGACAGTGAATAGCCGTAGGTTTTAGAAGAAACTGTCTCAAAACTCTGCCATGCGGGAATTCTTGTGGAGGGGCGCTTCGAGAAGCGCCGTGATTTCGATCGGTTCACGAACCGCCCCTACAGACGATAGAGTCGAATCGCGGGTTTTGAGACAGTTTCTGAACCCCACGGCTATTCAGGGTGCGCCCCTCGGGGCGCTGTCCGATCTCCGGCCCGGGAGAGCTGAGCCCAGAAAGCCGGCTTTGTGCGTGGCTCAAGACGTTGGATCACTGTCCGCGAGGGTGTTTGAGAAACGAGGCACTGAGCTGTGAATCAGTCGTACGGTTGATTACGCTCAGCAATTTCGGCGTTCCCTTGACCGAAGACGGGTCCAAAAGAATTGTCCTTTGACTTCTTCCTGTCTCGGTGTCTTTGTGGTTTAATCTTGGAGGTTCGTCAAACTGTCGGGCCGAACGATCACCTGTCTAATGTAAGGGGTGCCCGATGCGTGCCTTGGGGCGACATACGACACCGGATCTCTTGACCGACAAGGAATACCGGCGACTCCTGGATGCCCTGCCGTGCTACGTGACTCTCCTGGACAAGGATTTTCGCGTCTTCTGGGCAAATTCCCTCGCAGTAGAGCACTTCGGGCCGGAAGTGGGGCATGCATGTCACGTCTTCTACGGTCTGGACAAATCCCGGTGTACGGAATGCCCGGTACAGAGGACTTTGGAAGACGGCGAGGTCCACAGCAAGGAGATGCTCCTCACCACCAGACACGGCGAGCGTGTCCATGCCCTGATTAATTCCTCACCCGTATTAAATGACAAAGGAGCCGTGGCCGCGGTGGTGGAGATGGGGGTCAACATCACCTCGATCAAGGAGATGCAACGCCAATTGATCCTCCTGGGTGAGACCGTCGCGGGGATGGCCCACAGCATCAAGAACATCATGATGGGTCTGGAGGGGGGCATCTACGTCGTCAACAAGGGGTTGGAAGCCAAGAACCAGGCCGAAGTGAAAGACGGCTGGGAAATGGTCCTCTTCAACTTCGACAAGATCTCCCACATCGTCAAAGATATTCTCTACTGCTCCAAGGAACGGGTCCCGGACTTCCAGACCGTGCGGCCCAATGAAATAGTCGAGCAGGTGTACGACCTTTTCAAAGAGACCGCGGCCCGGTACGGCATCGAGCTGAAAATGGATCTCGACCCGAAGCTCGGTGAAGCCGTTGTCGATCCGTCAGGCATGCACACGATAGTCTCCAATCTCGTCTCCAACGCGCTGGATGCGTGCAAGATGGACATCTGGAAAGACTCGCACCTCGTCGAGATACGGAGCCGTAGGGGACGCAAAGGCGCGACGGTGATCGAGGTGGCCGACAACGGGGTCGGCATCGACAAAGAGTTGAAGAATCATGTCTTCGAGGAGTTCTTCTCGTCCAAGGGAGACCAGGGCACGGGATTGGGCCTCATGGTAACCCAAAAGATTCTCCGGGAGCATGGCGGAACCATCTCCTTCCGATCGAGACCGAGCCAGGGCACGACCTTTGTAGCCAGATTCCCCCACCGAGAGGCCCCGCAGGATTGATTGGCGCGGAATCGATCTCTGATTCGGTTCTGAGAGAATGCAGGGGAACGCGGCGAAAGAATTTGGTTGAGTGAACCGCATCTTTGTAGGGGGCACGTAAGTCCGCCTAATTTTAAGCCAGGACCTGCGCCCCAACGGCACCCCGGAGGGGCGCACCATGAATAGCCGTAGGTTTCAACCTACGGGACCCAGGCCGCCCATCCCTCCGACACGATCCGGAAAAGGTCGCCCGGCAAGCGTCTTTTGGAACAACCATTGTTGGACCCCTTCAGGGGCCAACCTATTCCAGATGCCCGTTTCCGTAGGTTGAAACCTACGGCTAGTGCGCCTGCGAGCGTACTGAATCAGAGAGGTGAAAGTCCTCTCCAGGTCTACGCTACAACCTGTAACCGACTGTAACTGCGTCGCCGTGAGGCGGGGTGGAGAGCAACAGGAGGTG
>JBGSJS010000054.1:0-72202 GCA_041741735.1 Desulfomonilaceae bacterium | reverse complement strand
TCTTTCCTATAAAGCTACGCGAGCGCGCAAAAATAATTCTATGGCACCAGACATCTGTTCATAATACGCGAATATCGCGGTCAGTTTTCCGCGAAATATTTTGGCTCTTCAGAGCTGAGCCTTTTAACACGCCCGTTGTCTTAGACGCCGTATAAACCGGTTGAATAACATTGAAATGAACCAAGCCGCCAAGACATACCATGCGCCGGTACCGTCGCGGCAGCAAAATAGCTTGACTCGCCCGGCAACGAAACAGGAGCTCTCACTATGCCGTTCTTAACATAGCCTGCGGTGATTTCACAAAGGAACGGAGTTTTTCGGAGACGTGTTTCGGTGGCTCGGCCGTGGCGGACTACCTGAATATCCGGACGGATGGAGGTTGTGGATCACATCGTGTTGAATGTCATGAGAATGGCCTCCAGGACGGCTCCCCCTATGGCCCGGGCCTTCTCGGAGATGGTAGTGCAGTACTCGGGCTTCCCTCGCGGATCTACATCACCCGCCTTGAGTCCCGCGGTCACCCGGGTTCCCGGCCGTATGAGCCCGCGCAGCATTCCCGCAATCTGTGACTTGATCTCGTGTCCGTTGACGGAACCGACAATCTCGCCTTCCCGCACCATGGTTCCGATACTCAGCGGCGAGGCGAAGAGTCCGTCAGCCGGCGCTCTGAGGACACGCTCCCCGGTTCGACCGCCTATGTCGCCGGGAACACCCGTGTTGGGAGCAGTCTCACCGCTGGAGATGAGACGCCCCAGGTTGTGACCTCGGTTGGTCTCAATGGCGTAATGGACGTCTTTTCCGGCTGAGAAGCCCGGTCCCATGCCAAGCACGAGGGTTGCGTCGTCGATTCGGGTTCCGGTGTTCTGTTTGGCGAGAACGGCATCTATGATGACGTCGGGTTTGATGAATTCTCTGCAGTTTCCAAGGGGGTCTACGAGAACGGGAATCAGCCTCTTCTCCCACGCATCCTCTGCCTCCCGGGGACTGCCGATGCGGACGGCGGTGACGCCTTCCACCGTCCACCTTTCATGGTGCAGGGCTTCGCAGAAGCTCACCAGACGTCTCACCGCAAGAGGGCCGGGGATTTCGGTCATGAGAATCCGAAAGAAATGGGACCGGTGGAGTCTCCACGCCGTTCCGGTGGCCATTTCTCCGGCGCCTTTGATGATTATCCTCAGATCGGAGAGTCGGTCAGGCATCCCAAGGTGCCTCCCACTCACGATCCGTATTGCTCGAGCGCCTTGACGAGAGTTGCCTTGGGGATGACACCGTAGAAGGAATCCTTTATTTCCCCGTCGCGAATGATAAACATGGCGGGAATCCTACTAATCCCGAACCTTCTGGCTATGAGGTTCTTGTCCGTGTCGAGCTTGCCGATGGTCGCGCGGCCGTGCAGATCTTCGGCCAATTCCTGGAGAATGGGATCGAGCATCTTACAGGGGTAACACCACTCGGCATAGAAATCCACCAGGATGGGGTGTATCTTTGAGGCTTCCACAACCTCTTTTTCAAAATTATCGTCGGTGAAGCTCTTCACGCTCGATGCAGGTTTCTGCAAATCTCCCGTTTGGTAAACCGACCACGCCACGATGAAACCGCCGACAACGAGAAAGACCACGGACGTGATGGCTATGATGAGGCTCTTTTTCATAATTCCTCCGTATCAAATCACCCTACCGTATAGTGTACAAGCTTTTGGGCAGAATGCAAAACAATTGTAGAGGATGCCGGACCAGCTCCGGCGCCCGGTGCCTGTTCACGCCCTCATTGCCCATCGCCGAGAGCGAACCGGGCCGGGAGTTGCTCCCAAGGGCACGAGTCGTCCGGCAGATAAGGTCACATGAGGTCCACGGGGTCCACATCCACCACTATCTTGAGACCGTGGGCCTTGAGATGCCCTTCAGCCATGAGCGCCCGTACCAGGGATCGAACAGGTGCTCGAGCCGCAGCCTTGAACAGGATCTGCCAGCGGTAACGACCGACGGCCTTCTTGCGTGGCGACGGAGCAGGGCCGAGAATCAGAACATCCTTTGATTCTCCTTTGAAGAGCCTCGCTGCTCTGCCGATCGTTACGGCGGTTTTTTCCACTCTTTTCTCGCTCGTGCCCTCCACCCGGATGAGAATGAGGTGCCCGAAAGGCGGGTAGAGCAATTCCTTGCGCAACTCCGAGTCCTGCTCGAAGAACTCCTCGTACGCGTGCCGGGCCGCATGGCGGATAGCCTCATGGTCCGGATCGAAGGTCTGGAGAATGACCCTGCCGGAATCGGTCTCCCGTCCGGTTCTTCCCGCGACCTGGGTGAGCATTTGAAACGTCCGCTCCGCGGCCCTGAAATCCGGAAAGTGGAGCGACAGGTCGCCGCAGAGGACTCCCACCAGTGAGATCCCGGGGAAATCGTGCCCTTTGACGATCATTTGCGTCCCGGTGAGGATGTCGATCTCCTTTTTCCGGAATCGCTCGAGAATGTCCTCCATGCTCTCACGTTTGCGTGCCGAATCCCGGTCCAGCCTGTCGATACGTGCATTGGGGAAGAGGGCGAGCAGCTCTTCCTCCACCTTTTGTGTTCCAACTCCGCCGAAGAACATTTTTTCACCCGAGCACTCCGGGCAGAGTGGGGGGGCCGCCCGCGAGAGGCCGCACAGGTGACACCTGAGATCCTTGGCCTTCTTGTGGTGGGTGAGGCTCACATCGCAATTGGGGCATTTGAAGACGTGCCCGCAGGAACGGCACTGTGCGAAGGTGTCGAATCCCCGTCGGTTGAGGAAGAGCACCACCTGCTCGTTTCTCCCAAGCGTCTCTTCGATAGCCCGGAGCAGGGGAGGAGTGAGAAATGCCCCTTGACTTCCCTTCCCCTTGGTCACCTTGAGATCCACCAGCTCGACCGCGGGGAGGCTTCCTCCGTGATGGCGGGTGGGCAGATCCAGCCGGGCTATCTTGCCCCGTTGGACGTTCACGAACGTCTCGAACGATGGGGTGGCGCTCCCCAGGATCACGCACGCACCCTGCAGCTTACCGCGTGCCAGGGCCATGTCCCTGGCATTGTATGGGCAACTGTCTTCCTGTTTGTACGATGGGTCGTGCTCTTCGTCGACGACGATGAGGCCGAGATCGTCCATGGGAACGAATATCCCGGACCGTGCGCCGATCACAACGTTTACGAGCCCTGCATGGATGCGTCTCCATTCGTCGAGCCTTTGGGCCGGAGTAAGTCCGCTGTGGAAGAGAGCCAATCCCCCGCCGAGGCGTCTGAGAAAGCGGCGCGCGGACTGGGGAGTCAGGGCGATTTCGGGCACAAGCACCAGCGCCCGTTTGCCCTGTTTCAACGTCTCTTCAATCATCCGGAGGTAGACTTCGGTTTTGCCGGAACCGGTCACCCCGAAGAGGAGAAACGAATGAAAGCCGCCGGATTGAATGGCCTCCCGTAACGTGGCGACCGCTGTTTGCTGGTCGGCCGTGAGGTCGGGAGGGGTTTCCTGCATCGGTTGAGCCCCGGGAGGATTGAGGAGCTCGGGAAGGTTACGTTTTCTCAGGGTGGTTCGCGGGCGGGCAATGCGCTCTTCAACCCGGAGCCGCCCCATATTTATGGCTTCATCAAGCTCTTCTTTCCCCATGGAGGCAGCGAGCTCGCTGACTGCCATGACGCCGGACCGCAGCAGCTTTGCCGGCAAAGGCGCGACGTCGGCATCCCCCTTCTCGGCGAGCCACTTTCGTCCTTCCGGAGTGAGGATTGCCCACGGCTTGGAGCGCCTGTCCGAGCCCGGCGGAAGCGCGGTCTTGAGAACCAGGCCGGAGGGAAGGAGGTAGTAATTGGCCATCCACCGGATGAGCTCCCAGAGGCGGCCGGTGAGGTACGGCCTCTCCTCGGGTATGTCCACGACGTCTTTTACCTCGCCTCCTGAAAGATTTGACGAGTGGATCGCCACGACGAATCCCGCTCGGATCTTGTTCCTGAAGGGAACGAGCGCGCGCACGCCAATCTCCACGCGGTCTCTCAGAGGCTCGGGAACCGAGTACGTGAACGGACCCTCAAGGGGCAACGGGATGGCAACATCGACGTACATCTTCGTAAGACCGATTCTCTCCTCTCACGGGACCACTTGTTTTCCGCAGGAAACTGCGGACGGCTCAGGGTGTGGCCTGGAACCATGGGCAATCGTTCCACATTTTGCCGATAAGCATAATGGGCGGGTCTGCGTACCGGCAGACAGGCGTGCGTCCAATGGGTCCGGCGTGGAGAACTATCAAACGGATTCCTCATTGACAAGAGCCTTTCGGGGAGGCAGGCTATGGACCGTCCGCGGAAGCGGGACCATGCGCACTGCGCCGGAGCGAGTGCAAACGTCGGACCGTATCCCCGCGGCCGGATTGTGAGAGCATTATTGTCCTATGGCCGTCCATGAAGGGAGCGCCCGGTATGAGGCGGACAATTCCAGCGCTGCTCTGCGCGGTTTTTGTCATTCTCCCGTTCTCGGTCACTCAGTTTCCTCCCATCACGGACCTGCCCCAGCAGGCGGCACAGATCAGGCTGTTTCTCCAGACTCTTGCCGACCCAGGGAGCGGTCCGTACCATATCCAGTGGTTCACCCCGTACAGCCTCGCCTATACGATTCTTGGGGCTGCTTGGGCCGCGGCAGGCGCTGCAAACGCGGGAAGATTGGCCATGGCACTCATCGGAGTGCTGTGGGTCGTTGCTATCCATTGGACTGCTCGTCGGAGGAATCGGTCGGCCGCGGCGGCAACCCTCGCATGTGCCCTCTGGTTCAACCATGTGGTGTACTGGGGCTACTACAGCTTTGTCCTGGGATGGCCGGCATTTCTCTTCTGGTTCCACGTTAACGCCGATCGGTCCCCTGAGCAGTTCTCCGTCCGGGACGCTTTGATCGGGATTCCGGCCGGTTGCCTCCTCTACATGACGCACGTACTGTGGCTGGTGGCCGGGGTAGTTTGGTGGATACTCCATACGCTGGTTTTTCACCGCTCCCTCAAGGGACTGCCGGCTCGGGCCGCTTGTCTCGTGCTGCCCATAGCGGCCGCGGCAATCTGGTACCCTACGATTTCGTCTTCAGTTATGAGCACGCCTCCCGTCTGGATAGGCAATCCGATTCAGCGCCTGGGCTTTTCCGTTTTGGCGGACTCGACTCTCGGTGGATTGAGGGGGCCGGCGGAGCTCATCCTTTTCGGGATACTCTCAACCTGGATCGTACTGTCGCTGATTACCAACCGAAAACGTTTGAGAGAGATGGTGGATCGAGAGCTTCTCTTGGCCGGGCTGATGTTCTTGGCCTTCGCTCTTGTCCTGCCGGACCGTTATATGCTCACCATCAGCTTCGGCTCTCGATGGATGCCCGAAGCGGTTATTTTGATTCTCCTGGCATTGCCTGCTCCCGCAGTCAGGCCGATTCCGGCTCAGGCCGTCGCACCGGCAGTCGTAGCCGTCTATTGCATTGCAACTTCATTGACATGGATGACGTTCGATCGGAAAGAAATGTCAGGACTGCCCGCCGCCCTTCATGCCCTCCCCGCGGCCCCCAGGGTGCTGGGGCTGGATCTCGTCCAAAGGAGCGAGTTCATCAAGAAACGTCCTTTCATGCAGGCCTTCGCCTACGCGCAGGTCCTCCGGGGTGGATCGCTCAATTTCTCCTTCGCTGGTCTCCCCTCGTGCCTTGTGGTGTACAAGAACCCTCAATCCCCTCCATGGACGGCCGGATTGGAGTGGTACCCCCGGAGGGTCAAAGAGTCCGATCTTGGTTACTTCGACTTCGTCATCATCAATGCAACGGAACAGGGTCACGAGCTTTTTCGCACCGGACTGCGCCTCGTTGCCGTTACTCGGGAAGGACGATGGCGGCTCTATCGCACTCCTCACGGGCCGCCGGCACCTGCGAAGCATGTCGAGCCCAGCTCCGAGGTCACGTCAGACCGGTAAGATCACGCAAGCCCACCGAGCAGATTCTTCACCCTTTCCAGTGACGAGCGCAGATCCTCCTGCTCCAGCTCGAGGGTCATCGTTCCGTCGTACCCGCCGCGAACCAACGCTCCGAGGATGGAGGGAAAATCGATGATCCCGCTGCCGATGGCAAGATGCAGGTCGTCCTTTACGCCCTTTCCGCCGCGGTTGTCGTGAAGGTGGACATGCCCCACGCGCCCGATGAGCTTGTCTATGATCTCGTGCGAGGTATTGGTGCCGGTCAGGAGCTGGCCGTGCCCGACGTCAAGAGTTATGGAAAGCTCGGGGATCTCGTCCAGGGCTCGGCAGAGGTCTTCCGCGTCTTCGGACAGATTTTCGAGACTCACCACGACTCCCAAACTCCCGGCAAATCGACAGACTTCAGCAAGCGCGTCTCTCTTTTGGCTCAGGATCTCAGGTTTGACGAAACGGGGGTCCATCCACAGATGCACGGTGAGTAGCCGGGCGCCGAGCTCGGCCGCGACGGTGAGGGTCTCCCGGAGGGCAGGTCGGTAGTTGTTCCATAGGTTTTCGAGGTCGTTGGGGGGGCCTTCGCGGGGACCGTGGGCTATAAGGAAGAAATCACCGCCGAGCCTGCTCTTTACGTCCGATGCCTGCCAGTATTCACGCGATTGCCGATCCTTGAGGATGACCTCCCCGAGATCGAACCCCAACTCTCTGAGGACGGCAATGTCGTCCAGACTCTTGGCGTGTGCGCCGAACTCCATCTACTCGATACCGATCTCCTCGTCCGTGAGGTAACAGGCCGGGTCCGGGGCCCAGACATCACCATATACCGCTTCCGCCCGAACCCGAAAATTCCCGCCGCAGATGTCCAGCCATCGGCAGCGTGCGCATCTGCCAGTTACATGCTTCTTCTTCTCCTTGAGCTTCATGAGAAACTCGTCGGCCGGGTCGGTCCAGATCTCGCTGAACGGTCGCTCCCGTACGTTGCCGAAGCTGTGGTGGCGCCAGAATTGATCCGCATGGACGCTCCCGTCCCAGGAAACGCATCCGATGCCCCGACCGGAATTGTTCCCCTCGTTCATTTGGAGCAGGGTGAGCACTTCCGCGGCCCGCTCGGGGTCCTCCCTTTTCAGACGGAGATACGTGTACGGTCCGTCCGCGTGGTTGTCCACGGTGAGCACCTCCACAGGCATGCCTTTGTCGTGAAGGCTCTTGGTGCGGTCCAGGAGAAGATCGACCACCTCTCTGGTCCGTTCGCCGTCCAAGTCTTCATTGACGAGATCCGAGCCGCGACCCGCGTACACCAGATGGTAGAAACAGATCCTGGGAATATTCAGTTCTTCCACGAGCTCGAAAATACCGGGAATCTCCGTGTAGTTGCGCTTGTTTATCGTGAACCTGAGCCCCACCTTCAACCCGAACTCCTGACAGTTGGCAATGGCGGACATCACGCGGGCAAAGGTCCCGGAAACGCCCCTGAACGAATCGTGCGTTTTCTCCAGGCCGTCCAGACTGATGCCGACGTAAGAGAGACCTATCTCTCTGAGCTCCTCGGCCAAGTGCCGCGTAATGAGAGTCCCGTTGGTGGAGATGACTGCCCGCATACCTCGTCCGACCGCGTAGCGGATCAAATCGAGGATGTTCCGACGGACAAGTGGTTCGCCGCCGGAGAAGAGAAGAACCGGCGAGCCGAACTGTGCAAGGTCGTCTATGAGAGCCTTCCCTTCCTCAAAAGAGAGCTCACCGCCATAATCGATGTCCTCCGAACGGGCGTAGCAATGGACGCATTTCAAATTGCATCGACGGGTCGCATTCCAGACCACAACGGGTTTTTTGTCCTTGGAAAATTGGAGCAGATGCGAAGGAAGATTCTTGGAATGGCGGCCGTATCTCAAAGGATCCGATGCCTCGACCGCTCCGCAGTAAAGTTTGGATATGCCGATCATAGACGAACCTCGATAAATGCTTCTTGAACAACAATAGCGCGTGTCCCCGGAAGCTGCAACCTCACGGGGCAGAAGCGGTGGGCTATTGTTCGTCAGCCCTTGAAAATCGAACCACAAAACAACTTGGTCGCTTCGTGGTTCATGCTTGGTTTTCCGCGGTGAATGCCGACGATCGGGAAGGAATCGGCCGCGTTCCCTACCCACAAGTCGGGTCAGGTCCTCTCTTTGTATTTGATCAGCGGACCGAAGAATTCCGTCTCGCAGTAATGGCATTTGAGCGTCAGAGGGTCACGGTGCACGACTTGGAATTTTCCCGGCACCTGCTCATGATTGGTGATGCAGAATCGGTCCGGACAGTGGACGATGTCCTCGACGGCTTGGGGGATCTCAACCTTGTGCTTTTCTATGACCTGACCGTCGGCAATCCGGGTGATGGTGGCCATGGGAGCGATCAAGGCCACCACATTGAGCATATTTCGGGTCAGGCTCAGGTTCTCGACCTTGATGATGTCCTTCTTTTTCATGGAAGGCGACTCGAAGTTTATCCCGATGGCGATGATGTCCCCGGTCTCTCTTGCCAGGACGTTCAATCCCAGGAGCTGCGAGATGACGGAGGCCTGCCCCGCGGGGATGTGGTCGATAACGATGCCCGTCTCAATCTTGGCAATGGTGATCCGACGATCTTTCATAGTGTCGCCCCCAGAATCAGCGCGAGGAGTGTCTCTCGCACGAAGAGCCCGTTCCGGGCCTGCTGGAAGTAGTAGGCGTACGGGGTTGCATCCACGTCCTGAGCAATCTCGGTTACCCGGGGGAGGGGGTGCATCACCTTCATGCCGGTTTTGGCATTCTTGAGCATGGAGGCCTCAAGCCGGTAGATGCTTCTGAATTTTTCCGCCAGCGGGGTCATCTCAAGAAGTCGCTCCTTTTGGATTCGCGTCATGTAGAGAATGTCCACTTCCGCGATGTAGTCCTCAATCCTCCGCCCTTCCTCGAAGGATAGGGTCCCGTCGTCCGAGGCTTTCTTGCAGGTGTCGATAAGGGCCCTTGGCATGGCCAGGTCCCGCGGGGAAATGAAAATCAGTCTGGAACCGTTGTACTTGAGCATGGCCTCAGTGAGGGAATGCACCGTCCTCCCGTTGGCGAGGTCTCCCACCATGGCGACGGTGATCCCGTCGAGAGTCCCCTGGGTCTCATTGATGGAGTAAAGATCGAGCAGCGTCTGGGTGGGATGCTGGTTCGGACCGTCTCCGGCATTGATTACGGGAATCTCGGCAGCCTCGGCTGCAAGCCGGGCCGCACCCTTGAGCGGATGACGGATTACAATGACATCGTAACCGTACCCGTCGTGCATCTTGACGGTGTCCCAGAGCGATTCCTCTTTGGTTGCCGACGTGATGTTGGCGTCGTAGAATCCCCCCATTTGGCCGCCGAGGTTCCGCATGGCCACTTCAAAGGATGTGCGCGTGCGGGTGGAAGGCTCGAAGAAGAGCATGGCGCACACTTTGTTCTCGCAGAGCTTCTTTTTCTCGGGGTGATTTTGGACGAGGGGCACCTGTCGAAGGATTGCGTCGATCTCGTCCCGGGTCAAATCGTTCATGGATATGATGTCTCTTCCTTCGAAGCTCATGGTGCACCATCCTTCCGCATGTCAAAATCCTCCCTGTGGCGAAGCGCTCCGATCCCTCCGACCCTCGAAAGAAGCGGAGCAGGCGAAACGAAAAATCACATGCCGTATTCCTTTCCACGTATGACTGTTCCCCTTACTCGGGCCGGGAGGGCAATCCCTTCAAAGGGAGACCATCCGCACCGGGTGGCAAGGACGAAGCCGGCATCCCCGGGGACGGTTTCTCCTTCCGGATCGAGTACGGTGAAAGATGCTGCGTGCCCTTCTCCGATAACCCCGTGCGGAATGTCCAGATCGATTGACATGATTCTTCCGGGCTCCGTAGAGAGGACTGCCGCTATGCGAGACGGTGAGAAGCCGCAGTCCTTGAGGAGCCAACCGACGAATGCACCCACGGTATCCAGGTGGGGCATGCCCGGAGCCCCGTTATGCTTGTCTTCCGGCGTGTGGGGCGCATGATCGGTGGCGAGAGCGTCCACGAGCCCTTCTCTCAGGGCTTCCAGGAGGAATCGTCGATCGTTTTCCGACCTCAGCGGCGGGTTGCACTCCAAAAGGTCCGCAGCGGGGACCGGTCCTCCCGGGGCAGACCGGACGCCTGCTTCATCCACGCTGAAAAAGAGATGATGCGGAGTGGCCTCGCAGGTTACACGAGACGAGCCGTGCCGGTTGTAGTCTTCGATAAGCCTCACGGCCCCTTCAGTGGAAACGTGGCATATATGGCTTCGGAGGCTGAATTTGGCCGTGAGCTCAAGTATTCGTGCCACCGCGAAAATTTCCGCCTCGGGCGGTCTTGTCCTCCACCTGGGACCGGGAGCATTGAATCGGGCTAGGATATCGGGATCTTCCGCGTGGAAGAAGGTGCGCATGCCACGATAGCGTGCGAGGGTGCTCTCCAGGTCTTTCCAGTCGGCGAAAGAGACTCCGGACGGCTCCCTCTCCATATACACTTTGTAAGGGAGGTCCTTCCAGGGCTCGGATTCCCCGGTAATTGCCGCGAAAGGAATGACGGGGCAGGGTGAAGACAAGGCCAGATGCGCCTTGGCCTCATATACGAAAGAGTTGCTCGGCGGAACCGGATCGTTGGGCATTGCCGCGTACAGCGTTACTCCCCCGTTGATCGCGGCCCTGCCTGCATCGGCAAAGGTCTCTTTTCTGCAAGCCGCCTCCCATCGAGCCTTGGCCTGAGAATCGGCATTGTCGGGAAGAGGATACTCTCGTGCGTGCACATGAATGTCGATAAAGCCGGGAAAGATGAGAACCGAATCTCCGCCGGCCGCAACTGTCTCCGCTACGGAGGTGATCACACCCGACTCAATAAGGATTTCCACGGATCGGACGCCGTCGGCAAAAACCGCTCGGCCCGCTATGCGGTTAATCGTCATTCCATGCCCCTTGAAGAAGAGTCCCACAAGCGTTTGCTCATTACGGCGTTTCCCCAACACGGTCCCGCATTCTTGTGCCGGTCATTGAGCCGACCGGCACGGAGGCCGGTCGCCATGGGGGGGGAACTTGAATCACCGCTCTCCCATGGCCTGGATCAGGGTCCTACAGAAAGCCGGGAGATCCTCCGGTTTGCGGGATGTTATCAAATTGCCGTCCCGCACAAGCTCCGCGTCCTCCCACAGTGCTCCAGCGTTGACCATGTCGTCCCTGATGGCCACGTACGAGGTGGCCCGCTTGCCTTTGAGAACGTCGGCGCTGGCGAGCATCCAGCCTCCGTGACAGATGCAGGCCACGACCTTGCCCTTGTGGAACGCGTCCTTCACCAGCTTCACCATTTCCGGATGAATGCGCATCTTGTCCGGAGCGTAACCGCCCGGAATCACGATAGCGTCGAAGTCGCCCACCGTGACGTCCGCGGCCTTTTTTTCGGCCTGGATGGGGATTCCGTACTTGCCGTGATAGGTGGATGCCGTGCCCGATCCGACCACGGTGACCTCGACCCCCTCTTCCTTCAAACGATAGTAGGGAATCCAGACCTCGAATTCATTGTAGATGTCTTCCACGAGGATAACGGCCCTTTTCCCTTGGAGTTTCATCGTCTATCTCCCTTCAATTTCGGTTGTGCTCAAACGTTTGGCTCATTGCCTATGTCCGGTCCGTTCGATCACTCTTTCTCTTGGGACCAATTGATGAGAAAGCCGGTTCGCCCGTAAGATCCGTCCGCTCCATGGCCTCATATCATTTCGCTGTTCAACAGGTAACACGGACGGCATGTCTCTTCCGCTGCGAACGGCACGACCTGACTTCGCTTCAGAGGCATGCCGTCCGTGTCGTGATGTCACATTCTTAATTGTGAAATGGTATCACTCGATCTCCATCGAGGCGATGCGCATTTCATCTCTCCCCTCAATTATCTGGAGCACACCGGTTGAGCACACAGGGCAGAAAGGCACATAATCCTCCAGGACGATCTCTTTGGAGCAATCAAGGCAAAATGCTTTGATCGGGATAATGGTGATGTCCAGGGCCGCACCCTCTGCAGGTCCGCCCTTGGAGAGTATTTCAAAGGCAAAGCTGATGGACGCGGGAAGAACCCCGGTTAATGCCCCGAATTCGAGGTTGACCCCGATGATGCGACTTGCGTTGTGAATCTTGGCCTGCTGTTCCAGAATGTCCATGATGCTCTGGACGATGGCCATTTCATGCATAATTACTCCTCAAACCCGAGCGACATCAGGACGTGACGGCGCCTACCCGCGCCGCTCTTTGAGATTCGCTATTGAAGCCGCGCAGTCGATCCTTAGGCGTCCACATGGCGTAAGAGGGCTCCCTCTTTCCTCCGCACTCTTGAAACGGCTCACATGGATCGCTTTTCGAGACTCCCGTGCGAGGACGGCCGATTTTACCCCGGGGCACGTGTGGCCGATTGAGGTCGCTTCTGCTTTCCGGTTATCGTCGTCTCCTCGGCTCGATCTTCAGAAAGGCTCCGTCAGCGTGCCCATCCGGGGAGCTGCCACTGCATGCCGCGGTTGATCTCCTGAAACAGTCCTTTACCCGTCATGTCCAAGAAGACTCTGTAGGTCTTTTGCACGTCGCTGTTGGAGTGGGTGCTGAAAGCCACTCGACGCCCATTATAGGAATATATGGTTACCATGGTGCCGTTGGGACCGGAATAGAAGTCCATCACGGTTTCTTTCCCGGGAATGTCGGGGGCGTGGTCGGAGTAGCGGGTGGTCAGATGCTTGAGAGTGTTGGGATCGGGCAATCGGAAGAGTTGTGGTGCCTGGCCGAAAACGGTGGAGGCCGTCAGTATGGTGAGGCACAGGACGATGAGGCGCAATCTTGGCATTGGGACCTTCCTCGGCGGATAGTTTGCCGTCAAATGGTCTCCTATATCAAATCTCCCCGGAGTGCACAAGCGTTGCGGAAATGAAGACGCCGGTCGAAACTCACAGCGGCAAGGTCACCCGAAATCGCGTTCCCGACGTGCTCGGCTCCAAGGCTATTGTGCCGCCGTGTGCAGCCACGAGCGCCTGCACGATAGAGAGACCCAGACCGGTGCCGCCGACAGAACGGGCGGTGGTGAAGAACGGCCTGAACACCTTTTCCTCATCGGCTCTGGAGATCCCCTTTCCCGTATCGCTGACGATCAGATCCACGAATCGGGATGAATCCGTCACACGCGCCTTCGTCGCCAGGGTGACGCTCACCTCTTCACCGCCGTGCTGCCTCGCATTATCGAGCAAATTCGAGATAATAGACTCGAAGGTTTCCGGGGCCATGCTCACCGTTTCCACATGGGGGTCGAGAACCAGTGCGACAGGCATGCCCCCGCCGCGATACCTTTCCGCGACGTTCTCCAGGATTTGGAGAATCCTTGTTCTCTCCGTCCCGGGTTTGACCACGTCCGCACGGGCGAGATCGAGCAGCCGTCCCACCAAGCGGCCCAACCGCTCAGTATCCTCTTCGAGAATGCCGAAGAAACGCTGCTTTTCATCCGCGGTCATTTGATCGAAATGATCCCTGAGGATTTCCACCGTGCCTCGCATGGATGTAAGCGGCGTCTTGAATTCGTGGGAAACGTTTGAGGCAAACGCGCGGATGTAATCCGCACGTTTTTCGAGAATTAAGGACATCTCCGCCAATGCCCTGGAGAGTCGGTCAACCTCGTAGGTCCCGGGCTTGGCCAGGGGAACCGCGGCGCTCCGCTCGCCTTTGGAAACTTGTTCCGCCTGCCGGATGAGGGCCGTCACCGGCCGGCTGATGGTGAGCGATGTAAGGAGAGAAACCAGGATCACCACGACGACTATTACCGATGCGCCGAGCACCAGATAGCGGCGATTCTGATAGAGAGCCTTGGGGATGTCGAGTGCGGTTCGCGAGAGTGCCACCACGCCCAGTACGCGATCGCCATGTACCACCGGCATGGCCACAAAGACCCGGACCCGTCCTCGGCGGCTGACGGAGGCCAAAGGCGGAGCCGGCTCGGTGAGTATCCGGTCTCGTAAGAGGCTTGCATGCCTACCCGTCAGCGCCTTATGTATTTCTTCCCGGGAGAGGAGGGACATGCCTGTTTCGCCCCTTGTCGAGCCCACAACGACACCGCGGAAGTCCGTCACCCGTATCCCGGCAAGGGTGGTCAGCGAAGCCTCGTGGAGCATGGGATTGAGGCGCTCGGCCGCTGCAAGGGCATACCGGTCCGCCGGGACGTCCGGCAACTCAGGTGGTGGTGCCGGCGGCCGCACTCTGTCCCGGGCGAGATCGAGCTTGGGTTGGAGCGGCCGCAACGGTTCATTCGGATTGACGAGCTTGGCCAATCGGGGGTCAACCGGCACGCCATATTTTTGAATGTCAGGGGCCTCCGTGCCGGGATTTCCGGAGTTGAGCACACGCAGGAGCTCGTCCCGGAACAGTGCCGACACGAAGGCGCCCTGCGCGATAAGCTCCGACTCGGTGAGTCTGATGAGCTCGCTCTCATATATTCTCAGGACCGCTATACCCCCGATGGGAAGAAGGAGTATGAGGAGGTTCACCAGAAGAAAAACGGTCCGAAGATGAGGTCTCAACCGCATGGAGCGACTCCATGGTAAGCGTTTGCTGCGAAAGTCAGGCCCATGACCACCAATCACGCCATTTCTCAAATACGGTTCTGCAATTCATGTCCAGTGGCTCTTCCAACGCATCTGTTCACGATCAAACGCTTTCCCCGTCATTCTTGCGGAGGCAGGAATCCAGGCTGTTCTGAAACTCTGGACCCCGGCTTTCGCTCGGGGTGACGCCTTGGGACTCTTTGCGGTCATCCTACGGGGATTCCCTATCGGCAAGGCCCCAATTTGTACCCCACACCGTGAACGGTCTCCACCGGGTCTCCCCCGACTTCGGCAAACTTCCGGCGAACTCGTCTCACATGACTGTCGATGGTTCGGTCGGTCACGATGTTGTCGAAAGAGTAGGCCCCCGACATGAGCTCGTCGCGGGAAAAAACCTTGCCCGGGAATCCCATCAACGTTCGGACGAGGTTGAGCTCGGTGACCGTCAGGGTTACTTCCTGTGCTCCCCAGAATGCCTGAAACCGGTCGAGATCCAGTCTGAGCAGACCGTGCTTCAATTCCGACGAAGCCTGAGCCCTCGGGGTGTCGGCCTCCCGACCCGCAGGCGGATCGGTTCTCCTGAGAATGGCCTTGACTCTCGCCGTGAGCTCCCTGGGGCTGAAAGGTTTGGTGACGTAATCGTCCCCTCCCAGCTCAAGTCCGACGATCCGATCCACCTCTTCATCCCTGGACGACAGGAATAGGATGGGAACCGAAGAGTGCGAGCGAATGGATCTGCAGACCTCGGTGCCGTCCATCTCCGGCATGAGTATGTCCAGCACCAGCAAATCCGGTCCGAGACTCTCGAAGAGCGTTATTGCCTCACGGCCCGTGGCAGCTTCAGCGGTCCGGAACCCGGCTTTTTCCAGGGCGAACCTGACCACTTCACGGATATGGGGGTCGTCGTCCACAATGAGGATGAGATGGGGGATGCCCATGTGCTCTCCGCGGATTCAGATCTCGACCGCCTGTCCCCGACCCTCTACTGACTGCCGGAATAGCGGGGCCGTTCGGAAAGGCTGCCGGTTCGTGATGGATTATTGCTCTCGCCGAACGTTATAAACGATCCCTGCACGATTGTTGCACGAAAATTTCGTCAAACCTTCGTCAAACCTCCCTCACCATTGCATGGTTCCGCCTGACAATGCAATTGCGGCTCGACGGATCGTGATGATGGGCCGGTCGAGTCGGCAGGAGACAGTCTCAAGAGCGGAGGTGCATTATGAGCGAAGTGCAGGTGCAGGATCGACAAAAGGCTGAGGATTCCGTCCCCGAAATGCGGAAGAACCGTGCGGACGTCGGCAAACGACCGGGCTGGTGGTTTCTCATCGGGGGTTCGATATTCCCATTGGCGGTAGTAAGCTTCGAATTCGTTGCGGGGGTGTGTGGGACAATCTTCTTCGATCCCATTCCGACGACCTGGCACACCCTGCTTGTTGCCTTGGTCCCATGCGCAAATTTTCTGGTCTGGTTGGCCTTCCGCCGGTCACTCGGACGGTTGACCGACTACCTCGGGGCGATCAACGGAGCGGCTATTCTAGTAGCTCTCTATTACACTCTTCTTTTTGTGCCGACCATGCCACTGATACTCCCGGCGGTTGTGTTCGTTGTGGGTTTGATACCACTGGCTCCGCTCTTCTCTCTCATTGCGGCTTTCCGTGGAGCGCATTGGTTAGCCAAGCTGACCGACCTGCCCAAGGCATTACGGGTCCGCAGGCTTCTCGCGGGAGTGGCCGCTGCCGCGATCGCACTGATGGTGCTGGATGTGCCGCCTCTCATCACCAGAATTCTCATGAATCAGGCGGTTTCTACCAATCCCCAAAAGCGGCTTGCTGCAGTCAAGCGGCTCCGCATCATCGGGGACAGGAACCTCATGCTCCGCTCCTGCTATTTCACCGTCGGGACGGCCTTGGACCCGAGGAAGGCGTACAGTGTAAGCAGCAGATTTTATTCAGTTACCCAAAGCCAGGCGAGAGAGATCTACTACCGAGTAACCGGGAGACCGTACAATGCGGTCCCGCCGCCTCGATTAGTCGGTAGCGGACCCTTTGCTTCCCCCTTGTGGTCTTTCGACCGGGATCTTGGAGGCGAGGTCGTCGGGGGGCGTGTGACCGGCCTGGAGTTGAACAGTTCCAGGATCGACGGGTCACTGGATGGGGACGCGGCCGTCGGGTACCTTGAGTGGACTCTCCAGTTCAAGAACACCACAGCCGCGCAACAGGAAGCCCGCGCCCAAATATCACTCCCACCGGGAGGTGTGGTCTCAAGGGTCACCCTCTGGATAAACGGGGAGGAGCGCGAGGCCGCATTTGCGGGTCGGGGAAAAGTGCGGGAGGCCTATACAAAGGTCGTGAAGCGCAGGCGGGACCCCCTCCTGGTGACCTCAGCCGGGCCTGACCGAGTGCTGATCCAGTGTTTTCCCGTTCCTCCCAACGGAGGGGTCATGAGGATACGAATAGGAATCACGACTCCCCTCATCCTACCTGACACGGGACGCGGCCTGCTGAGATTGCCGTACGTGACGGAGCGCAACTTTAACGTCGACAAATCCATAAGACATCTCGTGTGGGTTGAGGCCAAGAACCGACTCATGAAGCGAAAAACCGGCCTGACGGTCGAAGAGACGGGCAAGGGCGACTTCGCGATAAGAGGCGAACTGTCGGACGCGTGTCTTTGGGGGCCGAATTCGCTCATAGAAGCCACCCGTGTCAACGCTGTCGACCGGGCATGGTCGAAGGATCTTACAAGCGGTGACGGACACATCGTCTTGCAAACCATTGAAGAGCGCGAGGCCGCTGTGCCGGATCGAGTGGTCCTCGTGGTGGACGGTTCAGCAGGGATGGCCCCCTACGCCTCGGAGATTGCGGAAGCGCTCCGGTCGGCACCGCAGGGGCTTCCTCTTTCGGTCATAATCGCCGGGGACTCACCAGGCAAGCCGGGAGATCAGCCTGCAAAAGGCTCTAAAGAAGACTACGAACGATCGGCCTCGCGAATCGAGGCCTTTCGCTACCGGGGGGGCCGCGACAACGTGCCTGCCCTGGCCGAGGCATGGGACAGAGCAGCCCAAGGTTCCAAAGGAATGGTGGTTTGGGTACATGCCGGCGTTCCGGTGGTGATGGAGAATCCGGACCAATTGCGGCAAAGATGGGATCGGAGACCCGACGGGCCGGCATTGTACGACGTTCAGGTAAGCCCCGGCCCGAATCGCGTATTGAGCCGCCTGGATCGGGTACCCAACGTGAAAGCGGTTCCGAGGTTGGGCACGCTCAACGAGGATCTGACCGGATTCTTTTCGCTTCTTCGGCCTGGAGCGACGATCCTTGAAGCCCGGCGGGAGCGTCTCGCTCCGGACCAAGCTCCGGACACGAAGGGGATGAAGAAGACTTCCGATCATCTGGTACGGCTCTGGGCAGGCGGCGAGATCTCCGGACTCGTTGCCAAGGGAAAGCCCGACGCAATCGAGGAAGCCGTCCGATTGGCTTCAACCTACCATCTGGTCACTCCGGTGAGCGGTGCCGTGGTGCTCGAGACCGCCAAGGACTTTGAGCGGGAAGGACTGACTCCGGCAGATACCGCCCAAGCAGCGGACAAGATGACGGTCCCCACGGTTCCGGAACCGGAAACCTGGATGCTCATGGGAATTCTTGCCGCGGCCTTTCTGTGGGCAGTACGGCAAAGGAGGACGGCATGGGCAACCCGCTGACTCTGAGATGGGCCCTGCCGATTGTGCAGGTGGTCGCGTTCTACCCCGTGGCTCAATGGTACATTCGGCGAATTACCGACGGTTCCGATGAGCCGTGGGGACTGGCGGCACTGGCAGCAGCGCTTTTCCTCCTTGCGTTCAAGCGATCGGACCGGGTGAGGGCGGAAGTCTGTCTGATTCTCCCCGCGCTCATCACCCTTCTGTATGCCGTGAGCTACCCCTTTGTGCCGAAACTCGTCCAGGCAACCCTCGCAATAACCGCCCTGGGGATGACCGCGAGCCTGTTGCGTTTGGGCCGACCGGTGCACATCCCCACGTTGGGGCTTCTGCTCCTTTCCCTGCCGGTCATTGCCTCGCTGCAATTTTTCCTCGGATATCCTCTCCGGGTCTTGTCGGCCACACTGGCTGCTCCTCTCCTTCAGATGTCGGGATTCGACGTCATGGTGGAAGGCACCTGTCTTCGCTGGGGACACAGGCTCATATTCGTCGATGCCCCCTGTAGCGGCATCAGGATGTTGTGGACGGGAATGCTCCTCAGCATGGCCGCTGCTTCCTACTTCGAGCTCACGCCTTGGCGGACCGTTGCATCGGCTTTCCTGGCCGGCTCCGCCGTCATGCTGGGAAATGTCATGAGGTGCGCCGCTCTCTTCTTCCCGGAAGCGGGTATAGTGGAGATCCCCCATTGGTGCCATGACGCCGTAGGCCTCATGGCGTTCGGCGGCGTGGCCGCGGCCGTGGTCTCGATTACCTTCAAGCTGGGGAGGGAGCCGTCTGGCTCCTATGGATGGCACGTTCCGAAAGCCCGTGGTGCCTTGGTTTACGTGCTCTCATGTCTGGCGGCTGCCGCGGTTCCGTGGGTAATCCAGCCTCAGCTCACGCAAAACAACTTTGCGGGCTTCAGCGGGTGGCCCGACAAATTTGAAGGCCGTCCCGTAACCGAACTGGCCCTCTCCGAGCGAGACCGGGTTCTCGCCCGGGGTTTTCCCGGACGTGTCGCGAAATTTACCGACGGCACCCGATCCATTCTCTTTCGCTGGATCGCCGGGGAGACGAGGAAGCTGCACCCGGCATCGGACTGTTTTCGGGGGATCGGCTATTCGGTGCGTCCGCGGCCCCTTGTTGTGGACGGTTCGGGCAAACGTTGGGGTGGGTTTGAAGCCTCCCGCAAAGGTCAAGTCGTGCGGGTAAGGGAGCGCATAGAAGACGCGGCCGGGGGAGAATGGACCGATGTATCGTCGTGGTATTGGGCGGCTGCCCTCGGGAGAACCAAAGGGCCCTGGTTCTCCGTTGTCGTGGTTGAAGCGGATCGAATGAAAAATTGACAACGGCAGGCCCTTGCTGCAAGATTCCCGCATGGCCATGAATCACGGCTGAGGCGGTAAAGAATGATTTTCGACGAGATGCACGATGAGGAGCGAAGAAAGTACCTCGACTTTCTCCTGTGGCACTACCGAGTAGTGGATGCCTTCTGGTACATCTACGTGGAAGAAGAGCACGGAGCAGAGGCTGCAAACCATTTCAACGAGCGGGTCTGGGGACGTGTGGCCTCACTTGCGGCCCGAGACATCAAGAAGCGATTCAACATCACCGAGCCGGGTCTGAAAGGTTTCGCCAAGGCGCAGATGCTCTTCCCTTGGGCTATCCTTGTGGGATACCGCCTGGAGGAGCGCTCCGACGAAGTGGTGCTTTGGGTCCCCGAATGCCCGACCCAGGTATCTCGATTGAAGCGCGGACTGGGCGAGTACGACTGCAAAGAAATGCATCGCTCTGAGTTTCTGGCATTCGCTCAAGAAATCGATCCTGCCATACAAGTTGAGTGTCTCCATGCACCGCCGGACCCTCATCCTCCCGAGCGGTTTTGCCGATGGCGTTTCACTATGGGGTGATCCGCTGGGTTCGTTTCTCGGTCGTTCAAGCGGCCCTTCAATCGAAAGGCCTCGGCATGGCGTTGTCGGCTTGACAGTGCGGCCGGCGGATGGTACTTTTTTTTGCGGAGCCACCTTTCGGCACATAATGTCACGTGCCACGTCTCCCGGGAGCCTCGGGACGGCACCGATCCTACCCAAGGTTTGGGGACCGATAGCTCCGGTGTGTCGTTGAAGCACGCAACGGTTCTGAATCTCTCCTGTATGGTGAACGGTTATGTCCAGGGAAATAGAGGTAAGAGTTCTGGGGGCGTTTCTCAACGATCGTTATCTTCTGAGTCGAGTGATTTCAGACGGTTTCGATGTCGAGGTCTTTTCGGAGACCAATTTACGGACGATCTTCAGGACCGTCGTGGAGATGAGTCAGGTTCCCGGGCAGGTCATCGATTTCATTACGCTCGAGAATACCCTCAAAGCAAAGGGATGGTTCAACCCTGAGATAGGTCAGGCACTTACAGAGATCAGGAGCGAGGGCGCCGTCGATGCCGACCAGCTCATGGCGTACGTGGATATTCTCAAGGACCGGAACGTCCGTGACAAACTGATGAAACTGTCGAAGGTCATCGGCAACTATTCTCAGAACAAAGGACAGTATAAGGAGCAGGACTACGTCGAGTTCAGCAGCCGGATCATTCAAACTCTGGTCGAAATGCAAAAGCAGAAGGTGAAGAAGAGAATCAGCCCGCTTAAGGATACGATAATCGAGATCAGGGAGATGACGAACCAGCCCAAGCAGAAGGAGAAGAAGCTGCTGGGCTTCTCCGTCAAACCCTTCGAGAGGCTCGAAGCGGTTCTCTCGGGCATCAGGAAGGGGTTCTATTACGGGGTGGCCGGTCCTCCCCGTCGGGGAAAGACGACCTTTACCCTCGACATGGCATCCCGACTGGCGGAAAGGAATGATTTCCCCGTTCTCTTCTACACGTGGGAGCAGACTCGCCGTACCCTTGCTGCCCGGCTCCTCGGCCGGGAATGCTATATCAATCCCGTGAAGCTCATGACCGAAGTCTCGCCGGAAGAGAAACAGCGCCATGCACTCGTCAACAAGGTGATCGAGAGATCCTCCGCTTACAGTAACAAGCTTTTTGTCATTGAAGCCGGTCGAAAGGACACCATCGAACGGATCAAGGCTCAGGCCTACAACATCATGCACGAATTTCGAACGGACGATATAGCCATTTTTTTCGATTACCTTCAGAAAATTCCGCTGCAAAGGCAGTACGAGGACATGAGAGGACAAGTCAACGAGGCCTCCGCTCAACTTGCGGATCTGAGCCTCGAGCTCAATTGCCCTGTTTTTGCCATATCCTCCATGGACAAGGAGGGGTGTAAGCTCGATGAAAAGCCGCCCTCCTACGATGAGTACTCGACCACGTTCTTTGCCAGGCCCACTATGCACAACTGCGTGGGCGGCGGCGATCTTGAATACGATCTCGATGTGGCCTTGGTGCTTTCCAAAGACTGGGTGGCCACCAAGAACCTCCATGAGAGGCTCAGCCTCAGGGACAAGGGGACGGACGCAGCCCGGGTTTCGGATCTCCCCCAGATCGACATAATCAACGTCCATATCGACAAGAACCGAGACTCGGGAGGCGAGCACGCTCCGACAATCCAGTTCGCTTTCTTCATCACGATCAACAAGTTCGTGGAGGTCGGTTTCAAGACGGAAGAAGAGTACTCCAAAGAGTTCAAAGGGTTTGCTAAGGCTGAGGACATGTTCGGAGCCCTTCTGGACACGGGGTTATTCAAGTTGTAACCGACCCGGCAAAAGCCGGTCAATGGATGAGACATTTGTTTGCCCCAGCAATGATGCCGGCCAAAGAAATCTTCGGTTGCCCGTGTCATTGCAGCCAAACGGTGCAGACTCGTTGTCCCGCAACTTCGGAGCCCAAGAGCGCTTTTTCGCTTCGCTCTTCGCAATGCCGCCGACCGATCTCTTCCGCAGTCAACACTATGAACAAGCATCACCCGCCCCGTCGTTGATGCGCACCAAGAGAGTCACAGGTTATGTATTTAAGATCGTTAGAGATACATGGCGACCGATTTCCCACCTCAGAGTGGTTTCCCTTTAACATTCCCGCGTTGCGCGAGACCGGCAGTATCGAATTCACATCACCCATCGCCTTCTTCACCGGCGATAACGGATCGGGAAAGTCGTCTCTCCTGGACGCCATTGCACGTAAAGGAGGATTCCTTCCCTGGGGTGGGACCAAGATTCACCGCGCGCATCACAATCCGTACGAGACCCAGTTGGCCAACCACATGACACTAAGCCTTAATCCTCGTCACCCTTACGGATTCCACTTCAGGGCAGAGGCGTTCTTCAACTTCGCCTCGTCGTTGGATGACATCCTGCTGGACGATCCCGAGCGGGACAAATATTACGGCGGCGGGTCGCTCAACGTCATTTCCCACGGCGAGTCATTTCTGTCCTTCTTCCGCGGCTACAGCTTTCAACTGGACGGATTGTATCTTCTGGACGAGCCCGAGGCGGCACTGTCACCGAGGAACCAGGTGGAGCTGACACAGCTCATCCTGGACGCCGTCCGCGGCGGCAGGAAGCAGTACATCATCGCTACGCATTCACCGATTATGCTTGGATGTCCCGGGGCACAAATCCTGAGCTTCGACCGGAGCGCGATTCAGACTGTTGATTACGAAGCCACGAGCTCCTATAATTTTTACAAGGATTTTATGGGAGATCCATCGAGATTTTTCAAAGCCTGAAGCTCCCGCGCGGCCTCCGACCCGTATCGGCAGCCGGGTGGAGGCCTGATTTAGAGCAAACCACCGGTCGCCGGGGAGCCATTCTCGCTTCTGCGACCCCCAAGGACGAGCAGCATGACGTACGCTAGGGAATTTCCCGATATTGCTTTGTTCGGTTGGAGCGGAATGACGGACAATCTGATCATCCGAAATATCCTCGACAGCATGAGCGACTCTCTCGTGGTGCTCGGAAGTGAGGGGCAGGTCCTCTATGCCAACAAGATGACCGTCGATATTCTAGGGTATTCCCCCGAAGAGTTGGCAGAGAAGGGCGTGGGGCTGCTCTTTCTCGTCAACGAGGACAACTATGACTTCAACCAGATCTTCGTGGACGCTGTCTGGAAGAAAAGCATTAATGAATACAGTGAAGTAGACTACAAGCATCCGGACGGATCGACGAGGAGGCTTGCCGCTACAACCTCATACCTGCTGGCCGACGGCGAGCACGAAAGCACTTTCATCGGCTTCGTTGCCATATTCAAGGACATTACCGAAATCCACAACCTCAGACGCAAAGAACGTGAGCTTACCCTGGAGAAAGAGCGCATAGCAAAGGAGAAGATCAACAGTCTCCACAAGCTGGCCATGGGAGTAGCCCACGAGATCCGCAACCCGGTTGTGACTATCGGAGGATTCTCCAACCGCATCGCCAAGAACGAGAGTAATTCGGAAGAAACGCGGCAATACGCGCGCAACATATTCGAGGACGTGAAGAAGCTTGAAGAGGTTGTGGACGAGGTGCAGCAATACTGCAATCTCCCTGAGGTTCATCTCTCCCTCGGAAATCTTGCAGCGGTGATGGAAAAGAGCATTGCCCAACTGACCCTCAGGGCCGGGGAAAGAAACATCCGGTTGGTATTGCACAACTTTATGCCCGAAGGTACCGAAGTGCCCTTCGACCCCGCGCTGGTCAAAACGGCCCTCCTGATACTCCTGGAGAATGCGGTGCATTTCTCGTCCGACGGAGCGGTTGTGGAGCTGGGTGCCTACCGTGTGGGCGATCAGACCGTGATCGAAGTGAAGGATTCAGGTAGAGGGATCAGAGAGCAGGACCGGGAATTCATCTTCAACCCGTTTTTTTCCACAAGGACGCATGGCTCGGGCATGGGATTGGCCGTGGTCGAGAGGATCGTCCACGAGCACATGGGAAAATTGGAAGTGGAATCGGAAGTGGGTGTCGGAACAACCATTCGTCTCTTCCTGCCGGGAAACTCGTCGGTCACCAATTGAACGGTTATAATGGAGCACATCGAGAGGAACGGAAGTGGGAAGCAGACCTTTCGGATGATGCCGGGGCCTGCCGGTTCCGGTGTTTCTCCGCTGCATTTTCATGCGCGCCCCGCGGAGGAGCCGTTTCTCCGGGTGCAACGGGAGGAGCGTAACCGTTGTGGTCGGGCCGGGTATTGACCCGCAACCTATCCCTGTGTTAAATTAACCGTTTTTCAGGAGGACTTCAGGTGAGACCCTATCCTGTCATGATGAACCTCGAGGACAAACGGGTCATCGTCGTGGGTGGCGGGCGAGTGGCCACGCGCAAGGTCATGGGTCTGCTGGAGAGCGGCGCATCCGTTACCGTCGTTTCCCCCAAGCTGGAGCCGGAGCTTGAAGGGCTCGCCGGGGAACAGCGCATCGAGTGGATTGCGGAGCCCTTTGACGAATCGGTACTGGACCGCTATCCCCAGACCACGCTCGTATTCGGTACCACCGACCGCAGAGACGTGAACATCCGGATATACCAATCGGCCTCCGATCGAAAGATCCCGTGCAATATCGCCGATGTCCCCGACCTCTGCACGTTCATCGTTCCCGCTGTCATCACGCAAGGGGATCTCATGATAGCCGTGAGCACGGGGGGAGCTTCCCCGGCGCTTGCCAGGAGGATTCGGGAAAATCTGGAGCGGCAGTACGGCCCTGAGTACGGTGAAATGACCCATCTCCTGGGAGAATTGAGAAAGATGGTCCTCCGCGGAGGCAGCTCGTCGGACGAGAACAAGAAGCTCTTCCTGGAGATCGTCGATTCCGGGATTCTCAACGCATTGAAAGAGGGTGACCGGGAACAAGTGCTTTCCATACTCAGGGACATCCTTCCGGAAGATCTGGACGCCGAAGCGGCGATCGAAGAACGTACCGCCAGGTAGGAACCGCAGAGGACACAAGCGTGGATCTCATCTTCTTCAAGATTGCCGTTGTCCTGTATCTGGGTGCATCGGTAGGGTACCTGATATTTCTGCTTGTCTCTTCGGGCAGTCGTGCAACCATCGGCTTCGCGTGCGTGATAGCAGGTTTCATAGCTCACACCCTCTCGATACTCCACCGGGCGATCTTCTCGGGCTTCTTCCCGTTGGCCACGGCCTTCGACTCGCTCTCTTTCTTCGCGTGGCTCGTTATAGCGCTCTTTCTCATGCTCAGGTATCGGGACCCCAGCCCCGTGTTCGGGTCCTTTGCCGCTCCCATGGCTGCAGTGATGATGCTTTACGGGTACACGCTCTCTTATCAGGTCGGCAAGCCTCTCCTGCCCGTCCTGAAGAGCTGGTGGCTGCCCGTCCATGTTACGTTGGCCCTGGCCGGGCATGCAATCTTTGCCATGATGGCTATCGGCGGGCTCATGTACCTCCTCCAGGAGCGACTCATCAAGACCAAGCGGATCGGACGAATCTATCGCCTGCTCCCGTCCCTGCAGACGCTGGACACCATCAATCGGCACGGCCTGCCGCTGGGATTCTTTCTGCTCACGCTGGGGATCATATCCGGTGCCCTCTGGGCGGGAAGCGCCTGGGGGGTCTATTGGAGCTGGGACCCCAAAGAAACCTGGAGCCTTGTGACCTGGTTCGCCTACGCGGCGATGGTTCACCAGCGGGTGGTTTTGGGGTGGAGAGGCAAACGCGCGGCTTTGCTCGCCATCTTCGGTTTCGGCCTCGTGATGTTTACATTCCTTGGCGTGAGCACCCTCATGGGAGGCCATCACTCTTTTACACCGACGTACACCGGGGCCGGCAGATTATGAGCTTGGGACTTCTTGTCATAGGACTCAATCACTCCACGGCTCCCGTCAAGGTTCGGGAGCAGGTCACCTTCCCGGGAGACCAGGAGGGCCGGGTTACCCGCGACTTCGCGGATGTGCCGGGTGTGGAAGAGATTATGATCCTCTCCACGTGCAACCGGGCAGAGATGATTTGCCTCTCGGACGATCCCGAAGACACCAGAGAGCGCCTCATTCAGGCTGTGGGCGCCAAGCACGGCGTCGATCCCGAGTCCATCAGAGATTTCCTCTACATTCGGGAGGAGGCCGACGCTGTGCGTCATGTATTTCGTGTGGCGTCCAGTCTCGATTCCATGGTCTTGGGTGAGCCGCAGATTCTCGGCCAGGTGAAAGAGGGATACCGGCGGGCAACAGTGGTCGGCGCCACGGGGCCGATTCTCAACAGGTTGCTCCATCGTGCCTTTTTCACTGCAAAGCGTGTCCGGAGCGAAACCGGGGTCGGGGCGGCAGCCGTCTCAGTGGCCTATGTTGCGGTGGAACTGGCCAAGAAGATACTCGGGGACCTCCAGAACAAGACGGTGATGCTCCTGGGTGCCGGCGAAATGGCCGAGCTTGCCGCACGCCATCTTGCCGGTCATGTGGACAAGCCCGTCATGGTGGTGAACCGCACCTACGAGACCGCGTGCGTTCTGGCCGGTCAGCTCTGCGGATGCGCCGCACCCATGGAAAAGCTTGAGGACAGCCTGGTTGGTGCGGACGTGGTGATAACCTCCACGGGGAGCTGCGATCCGGTGATCGTGGCCCCGGGCATGAAGAGGGTGATGAAGCGGCGACGGTACAGCCCCATTTTTCTTATCGACATTGCCATACCGAGAGATGTGGAGCCCGCGGTCAACGACATCGACGGCGTTTATCTCTACAATATCGACGATCTCCAGGCCGTGGTCGCGGAAAACGTCGGCGAGCGCCGGCAGGAGGCCATTCGTGCGGAGAGCATCATTTCCCAGGAAGTAACGAAGTTTATGGACTGGAGCCGGTCTCTGGAATCCGCACCCACCATCGTGGCCTTTCGCGAAAAACTGGAGGAGATCAGAACCGGGGAGCTCTCCCGGCTCAACGGCAAGCTCTCCAAGCTCAGTCCCGAAGACCGACAGACAGTGGAATTGATAACACGGTCCATTATCAACAAGATAGCCCACGACCCGACCGCTTTCCTGAAGAAGATGGGGAGCCGGGCCAAAGGAAGCCTCTATCTGGATACGGCTCAGAGAATGTTCAAGTTGGACGGGTTCAGCCCGGACCAGGAGCAGGAGGACGAACCCGCGGAACAATGAAGATCACCATAGGAACGAGAGGCAGTGCCCTGGCCTTATGGCAGTCCCGGCACGTTGCCCGAGCCATTGAAGAGCACCATCCCGACATTCATGTCGAGCTGATCACCATCAAGACCCGCGGGGACAAGATTCTCGACACTCCCCTTGCCGTCATCGGGGGCAAAGGGCTCTTTACAAAGGAGATCGAAGACGCTCTCCTTGACGGTCGAGCCGATCTCGCTGTCCATTCGATGAAAGACCTTCCCACGGAGCTCCCCGAAGGTCTCAAACTGGCCGCGACCATGAAGCGTGAAGACCCGAGAGACGTCTTCATCTCAAGGGACGGCCGAGGACTGGAAGATCTTCCGGCCGGAGCGGTCATCGGCACGTCGAGCCTGCGGAGAAAAGCCTTCCTCTTGCAACGATTCCCGGGGCTTCAGGTCGTGCCCATCCGGGGAAACGTGGAGACGAGGCTGCGGAAGATCGAATCCGAAGGACTTGCAGGAGCTGTCCTGGCTGCCGCGGGAATGAATCGGATGGGGTTTGCCGATCGGGTGACGAGTCTCCTGGAGCCCGACTTGATGATACCCGCGATAGGGCAGGGTGCCATTGCCATCGAGACTCGGGAGAACGATCCTCGTGTGGACGCTGTGGTAGCGTGCTTGAACGATCCGGAGACCGCCGGCTGCGTGGCTGTGGAAAGAGCCTTTCTCGCCCGCATGGGAGGCGGCTGTCAGGTCCCCATGGCGGCCCATTGCGTGACTGAGGGTGACGGCATCAGGGTCGTTGCCGCGGTGGTGCATCCCGACGGCACTGCTATGGTCAAAGATATGTACGCGGGCCGGAATTCCGATCCGGGAATCGGAAGCCGTCTTGCCGATGCCTTGATCGGGCAGGGAGCAGCTAAGATTCTCAAGAGCGTTTTGGGAGACGACTGGGAACCGGGCCCTTCGTGGCAATGATCGGGCTACCGTAGGTTGAAGAAACTGTCTCAAGACTCTGCCATACGGGAATTCTTGTGTAGGGGCGCTTCGAGAAGCGCCGTGAGTTCGGTCGGTTCGCGAACCGCCCCTACAGACGATAGGGTCGAACCGTGGGTTTTGAGACAGTTTCTGAAACCTACGGCTATTCACAGTCTGCCCTTTCAGGGCAAGGAGCCCCCACCTTCGGCAAAGGCCGGCTGACAGGTTCATTTCGTGACGGAACCAAAGGACTCGTAGATTTCATGACTGACAAACCCGAAAATAAGAGCGCCACCGTCCCCGGCATCGTCTATCTCGCAGGCTCGGGCCCCGGAGATCCGGGATTGATAACGGTGAAGGCCCTGGAGAAGATACGGACGGCGGATGCGATCGTATACGACTACCTCGCGGGCAAGGATTTCATCCGGGAGGCTCGGCCGGACGCGGAGCTCATTTACGTGGGCAAGAAGGGGCGTGACCACACCCTGGAGCAGATCGACATCAATCAGGTTCTTGTAGACAAGGCAATGGAAGGCAAGACCGTGGTTCGTCTCAAGGGCGGCGATCCGTACGTCTTCGGCAGGGGAGGGGAAGAGGCCGAAGAGCTGTTTGAGGCCGGGATACCCTTTGAAGTGATACCCGGCGTTTCGTCGGCTGTGGCCGCTCCCGCGTACGCGGGCATACCGGTGACGCACAGGGATCACGCTTCCATGGTGACCTTCATCACCGGCCACGAGAACCCCGAAAAGGACGAATCGGCCATCGACTGGGATGTGCTGGCCCGCAATCCGGGCACTCTCGTCTTTCTCATGGGCGTGAAGAACCTCCCGAATATTTCCGAATCCCTCATCAAGCACGGCAAAGCTTCGGACACGCCCGCCGCGCTGGTGAGATGGGGCACGACGCCTCAGCAGGTTTCCCTGGTGTCCACCCTGGGCGAGATCCCCGCAGAGGCCGAGCGCAAAGGGATCAGGGCTCCCGCGGTGCTCGTGGTGGGATCGGTGGCGAGCCTGCATGAAAAGCTGGGATGGTTCGAGAAGAGGCCGCTCTTCGGCAGGCGCATCCTCATCACCCGAGGTCGGGAGCAATCCCGCAAGATGGCGGAAAAGATCTCCGAGCAGGGCGGCGAGCCCGTGCTCTTCCCCACCATTCAATTCGAGCCGCCAACGGATACCGGGCCGCTTGATGACTGCATCGGACGGGTAGGGGAGCTCCACTGGATCGTCTTCACGTCGGTCAACGGGGTGGAGCGCTTCTTCGAGCGGTTCTTTCAGATCCGGGAGGACATCCGGGATCTGGCGGGTCCGAAAATAGCTGCCATCGGACCGGTGACCGCGGCTGCCATTCGGAAACGCGGCCTCAAGGTGAACCTCCTGGCCAAAGAGTATGTCGCGGAGGGAGTGCTGGCACTCTTTCCTTCGGAAGAGGTGAAAGGCAAACGATTCCTCATCCCGAGAGCGGAGCAGGCCAGGGAGATCCTTCCCCAGGAGCTGGCAGCGAGGGGCGCAGAAGTGGAAGTCGTTGCGGTCTATCGGACGACCCGTCCCGCTGAGACCAATGTTGCCGATATCCTGAAGAAACTCGAATCCAAAGAGCTGGACGCCGTGACTTTCACCTCTTCCTCCACGGTGACCCATTTCGCTGAGATGCTGCACGACGCGAATCTTGCTACCCTCCTTGACGGCATCGCGGTCGCTTCCATCGGGCCGGTTACGTCGGGCACCATCCGGGAAAAAGGCCTTTCCGTGGACGTAGAAGCGGCCGAGTACACTATTGACGGGCTTGTCACCGCTTTAGCACAGCATTTTGGGGGGTGAGTATCGGAGGTGGAGCAGGGCCGTTTGAGGAGGACTGACAGAACACCGCAATTGCCACAACATGTCCCACATCAAGCAGTTCGGCACCCAAGAAGGACTTAGGCCATGAGCGAGTACTATTGGTTACCATCCATTAAGATCAGAGGCTATAGACCTTTCGAAGATACATTGTTCCGGTTCAACCCCTTGCAAATCATCGTCGGTGCCAACGGATCGGGGAAGTCCAGCCTTTTCGAATTCTTGAAGTTCATGCGCGATGCCTGCTATCAGGAGATCCCGCCTGAGATCGTTTCCGGCACGATAGGCAGGCAAATTTTTCACAAACCGGGCCCGGACCGGCTGGGGTGGAGTGCGGAAATTGATCTGAAGGGCAACGTGCAGCTTCTTTATCAAGGAGAGTTGATGGGACCGGTTGGGTCCCCTAAAGTCATCTTCGAGAAAGTAATACCCAAAGAGCTCTTACTGGATGAGCATGAGGCTGACCGTGCCCTCATGTATTTTCAGGCCGGTAAAGGTGTCGTCAGAAACGCCGCAGACCGGGGGAGTGAACGAAAACAATGGAACTTGAGGAGACCGAGTCAACTGGGCCTTGGAGCTATCACCGATTCAACGTTGGTCACGTTGTTCAATCTGCGGGAATACGTTCGGGGATGGCGCTTTTACGACTCATTTCGCATCAACAGCGAAAAGATCAGGAAATCGGTGCCCACCAGCCAGGAGCCGATATTGCACGAAGACGCGGGCAACCTGAGCGCCGTGTTGTTTAACCTGATGACTGAGCATCCGGAATCCTTCGATGAATTGAAATCAGTCGTCAAATCAGCCGTACCCGGGTTCAAAGACCTCAACGTCAAGGCCAGAGGCGGTCCTGGAGAGGTCATCGCATTCTGGCAGGAAAAATCTCTGGACGCTGACTTGAGTTTGGCCGATCTATCAGACGGTACCCTTCGCTTCATCGCGTGGGCTGCTTTATGCGTGATGCCTGTTCCTCCGACGCTCATCTGCATCGACGAGCCCGATCAAGGGGTACATCCGAGGACCTTGCCGATTTTGGCAGGACTGTTTGAAAAAGCCTCGCAAAGAACGCAAGTGATCCTGGCGACCCATGCTTCCTATTTTCTGACCCAGTTCGAGCTCAAGAACATTGCAGTCACGAAGAAAGAGGCAGGCAAAAGCGTATTTGTAAAGATCAGTGATTCCAAGACCCTATTGGACAACCTTGAGGACTTCGGCCGCGACGAACTGGAGAAGATGCATCGAACCGACGAGCTGGAGGGCCTTACATGAGCGAGGTCGTTGTGTACGTCGAAGGTCCGAGCGACCAGCTTGGCATGCGAGAGCTATTCGCCGGTGCTTCATTCCCTTGTGTCTTGTGAATGTCTTAGTGAAGTATTGTCATGCAAATTACCTTTCTTTTTTGGAATATTCGTCGTAATCCGATTGAGGCCGTTGTCTCTGAATTGGTACAAGACCACCAAGTTGACATCGTCATTCTCGCGGAATCAATGATTAATCCGGTTGATTTGCTCAGCAAATTGAATGATCGTTCAACGGAGTATCATTTTTCTCCCCAGGTGGGATGTCTCAAGATACAGTTGTTTTCCCGATTTGAGGCAAAGTTCATTGAGCCGATATTTGAATATGGTAGGATGACTGTTAGAAGACTGAATCTCCCCGGCTTGACTGAAATACTGATCTGTATGGTCCACATGCCCAGCAAACGCGATTGGAGCGCAGAGAGCCAAGCCGACGAATGCAATCGAATAGCTGAACAAATTCGCGGCTTGGAAACCGAAGTCGGACATTCAAGAACTCTTCTCGTTGGCGATTTTAATATGAATCCTTTTGATCACGGGATCGTAAGCGCCAGGGGGTTCCACGCTGTAATGAGCCGAAAGATTGCTCAAGAACGACAAAGGACTGTTCAGGGATTGGATTATCCTTTCTTCTATAACCCGATGTGGAATTTTTTCGGAGACACCACTCCGGGAATGCCTGGTACGTTTTATTTCAGAAACGCCGAGCACAGAGTCTATTTTTGGAATATATTAGACCAGGTTTTGATCCGACCGGATCTGCTAGACAGTTTTGATGTAAATAACCTGCGGGTACCGGACTCTGTCGGGGACCTTTCTTTCTTGAGAAACGGGCTGCCGGATAAGGATGCGATATCAGACCACTTACCCATAATCTTTCGAATGGATCTCTGATTGTAAGGGGAGTTTTAGATGAAGAATTTATGGCCGGAAGACATCGGAGAATTTGTCCCTTCTCGCTTGCCGGTGACAGTTCTAAAGGAACAGGCAGCAATGCTCGGACAAATGACCAAGAACGTAGTGGAAGGCCGAGTCAGTAAGGATTACTCTGGGAATTTTTCTTACTCTCTTCTGCTCAAGCCTGCTTCGTTTACTTACAGTTATCTTTTGCTTCGCATAGATTGTCAACTAGAGGGTTATCCAGTCACGATTTCTCCTGAGACCGATGTAAAAAAAGAAATTGGCCTCGATCCTGATAAAGCGCTTCGCATCGACAGCGAAGAAGAGCTCCTGGAATGTTTGAAGAAGATATTCAATACCGAAAAGGTGAAAAGAGTGGTTGCCGCTCTAATCGCCCAGGTTCAACAAGGCACTGAACCTTGACAAGTACCACAAATGGGGCCTCGGATAGGCTCGGATCACTTCCCAATCATTGTGGATGCAGGGGTGAACGGCTCTCCTGGACCGCTTTCGGTTGTCTCCGGACCACATGTCCTTCATGTGGATTTTCCATTCGTCCGGGTCAATAGCAGGCAATAGCTCTCTCTTAGCCTCCCGAACATCTCTTTCCAATTTGGGCAAGAGACTTTGGTCGGCACCGACCAGGGAGTAGACATAGACCTTTTTGTTCTCGTGCTCCCTCTTTGCATCGTCACCCAAAAGGCAGCCTCGTGTCGTCATCTGGTGCGCCGGCAGTTTGATCCTTGCCGAGCTATTGCATTGTGGGCACACTTGCAAAATTGCATCCGGTATCCATCTTGCCGGTCCTTCGTACGGAACACCGGGCGAATGGTTCTTGGGCTTCACGGAGGTGATAGGCAATTCTTGCTTGCCAAACCAGTCGGGCATGAACTTCGTCGAGCATGTAGGGCACGTGACTCTTATGGACAGCAATCTTTCTGGCAAATGTCTCAACAGCACGGACAGCCGGTCGAATTCCCGCTGTTGCAGCTTGGTCTTCCGGTGTTTGACCAAGTAAACCTTTCTTTTCCTCCGCTTGTCCATGCAGGGCTCCTCCGCTTGCTCATTTCCAGGGGCCCCTGTATCGCAGATTTCTTACACTTTGCGCCTTTTGACACAACCAGAAGAGGCACCGCAAGCTGCGGCTGGCACCATAGCGGAACACACGAGCCTCGTCAACAATTGCTGCACGCCAACCTTGGTCCATCATCAATGCGACGTCCATTAAGCCTTATGGAGGCCCTTGACCTTACGTTTCGGCTTTACGACCTCCCATATGACTTCCGGGTGCGCTTCAGCCACCTTCAAGAGAACCTTGGCGGGTCCTTTCGGCGTTCGGTGCCCTTGTTCCCAGTTCTCGAGGGTTCTCACACTGATGCCGAGCATGGCCGCGAATTCGGGCTGAGAAACCCCGATCTTTGACCGAATGGATTTCACGTCTTCTCCGGATTTCTTTTCGACCACAAATACCCTCGCAGGCTCCTGCTCACCTCGAAGGATCGCCATCCCTTCCTTTACGCTTTCCACCAGTTCATCGAAGAGCTCTTTTCTCATTTGTCTTCCAGCTTCACTATTCGACGAAGAGTCTTACGCTCTTCGGAAGAGAGGTCGTCTTTTTCATTCTTGGGGTACATAAACCGCAGGAGTATCCCGTCATTGGGGATAGCCCAGTAATAGATGACTCTTACGCCGCCGCTCTTGCCGTGCCCCTGTGAAACCGACTTGACCTACTTGAGGAACGTTTTCCCTTCGACAGTTTCGAGAATTGCAACCGCCAAGTCGTGCATCACTTCGAGAGCAGCATCTTCATAAGACTGGTACTCAGAAATATCACTGATGGCCACTTTCTGGCCGTGGGCAATGTCGTTTCGCCGATTAACGAGTGACTTAATGCGAGCAGCATGTTCAGACATAGCGCTGTCCGGCAATCCCGCTTTCAGCATATTCTGAGAATACAGAGATGGCCATAGATTTGATTGGGTTTCAAGACGGATGCTGAATTGCGCCTCATCATTCAACAGGGAAGGGTAAAGGTTAGTGCAGAAATTCCACAGCGATTCTGGGGACGTGTTACCTCGAAGTTGCCGAAAGTCCCTCTCCATGGAAAAGCATGCCAACGCATCGACCAGATCGGAACGTCTTGGCTTCGTGTCCTCGATAATTTGAAGATAAAGATCCCAGGCAAATTTGCAGAAGCCTTCAAAATGCGCGTAGACTAGTAGCAACATTGCTCGCAGTAAGGCATCATGTCTAACGGCACCGGGTGTAGCAGCGGACAGAGCTCTCTTGAATGCAGCCAGTTCGGCCTCTCTCCACTTGAGGTCCTTCTCTAATTCGACGGCCAAATCCATACGCTACACCACCACTCTTACAGCGTCGGCTATCAGCTGAATTCGACGATAGAGCTTCGACCGCGAGTTGGCTCCGGGTCCGGTCACTTCTCTGAACTCATTGCTTTGGACAGCCCCGATAACAGCTTTCTTCACATCTTCGGCCTTGGCGTCGTCAAGACTGTCCAGAGCCCGCCACACACCCATGGTGACTGCCTCGTAGTACGCCGGAGCCAACGATCCGATAGGGATATCCGCACGGTACTTGACAAACGCTCCAGATCCCAGGGCGAACTCGAGGTAAGAAAACAATCTGCCGAACGACCTCTCTTCCGTCTCATAATCGAAGGACAATCTTTCGAGTAGGATTCCTTCCATATATGTATCAAGCCAGTCACGAACACTACCGCGGAACATGTCGAGGGCGTTTTTGACTGCCAAATACCGCAAGACGAGTTCCTCGTCCCCTTTCTTTTCAAGTTCGGCCTCCGAAATCGGCTCGATGCACGCTCTGAAAGCCGGTAAGCTCGCGCATGTTTGCAAGAACTCGTAGAACCGGGTTCCAACATCCCCTACCATACGTGCCGAGCAATTTCTGATCTCCTGGGGGGCAAGATTCTCACCACCGGTATTCAGCCGCTTGAACATCTCATACCGCAAGAAAGACCGGCTTTGGCGCTTGATCATCACCATTCTCACTGACGACCTCTTGATTCGCAGACGCAGACGAAGGGGCAGATCTTCGAAGGTTAATCCATTGAGTTCCTGAATGAGATCGCAACCCATGAGCTGCAACGGATCCAAGTCTATCCCTTTTGAATCAATAAACTGGATGACCGAACTCACTCGCTGGAGCCCGTCTATCAACTCAAGGACTCCGTTCTCATTCTCGATGACGAACAGTTGCGGTATCGGCAACTCAAGAAGTATTGACTCGATAAGCCGAGATCTTTGTTCCTGTGACCAGCGGAACAAGCGTTGATACTCAGGATGAATCACCAGTTCCTTGTTTTCGTGAAGACTGATAATTTCTCCGAAGCTAATATCCAGGGCCTCGGTTCGGACTTCACCGATATGGTCATCAATCTTGTCGGATATTCTGTCGGCAATGGCGGTCATGTTTGGTTTCTCCTTGGTCCTCTGAGCTCGCCTGGATTGCACCCTTCTTACATACACCGGAATCCCGGTATTGTGCAACGAGAGATGTGGGGGGCAGTTGGCGGGCAAGCCGCTAGAGAGCTAAGCATTCTCAACGAATACGACCCGAACCAACTCGGTGAGCACCCGCGCCCGGTGCCGGTGCTCGTGGCCGTTTGGGATGAGCACGCCATCCCCGGGTTCGAAGATCTTGACGCCGTCCGGGAATTCGATCTCGAATCGGCCATCAAGGATGTATCCCCAATGGCCTTTCTCGCACCAGTGGGGCGGCATCTCCTTGGTGTATTCAACGAGTCTGAGCTGTCTCGTGCCGACCTTGACGACCTTCTGCCTCACGCCGGGAATGGGAGATTCCCAATCAATGCCGTCAAAGTCCACTCGGTACGGTTCCATGTGCGTCTCCAATGTGTCTGCCTTCACAAAATCACGACACGTTCTCAGCGGTGGTGATTGCTTCGCTTAACTTGCAATGCCGGCCGCGCCAAAACCAAAGCTGCCACGACGAGGCCAATCATCACGGCAACCGCCCACCAGGGAGTGTACAACCCGATGTGCAGGGTTATGAACAGAAGAGGAACCATGGCGCCGAGCGTCATCACGAGAATGGCCCACCACGCCGAAGGATCGCCTCGCCGGAAGGCACCTCGCGCCAGGATTGCCGTGCCTGCTCCCAAGGCTATGAAGAACGCACCGGCCCCCTTCATCATGAGCATGAAGAGCTCTGCGGTTCTCGGGTCAAGCTTTTCGAGGCCTCTCCCGAGAAACCGCTCGTGATAGGGCATCAATCCCGGGGACAGACAGTAGACAATTCCAACGGCTACAGCCGCGACGGAAATCGCAGAGAGCAGGGTCGAAGCGATTCTCAATCCGGGGCGGTCTCGTAGCTCGCCCGAGCCCTTGGGTTCTTGCACCAATAAGTGGGAATCCGGGTCACCCATGCACCGCTCACCACTGCATGCCCATAAATGTGCAGTTGATGCCGCTGCCCATGCCCATCAGGCAAACCCGGTCTCCGTCTTTGATGACACCCGCCTCAAGGCCCATTGCCATGCAGAGAGGGGAAGAAACCGCGCCGATGTTGCCCAGCTCGGGCAGCGTCGGATAATCCTTTTCCAGGAGCGACATGCCGAGCACTTGGCCGCCGAGAGTTCGGTGGGCACTACTCACCTGATGGGTGAAGATCCGGTCGATGGATTCCACATCCCAGTTCATCTCCTTGAGGAATCCTTCCCAGGCGCGGGCAAGCGGGTCCAATCCCTCTTCCAGCATCTTTTTGGCCCTGATCTTCAGCCAGGTTCTCTGTCCCACGCAGAGGGCGTGGTGCTGAGTAGCAGCATACGTGTACCCGCCGAGGAGTCTCTTGCCCGTTCGAGACGCGGCTTTGCTCGTGAGGATCATTGCCACTCCGCCCGAGCCGAACGTGAAGGCAACCATCCTCTCGGCGCAGAGTCTAATGGACGGGGGCTGGTTGAGAAGAAAGTCTATGGTAGCCATGGTGACTTCATAGGAGCATTCTCCCGCCACTACGAGCCCGGTGTCGATCTGCCCCAACTCGATCATGTTGGCAACCACGGTGATGCCGTCCAAAAAACCGAGGCAGGCATTTCCCACATCGAAATTGAGAGCATTGGTGCCCAAACCAAGCTTGCTGTGCACGATACACGCCGTGGAGGGCTCGACGTAATCCCGGCACACCGAGGTGTTGACTACGATCCCGATACGGCTCCGGTCTATGCCGGTTTTGGTCAGTGCATCCTCCGCGGCCATGGCCGCCGCATCGGAGAATTCGACTCCCTCTTCCCACCACCGGCGCTCGCGGACGCCCGTGAGCTGTTCGAGAAAACCGACTTGAAGACCCAGTGCCTCATACACCGGGGCGATCTGCTCCTCGATCCAGGCTGAAGTTATTTTTTTGTCCGGGAGAACATACCCCAGACCTTCTATACAAACGTTATGGTAATGCATTCAGACGACCTTCCATCCTCCGTTGGACTGAGTTTATTTTCGCAGCGAGCCCCCAGGACTCCCCACCGCGTTCTGCGCGATTCTGAAAAGCTTTCAGACCCGCCACGTCAAAAATGATTATTCTACCGGCGCACGTCGATTTCGCGTGTGCATCCCGACCCGCTGTGCCATCCCGTCCGTGTTATCGGTTTGATTGCGAAACGGTATCAATTGGTGCACGCGTTCATTTGTAGAGGCTGCATATACAGCAGAGAAAGGTTCCTTCCTCCGTAGAGCTCACATTGACCATGCCGTGGGGCTCCATGCTCGCAACGTACACCACTTCGTGGGGACCGCATACCTTTGAATCCACTATCTCGTCCGTCTCGGGATCGAACTGTCGGCAGTCGAATCGACCCGAGAGTATGTACAAGGTCTGCATATAGAAGTGACTGTGGATCGGGATTTCGCCGCCGGGCTCTACGGTGAACAATCGAAGGCCGTATTCGGGAACGCCTTGCTTATCCTGCCCCACTTTGGACAGCCATCGAATCCCCACGCCCGTTACCGGTAGGGTCTTGTCTTTGTAACCGACGCTCGGCACCTTTGCGTTTTCCACATCGACGGCTTTCATTACGATCATATCTTCCTCCTAAAGACTGTCTTTACGGTGTATCATCCTGCTGCATGAGGGCCGCGGTTTGTTCGGAAGCTATTCTCCCGATGCCGACTTGCGGCTGATCCTGACTTTCCCCGCGCTGCTGTCGATGGACACGGAGACCTTCTTGAGACTCTTCATCCCGAGAAGATTTGTGACCCGGCCTTTCCTCTGATCAAATACGAGAACTTCTATCGACCCCAGGGGGAGGTTGTACAAGAATGCGTTTTTCACACTGTAACGGCGGACCGCAACTTGAGTCCCGTCGGCGATTCCCACTGAGGCCCTGCCCAAACTCTTGACTTCGACTTCTTTCCTTATTTCGTCAAAGAGTGCATGATTCACGAGGGTGACGGTCGCTCCCGTATCGAGCATGAACCGCCTGGGACGGCCTTTCTTGCTGAATCGTACCTGCACGAATACATGGCCGCTCTCTCCCAGCGGAACCTCCACCGAGGCAGGACCCGACGCGGAAACCGAGAGCTCCTTCGTGACGGTCTCCACAATCTTCCTGGTCTGCTCGTCCGGGCCCAGACGGGCCGCGTGGTAGGAATCGGTCTTCGCCAGGTCGATGCGATCCTGTCGCAGCCTTGCCAGCCCGCGTCCGGCATAGGCATAGGCCGACTCCGGGTCGAGATTGATGGCCATGGTGAAATCGCTCACCGCTTTGTCCAGCTTCTCGGCAGCGAGGAAGGCCATGCCGCGATCGGCAAACGATAGCGAACGAAGCTTGGTGTTGCCATGGGATGTCTTAATGGCCTCGGTGAAATCCTCCAGCGCGTCTCGAGATCTGTTCCGCCGCAAATGGAGCGCACCCCGCAGCCTCAGAGAAGCCGCGACGGTCTCGCCGTCCGCGGATGGGGACCGCACGACAACGTTTACGTCATCCCACGACTTCTTGAGGTCGCCCTTTCGATAGTAGGCCTGAGCCCGCGCGAGTCTCACGATGGCGGCGTTGGCTTCATCCGATTTCACCAGGCCCAGGACACGCGTGAAGGCCTCCACGGCCTTCGCATAGTTTCCCTCGTGCAACAGATCCTTGCCCCGCTCGAAAAGAGCGTTGGCGTCGTTACGTGCCGGCGTCGGCGTGCCCCAAAACGTGAGGACAAACGCCACGCACAACAGTGCCGCTCCTCGCCTCTTCATGTATGGCCTCACCTCTTCCGCACATCTGAGGGGCGCCGTCGATCCTATGCCGGCGCTTTCCTTGCTCAGTCGAAGTCATTTTCTCGGCGGTTGTCTTCTGAACCACTCTACAATCTCTTCAAGCTCGGCAAGCTCCCGGCCTGAAAATTTCCGAACCAGTGAAAGGGCCTGCTGCGCCAACCAGAATCGCTCTTCCCGTTGTGCTCCGTCCGCCACGCTGAGGAAATCCCTGAGAAGGCGCTCGATAACCCGGATCTGGTCCAGGATCGAGTCGGCCACCACAGAGTCGAGCTTCCGCTGCTTCGCTTCCAAAATGGGCACGACCTTCGCGTGGTCCGCCGAAGGATCCATCCGGATACCTGTTCCCGATCGGAGGATTGCCGCCGCTCCCTCCGCTGAAAGCAGGTAGCCCCGGCACAGCTCATAGTCCTGAAGCGCCGGGTAAATGGCCCTCAGTTGGACTCCCGTCCGGACGTCAAAGAACTCCGCGCAAACCTCGCCGCCCGGTTCCCTGCATCCCCGGGGGACTCGCACCAGAATCGCAGCTTCCCGTATCAGAATATGGTCGTACCGATCGTCGGTGTCCATCGAGGTATCATAGCACGACCGACAGAGCCCGGCAAAAAAACGAACGGATCTCTCGCGTCATTGCATGTTTACCAGTCGAATGTGAGCATTCGGTTACGTAATGCAAGCATCGGTCGGGTGTTACTGCGAGGAGTGAAAAGACGAAGCAAACTCCGGCAGAAAGTGGGAATCTCGGCGAACAGGGTTCGATTACACTGCAAGGCGGAGCTACAGCCGGCTCGCTCAAGAAAACTCCATTACGGAATGGTGTTTCACTCCAACTCCCGGAGCAGGGGAAAAGGCTGCATCCAATGGCTTTGCGGTAGCCGACGTCCCCCGCACTGCGCATTTTCTATGGCGTTCGGGTTGAGCGGGGATTTCAGTGCCTCAGATTATGTACCCACTTCTTCGAAACCTCAAAACTGAGCCCAGTCAAGCAGGTACATTTGCTCTGAATGGACTTCCGCACCAGTTCCGTGGGCAGCACCGGACTTCTTGTAAAGCGCGCCTGCCGCCTGCAGCTCGTCATGAGAGATAGTCGGGGAGGAACAGATTCGTCTCAGCAGATCCCCTTGTAAAGGTTCAAGGTCAGTTAACAATCCGAGCACGTTGAGCAAGTTGATGAGCTCCGTGGTGTATTCGGGCAGCCACCGATCAGGGTGAATGTCGCCCAACGGTGACGGCTGTCGGCGAGTCCCGATGATCGGCCTTTCTCGGGTCTTCTTTCGATAACTGAACCACTGACGGAGCACTTTTTTCCCCGAAACCTCGTACTCCCACACGTGCGGCTCAACCGGTTCCACGCGGCCGTCTCCCACCAACAGTCTACGGTTTGTGCCGTCGTAATCAATGGTGTCGGGCATGCCTGCCGGATCTTGGGAAATCGCTCCGTTCGCGGGAATTTGAGGCCGTCTGTCCAATGGGAGCCGAGGAGGTCCCGGCGGACGATCCCGGTCCGGGTCCACAAACCTTTCTCCGAATGTGTGAAGCCAGATTACGGAGCATCCAATCTCGACGGCATTTCTGAAAAGGTCGCCGTCGGCCGTTATTGGAATTCGGAGCCCCGGCAGCACCAAGTTGGCCCTGAATCGAGCGGTAAAAGCCGGATGTGCGGCCACCGCAGCAGTGTAGGCCATCAGATCCTCGGGACTCACCGGCCGTTGGTACACCTCGCTGAGAAATGCGAGAAACGCGAGAGAAATGTTGGAAATTCCGGATTCGAGATCTCTCCAGAGCGGGAATGCCCGTCCACCTCGGCCGTTGTAATGGTCAAGATCGGGAATGAGGGCCGTAAAGGTCACGGCCGGCCCTGATGACGGTGACGTGCGAGTGAGCGCAGTGAGGTACACTTGATCCTCTGAGTAGATCTCCCAGAGTCTAGGGTTTGGCTGATTGATCAACCTATTGTCCGGTATGATCCACTGTCTATCGAACGAGCGAAATCCGTAACGTATTGGTGGGACACAGGGACCTGTGTCGTCGGCCACGCCGACAGGACGAACTGCGTAACCGGGCAGACCTTTTGCGAATACTCGCTTACTGTGTTTGTCCCCCAGTTCTCCGTTGCGAAGATGCGGATGGAACAGGGTCTCCTTTTGGTCCTTCGGAGCACCGACCAGCTTCTGCCAGCGCTTCAGAAGGGATTCCGAGTCTGGAGCGATGATCCAGGTTCGACCGGGCATGACACCCGAACCGTTGTACACGAAGAGATCGTCTATGGAAGGATACGTTGACCACAATCCCGTTGCCTCAGGAAGGAAGGGAGCGCGCCAATCGGAGGAGCACTCAGCCCACCTGTCGGAGTCCAACTTCATCCCGGCAAGCGCATCGAATTTGACCTGTCGGTGACCGGCAGGCAGCGAAGTGTACCTTACTATCGCCGGAACCTTACCATTGGTATGAGGAGAACGCGAAGCGAGAACGATGCACACGGGTTGCTGCACTGCCTCGAACATCCTGGTGTTGACATCGGGTTGGTGTCCTTCAGGGGAGCAGTCGATCACCCAAATCTCATCCGCGGTGCGGCGCAGGTCGTCGCGCATCTTCTGAAAGCCGGGTCCGTTGAGGAAGCCCGCTACGGTGATGAAGCAAACGATTCCCGAGTTCTCCCCGGGATGGTGATCGAACACCTTCCATGTCGCCCAGCGCCAGAAGTAGATATACAAGTTGCGAAGATGCTTGGTGTGTGCGCTAACGCCCCAGCTAACGGGAGGAATCCACTCCGCCAACGGCGCAGGCTCGGGAGAATTCGCGCTGCCGTCCTCCACCCATCCGCCACAGCTCTTCGCCTTCTCCCTGTACGGTGGATTACCGATGACCACGGTGATACGCTCCTCACGTTTGATCTCATTGGCCTGTCGCCGCGACTCGGCAATGGGAGCCAGGATTGTAGGTAACCACTCCTGCTCGATATAGGGATTTCCAAGCGTGTCCGTGACAAACATCCGTAAAGGTGTAGTCGGCAAAGCGCCTATGAGCTCGGTTATCTCAGCGAGAAGTCTCAATTGAGCCACAGCAAAAGGGCCTAATTGAATCTCGAAACCGATGAGGCGACTCATTGCGGCATTGATCGCGGCAGGAACCGCTCCCGGTCCTTCGTCCTCTCCTACGGATGCTGCAATCCGGCTCAGCGTGCCGAGCAAGAACGTTCCTGTACCGACCGCTGGGTCGGCAACAGTGACGAGCGGGGAAGCTAGACCGGCGCTGAGATTGAAACGCTTGGGGTTTTTGAGAGTCTCATCGACCAGGCGGACCATCGCTTCGACGACCTGCGGCGGCGTGTAGTATGAACCTGTCTGTTTCCGCAACTGATTGTCGTAAACTTCAAGGAAATCTTCGTAAAAGTACAGCCAGGCGTCCGGCTCACACTTGCTGATAGTGGACCAGTGGACCGCATCCAGCACGCGCGTTAGCGTGCCGAGCGAAGTCCTCAATGTGGCTTGGTTTTCGGCATCATCGGTAAGGAGGCGTAACGCGGAACCGATCAGCGAATTGGTTTGTCCAATCTGACGGGCAACCTGATCCAATCCCTGGTTAAGCTCGATTTCTCTCGCACGAGCTACAAGCATTCCGAACGTGACCACCTGCGCATATCCGTCGGCAAACTGAGCGTCGGATGCTTCAGGAAACAACAGTTTTCGCCAGTCCGTTGCCAAGGCCGTGAGAGCCGGGCTTTTCACCCCCAATTGCTCAGTGACCTCGTCACGCAACAGTCTGCACAGACGAGCAGTGATTTCAGCCAATTGCTTCGGTTCTTTCGGCGCTATGGGCTCCCAACGAAGAAAATCTTCGAAGAGGCCTAAGAGGCTTGGCGGTGCGGCAAGCTTCTTGCCGGAGGTTTGTACATCCCCATCAAGACGAACGATACCTCCGCTCGGCTCTCCGCTGCGCCAGAGGCTGAACTCATTACCATCAGTGTAGATAAGGTTTGGAAGTGATTGGAGTTTGTCCCATTGTATCTTGTCATGGGCGTCTCTGAATCGTCGCGGGTCAGCTCCTTTGCCGGGAGCCTTCAACTCGATAAACCCCACGAGAACGTTGTGAACAGTGATCGCATAGTCCGGGCGGGTCTTCAATTCGGTCACCGATGACTCGCCGACGGTAGTCACCGAATGGCGGGGCAATCCACTAAGCTCGCCAAGATCTTTAACGAATTTCTCCAGCGGGGAACGGAGTTGATCCTCCGGTTCCCCGCCGGCAGCGATATTTTTCAACTTCGCCTTAACTGCGGAGCCGAAGGACGCCGTTGCCGTGCGAAGGGTCAAACTCATCTCATATCCTCTCGTAGTGACGAACTATGCTCTCCGCTCTTTCTTCAGCCCAATCCTGACAATCAACCCAGGGGGACACCATACACAGGGGGCATTCCCCGGACAAGAGAAAACAGGATATGATATCGTCCGCCGAGCGTACTACGCCTTCGGGATTCTCTATTCGGGGACGGTTTTTCCTTTACATTGGCCCGGACCGAAGATATAGAGTGCGGCAAATGAGCTTATCCGACTGACGAGACCGGGCGAGCTTCTCCTCAAGGGAGTTGTCCGATCGCGTAACTCAACCAGAGAGGCAACATCATCCGTCCGATCCGCTCGTCGGCCGAAGAACCGGAATGAAGATAAAACGACTGGAAATAAAGGGATTCAAAAGCTTTCCCGATAAGACCGTCCTCGACCTCAAAGAAGGCATCACGTCCATTGTGGGGCCCAACGGTTGCGGCAAGAGCAACGTCATGGAAGCCATCCGCTGGGTGATGGGGGAGCAACGGGCAAAGAGTCTCCGCGGCAAGAAGATGGAGGACGTCATCTTTAACGGCTCCGAGAAACGTAAACCGGTGGGCATGGCTGAAGTGCGGCTGGTGCTCGCCAACTCGGACGGCCTCGGCCCTCCTTCCATGTCCGACTACGATGAAATCATGATCGCCCGACGTCTCTTTCGCGACGGGGAATCCCAATACGAGCTCAACAACATCTCCTGCCGACTTTCAGACGTCACCGACTTTTTTCTGGACACGGGAGTGGGAAAGAACTCCTACGCCATCATCGAGCAGGGCCGCGTGGACATGGTCGTGGCATCAAAGCCCGAAGATCGACGGGTCCTCATCGAGGAGGCTGCCGGAATCAGTCGGTACAAGGCACGCCGTGAAGCAGCGCTCAAAAAGCTCGAACAGACCCGGCAGAACCTCCAGAGAATCAGCGACGTGGTCGGCGAAGTGAAGCGCCAGGCAACTTCCATAAAAAGACAGGCAGCCAAGGCCGAACGCTGGCGCAACCTGAGCAACCGACTGCGGGAGCTGGACCTCGGCCTCCATGCCGTCAGGTGCAAGGACCATCAGAATCGTCTCACGGAGACCGGCGCGGAGCTTGAACGGAACGGGACCGCACTGACGGAGAGAGAAGCCGAGTTAGCGTCCCGACAAGCCTCCCTCGAAAAAGACCGCCTCAAAGCATTGGACACGGAAAAAGCACTCGCCGAGCTTCTCGAAAGCCGCCACAAGACCGAGCTGGAATTGACCTCCGTCAGGGGACGTATGGAACAGGACCGGGGCCGAGTGGCGCAGCTTCAATTGAGGCAGGACAGCGCGGCAGAGGAGAAGGCGGCCACTGAGAAGCAACGCTCGGAATCTGCCGCCCGTCTGCAAGAGGAGGAGAAAGGCCGGGAGTCGATACGATGCGAGCTCAAAGAAGCGGCAGACAAACTTGACGGAGCGTTGTCGGACATTAAGGGTGCGGACGAGACATTGGGCAAAGAGCGCATTCGCCTAGACGAGCTCAAGGAGGAAATCTTTCGACTACTCCAGGAAACGGCCCAGGAGAGAAACAAAAGAGAGAGCCTTAGCCGGCGATCCACCGAAGTGCAGGGGCGACTTGCACGGGTCTCCGAAGAGCGTGGGGAGATTGAGGTGGAGATCGCATCGGAGAAGGCGGAACGAGACCGCATCGGTGCGGAGCTGTCCGAGACGGTTCTGTTGAAAGAGGAGGAGACGGAACAGACCGCAGAGCTTGTGGAGAGCCAACACGATGCCGGCCGACGCATAGAGGGCCTCCGAAAGGAAATCAACCGGGTGGAGAAGAGCCTGGCCGCCGAGTCGGCACGGCTGGACTCCCTGGAGGAGATGCAACGAGACTATGCGGGGTACGACCAGGGCGTACGGTTCCTGATGAAGAATAAGGAGTCCCTTGGCGGCGAAGCGATTTTGGGACCTCTTGCGGACATGATGGAAGTGCCTCCGGAGTACCAGAAAGCGCTTGCCGGAGTCCTGGGGGATCGTCTCGGCCATGTGGTGGTCACGTCCACCCGGGAGGGAGTAGAGGCCGCAAGAAGGCTCAAAGAAGCAGGCGGCGGTCGGTCTACGTTCATTCCGGTACACCCCAGACCGGTCGCCGACAGATTCGATGTAGCCGACAGATCCGATGTAGAGGTTATGGGAGATCCGCCTCCTTTGAAGGACAAGGTCCGGTTCCGTGAAGGGTTGGAAGCTCTCGGCGACTTCCTTCTCGACGGTTGCCACGTAGTGGATGACATGGGCAGGGCAATTGAGCTCTGGGACAGGAACGGAGTCCACATGGACCTGGTCACGACCGAAGGGGAAGTGCTCAACCGGTTCGGTGAAATCACCGGAGGTTGCCTGGATAAGAAACAAGAAGAGGTCTTTGAGAAGAGGCGCGAAATCGCCGAGCTCATTGAAAAGGCCGATGCACTGGAAACCGAATTGACCGGTCTGCATTCGGTATTGGAAGATGAAGAGCGCAACCTCGGGAAGATTACCTCGGAGCTCGAATGGCGTCGGCGCCGGATCAATGAATTCGATATGAAGGAGATCCGCCTGCGCAAAGACCGGGAACGATTGGAAGCGCAAGTGGAAGCGGCGGAGAAAAGGGTCGAAATTCTGGTCCTGGAGCGGGAGCGCCTTTCCAAGGAACGCGAGGAGATGCTCACCGATCTCCGGGAAGCGGATGCCGAGGCGTCCCGCCTGGAGACGGTTCGAATCGAGCGTGAACAGGAGCGGGAGATCGTTGGTCTCGACGTTGAAAAGCTCAACGCCGTCGTACAGGAGAGACATCAGCAGACGTCGGAAATCAGAGTGAATCTCGCCAGGCTGGAGGAACGGGAGCGCTCCGCGGAGCGCGAATGCAGGGCCATTGCCGAAAGCCTTCGCCAACACGAAAGGCATCTTTCCACCCTCTCCTCGGAGCAAACCCGGAACGAGGCCGAGCAGAAAAGGCTTGCTGAAGAGCTGTCTCTCGCGGGCGCTCGAGAAAAGGACCTGATGGAGGAGCACGAGCGCCGGGCCGAGCAAATCGCGGGGCTGAAGACAGCCGCGGAAGGACTGGCGGAATCCTGCAAGACCCTTGAGCATGAGGTTGCAGGAAGAGAACGATCCGTCAGAGAGCTCCGGGAGACGGTTCACGGCCTTGAGATGGAGAGGGTTCGGTTGGAGCAGATGCTCGACGGCCTTGTGGAAAAGATCATCGAGCGATACCGGGTCGATCCCCGGACCGTGCCGTGTCCGGACACACCTCCGGACCAAACGGAAATGACGGACCTGCGGGCGAAGCTGGAGTCCATGGGAGAAGTGAACCTGGCTGCCATAGCTGAAAGTGCTCATGTGGATGAGAGACTCACCTTTCTCCAGGAGCAGGAGGACGACCTCAAGAAGGCTGTTGACTCCCTCTTCGCTACCATTAACGCCATTAACAGGACGACCAAAGAGCGGTTCGCCGAAGCCTTCTCAGGCATCAATGAGAAATTTCAGGAGATTTTTCCTTTTCTCTTCCGAGGCGGCGAGGCTCGGCTTGTTCTGACCGACGAAGAGGATCTGCTGGAGACGGGAGTCGAAATCATGGCCCGACCTCCGGGCAAGCGCGTCCGCAACATGGATCTCCTCTCCGGCGGCGAGAAGGCTCTCACCGCTGTAGCGCTGATATTCTCGATATTTCTCACGAAGCCCTCACCGTTCTGTCTCCTGGACGAAGTGGACGCGCCGCTGGACGATGCCAATTTGAACCGGTTCAATGAAATGCTCCGGCAGCTTTCCGATCGTACGCAATTTCTCATCATCACCCACAACAAGCGAACTATGGAAGAGGCCGACACGCTCTATGGGGTGACGATGGAGGAGCCGGGGACGTCTTCGGTGGTGTCCGTGCAATTCATGCAGTAGTGGTGCTACCGGAGCTCGTGGAAGCGCGGATGTGGAGACAGACCTTTTCGATAAGCGCGATTTTGATACACGAGTCCTTGAGATAACCCATGAGAATAGTAGGGTTCTTCTTTACAGTGTTTCTGTTTCGCGCTTTCTTATTCTCTCCCGCCGTCTTGTCGCCGACATTCTTGTCTCAGTCTCCAGTTATCACGTTGATTGTACAATTGATTTTTGCACCCCTTTTTTGTGACTATTCTGGCCCAAAACTTGCGTAAATACCAGCGACTTCTCCTGCGCTGCGTCATCTCCTCGCTCATCTCCCACGCCGGCGAGCAGCAGGAACATTGCTCACATGCCGAGGGGCTCGACCGCCCGACACCGGGTGCCTTTCGGTTTGTTCGTCTCATGGTATGAGTCGGCAGTATGGCCTGCAACGGACCAACAATTCCCAATCGCCGAAATGGAAAGAGGAGATGAAATCATGACACAAAGCGGTCAGAGCGGTGCACCGGCTGTAGATGGACAGAAGAAAGCCAAGGATGCAGGTGGCTGTTTTTCCTTTTGATTGGCGGGGGATTCGTCTTGCTCTGCTCGTTGGCCCTTCTTGGCTCAAGATAGCAGGTTGCCGCCCCGCGCAGAAAGAATCACCCATATTCGTTGAGCCGTTTCCGGCGACTCTCCCCAGTGAATCGGGCTATTGCAGGCCGGAGCCTGAGAAACTACCCGGAGACGGTGTCCCCACAATCCTCACGGTCTGCAATGCGTTCCCGGGCAGGATCCTAATGCGTCATGCGATTTAGCGGTTCAGCAGCTCATTCGGACGGCATGTCTCTTCCGCCGCGAACGGCCCGACCTGACTTCGCTTCAGAGACATGCCGTCCGTGCGGTGAAGTCACATTCTTAACGTCCAAACCGTATCAGAACCACGCCTTATGGCACCAGATATCCTGTTCCAGGTTCTTCTTGTCTTCCTGAAGCATGAGGTACATGGAGGCGTTCTGAATGGCCAAACCTCCCTGCAGAGCCACCGCTTTGACGAGTTGAATCGTATCCTCGGGAAAGGCGTTCTTGACCGCGCTCGCCAGGCACATGGTTCCGATGACCTCGTCCCCCGCTTTGATGGGAACCCACAGCATCGAAGCAATGCCCTCGGCCAGTGCGGCCTCTTTCCCCTGAAAGGTGCTGTCCGCGGAGATTCCGGCAACAAGCACCGTCTCGCCCTTCAGTACCCCGGCCAGCGCTTTTTCCGAGAGGATGGCCCCTTTGTTGAGATACTCCTCGCTTAAAGCATAGCCTGCCGCAAGCTCCAGCTTTCCGCGGTCTTTGTTCCAGAGGCGGATGTCCACTCCCTTCAAATCAAGGGCGTCGGCAATTTCCGCTGTGAGGATGTGCAGAATCTTGCGGATGTCGAGGCTGGCATTGACCCCCGAGGCCAGTTCCGAGAAGAGCTCCGAGTTGCGCTTGATCCGATCAAACAGTCGTGCGTTCTCAATGGCAAGCCCACCCTGATCGGCAACCGCTTGCACCAGTTGGACGGTGTCCTCCGGGAATTTGTGTGCGACGGGGCTTCCCAATCTCAGGACGCCTATCACTTCCCCTTTGGATTTAATCGGCATGCAAAGCGCCGAGACAATGCCTTCGCGTTTGGCGTTGGCCCCGTTGCCGATGCGGTCGTCGGACGCGACATCCTCGATAATCACCGTCTCTCCGCGGAGAGCCATTTCCACGCTCTTGTCCTTGCTGACGGAACGATTCATATACTCTTCGCTCAGCCCGTACCCGGCAACCAGATTGAGGACTCCGGTCTCCTTGTCCACGAGCCGTATGGTCACCCCCTTCATACCGAGGGTATCGGCCAGCTCGGCGGTGAGAATGTGGAGGATCTTCTTGATATCCAGGCTGGAATTGATGCTCGACGAGAGATAATGGAAGAGCTCCGCGTTATTGCGAATGCGCTCGACCAATCGTGCCTGCCGGATTGCCAATCCTCCCTGTTCCGCCAGAGCCGACTGGAATTCTATCTCGTCCGGGGTGAATTCCCTCGGCTCCGCAGTGTATAGAGACAGCACGCCGATGGCTTTGCTCAAAACCATCACAGGGACCACGAGGATGGATGCGATCCCTTCGGCTTTCTTTTCCTCCTGGTTTTCGAGTCGGGAATCAGTCGTTGCATCGTATATGGAGAGGTAGCCGCCCTGGAGAATTTCATCCACCACCTTCTTGGCCTGCATCGGCCTGGCGTGAAGATAGGAATCCGAAAGCCCCTTCTGCGCCACGAATTCGAAGACGTTCTCTTCCTCATTTGCCAGGAAGAGACACGCGGCCTTTCCCCCCATGGTTTCTATGGAGCTCTGAACGATCAGATCCAGAATCTCCTGCATCCCCAGGGTGGTTCCAAGTGCCTTGGAGACCATGCAAAACGTTCTGAAGTAGTCGTTCTTGCCCGTCATGTCCAATCTCCTTGACGACAGGTGTTTGCCGCTCCTGTCTCTTCTATCGCCGGAATTTTCTATCCTACGGCCGCTCTGGCCTCCGGACTGTCGGCGGATTCGTCGCCGTCTCTCTCACGCAGCCATCTCACGATACGCGGGGCAAATTCCCGTTGGCATTTGCCGCTCACGTATATGCCGATATGCCCTGTGTCCAGGCAAATGTCCCGGGTGTCCGTGCTGCCGACTTTGCTCGTGAGGAGCTCGCAGGCCCCGGGAGGGACGAGATGATCGAAATGTCCGTAGAAATTCAGCAACGGCATGGTGATCTTCCGGAGATCCACCCGTTGACCGCCCACCACCAGCTGGTTCTTTATGAGGAGATTCTTCTGATAGAAGTCCTTGATGAACTGCCTGAACGTTTCTCCGGGAACGTCCGGACTGTCGAAGATCCACTTTTCCATGCGTACGAAGTTCTCCACGAAGGATTTGTTGTCGATGTTTTCAACAAATCCCACGTACTTGTCGATCATCAGTCGTGCAGGGTTAAGGAGAAGGAATCCTAAATTCATCATGTCGCCGGGCATGTTGCCGAACGCTTCGATGAGCCTGTCCACGTCAAGATTCTTCATCCATATATGGAGCAGACCCTGATCGGTATCGAAATTGGTCGGGGTGACGGTGGTAATAAGATTTTTGACTTTTTCCGGATGGAGGGCCGCGTAGATGACGGAAAATGTACCGCCCATACAAATTCCCATGAGATTAATGTTAGGAATCTTATGTTTTTCGCGAATAAAATCCACAACACCGTCCATGTAACCGTTGACGTGATCGTCTATGGTAAGATACCGGTCTTTCCGGGTGGGATATCCCCAGTCAATCATATACAGATCGATACCTTCGCGAAGAAACGTCTGCACGACACTCCGCCCCGGTTGAAGGTCAAGCATTGTCTCGCGATTGATCAGAGCGTACACCACAAGGAGAGGTGTTTTCATTCCGCTTTCGGACGTAGATTTGTAATGCTTCAGCTTCACGCGGTCGTCTTGGTATACAACCTCATAGGGTGTAGTGGCAATTTCGGTCTCGAGGGGCTCCAATAATACGTCCGTGGCCTTCTGCGCGCGTTCTTGAGCCTTTTCGGCGTCGTCGGCCAAGCCCGCAAGCAGAAGATCGACCGAAATCTTGGACTGTGTCATGCGTGCACCTCCTTCTCATTTGCCGTTTGGAGATTCGGACGCCATCAGATCAATTCCCTGCCTGTGCGGCTCCTTGTTTCTGCATCTTCTCCAGTGCCTTCAACCTTTTTTTCAACAAGTATATCTCATGATACAATTCGTCCATTTCTTTCTGCGTGGGAATGGGCAGCATGCGAAGCCCGTCTTCGAGCATCTTTTGTCTGGCCGCCATGAATTCGCTCAAAGCGTCCAGGGTCTTGGCAAGCTCTTGATTGTACTCGGGAGACTTGAACAGGGTCATGTAATGACCTTCAAGGATCTTGATCCACATTCTGTAGTATTCTCGAGACTTTTCCGGAAGGCTGCCATCCTCGGCCATAGCGGCAAGTCTCTCCTGAAGAACCTTGTTGGACTTTTCCATGGGAAGGTAGAGAACCGAGAGGAATTCGGAAACCGCGGCTTGGAAAATATTGAACTTGTCAGCGGCCTCACTCAACCTTTCCTGATAGGCTCTGGTCAATCCGATCTGCGGAATTTTCAGGAACTGCCGGAATTCCTTTTCGTAGATTTCCGTCCACGCCTTGAATGCTTCCTGGTCAAGGTTTTCGAAATCGTATGCTGCTGTGGACTTCCCGATTCTCGCCGCCCGTTCCAGCCATTCGCGCTGCAGTTGAAAGAAGCCTTCCCACGCGGGCCGCAAGACCTTGAGGACGACGTCGGGAACCCTATTGATCCCCGAGGCAACACTCTCCATTACCCCGGGATCTCCCATGACCGCCGTTAACGCCTGAACCGTCTTCATCGTGGTTTCCCACGATTCTTGAGTCCGACTTTTGGCTCCTGAGCCCGGTTCTCTCTCTGTCCGGGAAGAATCGGGGGCGGCAGGCCATGCCCGCATGGTGGCTCCCCAAAAATCCTTCGAGGCTTCGGTCCAGGCTTCCAACAATGACTCAGGGACGGTCTTCTGGTCGCGTTTCTCAGTCATGGCTTTCCTCGTTGGCTGAGCGGGATACCTCTCGCACCGCGGCGGGTCGGCCGGCCGATAATTGTTATCAGGAAGAGTCGTTTCGAATCTCGACCCGTGCCCGTTGCCGCCTAATTCACTTGTGCCGGCTCGGCAGCCCCGGGAAAACTGATTGTCTCAGTATAGGGCATTCTTACTCCCGAACCCGGCAATGTCAAATAAAAATGAATTTGCGAATTCAAGGTGTTATTGATATATTATGAGTTATCCCGGGTTTCTCCGGTCTCCGGAGAAACGCCCGACTCTCTTGACCAAAGGATATCGGTCGGTGGGAATCTACCGGCTGAAGTCCATAGCAGCGATCCGACAGAAGCCGTAGGGATGGTCTTGGCTCAAGGAGTTGTCTGTTGAGCAAACACCCACGGAAGAACAGTACGTAAGAACCCTATTGTGGGGGGAGTGTCGTATTTCATTATGAAGGTAAAGTGGGGAATCGACATGAGGAGGGTCCGGTATGGAATCGAGACGACTTAGTGGTCTTCAATTGGTAAAAGACGTCCGTGCGGGCATGGGTGACCATACGCTCATGCAGAAATACAATCTTACCGCCAAACAGCTCGAAGCAGTCCTCAAGGGGTTGCTCGAAGCGGATCGCATCACTCCCATGCAGCTCTATGAGCGTACTTCTCTCTCAGACAGTCAAATCACAAAGGCTTTCGTGGAGAAAGAGAGGGTCCGGGTTCTCGGGTGAGACTCAAGCCGAAGTCTGCCCAAGACTCACTCGCGAGGCATGGTTGCCTGTTGAAGCTTAGAAGGTGAGGCTGCTCGACATCCCCAGCGAAAGTGAATACTGGGTGAGTGTTGAGTTGCCGTTTTCCGTGGATGAATAGCCGACAGGAGAGCGGAAAAAGGGAATCCCTATAATGGTGAGGAAGGTGGAGCTCTCACCTGCGAGTGCCACACTCCCGTTGCCGCGAATCCGAAGCCAGCTTCCCTCAGCCCAAAAGGTGAGGTTCAGTGAGTCATTCATCGGGATGTCGGACTCGACCTTTCCTTCCAGGAACAGACCGGCGTTCTTGAACGTATAAACCGCCTGCTCGGAAATGTCGGATCGTCCGACACTGAAGATCGGGTTCGACACAGGAGGAGGAAGAGGAATCCCTGAAACCGTAATCGAAAAAGCCCGGTAGGGACCGGCGTGGCTGAGGTTGAGGGGCAATCTGAGAGAACTTGCTGCCGATCCGATTTTGAAGGAGCATCTCGTGTACCGGCTTCTGAAGCTCACGCCGACAAAGGGTGTGCTGAATAACGCTCGAAGATCTCCTCCGTACCCGTCAAAGGGGACGCCTGCAACGAAAGGGTGGACGAAAGGCAGGACCGGATTAATATCAAATCCGAAGTTGTTGGTCGACGGGACGGGCTCCGGGTCGGAGAACCGCACCGTTGTCCTCTCCCACTTTATCCCGGCTATGAGTGCAATCCCTCGATTGAGCTTATATGAGGCGCCGATTTCGAATTGGGACCACTGCAGACGCGACCCCGTCCAGGCATAGGACTGGGGGATCAATGAGCCGAATCCCGGACCCACCCCCGCTTCAACGCCTATCCGACGCGGGACGTTCGCAGAGACGCTCCCGTAGACTCCCACATTTCGGGTTAGCTGTGCGTCCAGTCGAAATGCCCCGATCAGAAGATTCGCCCCGCGAAGCTTGAAATCGAGTGGGTTGGTGTCGAGAAGACTGCCATAGTACGGGAAGAGTTGATCGAAGCTTATGAAGGGAGCGAGCAAGTCCTTGGCGGGAACATCCAGGTTGAAATTGAGCCCAAGCCTTTTGTACGCGACCAGCAGGCTCGGGACGATTCGGAAATCGCTCCCAAAGAAGCCTGCCACACCGGAAAGGCCGGAGTACGAACCGGGGACGGGTGTAGGCCCTGTCCACGGTAAACCCTGTGCTGCAGCCATGCCGGCCGTGAGAAGGCACATGACCGCGAGCAGACACACAAGAAACACGATCCCTTTTTTCACAATCCACACCCTTCCGTGCACCCGACGCCATCCGGCAGCGGGAACCTCGGCAAACCCAACACAGACACACAACTATTCAACGGACAATAATTGTTTAGCACATTTTTAGGCAAAATCAAATAAATGTCTGTGCTTCCGATGACAGGGGGCAGGGCGGTCCGTCGGACCATGTCGCCGACTTCTCACAAGGATGGGCTTCGCAAAGCCGACCTCCCGGGCCTCTTCCATCTTGCATCCTTGTGGGGTATCATGCGTGATTAATCCGGCGCGGCGCGCTCTGTAGAGGATGAAAGATGGACGAAAGTTTCAATAAGGCTGAATGGGATTTCTTTGTGGTAGCCCTCAAGGAAGAAGCCAGGACGGTGTTGCTGGAGGTCGGTTCCGATGCGGACCCCCACACGTTGGTCGCCGGCATTCTTGAGGATCTCCAGGCGCTGGCGCCTCGGGAGCCCGATCGGGAAGAAAGATCCGAGGAGGAGATTTGGACCCAAGTGAGAGAGCGACTCCTCAAGGCCGCCTATGCCACCAGGCCGCACTGCATTCGGTGCGGGACATGCTGCACAAAAGGCAGCCCCACGCTTGTGGAGGAAGACATTGCCCTCTTCAAGCGTGATGTGCTGAAGCCTGCAGACGTAATCACCATCAGGCGGGGCGAGCTTGCCTACAACAACCTGACGGAGGAGATCGCGCCGGTCGAGCACGAGATGATAAAGATCCGGGAAGATCCCGGAACACGGACCTGCGTATTCTACACTGAGCAGGACAAGAGCTGTAGCATTTACGACACAAGACCCGGTCAATGCCGCCGACAAGAATGCTGGAGCCCTCAGCCCCCCGCCGAGGCTGACGAGCCGTTGACCAGGGAGCCCCTCCTCAGCATAACCGGGGACCTCTGGAACATCATTTGTCGTCACGAGGAACGTTGTTCGTACGCGAACTTCGACCGAGCACTGACCAGATTGGCCGCCACAAAGGGCCAGACGGTCGAAGAAGTCCTTGATATCCTGGGATTTGACCAGCATGTCCGAGACTTCTTGGGCCGGCAATTTAGACTCTACCCCGAAACTCTGGCTTTCTTCTTGGGAAAGCCTCTAGCCGAATCTCTCGCGGTTCACGGTCTCAAACTGGAGGCAAATCCCGATGGAACCTACTTTCTGACCATGGACGATCCGACCGGGGGAGAAGGTTAACCCGGTCACGGCATCATGAGATTGGCCCCTATGGCGCCTTTTCAGAGAAATTGCCTTGCTTGGAGCCCTCATATCTGTTACAAGACAATGAGTCTATTCATGCGGTCCGAATACGATGTGGGGGAAGGAACGGTATGGGCAGTCCACGCTCTAAACTTATGAACAGAATGTACGGCCTGCTTATCTTTGTAATGATTTTGCAGGCGATCGCTATAGGTTTGGCTATCAGGTACGCTGGCGAGGGGCTCAAGCGGGATCAGACCCTTTTGGCAAGAACCGGCGTCATGATGGACGAGCTGTTTCCCGGCTTGAAGCAAGATCTCTCGGGCGTTTCCCGGAAAGCTTCGGAAATAAAGAGCGATTTGTCCGGTCTTCGCACTCGGGTGGAGCAGGTCGACGGCAGGGTCGGAAGCCTGGGAATGGGAGTGCAGGAAGTTGACCGTAAGGTCGCTGCCCTGGACAAGGATCTCACAGGATTCGTAGCGGACAAGTCCGGACTCATCTGGGGACATTCGCTCAACCCCTATGTGCTTGCAGCACTCCTCTTGGCCATATTGGGGGCCGTTCCGTTCTGTATCCGGTACGTCGTCAGGCAACACCGGTTGACGTCGCCGATGCCGGCAGCAGGCCTCGACGTCGATGAAGATTCTTTCACGGGACGACTCGACAAGCTTTCCCACCTGGTTGAAAAGATCCGCTTTGAGGAAGGCAAATCCCAGAATCCGGGCCCCGAGCTCCGTCGCCTCATGGATGAAACGGAACGGCTCATCAGGGAGGCCAGGAGCGACCTTGCCCAGTTTTCCGCGGCTACGAAGGTCATTGCCGAAGACACGGAGAAATCCAGGGAGAGACTTCACTGAGGAGACCGGCTCCCCGGAGACGCCCCGGCCCGAAACGTTTAGGGCTCACCCCCGTATCAGTCCGCTCCAGACCGTTTTGGCTGCGATGACGTCCATCCTGTGCAGAGCCTAAGCATACCTGCCCCGAGAAAACGATCACTCGAGAGAAAACAAAGACCGGGTTTCCGCGAGTCGGCTCCGAAGAAGATCTCCCAACCATCACCCGCGTTAAGAGGAAGGGGGAACTTCCCCAGCCACCGGGAACCTGTAGAGCACGCGTAGGAGGAGGCCGGCGCAAAGGGGGGCCGATACGGCACAAGCCGAGCGCTCATGGCGGCATCTCCCCGCGCATGAAAAGATGACAAAGGCCATCCTCCGTGGTATCCTATCTGTTTGCCGCGGCTGAATAGCCGGGCCTCTCGGGAAACCCAACGAAGGGATCGACACGGCATGCACTACTACTACCCGATCTGCCGCAGCGAAAACAGGGAGATCGACGGCTTTGACTTGATAGCCATTCTCGGCCTCATGAAGGAGTTCAATAGGAAGGAGATCCGGCGTCGTTACTTTGACGCAGACACAAAGGGCGATGACATAAGCGCTTATGTGGCCTCGAAGAGATACTTCATTGAATTGCACATCCAGCAAATGGAGCGAATCATCCTTTCCGAGAAATTCAATACGAATCCTTTCTTCATGCAGCAGCTCGTCCAACGCATGACCGCGTCCCACCGTCACGAGCTTATCGTTGAGAAGATCAAGGGGCAGGGTATAGACACCGGCGAGAACCCGATATGTCTCTCCTGCTCGATGGGGAATACTATTGTCGACCTGATCGTGAACAAGAACGAGCCATTTCCCGAGGTGGTGCGCGGCGAGTACGGATCGACGCATGTCGAGGTGGTAGAGCAACGGCCTTTGGACACGTATGACTTCTCTTCGATTCTCTATTTGTGTCAACAGAACCTGACCGATGCGATTTTCAAACGATACGGCAATCCCAATGAGGAATCGGTGAGCATAAGGGCGGTGGTCGGGGCATATGAGGTAGCCTTGAGTTTTCACCTCGTGCGCACGGACGAGGAGCAGGTCATTCCGCCTCCCGGCAACGCTTCGGCCTCCACGATGCACCAGGTGCTTCAACGTATGAACTTCGGTCATGGGGACGTCCTGATTCTCAAAGAATTGCAGGACGCAGGGCTCTCCATAGGCCTGCCTGCAATCAATGAGGCTTTCACGCTGAGGAGGCTTATCAACAACACGATGTTGCAGATCGATTTCAAGAGGATCTGATGACCGTATGAGGGGATCTCCCGGTTTCCGCCTGTGGAGCAGGATCGGAAGCAAACAACCAAGGCTCAGGTTTTTGTAAAAATGGGACTGAGGATCGTCTGCGTCTACACGGTTGATTCACTGGACCCCATCCATCCTTTGCCCGACGGTTCGTGCATTCCTTACGGCATCTCCGTGATCGCCACAGTGCTGGAGCTTGCTCATCATACCGTCCGCCTCCTGGTCCTTTCCGGCCGATCAAACCTCCATCAGACTCTGCGGACCGTAGAGGAAGAGTTTCAACCGCACCTCTTTTGTCTGACATCCGTTGCCACCCAATTCCCTCTGATCGCGGAGACCGCTCGACTGGTGAAGTCCGCGGATCCCCACACTTACGTGGCCCTCGGCGGCCCTCACGCCTCCCTGAATCCCGAGGAATGTCTGAAGCATGGGTACTTTGATGCCGTGTGCGTGGGGGAGGGCGAGAAAGCCGTACTGGAATTGGCATCGTGTATCGAGGCAGGCCGTCGGCCCTCGGGTATTTCCAATTTCTTCTTCAGGCATCCGGACTCGGAGAGGATCGAAAGGAATTCCACAAGCCCTTTCAACGAGGATCTGGACGATCTGCCGTTCATCGACCGCGAGATGTGGCGTCCGTGGATCGCCCGACCTGATGCAGGCAGCGTCATTTTCGTAGGTCGCGGCTGTCCCCACAGATGCTCATACTGTTCCAATCACGCATTGTCAAAGCTCGCGTCAGGGAAGTACCTGCGGTTTCGGTCCGTCGAAAACGTGCTGGCCGAAATTGCGTCCATATGTGAGAATCCCGAGGTGAAGGAGATATACCTGGAGGTCGAGACGATCTTTGCCGTTCCCTCGTATGCTTTCCGGCTTTTTGAAGCTCTCGCGGAGCTAAATGCCGGTCGAGAGGAGCCGGTGGAATTTGGGATAAACGTGGCCCTTACCTCGGCTCTGATGAAGCGGACCGAGGTGGTGGGCCGGCTCGTGCGTGCCATGCGATCCGCCAATGTGCTGAGCCTCAACGTCGGACTCGAATCCGGGTCGGAGCGTATTCGCAATGAAGTCCTCAGGCGACCGCGCTATAGCAACGAAGAATGGATTCGGTTCTCCAAGGAAGCCAAGAGGCACGGGATTCGGGTAGTGCCTTACGTCATGATAGGTTTGCCGGAGGAAACTCGTGAGGATTGGAACGAGACGCTTCGGGTGCTGCGATTGAGTGAGCCGGACAACCTGCGACTGGCGGTTTTCTACCCGTATCCCGGTACGGATTTGCATCGTCGGGTGTTGGGGGATGGATCAGGTGCCGTTCAGGTCATTGACGGCTCCTTGGAGAGGAGAAGGCCCGTCCTGATTCTTCCGGGATTTTCCAGACGCCGAATCATGTTGGAATACGTTCTTTGCCATTACAAGGTGTTCAAGGATAAGTGGTCTTTGTCTACGAGACTGCTTTGGGTTGTCCGCGCGTTCCTGAGCGAATACGCCGGGTACCGATTCAAGAGGATGCTGAGATGGCTGACGCGGAACACCCCTCTCGGCAGATTGGCAGCACAAGGTCCCGGCTTATGACGGATGGACGATGCGCGTCCCCCGGCGAGCGTGCCTTAGCCCAAACGGTGCCGCACCGGCGCCCATTCTTCACGAAATGAAAGGGACTGATTCGATTTCGCAAAAAAATGACTCCAGTACACGGACGGCATGTCTCTGAAGCGAAGTCGGGTCGGGCCGTTTGTAACGGAAGAGACATGCCGTCCGCATGGGCTGTTGATCCGCGAAAGGGTATAGGAGCACGCCTCTTGCTCGGCTCAAGCGAAGGAAAGGGCTCACGCCATGAAGAAGGCAACCTTCAAGATTCGGCGTAAAATCATATTGGCCTTTCTGTTCTGCTTCCTGTCGGTTCTCCTATTCGCCGTGCTCAGCCTCCAAACCCACCGGGAGATCGGACATCGATTGCGAGTGGTGGAATTGGCCGACGACCTCGTGAATAACATACTGGAAATTCGAAGGTTCGAGAAAAACTTCTTCCTGTACAAGCAACCGTACAGCCTCGTGGAGGCCATGGCCTATGCCGACCGCGTGGAGAATCTCTATAAGAATCACGAGCATGATTTTCGCAAGTACGACAAGGAAGGCAAGGAGGCATCTTTCCTTAGAACACTGGCCCTGTACAAAGCGACCCTGTCCAAAATTCAAACGGGACTGGCAAATGAGGAGGCGGGAAGCGGTTCCGCGGGTACTACTGCTCTCGCCGACCCGCTTCGAAGCATAGGCCAGGAGCTCCTGGATATGGCCGGCACATGGGCCAGGGATGAACGGCGGAGAATCGAGAAGCTCTTTAGATGGGCGTTTTCACTCTTTGTCGTCTCCATGTGCTTTTTCGGGTTACTGGGGATTGTCGTGGCTATGTACATATCCAAGCTCATGACCAAGCCGCTCGTCCAGATGCAGCAGGCCATGGAGAAGATAGCCGACGGCGATTTCACCCCGATTCCCGAGCAGGAATGTCGATCGGAGGAGTTCTTACCCCTTTTTGCAGCCTTCAACAGAATGATCCACGAGCTCGAAGAGCGGCAGGATCAACTCGTGCAAGCGAGAAAGATCTCGGCCATCGGGACGTTCACCTCGGGAATAGCCCACGAGCTGAACAACCCCGTGAACAACATCGTTCTTACTGCTGAGGCCCTCAAGGAGGATTACGACGATATGGAGAAGGAAGAGGCCCTCGGAATGATCGGAGACATCATCGTCCAGTCGGAGCGTGCCTCTGAGATCATTAAGAACCTTCTCGACTTTTCCAGGGCCGAACGACCGGAAATGGAGTCCATCTCGATCCCCGCGGTGGTTCGAGACACGCTCAAGTTGGTCTCCAACCAGCTTCTCCTCTACGGAGTGGAGCAGAGCACGGACCTTCCCGACGATCTTCCCATTGTGTACGGTCATCACAAAAGCCTGCAACAGGTATTTCTCAACCTGTTTATCAATGCCGTGCACGCGATGCCGGACCATGGGAAGCTCACCGTAACCGGAGTCATCGCCGAGGACGGCAAATCGATCAGAATATCGGTCAGCGACACCGGCGTAGGGATTAATTCCGAAGACTTGCCCCATATCTTCGACCCGTTTTTCACCACAAAGGAAGTGGGTAAAGGCACGGGGCTGGGACTTTCGGTAACATACGGCATATTGCGAAAACACGGCGGGAACATCGAAGTCCGCAGCAAAGAAGGAGTCGGCACCACCTTTACGGTAATTCTTCCGATTCAAGAGGCGGAGCTCCGGTGTCGGGTTTAGGATTCGGTCCCTGGGCCCGATGCAGCGATATCGTTCCCGGCCGATAAGGAGCGCTGCAAGAAGCCAAGAGGCGTTCAAACGACCAATTCAAACAAGTGGAGGCATTCATGCGCGTTGCCGTGGTGGACGACGAACAGATCGTCTGCACAAGGCTGCAAAAGACCCTCTCCAAAGAAGGCTACTCGGTGGATACCCACGGTTCGGGCGAGTCTTTCATTAAGTCTTTGGCCGCTTCGTGTGTCGATTTGGTCTTCCTTGACATGAACCTCCCGGGAATGAACGGGATCGAAGTCCTCAAAGAAACCAAGATCCGCTGTCCGGATACCGAAGTGATCCTCATCACCGGTTATGCTTCCATCGACTCGGTCGTCCAGGCTATCAAGCTCGGCGCGTTCCACTACGTCCCGAAGCCGTTGAAGCTGGAAGAAATCAGGCATCTGGCACAGCGAGCGCTGGAGCACAAAAGTCTCCTCGAAGAAAACCGCACCCTCCGAGCTCGTCTCGGGGCAGGGGGACGGGGCGACATGATCGGGGTGAGTCCCGGGATGAAAGAGGTCTTCCGCATGATCGGCAAGGTCGCTCCCCTGGACTGCAACGTTCTTATTCAGGGCGAGAGCGGAACGGGAAAGGAGCTTGTTGCGAGATCCATTCACCGGGAGAGCAGGCGCGGGGAAAGACCCTTCGTGGCCTTCAATTGCGGCGGGTTTACCGAAGAGCTGATCTCAAGCGAGCTTTTCGGTTATGAACGAGGTGCCTTTACCGGAGCCACAGCCACAAAGATCGGCATACTGGAAACAGCAAACGGCGGCACGGTCTTCATGGACGAAATCGCGGATATGCCTCTCTCCATGCAGGGCCGACTGCTCCGGGTGATCCAGGAGAACCAGATCTTGCGGGTCGGCGCGACAAAGATCATTCAATTGGATCTCCGTTTCATCGCAGCCACGAACAAGGATTTGAAGCGCGCCGTTCAGGAGGGGAAGTTTCGGGAAGACCTGTTTTTTAGGCTCAACGTGGTCCAAATTGCACTGCCCGGCTTGATGGAGCGCAGGGAAGACATCGCCGTGTTGACGGAGCATTTCCTCGGAACATATTGCGCCCGTTTCTCCAAGAAGATCAAACGAATCGACCCGGAAGCCCGGCGGGTCCTCGAGAGCTACTCCTATCCGGGGAATGTGAGGGAGCTCGAGAACATCATCGAAAGAGCAGTCGCACTAGCCGAAAGGGAAACGATTACCGTGGACGATCTCCCCGCGGATCTCAGCGAGTACTCGGTCACGTCGTACGGCAAGTGGGTAACCCTCGAAGAACGAGAACGCGAATACATGGAAAAGGTGCTCCGCTTCACCGGATACAATATTGGCGAGGCCGCCCGCATACTTGCCTTGCCCCGCACGACCCTCTGGCGAAAAATGAAAAAATACGGGTTTTCGAAATAGTGACGGGGCTGTCCCCGGAGAGTTCCGCGATGCACCGGCTTGATACGGAATTCCACTCACCCGTGGACATCCCATATTGAAACAGAAGCTTGCCGGCCCCCTTCCTTGAATATCGAGTCTCTGAAGAGATTCTCTTTTCATTGTGAAACACAATCCCCTCCCCTCAGCGATAGTTCAAAGACCATCTTGCCGAAATAACTGATGATATCGTCTTGGCACCGATAATGCTCTTGTATGGTCGGACGACAGAGGATCCGTACCATGCGCAAACGAGTGCTGGTAGCAGTGGGACTTGATTCAACAACCGACCATTCCATCACGTACGGGACCCGACTGGCGGCGCGCATAAAGTCGTCACTGGTTGTACTTGCCGTGTCCCCTTCCGAAACAACGGGACAAGGTCGGCCTTCGCGGATGCGTGAGGTGGACCTTCATGACCGAAGGTATCCGTGGTTGGATCAAGTGCTGGAAGAGAGTCAACGTGAGGGTGTCAACCTCGAGATCTTCCTGGCCGGGGGCGTGTTTATCGAGGAGGTCCTGCGGTTCGTGCCGGCTCAACCCTCCGTTCAGTTCATCGTCATGTCAGCCCCAATAGATCTCGGTGACGACGAAGGCTCCGAACCCGATGTCGCACTCAAACGCCTTCACCAGGAGTTCGACGGTGAAATCCTTCTGGTTGAAAAAGCCGGGGACATCACCCGCGTCTCCGATCTCCATCCAAGAAATTCCGAAAGGGAGACCTCGGCATGAGTTGGAGCATCTATCTGCCGATAGCCGGCAACAGCGTAAACATCCTGCTATTGCTCGGTCTGGGAGGAGCGGTTGGGTTCCTCTCCGGGCTATTTGGTGTGGGAGGCGGTTTTCTCATGACCCCGCTGCTCATCATGGTCGGCATTCCGCCGGTCGTGGCGGCGGCCTCCGATTCCAATCAGATCGTGGCAGCCTCCACATCGGCGACATACGCCCACTACCGCATGGGAAACGTGGATTTCAAGATGGGGGCTCTGCTCCTCATCGGCGGAGTGGTTGGAGGAACAGCGGGCGTGCAGTTCATCAAAATCCTGCGAAGCCTCGGAAACGCCGACTTTGTGATCAAGATCACCTATGTGGTGATGTTGGGCGTCGTCGGGGCGTACATGTTCGCAGAAAGCCTTCAGAATCTCCGAGAAAAACCCACTAAAACGAAAGCGGTGGAGCCGGGCAAGCCTTCTCTCTATGTTCGGGCCGTGCAGGCTCTCCCGTGGCAAATGAACTTTGCCAAGTCCGGTGTGACGCTCTCGGTGCTGCTTCCCGTCATTCTAGGCGTGTTCGTGGGGATTCTCGCGGCGATTATGGGTGTAGGAGGCGGGTTCATCATGGTGCCCGTCATGGTGTACCTCTTGCGCATGCCCATGCACGTGGTGGTGGGGACGAGTCTGTTCCAGATTCTCTTCACCTGCGTGAACGTGACGGTGATGCAGGCGGCAACCAACTTCAGCGTCGATCTGGTGCTTGCAATCCTCCTCTTGTTGGGCTCAACGGTGGGCGCCCAGTTCGGGGCTCGCTTGAGCAGGAGACTCAAGGGAGACCAGTTGAAGATAATCCTTGCGTCTCTCGTGCTGCTGGTGATGGTCCAGATGTTGATCGGTCTGGTCGTGCCGCCCCACATCATGCTCACGTACAAAGGGGGACACTAAGTAGTCGATTTCACAAGTACGGTTACGAATCAGAAGACCCCTCCCCGACCCTCCCCGTTGACGGGGAGGGAGAGCTTCCCCCCGTCAACGGGGGGATCAGAGGGGGGTATTGTGGGGACAGCCGGTGAAAGCCGGGCATCCGCAATACGTGACAGTATTTACGAAACGGAGCAGTAAGGTGAAAACACCAGCGCACACGCACTTCCGACTCCCTATCATGCTATTGGCTATATGGGCCGCTTTCGGCATCCCCTCGGCAACGGCCGCTTCATCTTCGGGATTCAAGGTGGACCCGGATTACGTCCACATCAGGTGGGCATTTCAAGGAACCTCTCTGCTCGTCAGCGCGGAAATCCCCAGCGGAGCACAAGCCGCGGTAGAATTACTGGGGCCGGCGAAGGACGATCGGCTTCTCCGTAAAGGGAGGCGCGGATTCCTTTGGATGAGCGTGGGCCAGGTCGAAGTCTCGGGAGCTCCCAGTCTTTACCTGCTCATGACCACTGCCGGCAAGCACTCGTCCCGGAAAGCGTCAGGGTTTCTGGGAGGCTATGAGACGCTGGAGAGCGTCGTGAAGTTTTCCGGGTCTCTGCCCGAAGGCGGAACAAAAAACCCGTTCGATCAGTTTGTGAAGTTGAAAGAGAGTGAAGGCCTTTACGGCATCTTTCCGGGATCTCTCAAAGTGTCCGGTGCTTCCGGGGACAAGGATAAGGTGAGCGGAGTGCTCCGGATTCCGGGCAAGATCGGTCCCGGAACGTACAAACTGTGCCTGTCGGTCATGGACAAGGGGGCCGTCATTGAGCGGAAATGCCTTGACCTCCCCGTGGCGATGCGGGGATTGCCGGCCATGCTCGCCTCCCTTGCCCATCAGCACGGCATCACGTATGGCCTGTTGGCGGTGGTTATTGCGTTTGTTACCGGGTTCGGCATGGGATTTGTCTTCAAGAGTAAAGGCGCACATTAAGCAACAAGCCCTCACCCGACGCAGGGGAGGGCAATCCAAGGAGTTAAGAACGTGTGGTCACGGCTGAAAGATCTGATCAGAGGAGTGCTTGCGGGAAAGAGCGGTAGCGTCTCTTTTCCGCAGCTCTTCGAACAGTTTCAAGAGATGCTGGGAGACCACCAGAGGGCAATGGAGCTCATCGCAGACCTGGGCGAAAAATCCGGTGGGGATTACATCTTCGATCGCAAGTACCTTAACGATACGGCACACGAGCTTCGCGATTTGCTGTTGCGTATGGTCAAGGGTCTCAATCTTATAGCCTCCGACCGCTATTACGATCTCTATTCGGCCCTGGACCGGGTTTTCATTCCTCTCGGCGCGGAGCTGCGGGGGCGTTTGAGTGTCGCGGACGCCCCCTATGTAGTTCCTTTGGCCGGTGCCCCCAGCGACACGCCCGAGCTCACCGGAGGCAAAGCCAACACTCTGACGGAAATCATTAAGCGGCTGGACATTCCCGTCCCGGACGGATTCGTCATTACCACGCAGGCCTATTATCGATTCCTGGAGCACAACGAGCTTGAGGAGCGCATACACAGCTCGCTGGAATCGTGGATTTCCGGAGATGAAGGGCTGAGCAAGATATCGAGCCGTATTCGGTATGCCATCCTCGCGGGGATCGTTCCCCAGGACGCTTCGAGAGAAATCAAACAGCACGCCGAACGGGGAGGCGGATTTTGGGCCGTGCGGAGCAGCGCCTACGGAGAAGATGGGGAGCTCTCATTTGCAGGCCTGCATGAGAGTGTCCTGAACGTGCCGGCAGAGAACATTCTCCGAGCGTACAAGACGGTCCTGGCAGGCCTCTTCTCTGCCGAAGCCCTCTCGTACAGACGCCGTGTGGGGTTGATCGGAGAAGAGGGAGCCATGGCGGTACTGTGCCAGCGGATGGTTCCATGCACGGCAAGCGGGGTGGCTCAGTCGTTTCATCTTTCCGGGGGAGATCCCGATTGCATTGCGGTTCACGCGTCGTTCGGTCTGGGACGGACCGTGGTGGAAGGCCGAAGTGCCACGGACCTGTTCGTGGTGGAAAAGGCCGCGCTACACAGAATAACGGTGAGAAGAATAGCGGAGAAAAAGACTATCGTCAGACCTCTGTCCGGCGGCGGAGACGAAGAGGTCCCGTTGGCCGGTCCGATCATGGCAACTCCGTCCATTTCCGACGAGACGCTGGTTTGTCTGGCAAAATGGGCCGTGGCCCTCGAACGCTATTTCAAGCGGCCCCAGGAGATAGAATGGGCGGTGGACGAGTCCGGAACGTGTCAACTCCTGCAGTGCCGACGGCTGGCACTGTCCGAATCCATGACATCGCAGGAGCAGGACATTTGTGAGTCGTGTGCCGAATATCCCATACTCGCCAATGAGATCGGATCGGTGGCACATACAGGGGTGGGCTCCGGACCGGTGCACGTGGTGCAGACCAACGAAGAGATGGCCGACTTCCCCGAAGGAGCGGTCCTCGTGACCCGTTACACTGCGCCCTGGTTGGCCATGATCGTGCCCAAGGCGTCCGCGATTATAGCCGAGCGGGGCTCGGTGGCCGGACACCTGGCCACCATAGCCCGGGAATTCCGTGTACCCGCGCTCGTCGGTGTGGAGAATGCCACGGAAATCCTTCGCGACGGCATGGAAGTGACGCTCGACACCTATCACCGAATCGTCTATGCCGGTCGAGTGAAGGAGCTGATCCGCTACGAGCTGGCCCAGACGACGGTATTCGAAGAATCGCCGGAGTTCAGGCTTCTCCGAAGGCTGATCAAACGCGTGGCGCCGCTGCACCTGATCGATCCCTCTGCACCTGATTTCACGCCCCAGGGATGCACCACAGCCCACGACCTCATCAGGTTCATCCACGAGAAAGCAGTCCAGGAGCTGATGAATCTTCCGGCGCTTCTCAAGGATTTTAAGACCGCAAAGGTCTGGACGCTCGTCTCGGACGTGCCCCTCGGCCTGAAAATACTCGACCTGGGAGAGGGGATCGATCCGGAAGCCGAAGGCTCCAAGATCAGGATGGATCAGATACGCTCCTTGCCTCTGAAGGCGCTGTGGGCAGGGGTCGCGCATCCCGACACGTGGAGCACCGAGCCGGTGGCGGTGGACTTCAAGGGGCTCATGTCGAGTCTGACTCGCCCCCTTGACGTTGCATCGGGCGGCTACTCCCCTGTGGGCTACAATCTCGCGGTCGTCAACCGGATCTACATGAACCTCCATCTTCGATTGGGGTATCATTTCAACCTCATCGATGCACGCATGCACGACGAAGCACAGCACAACCACATCTATTTCAGATTCGTAGGAGGCGTTACGGACATTTCCCGGCGCTCGAGGAGGGCCCGGGTGCTGGCCGGCATCCTTTCGCGATTCCACTTTAACGTGGTGGTAAAAGGCGATCTCGTTGTGGCTCGTCTGCTCCATCTGCCCAAGGAAGAGATTCAACGTCGCCTCGCGGTTTTGGGCAAGTTGATCGGATTCACACGCCAGCTCGACATTCAGTTGAGGAACGATCGGGACATTCCTCTGTTCGTGAAGACCTTTTTCGATCGACACGCCAAACTCGAGTAGCCATCACTCATGGAAGGAGCACATCATGAACGGAAACAAGCTGAAAATTATGGTGCTGGATGACGAGCCCATTGTTTGTAAGCGCCTGAAACCGGCACTGGAAAAACAGGGCCATGAAGTCGAAACCTTCACACAGAGCTCTGAAGCGATGATGCGGATTAAAGAAGTCGATTACGACATCATCATTACCGATCTCAAGATGAAGGGAATCGACGGTATGCAGCTCCTTGAAGAGGCAAAACGGAGGTCTCCCAAGACAGAGATCATCGTCATTACGGGTTTTGCCACCATGGAGACGGCCAAGGAGTCCTTTCACAAAGGAGTCTTCGACTTCATAGCCAAGCCCTTCAAATTGAGTGAAATCCAGGATGTGGTTCTGCGTGCGGCAGCCAAGATAAGGGGTGTGCAGTGACATGAACGGGTCCATGAGTACGGTCGCCTTATGTGGGTATATGCATTGGAACCCCATGGTGAGGAGTGCCACATGATTAAAGCGTTGGTGTCGATCGAAGTGGATTTGGCCTCCAGTTTGGCTGTCAGATTCGCATGCCGGCTTGGAGGCTTGACGGAGATGGAGATCCATCCCGTGTACGTGAAAGAGGAATCGGCCCGGGAGTCCTCTTTCGGATCGGGATGGGCCAGTCGTACCTGGGAACGGGAAATGGTACGCCGCGGTCAAGAGGAGATCAAAGAGATGATCTCCGCCGAAATGGACTTCTGCCCCGTACTCGCCGAACCGAGAGTAATTTTCGGGGACAGGGAATCGGAGCTGGCCAAAATAGCTCGTACCGAGGAGCACGATCTGTACCTGGAAGGGGTTCATGTCCCCTGGAGCACAGCCGCCCTCCACAAGTTGATTCACTCGAAGCTCTATCAGATCATGCCGTTCGCGGTGGTTCTCGTGCGGGTATTGCGCAAGCTGAATCAGGTCCTTCTCCTCTGTTCGGACGATGCCGGTACGGAGCGCCTCACCGGAGTTTTTCAGCGGCTCTGGAAAGACTGCCCGGTGCCTCTCGTGCTCGCGTCCCCGGCCCAAACGGCATCACCGTCACTGCCGGCAGCGCTCGACCGGGCCCGGCGGGCCTTGCAAGAATCGGGATGTACGGTCACCACGGAGAGCTCGTTTCCCGCGGATGCTTCGCTCATGGAGGCAGCGGTCAAGGACTACGGCTTGGTGGCTATGGCTCTGAAAAAGGACGTGAAGAAGGACGCGAGCGAATTGCAGTTGCTCGCCGGCATGAAGACGGCGTCATTGCTGGTGCTCTATTAGTCGCCACGTCATCGTCTGCTTGACCGACGTCGGTGCCGGGGAGCTCAATCGGCCGTTCCACCGCCGACCATTGTTGGGAGTCGCCGGTTCGGACCACGGCGAGAAAGAGGTGCATCATGAGAATTCTATTTGCAGGAGACGAACATCCCTATAGCGAGTACGCCCTGAAGCAAACGGTCAAACTGGCTATGAACACCTGGGCGGACGTGACCCTTCTCGGCGTCCAGTCCGCGTCGGCAGGCAAGGGGGACGGCGGCTCGATGCCGTGGCCCGCTGACCTTCCCATCAGCACTGCGTTACGCCGTTACCGTGAAGTATTCCTGGGAAGCTGGAAAAGCAACGAGTCTCCGTACGAAACTCAGGACGGACGGTACGATTGGATTCCCCTGAAAAACGGTTTCTGGGAGGAGGCCAAGGTTCTGCGGGCAAGAAAGAAGGACTTCAAGGTTCACATGAGAATCGGTGCTCCCGCGGCAGAGGTCCTGAGCGAATCTGCCGAGGAGGGAGCGGATCTCATCGTTCTCGGATGTACGGGAGACTCGGGCTCCACCTGGACGGATTCCCCGAAAGTGCCGCAAGATGTGGTGAACGATGCGGATTGCTCCGTGCTCCTCGTCAAGGAAGACCAGCCGGTCACCAGAATACTCGCGTGTCTGGATCAGGGCTATATCAGTCAGGAATCTCTGGAGACCATCAACCAGATGGTGACGATCCACGGAGCGTCTCTAGAGCTCATCGGTTTGAGTCAGGAAGGGGGCATGGACAAGACCGTGTACACGCGCCTCATCGAGATCGGCGACTATTACAGCGACCGCAACATAAAAGTGGAGACTCGGCTCGCCGAAGTGGCCGATTTCGAACGGTTCATCGGTGAGGAGCTGCGGCAGGACCTCCTGGCCCTCTGGGTAGGCAAGAAGTCCCTCTTGGGTCGCTTTTTTCCCAGAAACTGGGTGGGGAATTTCGTGAGCAAGAGCCGCACGTCGGTACTGGTGATGCGCTGATCAGGTTGCCCCCAAGCGCAAAGCCTTCGTCACGGACGACCGCTCATGAGAGTACTCCACGGCATGGAATTGTCGGATTCGATCATTCCGATGCTTCTGAAGCTTGTTGAGCCGTCGTCGTCGATCCTGTTTCGTTCGGAAGAACCGGTCAATCCCAAACAACGGACATGACCTCGGGAGGTGTTAGCATGAAAGTCCTGGTTGCTGTTGACAAGAATCCGGAGACTTATATCGGGCTCCGTTATGCGTGTCATCTGTTGAATGGGAGCGATGCCGAAGTGGATGCACTCCACGTCAGACCCGATCTCCAGGAGATTGCATCGGAAAGCTACGCGCCCTTTCTTACCTCGGAAGGGCTGGAGGAAGCCATTGAGGCTGACGTTCGAGAGGTGGAGAAGCAGTTTCTCGAGGCTTGTGAACCGTGCACAAAGGTTTCGATACCCTGCCGACTCCAGGAAACCTCGGGCGATCCCGCGGATGAAATCCTCAATGTGGCGCTGACGGACAGCTACGACATGATCGTGCTGGGGTCGCACGAACAGTCGTCGGTCAGAGGCCTGTTGCTCGGCACGGTACATGCCAAGATCCTTCATCATGCGCGACAGCCGGTTCTCATTGTTCGGCAGATTCGGGAGATTCAGAGCGTCCTCGTGGTCTACCGAGGGTCTGCCACCGACGAGGCGGCGCTGCGATTCGTGGCTCCTCTCTTGGCCTCCAAGAAACCGGAGATTACCCTCTTCCACGTTCAGGAAACAGGTCACGGGGAGAGTGACGAGTTCGCTCGGGCGTCCCTCCAGAAAGGGGCCCGGATCATTCGCGGATTCGACTATGAGCCCATCACCAAGATGGCCAAGGGCGATTTCGTGGAAGAAATCCTCAAGGCCGTGGCAGTTCATCGTTACGACCTGGTGGTACTCGGTGCGTACGGACACAAGCGCCCCAAGTACGTCAAGCTGATCAGCGACGAAGCCCTGAACTTGGCCCGTCTGACCACGCGGCCGATTCTTGTGTTTCGTGAGAGTACCGTCGGAGAGGCTTGAGCGAGCTCAAGGCGCGGGCGGCATGGTTCCGGAGAGCCGGAGCAGCGATGTGGTAGGATCGGAGGTCGGATGGCCTTGGTGCCGACCCCCAATCCACATATCGGTCTTCCTTTCGATAAGGAACAGGATCGCTACGGGTCGGGATTCCTCCGCGTATATCTCCTCAAGCATTTTCCATATCTTTGCCGGGAATTTCTTTTGAGCTCCTCTCTAACCTCCTCTACGAACCCCACCGCCTGATTTCCCTACAGAGACCGGTCCGAAACGGCGGACGACGACGACACTCCTTTGACTGGCCATCGGTATTATCCCTTGCCCGAGGGGATTGAACTGAGCTACTCTCAGCGTTGGTCGCTTCGTGTCGAGCCTCGGTCACAAAGGGAAAACACATTTCCCGAACCGCATCGCCCGGGAAAGAGGGAACCGGATGGCCCCGTCGAATCAACTTGTCGTATTCACATTGGACGATCAGAGCTATGCCCTGACGCTTTCCTGTGTTGAGAGGATCGTCCGGGCCGTTGAGATCACCCATGTACCCGAGGCCTCGGAAAACATTCTCGGGGTTATCAACATAGAAGGTCGAGTGATCCCGGTTATCAACACTCGCAGACGTTTGGGACTGCCCGAACGGGAGATCGATATTCAGGACTTGTTCATCATCCTGCACGACGGATCCCGCAGCCTGGCCATGGTGGCCGATGAGGTAAAGCCGGTCGTGGAAATTCCCGGACAGGATGTCGTCTCGTCAGGGAATGTATTGCCCGAAGCCAGGTTTGTGCAAGGAGTGGCGAAACTGGACGAAGGCATGATCGTGATCCTCGGAGCTGAAAGGGCTCTCTCCTCGTCGGAATATGAATCCCTGAGCTCCATGCTCGATAGAGGATCCGCTTAATACTATGACGGACGAATTCCCCGATAACATCTTATATGGAATTGGTGAAATGGTGGCAGCCCGCATGGGGCTCCACTTTCCCAGAGAGAGATGGAACGCCCTGGAAAGCGCGTTGAAAAAGGCCGCGAAACCCCTCGGATTCCAAGACGTCGTTTCTCTGTCGCACTGGCTGCTGGCCTCCCCCCAGGATGAGACGCGTGTCGAATGCCTGGCCCCTTTCCTCACCATCGGAGAGACACATTTCTTCCGGGACGAAAAGCTCTTCCGAGCCTTTGAAGAGCATCTTGTGCCGCAATTGACCGCGTCACGGAGCAGGTACGGCCGTCGGCTGCGATTCTGGAGCGCGGGGTGCGCGACCGGTGAGGAGCCCTATTCCATTGCTATCGTGCTCAAGGAGACGATCAAGGAATTGTCCGATTGGCACGTGACCATCCTCGCCACCGACATCAACCGGGACTTCCTGGAAAAAGCGGCACAGG
>JBGSJS010000053.1:0-51731 GCA_041741735.1 Desulfomonilaceae bacterium | reverse complement strand
TTGCTGCGGTCTTCAACCGTATGGCCGAAAGTCTCGCCGAGATAGAAATGTTAAGAAAGCGGATGGTCATTGACGTGGCACATGAATTGAGAACTCCCTTGACGAACATCCGCGGCTATCTCGAAGCACTGGTGGACGGAGTTGTACCCCCTACCCCGGAAACTCTCCAATTGCTTCACAACGAGACATTGAGATTGACGAGCCTGGTGGATGCGGTCATGCAGCTCGCAAGGGCTGAAGGGGCAAAACAAGGGCTTTCCGTGAAGCCCACGGCTCTTGTGGAATTGATCGAACGGGCGATGGAGCCATTCGAACAGCGGTTCAGCGACGGCAAGATTCGCGTCCTGACCGATTTTGAAGATCCCGCAGTGATGGTTCAGGCCGATTCGCGGAGAATTTCCCAGGTCATAGGAAACATCTTGCAGAATGCGGTGCAGTATACACCACAGGGGGGTACGGTAAGAATCGCCACAGAGCAGCTCCCGGGGGAGATTCGAGTCACCTTCGCAAACTCGGGAGCAGAGCTCGATCCGGCCGACCTTCCCTTCATATTCGAGCGGTTTTACAGAGGAGAAAAATCGCGCTCCCGGGACCGGGGAGGCGCGGGAATAGGCCTCGCCATCGTCAAGGAGCTCGTGGAAGCCCATCACGGTCGCGTCGGCGCGGAGACGAGCCCCGGCGAGACGCTCTTCTGGTTCACTCTTCCCCTCTGAACGAGCAATCCCCCGGCATCTTTACCCAATCTTTACCGTTCCTTTCTCAATCCTTGAAAAGGAGTGACTATCCTTCTTTCAAGTTCAGGAACAAATCACGTTCCGGAGCAACAGGAGGATCAGATGAAAGCGACACCGGAGAAGACCGAAGCCACAAGCAACCGAAGATCGTTCATGAAGCTCCTGGCAGGCGTGGCATTGGCCGTAGGAGCGACGACATGGGGATATTCCCGTGAAGGTGCAATGAACCCGGAGCCTCCCATGGGAGGTAAAGGACCCTCCGACATGAATGGAGCAAAGGATATGCCCGACAGAGTAGTAAAAACAGAGGAAGAATGGCGGAAAATTCTGACCCCGGAACAGTTTCGGATCACCAGGAAGAAGGGGACCGAACCTGCCTTTTCCGGGAAATACGACAAGTGGAAGGAACATGGCATATACCGGTGCGTCTGCTGCGGCAACGAACTGTTCAGCTCCGAACAGAAATTCGACTCCGGAACCGGATGGCCGAGCTTCTGGGCTCCTCTCGGCCCCAAGAGTGTGAAGACCGAATCGGACAACAGCTTCTTCATGAAGAGAACCGAAGTGCTGTGCAGAAGGTGCGACGCACATCTCGGGCATGTGTTCGATGACGGCCCTCAACCTACCGGCCTTCGGTACTGCATGAATTCCGTTGCCCTGGATTTTGTCCCCACACCCAAGCCGGCAGCCGGAAAATGAACGTGAAACGCGACCATGTCGGACAATGGAAAAAAGGTGCCCTTCGCAGTTCCCTTATCGTAACGGGATTCGTACTATGTATAGTAGTCGGCCTCTTCTGGGCGCCTTTTCATCGCGAAGGGATCGACGACCCTGCTGCGGCACAAGAAGGGAGAGAATCCATGAGCATTGCTGATTCGGGCCTTGCAAAGGCAGAAGCTAAACCCTGGGCTCCCACAGAGGAGCCTGCGGGTCTGGAAACCGCGACATTCGCCTTGGGCTGATTTTGGGGCCCTGATGCTCAGTTCGGGAGCATCAAAGGCGTGGTGAGAACACGCGTGGGATATTCCGGCGGTACAAAGAAAGATCCGACGTATCACAGCTTGGGGGATCAAACCGAGACCATTCAAATTGAATACGACCCCAAGATCGTCTCATACGAGAAGCTGCTCGAAGTCTTTTGGAGGAGTCACCGCCCCACGGATCGCGCGTATTCGCGGCAATATATGGCGGCAGTCTTCCATCACAACGACAACCAGAAAATGATGGCGGAAAAGAGCCTCGCGGAGGTTGCGGCAAAGACCAAGTCTAAAGTCCATACCTTAATTGTTCCGGCCACTCGGTTTTACAGCGCCGAGCCGTACCACCAGAAGTATCGTTTGCGACAGTCGCGTGAGCTGATGGCGGTACTGAAGTCCATATATCCGAGGGATGAGGATCTCGTGGACTCCACTATTGCAGCCCGCCTCAACGGGTACCTGTACGGGTACGCCGCTCGGGCCGACCCTGAGGCTGTCATGGCCGATTCGGGCCTGAGCCCCGAGCAGTCGGCCAAAATCCTCGATGCCCTCAAAGGCCGCGGAAGACGGTTATAATCACTTCACAAGGCCGGACCATTGCCGCCTCAGGGGAGGTCAACACGGGCAGGGTCCGGCCTCTTCGGTATCCCGGACTCGCAGGGGGTCCCTGTCTGACAGAGACCGCAGCCGTATCCGTCAAAGCCGTAATTGGCTTTCACGTAGTCGTCCGAGACAGGGTGGAGGTGCGCGACGCATTTCAGCTTGTCGTGGCCGGCCTCGCTCAACGCTCCCACCGGACAACGGGTGATGCACTTGCCGCAGGTACCGTGGCTGAAAAAGAGGCAGTATTCTCGATGATTTTTGTAAGGTCGCTGCGTCGGGGGGATTGAAATCGCCGCAACGACCGAGCCCACACGGTGGGCTTTACCCACCGGGGTGATGAGCGCATCGCAGAGTCCGAAGGTGCCGAGCCCCGCTGCGTGAGCTGCGTGTCGTTCGGACCATTTGGAAGCGAAGACGAAACGATCGGAGGTCTTCCGCTCCCATTGAGTCATCAGTTGCGGTGCCACGGCATTGCAGCCCTGCAGGTACAGGGCCTCCACCACGTGCCTCCTCAACGTGGCATTGACCTCTTCCCCGAATATCCGCGCCCTGGCCCACCGTTCCGCGGGATACATTGTCTCTTTCCGATTGTCCCGTTTGGTGGCCTTTGTTTGTGGCAGAATCCATGAAATCACGGTCAGATCCGAAGCCTTTACGGCTGCGTCCGGGAAGGCGATGGCGAAAACTTCCGCGGGCGTCCAATGGTAGGGTGCCACCACCTCTTTGTACTGCTCGTACAGTGGATCGTCCCCTCTCGAGAACCCCACAAGGGCTCGCTCAAAAGCCTTCTCTGAGGTGCCGTTCCCGAGGTTGTTCTCGGGGGATTCCTTCAGGAAATCCTGAATAACCGATTCCATCCAGAGGGCCGTCTCATCGGCATGGGTCGTATGCATGGTCTCTCCTTGTTCGTCTCTCGTGCACCGTGATGATTTCCGAAGAATCGATCCGCTCCCATTCTATCCGATTGGACAATCTCTTTCAACCGGCTCTCCAGCTCGCTGTGGGCTTCCTCCTTCCACCATCGAAGACGAAAAAGATTCTCAGGATTGACCGGAGCCCGAGCGGTCTTTCCGGTGCGCTGACCGAACGGGATCATGGAGAGGATAGTCCCAAAGGCAAAAGTTTGGAGCCTCTTTTGCTTTCCTCCCTTGACATCCCGGCGCGGGTGAGTAAGCTGGGTGGCCACGCAAACGAGCCGACCAAGAATAATGTGGAGGTTGCATGGGAACTGGGGCGATAGGGCCGGGAGAAGACGTTGAAGCATGGTGCACGCGGTGCCGTATGAACCTCAACCATCGAGTTATAGCAGTGGTGGGACGGTCCATTCAAAGGGTGCATTGCCTGACCTGCGGAGGCGATCACAAGTATTACCCGCCCAAATACGAAAAGGGTGCCGAAAAGGAAAAGCGAACCGTGCGGGTGTCGTCGTCCGCTGGTGAGAAAGGGCGCAAGCCCACGAGTCTCAGGGCTGCAGACAAGGCCCTGGGCGAATGGACGACGTTCATGAAAGACATGCCTGAGGGATTGGTTCCGCGCGCGTACAAGATCACCGACTCGTACCGCGCCTCTGAATTCATAGAACATCCGACGTTCGGAACCGGACGGGTCGTCGATATCCTTGGAGCGGAGAGGATCGAGGTTGCCTTCAAGGACGGCAGGAAGGTTCTCGTCTGCAACCGAGGCCAGGGCTAGCGATATAGTGGAGCGCTTTGAGATTCGCGGGAACACCGTGGGGAGTCTTGCGCTCATACGGAAGCCTGCCAATGGGCCGCGTGCGCTCCACTATCGAATCTGCCATGAGTGTCAAGCGCGCGGGACCGATCCTGGAACGACGGACCGGATCTCACGCTACAATCCGGCCGAGGGCCATCGATTTTCGACTCCATGAGAGCCGCGAATGCCAAAGAGCGGCACCTTGGCAACTGCGGCCGAGGATCTCTCGGTCGCGGCAAAATCATAATTTTGACACCATCGTGGAGGTCTCACCGGAATGGCTTTATATCATTTCGCCGTCACGGATGTGAATTCACGGCACGGACGGTTTGTCTCTTGAGGGCAGTCAGGTTTCGCCGTCCGTTTTGTGGGTTTGATCGCGAAATCGTATTAGCCGAGGGGGGGTATGGCGCGGGGCGTCGCACCCCCATTGGAGTCCGTCTCCACCGGTTTCAGGAGTCGGATTTTCGGTGGGCCATGCCTTGATTCAGAAGAAGATGCAGGTCCGACGGAACAAAAGGGATTCATTGTTGCGGTTCTATAAGTGGAATGTTGGATTTATGGCTCCGAAAGCGCGCCGCGTCCGACGGTAATTTATCCCAATCCTCATAAATCGTTCATCTATGAATTCCATAAGGAACGGCAGTCAACAATATCGTCAAAAAGACAGCTAGTTGGGGCACCTGAAGAGCGGCTTACGAAGATTTAATGGAACCGCGGCCACGATGGCTTGTCATTAGGCAATGTGGCCGAGATGATCGGAGCCGCAAAGTGATCCCCCCGAATCTTCCATTTGTAGGGTGGCTGCTCTGTACGAGCGGCCTGAAGGAGATGGTTCTTTGAGGAGGTCAAGCATGATGTCGCATGAAGTTAATCGCGAGCTTATAGCCGGAGCGGGAGCCGGTAACATTTGCATAGTGGAAAAATTACTCGACAGAGGCGCCGACGTGAATGCACGCAAACCGGAATTGGGGACAACTGCATTGATCGGCGCGTGCGCCTCGGGAAACACGGAGATCGTACGATTGCTCCTCGATAGGGGCGCCAATCCGGAAGTCACGGACATATTCGGGAGCACAGCCCTGGTGTGGGCGGCAGAGGCGGGCAGATTGGAAGCCGTGGAGCTCCTCCTGTCCAAGGGAGCTGACGTCAACGCTGGTTGCAGGCCCCGTTTGGGGGTAGGACCCGCACTCATCGCCGCGGCCAAGTTCGGGCATGCCCGGGTGGTCCAACTTCTCCTGGAGCACGGGGCAGACGTCGACTGCCGGGGCAAGGACGGCATGACCCCGCTCATTGCCGCCTCGATGATGGGGCAGGGAGAGGTGGTCAAAACTCTTTTGGAATACGGCGCAGACGCCAATTGCACACAAGACAGCGGTCGCAGTGCACTCTTCTGGGCGTCTAGATTTTCTCGGAGTGAGGTGGTCGGAGTGCTTCGAAGCCACGGGGCCGCGGACTGACCGACCCTGCCTCACGCCTTTCAAGTGCGCTTTTCCGGGGAGCGCGGTAATTCGCTCTCCCTCGAGCGCAAAACGCGAGGGAAGGGCACTTCCCCTTTGACCGCAAGGCCGATGACCGGACATGAGACGATCGAAGGGTCATCGGCCGTTAAGAGGCCATGTTCCTCGTATTTCGAGGAAGACAATAAGCAGACCGGCTTCAACAAATAGCCCATCTATGGTTGAGGGGCAGCCTGTCCTCCAAGCAACACGAGGCTGCCCACTGCGTAACCCAAGTGCAGCGTGATGACACGGCATTTGGCTTGAAAGAGAAAGAAGATGTTCGCTTCCTCATCGCTGAGGGATTCGTAGTTCCCCTGCCCCTTCGAGATGATGAGATCCGCTTCGCGGAATCTCCGCAGGAACGAATCCGAGCAGTCCTTCAGGATTGTCCCCGGCATATCCGAACCGTTGTCGATCACCTCGACGAGATCGGCAATGCCCGCAGCCACGGCATCGGAACGGGTGACGTCGTTGACCACGGGACTCCCCTTGACGACAAAGGTTATCTTCTCCGCGGGGAGCTGCTCGATGAGGAGTCTGTCCAGCACGATCTCCCCCGCGTTGTCTCCAAGATAGAGGATGCGGCGGGCGCCTTCCACGGCCCGTTGAAATTCCCGGAGCGCTCCGTCGTCAAGGGGAATGGTGAGGCAGCGTTGCGCCGCGGCCTCGATATCAGATTGGTCGGCCTCGGCATTGACCACAAAGTCCAACGCGTTGCCGGTAATGGCAAGGCCGATCGCGGTTCCCAACGGGTCCGGCGAATCACGGACCAATTCCTTGAAACGGTCGTAGTGCTCGAGAGCCATCCGATTCAGCCGTTCCTTGGCTTCGCTGTATGGATCGGGATTGCCGGTGAGATCGCGGATTACCCGGTGAACGATGCCGATCAGCCGCGGACTCGACTCTTGGAGGTCGGCCTCCGCGGCAAGACGCATGAACGCGCGGAGCACCTCTTGCTGGGTCCGCTCGTCGTCCGTCGAGTGTCTGGCTCCTTCCAGCGCCTGGTTAACCATACACGGCAGACATTCCAGATAGGTTTCCATTGCTTCCGCCTCCTTTCCCCGAAGATTCAGTGTCCGGTGGGGACATCATACCCTAACTCGTCCTGCCGTGTGCTCAACGGACTTCTTTTCGTGACACGCGGAGCGCGTCAATCTCGGCGGCCCCCTGAGTAATGAGGGACTGTTTGCCCCTCCTTTCCTAATACCGAGACTCGGTCGGTTTCGGAGACCCGGGCGTGAATGATCGGTCCATCTGCACCTTTGTCTGGCCAGAGGCCTGAGGTGCGGTGTAGAATGAGATCCTTCCTGCCGGCCCGCCCTCCCCTTGGGTCGGTTCGTCCTTGTTCTGATTGGACTTCATGTTAGGAGGTCTTCATGGATAGGACAGTGGCGGTTGTTGGCACCCTCGACACCAAGGCGTTGGAAATTCGGTACTTGAAAGACGAAATCGAGGCAAGAGATTGCGGGACTTTGATTGTGGATGTGGGAGTTTTTCCCCAAGACCGGGTCAAGCCCGACGTCGGACGGGAGGCTGTGGCGGAAGCGGCGGGATGGAACGTTGCGGACATGCTTCAAAAAGGCGATCGAAGCCTCGCGGTGAAGATCATGATGGAGGGTGGAGCACGCCTCCTGAAAGAGCTCTATGACGGCGGTCGCTTCTCGGGGATCGTTGCCCTTGGCGGCGGAACAGGCACCCACATCGCAACCGGCATCATGCGCGGCCTGCCCATAGGGCTCCCCAAGATCATGGTCTCCACGGTGGCAGCCCGGGACATGAGCACGATTATCGGAAGCAAGGACATCACGATCATGCACGCGGTGGCCGACATCGCGGGCCTCAATTTCATCACCCGAAAGATCCTCGCGCACGCGGCGGGAGCCATCGTCGGTATGGGAAACTCCAATCTGAAGCCACCGGCCGACAAGAGCGTCGTGGCGATGACCTCTTTCGGCCCCTTGAACCAGGCTGCCTTTTACGCCAAATACATGTTGGAGGACCTCGGGTACGAGGTGGTTCCTTTCCACGCCATAGGGCCGGGGAGCATGGCCATGGAAGACCTGGTCGATCAGGGGGTGGTCCACGGAGTGCTCGACCTGGCACTCCACGAGTTTGCCGATCAGATGTACGCCGGGTACTGCGGCCGCATCGGGCCTCAGCGGCTGGAAACTCCCGGACGAAAAGGCATCCCCCACGTAGTCTTGCCGGGAGGCCTCGACATGATCGCTTTCGAGTGCACGTCGCCGGAGGGCGTCCCCGAGGCACTTCGTGAACGGAGATTCCTCGCGCACGATTTTAGGTCTTTCGTGCGTACGAGCACCGAGGACCTGGCTCACTTGGCCGAGGTCGTAGCCGGCAAGCTCAACAAGGCTGTAAAATCCCCGACCGTGGTGATCCCCCTGGACGGGTGGTCTAAAGCCGACTCGCCGGGAGGACCCTACTATGAGCCGGACACTAACCGTTCATTCGTCTCGACACTCAAGGCTCGTCTCTCTCCGTCGGTGAGAGTGGTGGAGATTGACGCAAACATCAATAATGAGTATTGCGCTCGGAAGGCCGTGTCCGAGCTCCACACGCTCATGCAGGCCGCATCGTGAAAGCCCGGAGGGCCGTGAGATCTTGACAAAGTAAAGAGCGTCACGAGTTCTTCTCGGCCGAGTTTTCCAACGGCCCTCTTGACGCGTCGGCTCCAGGAAGGGTTGCGGTGATCGAACGTGACAAACGGAGGTCGTACGGATTTTGACCCCTATTCCACAAGACGGAACCCGGAGTCGCCCATGATTTCCGTTGTGGCTCCCGTATTCAACGAAGAGCAGGTCTTGCCCGAGCTCTTTTCGCGAGTGACGAGTGCCGCCCGGGATTGGAAAGAGCCTTACGAAGTGGTGCTCGTGGATGACGGATCTACGGACGGGTCATGGGAGGCCATCCGGGAGTTCCACGCGAGGGACCCAAGATGGAAGGCCGTCCGGCTGGGGAGAAATTTCGGCCACCAGGCCGCTATTTCCGCGGGCCTCGCATTTGCCGAAGGGGACTGCGTGGCGGTCATGGACGCGGATCTCCAAGATCCCCCCGAGGAGATCGGTCGTTTCATCGAAAAATGGAAGGACGGAAATCACGTGGTCTTCGCCATTCGCCGGCGCCGGAAAGAGTCCCTCCTGAAGCGGTTGTGCTACAAGGCCTTTTACAGGATTCAGGCCGCTCTTTCGTACGTGCCCGTTCCGTTGGATGCCGGAGATTTCTGTTTGATGGACAGGAAGGTGGTGGACCTTCTCAACGCGATGCCCGAAAGACATCGTTTCGTCAGAGGATTGCGTGCGTGGGTGGGATTCAAGCAGACGGGCGTACCGTACGATCGTCCGATAAGGTCGGCCGGGGACGCCAAGTATACCTACGGTAAGCTCCTCGCCCTGGCAATGGACGGAATCACGTCGTTCACCGTGGTCCCTCTCAGGCTTGCCACGATCGTGGGTTTTGTGGCCTCCTCTCTGTCATTCCTTGGGGCGGTCTTCTACCTCTGCACCCGTGTATTCCGTGAGTTCTTTGCCGCGTTGGATTTTCCCGTGGTTCCCGGATTCGCGAGCATCATCATAGCCGTGTTCTTCCTCGGCGGAGTCCAACTCGTCTTTCTCGGCATCATCGGTGAATACCTGGGTCGCATCTATGAGGAAGTCAAAGCGAGACCCCTCTGGACGACAATGGAGGTGCTCGGGGTTGACCGTGGGATCAACGGGACCCGCTCCGGCCGGCAGAGGCCTTGATGAGCAACCACGAATTCGACTCGTTTGCCGCCAATTACGGTGAAATTCTGGACGAAACCATCAGATTCGCCGGCGAGGGAAGTGCTTATTTCGACGCGTACAAACTCCGATGCCTGCGGCAGTGGTGCATGGCTCCGGACACAAAGGGGCCGGTCCTGGATTTTGGATGTGGGACGGGTTCGCTTGCGGGCCTCGTGGCCCAGGCCTTTCCTCAAGTGACCGTTCACGGGCACGACGTGTCGAGGAAATCCCTGGAAGAGGCTCGCTCGAAATCAGGTGCACTTCCCAATCTCAGCTTTTTCGGGCAACTCCCCGATGAGGTCTTCTACGATCTCATCTATTCGGCCAACGTATTTCACCATGTCTCCCCGAGCTCGCGTCCCGATCTTTTGAGATCGCTGGGACAACGTCTTACTCCCGGCGGACGGATTGTTATTTTCGAGCATAACCCGTGGAATCCTCTCACCCGCTATGTTGTGAAGACCTGCCCTTTCGACAAGGGGGTCACTCTCATATCACGGCCTGCTTTCGTCAAATTGGCGCGTGGGGTTGCCATGGATGTGGTCCATAGCCGGTACATCGTGTTCTTCCCGTCATTTCTGCGGTTCCTGAGAAAATGTGAGCCGAGACTCGGGTTCCTGCCTTTGGGCGCACAGTATATGCTCGTCCTGGCCAAACTCGGGTACACTTCGTGCTCGTGACCACGCCGGCCTGACCCTACGATAGCCCGTGTGCAAAACCGGTAGACCTCATACCATTTCGAGATTTACATGTAATTCTGACGGCATGTCTCTTCCGCTGCGAACGGCAAGCGCCTAACTTCGCTTAAGGGACAGGCCGCCCGTGCCGTGAAGTCACATTCTTAATTGCGAAATGAAATCAGTTAGGGACCCTGAGGAACAGGGAAGCGGACGGCCGCGACTCCAGGAGTCGCCACCGGGGAGAGTTGAGGAAGTAGTCCATGGGCTCTTTGAAGGCAGTCTCGACGATCGCGGCGCCGACGTAGGTCTTTGCCGCCAGTTCTCCAAGGTCCTTGGGACCGATGCCGTTGTCCCAGTGGGGCCGGATGTCGGGGGGCTTTATGAGGGACGATGCGAGAAATCTCTTCATGGCCTCCAGATTATTGCTCTGGCCGGAATAGTGCATGCCCAACTCGCTGTAGGCCTCCGATTGGGCGCCGAGGAGATAACGATGAACCGTGCAGACCCGGAATTGAGCACCGAGGTTTCCGTTGAAGTAGAGCCTGGGTTTCTCAAAAAATACTCCCCGCACCGCCCTCCGGCTCAAGGTCACCACGTACCCGGAAGACCGCAACTTTTCAAGGGCTCTTTCGTCCCAGCGCTCCGGATCTTCGTAATAGCGATTCGTGACAAACCAACTGATCTGATTGTAGCCCGGAACCGCGATCCGCAATTCATTGCTCACCGAGAGTATTCCTGCCGTGAAGCAGACGAAAACCAGCAAAGCCCCCGCCAACGGCAGTTTCGGAATCCGCACCCCTTTCGCCGCGGCCAGAAAGAGGAAGACGACCAACACGTCGAAGGCCGGTACCCCTCGAAACGGCCACCGGAACACGCTGAGAACGGGAGCTCCGGCAAAAAATCCCGAGAGCCCCAATGCGTCCGGAGAGAGCAGCGGCACGAACAGCACGATCCCCGCTACAAGGCAGAGAACGGGCGCCCGGGCGAACACGGCCGGTTTTTTGAAAATTGCGAAAAGGAGGTACCACGCGGGGACCAGGCCGCAGAAGAGGAGATAGTTGGTGAAAGAGGCCACCCTGCCGATATGGGTCCATGTAGATTCCGTACCGGGTATCCATAACCCCAGATAGGCCCGCAACGGCACGCTGAGCTGCACCCACCCCATGGGGTCCGGCCGACGACCGTAGTAGTCGAAGATCTTCTTGGCTTCCCAAAGGAAGGGACCGACCAGGACCGCAACCAGCAGTAGCTGGGGCACCGATCGTAAAGCCAACAAACCGAGCTTTGATCGGTCTCCGGAAACGACATAGAGAACCGTGATTGCCGTCACCGGCACGCCATAGAATATCGCGGTGGGACCTCCGGCAAAGAAGGTGCTGAGCACCGACCACGCCAAGAGGAGATGGCTACTGACGATCTCCCTGCGCGATTCGGCCCCGGCCAGTCGAATAATGCTTCCCGCTATCCAGGGAAGGAACGCGTAGGGGACATAATTCATTTCCCAATTGCCGACGCCGATGACGAATGCACCGGAAAATCCAAGAGAGAAGGCTGCCACGAATCCGGCCCACGCTGGAGCTGCCAGAGCTGTGGCGAGGAACCAGCCGCCCAAGGCAAAAACTGCCAAGTGCAGGGATGCGATGACGTTCATCAGCGTTTGGGGTCGGTCGCTGAGAAAGAGAGCCGGAATCAGCTTGAGCGGGTTGAGAACCCCGGGTTGCATGACCGCGACGATGGGAGAGCCGCCGCCGCCTCCCACGAAGTACGTATGCCAAGGAAAATGGCCTGACCGGACCTGTCGGGCGGCATCAATGACCAGAGGCAAGGTGCAGGTTGCGTTGTCGTCTCTATTGAAGGTCACGAAAGTGGATGAGAAGAACAGCCAATAACCGAACACGATCAAAGCGACCATCAGGCCCGGTACGAGGCTCATCGGTTTTTCCGGCTTGCTTTCGGTCCCTCGGATATCGGGCTCCACGGTTGTGTTGGTCGGTAAGCTCATCGGATCGTCACCTCATTTCTACCGGCATCGTATCGGTATCCGATTCCCGTGAGAGCAGATTGCATCGTCGAACCGTTTCCCGCAATCTCATTCCCCTGATCGATTATTGCGTCTCCAGCCGGGCAGTTTGCACCGGTGGAGTGTCTCCAAGGTCTGCTCTTGTGATGGACCGCCATGAGGTCCTGCCTTTCCCCCCATTGCGGCCTCCCGAACTGCAAGGACGCCTTTTTCGCCTTTCCGTCATCCGCTGGAATATGATACAGTGCCGTCCATCGAAATTCGCGGCACTATTGATTACCCGTCAGCCGCATGCTCTGACAGCTCGCTCGAAAGAAGAAAGCTCCCATGTCCCGAACTATTCAAGAGCCGTCAGCCGTACGAATCAAAATTTACGTACTCTGCATGCTCGGGGTCATGCATTTGTTCATGACCTTCTTCGCGATCGTCCCGGGCTATGTCAGCATCGATGAGGCAATTTATCACCTCATGCTCAAGAATTTCTCGGCTACGGGAGGCCTGGAGATTTGGACGGCTTACCGTGAGCACCCCTCGCCGGAGCTGACCCACGACTTCCTGCGCATTTACGCCAATAGGACCGTGTCCCAATATCCGTACCTTTTTCCCGTTTTGGCTCTGCCTTTTTACAGGCTTGCAGGGTATTACGGCCTGTTCTTGACGAACTCCCTGGCCTTTGTCGGGATGGTGCTTCTCTGTTACGGAACAGCCCAGCGACTCTTCAGGAACACAAACCTTTCTTTAAATGCTTGCCTCATATTCGTCTTGGCCACATTTTCCTGGGAATACTCGCAGAGCGCGTGGCCTGCCACGACCTCCCAGCTCTTTGAAACCGCAGCCTTTTACGCGGTGGTCAGCTCATACTACGCGGAATCGGATCGCTCACGGATTGCGTACGCTGCGGCAGCGGGCCTGATCGGGGGCTTTGCTCCGGGTGTGCACATGACGACCGCTATCGTCCTACCCTGTCTCGTCATACCGTTCCTCTTCTCCAGACCGTGGCGTCCCCGTGAGGCTGTGATTGTGATTGTCTCAGCGATCCCCGGTTTGGCTATTCTCGCTTGGACAAATCATATCAAATTCGGTGTTTTCAGCCCCTTTTCCTACGGCACCGGACTTAATCGGTACACTCCGGCCGTTCCGATTTATCTCGTGGCGGCAGCGTGCGGAGTCATACTGATCGCATGGATTTGTACGCGAATCGCGACCTCGAAGAAATTCGGAAAGAATAAGTGGGCGAGTCTCGGTATTGCAGCAGTCGGTATCGTCGCTTTGGCTCTCATTCCCCAAGTGCGCAATCTCTTTCTGCACTTGATCCGTGGTGCGTGGATGATGCTTGTGGACTTGAGGATCCGCGACATGCGCATTCTGGAGGCGGCACTGCAACGGACTCCTACGGGTGGGCTGGTTTACATCGGCGGTCTCAAGAAATCGCTCATCCAGAGTCTCCCCTATTTGACCGTCCTCTTCATACCTATTGCTGCATTGGTGCGCGGTAAAGAGGAGTCGGGCCGTTTAGCCATGCTCTTCGTGGTGCCGTTGGCAGTAACGGTGTTCTTCTCAAATTTACACGACCACGCGGGGCTTTCCTTGAACTTGCGATATTTCCTCCCCGTACTGCCTTTCACATCCATTCTCACCGCCTATGCAATAGAAGACCTTCTGCGTGACGGAGACATACGGTCCAAGCCCCAGGTATGGTTGCTCCCCATGGTACTGACCGCGATAAGTTACTTTCTGCTCACGAGCTTTTGGGCCTTAAACCTGCGGAAATTGGAAGTCCTATTGCTCTCGGTACCGCTTTGGATGGCTCTCCTGCTCCTTGCCCTCTTGGCCGCACGGGAGTTTGTCCGCAATCGGGGGGTCCCACTGATACGCAGCCTGGTATGGGCCGTTTTGACGACAGCTCTCGTCTGGTCGTTTTGTGTTTCTTTTTTCTACGACTTTCCCCTCCACCGGCGACAACGTGCCATCAACTACAATTTCTGCGGAAAGATGATGAATCTGATACCCTCCGATTCGGTTTTCTTCACCGCCCCGTATATTGATCCCTTCTTGCGCTTGATAGAGAAAGATCGCGTTCGAATAGCCTTCCCGGGTAACGACCGATTCAAGGATTTTCCCCGACTGGTGCGAGCGTATCTCGATTCGGGGACTCGCGTCTTCGCGGTCTTTCCGGTGAGGTACTGGAATGACCTTAAAGCAGGTCCGCTCCTGGAATATGCGGTCACACCGATCTATGCATTTCCCGGATCTTTCGTGGCGGAGATCACCCGCGACACGAGTCGGACGGGCCCGTCTCACTGATCGTTTCAACTACCTAAAATAGGCCGTCCGTTCTCGTGGCGGAGTGGGGCGGGTCAAGTCTTCTTTCCGGCCGGAGGGGTCGTATCCGGGCATCCCGTCTTTGCCGGCCGGCATTGACGGGAGTAAACGGGATGTAGTCGAAGACGGCCCCGCGAAAAAGCACATTACCTGTTCCCATGATCGGATTGAACGGTTTGCGGGGCTTCTCGATAAGTCGGAAGATACGATCGTCGGGACCGTGTCAGCGTAAGTTCGTTTGATCGTTTCCAGGTTCGGCCGGGGGTAAATTCCGCACACGCAGAAGAGATTTTCGTCCCGAAACAGATCGTATATTGAGGTGGACCCCAAAAGGCACTTCATCGGCAAGGAAGAGGAAGCCGTTATAATCCCTTGCCGTGGCCGCGGTGTATCCCGTTCGCTTCAGCTCATATTTGGTCATATTGTCAAAACAAACGACCTCATCTCCCCGCTCCAAATAGAAGCTGCACACAGGGGACCCGAGGAAACCGCATCCTCCGGTAACCAGGACTTTCATTGACAAGCCCAATATTCAGCGAAACGCACTCAACGCGATCGGCTGCGGATAGGCTATATTCCAAAACAGACTTCGTCCCCGTCCTTCGGCGTCCTTGTGACTAGGATTCCAAAGATAAATCAGACATTTAAGGAGAGGGGGCACACAGAGCTTAAGGGATTTGTTTCCTGGTCTCTTACGTCAACTGTTCCTGTTCCGTCGTCCTGTCAAGCATTTTCGTAACATACTACTCGGAGCCTCCGAGGCTTGTCAATCAGAACCCCAAGGCCCGATGCCGCTGAACGAAAGAGATCGACATCTCCGTCGCCCGCCGGGCCGACCACATCGTACCCTCACCTCTTCCGGCAATTGCACGCCGGATAGCGTAAAGGACGTGCGTCATATGGTGCGGATTTTTTTGCGCATGTGTCCGGCGGGCCGGGCTTTCCCGTGCTATTGGCCGAAGCTCTTGCCCTCTCCCGACGCTTCCTGGGCCGCCGGCCGAGAGAAAAGTTGCGTTTGAGCTTCTTTGTGGTACACAATGTGTCGCCTGGGGCGAGGAGCACTCCCACGCTCACGGCTGATACCATTTCACGGTTCAACAGGTAACACGGTCGGCATGTCTATTCCGCTGCGAACGGCACGACCTGACTCCGCTTTACAGACATGCCGACCGTGTCGTGAAGTCACATTCTTAATTGCGAAGTGGTATGAGAAACTGCAAAGAGGCTGCAAAAGCCGGCGCCGGACGGATCGAAGCCGCGTCGCGAACCGGTACTCTTGCAGGAAAGACGAGGAGCATCGCTAAATGTCACAAGCACCGGACGACAAGGAACTGGCCGGACTGGAAGAGGATTTCAAGCTGCTCATGGGTGATTCCAAAGGACAGACGGCGTACGAGGGATTGAAGCTCGGCGACAAGGAATGGAAAGAGAAGGACCCCGAGAGTTACAAACGGGACATGGCGGACATGTGCAAGGCCATGTTCGGCGAGAAATGGGAAGTGGAATATCAGGCCATGCTGTTGGAGGAATTTCCTGAAGAGACGGAGAATGACCCCGCCTGACGCCACACCGGGAATGCCCCCATTCGGACGGTTTACCGGTGAAGCGTAGAGCGGAGCTTCCTCGGCAGGACCAAATCGATCCCTTAGCTCGCTTCACCGGCCGACAACTCTGTCACGGATCTCGGCGATCTCCCGCGCGGCAGCGGCTCTATCGGGCGCTCCAAAAATAGCCGATCCCACGATGGCCGCGGATGCGGGTCCCACGATTGCAGCCCAATCCTTGAACTGCTCCTCCAGATTTCTTCCCATCCGATCCTGGCGACCGAATCCCGGACACCACAGAGGACGTTTGGTTATGGCACGGTATCGCTTCAGATCGTGGGGGCGGGTCGCGGGGCCTATGTACCCGTCCACACCGAGGGCTTCGCCGAGGAGGAGAATCCCTTCGGTAACATCCGCGCATTCGGCTTCGTCGGACAAAGAGAGATCCACCGAAGCTTCCCGGGCCGCTGTGATCACGTCCTGTGGGGCGACGGATCGCGAGAAAAAGAGGTGAGCCCCTGCATGACTCATCAGCGGAAGGAGGAGAACTCCTATCCCCGCTGCTGAAGCCGCACTCACGGCTTCGGCCACGGAGGCGGGGCCGGGAAAGCCGTGAACGGTCACGTGGGTCGCTCCGGTCCCTTCCAATGCCCTGATGATCTTGGCATTGGTTCCACTCCAGCCTCGGTCGGAAGAGAATCCGATGTCTGCAATCTTGAGATCGACCAGAATGGGTTTCGGCCCTATTTCGTCACGTATCCTCTTGAGAACGTCCGTGCCGGATTCCAGGAGAGTCGCCACACCGACTTTGAATCCGTCGATCATGTCTCCCACTACACTCGCAAGTTGCACCACTTCCCGGGGGGTGGGAAGGTCGGCAGCCAATACTATCCCATAGTCACGCATGAGGATCTCTCCAGAGATGACGTTGTTCACAGGCCGTTTACTCCACATTCTCCTCGCTGTCCATGCCGAGCTTCAGCAGCCGGTACCGCAACGAGCGAAACGATATGCCGAGTAACCGGGATGCTCGCGAACGATTCCCGCCGGTTATCTCCAACGCGCGGTTGATGAGTCTGCGCTCGGTATTCTCCAGGAATCTATTCAGGTCAATGCCGTCCGGAGGTATCTCCGTGTCAAGGACAGGCGTGCCGGCCCCGCAGGACTCCACCAGTTTGGGCGGCAGCGTCTCGGCTGTGATCTGATCTGATTGCTCCAGCGTAACGCACCGCTCGATGATGTTCTCCAATTCCCTCACATTTCCGGGGAAACCGTAATTGCTGAGAACCTTCATGGCCAGGGACGAAACCTTATGTATCGTCTTGTCCTGCTCCGAGGAGAACTTTCTCAGAAAGTGGTCTATCAGGAGCGGGATATCTTCCTCCCGCTCTCGCAACGGCGGGAGTCGGATACGGATCACGTTAAGACGATAGTAGAGGTCCTCCCGGAAATTTCCCTCCTGCATCTCTTTTTCCAACTTCTTGTTGGTTGCGGCGATGATCCGGACGTCGATCTTCTTGCCCCCGGTGTCCCCTACCCTCCGTACTTCCCCCTCCTGGAGAAATCTGAGGAGCTTCGCCTGTATGGAGAGAGGTATTTCTCCCACCTCATCGAGGAACAACGTCCCCGTGTGGGCGACCTCCACAAGTCCCGGTTTTGTGGCAATGGCACCGGTAAAGGAGCCTTTCACGTGTCCGAACATCTCCGATTCGAGGAGATTTTCCGGTATGGCCGAGCAATTGATGGTTACGAAGGGCTTCCCGGCCCTTGGAGAGCTGTAGTGGACTGCTTTCGCCACAAGCTCTTTGCCCGTTCCCGACTCGCCCATGATCAGTATCCCGGCCTTGGACGGTCCCACGCGGGAAACAAGGCTGAATATGTCGAGCATTTGGGGGGATCTGCCTATAATGTCCCCGAAACGGGTCTTGCCTTCAACGGAGAGTCTCAACTTCGCGTTTTCGGAACGAAGTCGTCTGGTCTCCAAGGCGTTCCGGATGATGATTCTCAGATCCTCAATCTCGAATGGCTTGGAAAGGTAGTCGTAAGCTCCTTCCCGCACCGCTCGCACCGCATCCTCCGCCGATGAATAGGCCGTGATGGCTATAATGGGAATGGACGGATTAACGGAGCGTATCTCTCTTATCAAATCCAGACCGCTCATTCCCGGCATCTTTACATCGGTCAACACGAGGTCCGGCTCCTGCTGCCGATACATCTTAAAGCCTTCTTCTCCGGTTGCGGCCGTCCGAACCGTGTAACCTTCCTGGGAGAGCATGATTTCAAGCAATTCTCTCATACCCGGTTCATCGTCCACCACGAGAAGCCGATCAGACATCCGCGCGTCCCCTTTCTTCCATCTTGTCTGCCGATGGAGCCGGCGGAAGACGTACCGTGAACACCGTTCCGGTGCCCGGAGTGCTTTGCACCTCAATGGTACCGCTATGCGATTCTATTACACTGAGCGCCAAGGACAAACCCAATCCCGTCCCCTTTTCTTTGGTAGTGGTGAAGGGCTCGAAAAGCCTCTCTCGAATTTCCGGAGGGATTCCCGCTCCCGAGTCCAGCACCTTTACCACGGCATAGCCGGATTCCTCTTCCGTTCCCAGAAGCACCCGGATTATTCCTCCTTCAGGAGTGGCATCCACAGCGTTTGTGAGAAGATTCCAGAGTGCCTGCCTCAGTCGCGCAGGCTCTCCTTCCACTTCCACACCTTTGTTGATAAGTGTTTCCACGGAGATGTTGTGCCGCAACGACGCATCGTCTGCAAAAAAACCCACTGTTTCTTCAACCAGATCGCTGAGTATTACTCGGATCTTTTTGGGTTGCCGGCTCCCCACGGTGAGAAGGAAGTCACTGAGCAGAGAATTCAAACGGTCGGTCTCTCGTATCACGATGTTCATCAACTTCTTATCGCTTTCCGACCCTCCGCTGGAGCTTGAAAGCATCTCCGTCGCTCCTCTGATGGAGGCCAGAGGGTTTCGAATTTCGTGGGCCATTCCCGCAGCGATTCTGACGAAAGCCGCTTGTTTCTCGCTGAGCCTCACGCGCTCTTCCATCAGCCTCACCATGGTCACATCCTGAAAAACTACCAGCCGACCGCGGGGTGTACCATCCTCTGATTTTAGATCGGAAACCGTGAGCTCAAAATGTCGCGGCTCGCCGTCCACTTTCCGGATAGTGCGATAGGATACCCCTCTGGAAGCCGTCTGATCGATTGTGTCCTCAATAACGGGGAAGATTTGCCTCACCCGCGATCGAATGAGCTCACCGGCTGCGACGCCTATCTGCTTGGCGCCGGCGGTGTTCACGAAAGTAATGCGGTCCGTCTCGTCGGTGGTGATGATGCCGATGGGGATGGATCGCACGATGTTCGTATGGAGTGCCGCCAGCTTCTTGTAGTCTATTTCTTTCAGGTTCAGCGAGACCCGTGCCGTTCGTGCCTGTTCCGCCACGGAGCTCGCCAGGAGGGCCACAAAGAGAAAGATCGTGAAATGCACCACGAGAACCCACAACAGGTAGCCCGCACTGTAGCTGCTCCACGGGCTCACCCACGGCCAATCGCTGGTGGGCAGCACTCCGTAGAACTGGAGGTTGATGAGTGTTCCGAACAGAACCGCGGACCCCGATGCGGCGATCAATGCCCCCCGCCTGAAGTGCAAGAGGCCTGAAGTGATGATGGGAAAGACATACAGGAGGGTGAAGACGCTCGTGGGACCACCGGTGAAATAGATCACCACCGTTGCATAGACCACGTCAACCATCGACTGGAAGAAGGAAAATTGCCAAAGATGGGGAATTCTCGGGAGTGCGAGAGCGTATATCAAGCTGAGCGTGAAGGTGGCGGCAATGAGGATGTACAGAGGGACGGCCGATTCAACATGTACGGCGCCCTGTTGCTGAAGCTGGAAGAACAGGGTCGCCCCCAACAGCAGGGTGGTGACCACCAGCCTCAGGAGCATGAGCCATTCCACTCTGCGCCTGAATTCCGGACCGGTGCCCGCCGGGACCGGTGGCAGCAATGCGTCGGCCGTGCGCCTGAGAATACTCAAACGACACTCCTCTCTTAAGGTAGGGCGCTCTCCTCCCGCACCGAACATGACACTTCCCGACGCAATAAGCAACTCATTATGGCCCGATGGGATCGTTCACGTCTCGTTGATCGCTTCGGAGGAGCCCCTCTCCGGAGCCACGGTTCAGGGTCCCGAGGATGCGGTGCACCGATGGCACCGGTGGGCATTCCCATAAGATATGTCGCCGAAGTCCGTTCCTGGTAAGTTCTCTTGTGGTGGAGCGGAAGGCACCGTTTCTGAAGAAGGCTGCCTAGTGTTGCGTTCCGTAAGTAAAGGTGGTATAGAAGGAGGCCATGGAGGTGAGGCATGGCCAAGAAATCGGTCAAGTTCGAGTTGAGCGTCCAAGAGGTATCTACGTTGCGGATGTGGGTCGGATCTCATCGGACCCAGCAACGCTACAGCAGGAGGGCTCAGGTGATTCTGTTGTCTGCTGAGGGCCGGACACTCAAAGAGATCAGCTCCCGCAGTGGGCTCAACGAGACGAACTGCTTGAAATGGAGGAAGCGCTTTGTGGAAGATCGGGTGGAAGGGCTCAAGGACGCTCCTCGCAAAGGAAGGCCCCCGGTGATCACTCCCTGGCAGCGAGCACAGGTAATCAGACTGGCCTGTGAGCGCCCGTTCAACGGCTCGAACGCCTGGAGTACTCGAGAGTTGGCCCGGGTTACCGGTCTCGGGTCCACTACGGTGCATCGCATTCTGAACGAAGCATCGCTCAAGCCTCACAAGATTCATCATTGGTGCGGGAAGAGCCCCGATCCTGAATTTGAACCCAAGCAGGCGGACATTATTGGTCTGTACCTGGACCCTCCTGAGAACGCGTTGGTCCTGAGCGTGGATGAGAAGTCTCAGATCCAGGCCCTCGATCGAACTCAGCCCGAACTGCCTCTCGGGCCGGGAAATCCGAAACGACACACGGCCACCTACACCCGTCATGGCACGACGTGCCTTCTCGCAGCACTTGCCGTCCACGAGGGGACGGTGGAAGCGCGCTGCGTGGACGGCAACAGCCGCCACGTGTTTCTCGGCTTTCTGAAAAAACTGTATCGAGCGCATCCTCACAAACACCTTCATGTGATTGCCGACAACTTGCCCTTGCACAAACACCCTGATGTCATGGAGTGGGTCTCCCGAAGAAGAAGACTCACACTCCATTTCACGCCAACGTACGCTTCATGGCTCAACCAGATCGAGATCTGGTTCAACATCTTCGCCCGCGACGTGGTCAAGGGTGGAGTCTGGAAGTCAAAAAAGGATCTGGTCGATCAGATCATGTTCTACATCAAACGATACAACAGGGATCGTGCACATCCCTTCAAGTGGACATACACCGGCAAAGTGCTCGTAGCATAGCCACTCTAACTTAGGGAACACGACACTAGATACATCAGCAGCATTCTCCAAACCAAAGGCATTCCAGTATCGATTTTCCGCAACCCCGAAAAAAGACCATAGTCCTACCCGAGCGTTCCAATAGACATCAACCTCTGCATTGCCCCCCTGATATCCTACTGTGCGAGGTAGATCTTGCGCTCCCTTCTTCATGGCCCGTTCAAGTCGTCCTTGAGTTTCCAAGATTGTCTGTTTTTCGGTTATTGCTACAAGTCTCATCTTCCCACTCCTTCCTTCACTAACGTTTCACACGCGGAAGCCATCTGAAATGAGGAAGGCCTCGCCTCTACCGAGCAGTCAATCCCAAGGTAGTTTTTCATTTCTCATCCCCAACAGCCGTGAATCGTATTCCGTTATCACCAGGATAAGGCTTTTCGTGAGAGACTTTTCCAGACAGAATCTCATCAGGAATACCGAACGGAAACGCTCTGCACATGGCCATACTCCATATAGCCGTAGTGGTAACAAACCAAACACAACGGCTCCCAGATTGTTCCTGGATACTTCTTCATAGAACCTCCAAATGTGGCCAGTTTGAGCCCCGGCCCCAGATGTTACGGACTGAATAGTGTGAGAATACCGCCGGAAAAGAAAGTATCCATTCCAGGCTCGGTGTGAAGATTTGCCACTTCTTTCGAGACCGGATCTCCCCAACAGGACCCGAGGCCCCCACGGGGACAAAAAGTAAAGCCACGTGTTACGAACGTGGATCTTTATTTTGCAGTGCATGGGGAAGTCCCGTTCCGCTCAAGTGAACTCGAAGAGCGGCACCGCTGGTCGACTCTGGTATGCACTGGAATTCCGTGGCCAGTCCATTCCCTGGAATGACCAAATCGGCCCCACAGACATGCTTACGGAAGTTCGTCTACACACTTTCTCGCTCCAAATTCCTCGGCCAGTCTTTCAGTCATACTTTCTGCTTTGCACGCTAGGCCGTAAACCATGTGTTTCAACTCCGCGTCATCTAGACCAAGGGTAGGTCTTTCTGAAACCAAGAAAACTGTGTCAGCCGTTACAGCGAAGGAACAATCAACCATTTCCATGTTCTCTTCGAGGAGGCGGCGGTATAACGGTAATATGTTGTTCGCAGGCAATGACAATAGAGGAGCCGTAACACTCACGGTAGGAAACGGATTCTCTTGTCGCAGGTTAATGTAAACGGGACCTGTAGCTAGAGGGAGTACCCAACCCAGGACGTCTTCGGCTATCACTCTATTCTCTGATGGATCTACGCCGATCGCATCCAGAAGTCTCTCCACCATTCCAGCGATGGTTTGGATCGATTCCAGTAGGGAACTCGAATCATTTGACCCCCTCGTGAGGAGCGAGTCAGGGCCGACTTCTGCCCGTTCAGGGTCTTCTCTTGTTCCAGTTTCTATTGCCAAACCGCATGTCGGGCAAGAATGATCCGCAAGGCTTAGGCTGTTGCCGCACTTCGAGCAGGCCTTTTCCTGGACTGTACCACCAGTTCCTGATGATTGACCAATCTGAGTTCCGCAATGGTTGCAGTAGAAGCCAATAGCGCTACGATTCCCGCATGTGGCGCAGTAATGGCCCTCTCGCATTTCTTCAATCTCTCGACGGACCTCAAGATATTTTCGTCTACAGAGATCCACCGGAATGGCAAGGGCAATTCCTTGCGAATCCTTCATCAGCTTGGTCACCAACCCTACTACTTGGCCGTAGGAATCCAGTAAAGGACCACCGCTGTTGCCCGTGTTAACTGCCGCATCGGTCTGCAAGTAGCTGATTCCATCCAGTGGTCTGTCTATAGCGCTGATCACGCCCGTGGTGAAAGTGTTCTGGAGGCCAATCGGGTGCCCTATCGCGAAGACAGATTGTCCTACTCTTACCGATCGATTAGTGGCGAATTCTAGAAATTGCCCAACCGGACCATCCGCTTGGATGAATGCTAGATCAACGTCTCTGCAAGCACGGATTGTTTTCCCGCTAACGGACTTGCCGTCACTAAAACGGAGCACAACTGAGTCGTCCCGGGAGACGACGTGTCGATTGGTTACTATGATTCCATCAGAATCGATGACCACTCCGCTGCCTGTTCCCGACGAAGTATCGACCACTACCACTGCGCCGACCACGCGCTCATAGATCTCTTCGGGCGTGTACTGCGACTGTCCAGCCTTAGTTTCTTGATTCTTGGCGTCAAGAAGGCCTATCAGGCCCCGTCCCATATCAGTGAAATACTCACCTGCGTTGGCGCGAGCTTCTTGGTCTGACGGTGACTCGTCGGACCCTTCAGGAATTTTGACCGATCTGAGGCAACCCGGGCACCGGCCAATCTTACTTCTCATATCGTCTGGCGCTCTAAGCTTTTTCCCACATGTGCATTTGAATCTGATGGTCACGACCTAACTCCCCTCTTACACTTTGTGAAATGAATTTCGGTTGGCTTGCCCAACAAGTTTCCAACCGCTTGTATCAACAGACCTCTAAAAAGGGCAATGTGATATCTCTCATAATACCTCACGCTGACGAAGCCGCCGCGAACTCGCTGCCAGAAGCGGCTTGGTTTCACTCGCAGGGGCGAACGAATACTGGAGTCCCAGAGAATCTACAAGCGACTTGTACACCCGCGTGGCCATGTCTTCGATCACTTTTTCAGCTCTCCCTTGAGTGCTGCCGGAACTCTTTCGAGCCCTCCGCAGGTGGAATATGTTACTCTCCTGCAACCGAAGTAGCATCGCAAGAACAAAAACTGAGGAGTCTACCCAGCTCACACTCTTGCTAAACCCCACAGCTCCAAGCGCCCCTGCCGCTCTACGGAATGACGCAATATTGTCGCCCGCCTCGCAAGCGTCCAGGACCAGAATAGTCCTATCAAGTCTACCCTTGAGCCTTCGAATCTCCGTACTGAGGTTAATGTCTCCGTCGAACGCTTGTAAGAATCTCCGATGTTTTTCACCATTCTTACTTTTGACGAGACAGTGAGAGCCATGGGCGCTGAAGATAACCAGATTAGGGCCGCTTTGGTTTGAGGGCAACCCGACGAATCGGTCTATGTCGGCCAGGTAGGTGCCAGAAAGTAGCGGTGTTTGGATAATACGTATCGGCTGCTCGGGGTGGACCGATAGAAGTGTTTCAGCCGAAGCGTAGATCTCTCGGGTCGCGCGAGTATCTTCCACTCGATCTGACCATCGTGCCTCAAGGATCAAAATCTTTTCGTACGCCACGTGCCTCCAGTCTCCTGTTGCTGACCAAAACAAGCGCAACGGAAGGCTCCAGCTTGGCAAAAAGGAGCCCAGCCCACTCTCCGCTCTGTCCGTCACCAATACTGGACCCCAAACCGTTCGTTGAGGTTGTCGAGAAAACGTTCGGCATCAACAACGCCCAGCCATTTCCGCTCCCATTCCCTGAAGGCAGCCGTGTGGGCCTGTTTCAGGTACAGGTGTAGATACTCATGCCAGAGCAGAAACCGCAACGTGTCCGCAGTGACATCTGGGCTGTCCAGCAGCCTGTTGATTTTAATGATTCCGAAGCCTTGAGGTTCAGTCGGCTCAACGTAAGCTATTCCATACCAGCCCTTTACAAGTCGGCGGGTCCAGGTGACGCATCCTTGACCAGAATAAGGAAGCTCACCTGCAAGGCCGAGAATCCGCTTCCCCTCGTTCAGCATATCCCGCATGAGATTGTCCAAATCGTGGGCAGGCCCCGGCGTGAGTTGTTCATCAGACCGTGGCTGGAAAACAGGAATGGCTCTCTTTGGACGTTTTGATTCTTCCGGGTAATCAAGATCGTAGATAGCATCGTCGATCGCACGGCGATACGCACGAAGATCAGAATAAATTGCCCTAGCGAGATCAGTGTACCGTTCCTCTATCAATCGCTTTGTGTCCGGCGGTGGGAACGCTCCGTCCCTTATCTCACGCGCAACCTGGTGGGGATCACATTGACGACGTTCTTCAAAGTCCCGGTATTCAGGGAATGTTCCCCCTGCCGCGAACTGATTGATCACGAGAGCGACATCATGCTTGGATGGCCATGGGTAATCACAATCAGAAAAGAACTCCTCATAGCCGAAGTCTGAGCGATCCATGTCCACGGTACCAGGTCGTTGGTCCTTCAGATGGTCTATCAAGGCTTCCCAGCAAACCCTTTGATGTTCGTAAACAGGGACAATCTTCGAGGTTCCTTCGTGGTCATTGCCGTTGCCCAAAATGTACCAGCCGTGAGGAATTGCCTCAAAGACACCTACTTCTCCGGTCGGCTGACTAGCGAGGACACCTGCCACCTCTCGAATCAAGGACCACGGTATCACCTCCGAGATGTCGATCACTTCCGGCGGGGTCTTGATCCCGCCTTCGAGGACTGATTCTTTCACGATGTCCGGCACAAGATCGAACGGACTCTCCCAGTCGCGGAACTGTTTCCAATGGTCTTCGAAGCTGACAAGATAAGCTTTATCGGTCCCCCCCATTTTCTTACCGCGCAAGGCCCGGCCTATCATCTGCCTGACAAGTATCTCGCTCGACGTTGGGCGCGTGAGCATTACCGTCTGGATAGCAGGTACGTCCACCCCCTCTGTCATCATCTGGACGTTGACCAAAACGTCCAGACGTCCTTCGCGAAATCCATCAATGATCTCTGACGGAAGTCCTTGAGTATTGTCGGGTCTATAGCTCGCAACATATTCAGCTGACACACCTGCCTGCTTTAGTCGCTCGGTAAGGAGGGCAGCATGAAGGACGTTGATGGCGAATATCAAAGTCGGTCCATAACGCTCCCTGTGATCAAGATAGTGCCCCACGATGACTTCATTTCGATTGGACATGTGAGCGATGCGATCTAGCCACGTCTCACTAGGTTCGCCAAATCTCTCATAATACCTCAATTCATCACGAGTGACCCCTTGCTCGACGTCCGCGTCAGTCTTGACGGTGACCAGATGGGGGCGGGCCAGCACGTTTTCCTCAATGAGGGTCCTGATTGTGACCTGACTGATCGTCTTTCCGCCGAAAAGTCCCGTCAAGACCGGCCGTTCAATTTCCAGAGTCCTCGTTGGCGTGGCTGTTATACCCAACAAGTGATACGGCTTCCTCTTCTTAAGTCTCTCGATTAGATCTTTGTAGGATTTTGCCGGTGCACGATGGGCCTCATCGATGACCACGAAACGCTTCGAATCGGCTCTCAACCAGTTCTCAGTGATGTCGGGACGTCTGGCGAGAGAGGCAATAGAAGCGACTACAACGTCATCCGCAGGATCGATTTGAGTCGCAGCACAGTATACGGACGACACCACGCGAATCCTGACCAATTTGTCAAGGGGTCTTACCATACCGCAAAGAGCCTGAAACTCCGCTGCCGCCTGTGTCAACAACTCGTGGGTGTGAGCAAGCCACAGTACGCGCATCCTCTGGTTGATCACGTTCTTCAGCAACCAAGTGACTGCAGTATAGGTCTTTCCCGATCCCGTGGGCATGACCAGGAGACCTTCGAATGTGTGAATCGATTGGGAGAGTGCAAATTCCTTATCCAGCCTCTGCCACGCTTCTTCTTGATATTCGTGAGGCTTGCGGCCGTCCACCCTTTGTTCGCGAGGCTTCAATATGGAAAATCCCTTGACAAACTCTCCACCATCGTCGTCCTCGGGTTGTCTGCGATCCTGATCACCGAACCTGGCCATTGCACGGGAAATCACTGTCTGAAGAGTCTTGGTATTCCTGGTTTTTTTGACATATTCGAGATATCCTCGCGCAGAGTTTGGCACGCGCATCGGGCCTACGCCTGCTTCGATGAGTTGATCCACGATGCCTTTCAATCCAGCGTACTGCGGCAACCACGTACGTAAAAGAATTTCCTTGCAGTCGCGCACAAACTCCGGTCTCGGTCGCGGCACCCTACTGCCTAGATAGGCGCGACACTCTTCGAGTGTGTTAGTGCCTGCGGGACATCCTAAGGCGCCAGCGAGACTCCTCACGGTGTCTTCGTCAAAAGCTTCCCAAGAAAAGCGATAAGCAGGCATAGAGGACCTCCTGTAAACTGCGGGCTGTGGTGACCCCAGGACTCGAATCACCTGTTTGTGTACACTCTCAATCTACGGCACATAGAACCTGCTTCGCAGATCATGGCGTGGTGAAGTAGGGTCGAACTCCCTTGGCACATCATCTCACTCATTTCGACCGAATCGGGTTCAGATCGTCCGAGGGTTGGGATCTCAGTCGGAATCCAAGCCATCTGGGGACACCAAGCCCAACCAAGTCGCCAATCGAATTCTCCATACACGCCGATTCGGAATTCAGAAATCATGTCATTCCCTTTGGCATCAGGCTGGACAGCGTCCTCACCAAGCGATTGCTCTTGCCCTCATTCCCCAAACCATTCCCGCATCTTTGCGTCTGCCTCATCCTTTGCAGTCTGAGGAATGTTCATCTCCAGAGCAGCTATGGCGGCAGCAAGGACCGTCAAGTCGTCGGTAAGTCCTATGACTGGGATGAAGTCGGGGATCGCATCCAACGGAAATATGAAATACCCCAAGGCTCCAATGATGACAGTCTTTGCCCAAGTCGGCACATTTGGCTCCTGCAGGGTGTAATAAAGGATCAGAGCGTGCCTTAAGCCGACTTTCCCCAGCTTCTTTGCTCGACTCTTGAGCCGAGACCAGAAGTCCTTCTCGGAATAGTGTTTCTGGAAAGCGCCGTACTGCTTAGTGAAATCTTCGTCATTTGAATTCATTGGATCAACACCTCCCCTCTGGGAGTCGCTCACGCTACCTGACGATGGAATCTCTACGCCGGGACGCACGGCTCATTGAAGACTTACTCACTCCCGAAGTGTCTCCGTCATCCTTTTGGAAGAGTGTCAGCTGAAGCACCCGGCCTTCAAACTCCAGCCCCGCGCCGACTATATCACCCGTTTCCACGCGCAGATCTTGCCCTAGGGCAACGGACTGCCGCTTTTCCACAGCTGCGGTTGCAGCAAATTCCAGTACCTTGGCGGCCGTGGTCTTCGAGGGTTTGTTTTTCAGCGCACTTTCGGATGAGGCCGTTTCCAAGGCGTCCATCACATAGCTTTGAACCAGCTTTGAATGGCTCTTCTTAAACGTCTCGAACTTGTCCAGCAGTTCTATACCGGCCAGCTCTCCATCAATGAACACGGCAATCCCTATCTGATGATCCACGGGATGGAATGCCTTCAGATAATCCTGCGCCAACTCCTCGTGGGATTCGTAGAGGTCCGACAAGGCCATGGTAGCAGAGGGTTCGGCATCCATACGGGCGAATTTGGCTGAGATCTCGTTCCAAACCATTCCTTGAGCCGAGGCGAACGATCCGGCAGTCCTAAGGCTTTCTCGGACGGACCGAGCCTTCTTCTTTTTCAAATCAGCGCTCATGGCCCTACGCGCACTCCCGAATTCTTGGCTTCGATACGACCATCTTCCTTGTTCCACGCACGAGACGGGGATGACTGTGTCAGAGTGAGCCGCAATCAAGACTGTGACGTTCAGCACCCGATTCTGTTTGGCTCCCACGAGTTCCTCACCGTCCAGCATGAGTACCTTCCGGTCGGATTTGTTGGTGACCTTGAGTTCCGGCACGCTGCCGGATTGGTCAACCTCTGTTATGCTGATCGCTCCCTGTTCCAACGCTTCGTCAAGTGTGAGAAAATCCACGCCGGAATCCCTTGCGATGAGCAGGCAGTAAAGGGTCATGTTCCGATGGACCTGCTTGGCCCCGACCTTGACGTCACCCAGAAATCCTTTGATTATTTCGTCCATGATTCGCTCCTTTCCCCTAGGGTCCCCCCATCGTATCAAGGACGTTTGCCATATCAGGTCAAAGTTGCCGGGATTTTTTTCGGGGCGACTCTTTTTGTCCTTGCTTGGCCTTCAGAGCCATAGTGCTGCAAAGCGGCAGCGAGTTCCTTCTCGAATCCCTGACGCAGGGAAGGAGGCTCAAGCACCTTGGCAGCCGACCTCTCTCGCCTCCGGAGAAGCAGGGATCACGACCAGCTGGTCTCATGCGACGTGCGCCTTGATTTCTGTGGCTTCCGTGATAAGTCAACGGCTGCCCCGATTGAATACCACCGGTCCACGCTCGTCTATTGGGTGGGGGCTTCCTTCTCTATACACTTGAGGTCCGCACCCTGAATAATGAGGAGATTTACAGCGTGGTCGTCACCTTCTTTTGCTGCTGCTTGGACTTTGCTGCAGAGGTCTGCACGCTGGCCCTCTATCATACTGGCAAAAACATTGTAGCCCTTGTCTTGGGCAATCTCCAAAGCTGTCTTGTCATCCTTGTCCTTTATTGTCGTGTCCGCACCCAAGAAGAGGAGCAGTCTTACGATCTCATCTTGGTCAGCCTCAACCGCCAGCATGAGTGGGGTTCTTCCTTGTTCGTCAAGTGCGTTCATGTCGGCCCCTTTAGATAGAAGATGGGTCAGGGCATCACGTTTACCTTCTGCGGCCGCCACGTGGATTGACTCCGTCTTGCGAGCCTTTGGAGTCGGCGGACGAGGCTTTGGCTGAAGATTTGGTTTTGAACTCGGAAAAGGGTCCCGCTTTGCATAAAACGGAAGAAACCGTTTCGGCCGCCCGCTTGAGCGGGGAACTCCAAACTTCTTTTCCCAGTATTCCTTTCCCAACTCCAGCTCAAATCGAGATGGAGTAAGAGCGAGCCTCGACAGTTTTTCCTGCTGGTCTTTGTCCAGAGGCATCGGGTCAAAAACCATTCTCTTGGGTTCCTCCGGCGTCGGTTGAATTTCAGGAGGAGTAGGTGCGACGGCCACTACTGGGGTTTTAACCGGAGAGAGCGGGTTCATAAGATGATGCACTCCCAGAGCAATGGCACTGATTGCTGCCGCAAGAGGCAAGACCCATTTGAGGAATTTCGCTCTACCCCTTTTTGCTTGGCGCCTTTCCTGAAGGGATTCAATCTTGGAACCGTGCAAAGAGGCACAACGGGCTTTGGAGTCTTCAACGGTGGCCAGCCGTGGGGCGTTTCCTCCGGATGCAACCACGCCAGAAATGACTCCGCGGCGTCGCATCAACTCATTGCCCTGAGAGTCCAGCAAGAAGACGATTTCCGACAGTGGGAGGTCGTCGTCAAACTTCTCTCCCAGCTCGCAGAACTTCTGCACCTTCTCTGCAGTCCTTGGGAGCAGTTCTCCTAAGAATTCCTTGAGATTCTCGGGATCAATCTCAAAGATGTTTCCAGCCCGCACCATGCAGCGGAACTTCAAGCCTGATTGTGCAGGGTCCAAGATCATGTCCGTCTCAATGGCTTGGGGAATGTCCTCGGAGACCTCTGCTACGGTTAAGAGATTGCCATAAGAGTCGGGGGGAGGAATGAGCACGACCACCAAAGGACCGAACAAGTCCACTTCCCGTTGAGGGACGGTACGCCAAATAGTACCAGGACGGGGCCTGATGTCCTGCTGGTTCCGTAAAGCTTCTTGCCGTCTTCTAAGAATGGAGACCTGCCTTTGAATAGACTCCTCTGGGGAATTCTTGAGCTGGAGAAACCTACGGACTTTTGCCCCGCATTCGGTACAAAGCTCGACGTGGCCCTCGATGACGGCTTCTTCCGGTTCTCCCCTCAGTTTACCCAAGGCGAAGTCCTTCAGATAATCCTCGGGTATGCAGGGGTCGAGTTCGTCTATGTTAGGGTTGTCTTCCGTCATCGGCCCTTTCCCAGATTCGCCCGTTAATCCCAATCATCTCTCTGGTCACTTCAGCACGTCTTTTCCAGCACCTGTTTACACTTGTCGCAAATACTCTTCCAATCTCCGTTGATGGTTCTTTTCGAGCACCCCAGCCGCTCGGCTATTTGGTCAATCGACAGCCCCTCTTCCTTGAGTTGGAAAACCTTGGATTCCCGTTCACTGAGAACCCCAAAGAAAGATTGGTGCAGCTGTTTCTGTACAAGCACTTCCTCTGGTGTGGGGAGCGTCGTGTAGCCGTCAAGATAGCCGCCGCCATCCAGATTTCCCTGAAGCTCCTCGTCCTCAGGGCTCACAGGATTGCGGAATAAGGGAGGGGAAATCCTTGCGACGATCAATGAGGTGATCTGAGCCGTCGAAAGAGGAGCCCCGTAAGCTTCAAGGATCATCTGTATGTAACTGGGGATGACCGTGGCGTAGTCGATGATCCCCTTTCCCGAATATGTCCGCATGATTATCGGCAGGGCGCGTTTGACCTGATCAAAATCCTTGAGGGGCTCTCTGGTCCTCCAATTCTCACCCCAGCTCGCTAACCCCCACATACTGCAAATGTCATGGCCTTTCTTGGACCTCATCCTCGCTGTGACCAGCACTTTGTCCCCGTAGAGAACGCGTAGGTAGTCCGCTGCTTGGCGACGAACCACTGACAGCTCTGGAGACTCCCTTTCTCTCAAAGCTTCACGAGAGGCTTCAAGGGCGATGCTTCTCAGGGAGGTCAGGCAGTAGTCGCTTCGGCGCGTTGAGTTGGAAGACGCGCTGACGGCGGCTTGTATGATGCGGCGTCTCGTTCCCAACCACTCATCGGATCGTTCAAACAAGATGCTCTGCAGCGCGTCCAAGGCTGCATCGGGGTCGTTCTCCGCTTCTCCGTGGTACACAACCGACCTCAAGATCTCCTCCCAATGGGAATCGGATACGTCCCCAGGACCCTGAACGAGAAGGGAATAATAGTTGATGGAACCCACGATACCCATGACTCCGAAGAAGATCCCGCCACCCCATCGTAGGAGGACCGCCCATCAGAAGATACCCGAGAGCAGAGGCCTTCGCAACTCGAAAACGTCCTTCAGCGCGTCCTGGCCCCCTTTATGAAAGGCCTTCCGTACGTTTACACCGGGCGCCTCGGTCCGGGGCAATTTTCTTGAACCGCCAAACAGCTTCTCAGCCCTTTCATCCATGCGCGTAAGTTCGAAAACTCGTACTGTCCGTACGCGCGGACAGTACAAAACCACTGTTTTTACAAGGTTTTGTCGGGAATTGGCGGTTTGCGCTTCAGCCGTCCCACGGACGAGGCCAATAATTCGAGACCATATAGATAGGGTACAATTGCCGGCAAAAACGCAAAAAAAGTAGAAAGAAAATTATTTTCATGTTCTTTTGCACTTTTACTACCGATTGTACCCTATGTATTAGTAGAGGCTGAAAAAAGACGAGACAGCCCACTGAAAAGCCGGTCGTATGAAGATGCAAAAACAGATGCAGTAAATCAGAAAGTCGCTTTTAAAGAAAGGGGGTGAGAGGAAGGAAGGAGCTTAACTTCCCAGTGTGGAAGTGCGTCCTGAGAGCGATGGAGGCCTGAATCAAGGAAAGTTAGTCACAGAGCATAAACCGTTAATCCGAATCCCCGGCAGCAGTCGGGAAAGATCCACAGAGCAATAGTCTCCAAAGCAAAAGAAAGGAACAGAAGATGAAAACGAAAGAAAGCAGAAACAGAGAGTCTTTGGGAAACGCCGCAGCAAGCTCGGCGATGGTGATTGAAGAGAACAACCGTGAAGCCGACATCGACGTCAGCATTCTGCCCGACTCCATCAGGGAAAATTACTTCACAACCCCGCAGCAGGGTTCCGACTACGAGGAAGACGATGAGACCGAAGCCGGTGCCGACTGGGATGAAGACGAAGTCGAGACCCCGGAGGAAGTAGGAGACGTGACGGTCATAGATCCCGCTACGACACGCTTGGTCGCTGAAATCAACAAGATCGCCGATGGGACCGTGGAGCGGGGCAAGATGGAGATTGGCGAGTACATCCTGAAGAATGCCTTCGACGGTGACATTGACGAGGTGCTTTCGAGGAACCCCAACAAATCTCAGTCTTTGAGGGCGATCTGCTCACACCCGGAACTCATGGTTGACCATCGCAAACTCGGTTCATGGGTGAAGGCCGCGGCACTGCGCACGGATTTCGAGGACCACGGCCTTGATGTCTCCAAGCTCACGTTAACCCACTTCACAATTCTCCTGAGGGCAGGCTCTGCCGATAAACGATTTGAGTTGGCTCAGGGGGTAGTCAAAGAGGGGCTCTCTGTGAAGGAGACTCTGGATGCCGTGAACGTCATCAAGCGGAAGGCGTTACCGAGCAAGGGGAAAGAGACCCTCAGGAAGCTGGCTGACCCCATGAGACTCATCAAGGACGACGATTACAAGGATCTTCTGTCCAACCGAGAGCGTATGGAGGACGAGTTCGACTCGGAAGACCGCCTGCGACTCATAAAGGAACTGGAACGCCGGGCAAAAGAGGTGGCGGAAGTCAAACACTTTCTGGAAGCGAGCAAGAAGAACCTGCTCGCCATCGAGGTCGAGTACCTCAGCGAGGGCTGACGCTAACGGAGAGGGTGTGAGCTCCCCGCAAAAGGGGGAGCGCTCTCTCCCCAATCTTACAACCTTTTATCGAATGTTCGGATGCAAAAAAAGGGGGGTGACAGGTGAACGCCCACATGTGCCGGTTTAACAACTCAGGCCCTCTCTTCCAAACGGATGGAGAAACGAGTGATAGGCACCAATGAGCCGCGGTAACGTGGCTCTCAAAAGGACACATTCGAGGAGAAGACAATGGCAAAGAAGAAGAAATCGACTGCGGACAGAATGCATGACGCGAGTACCAATCTGTCGGCAGTTGAACGTGAACCAGCGGAACTCGAATTCCGCTGCCCTGAATGCGGAAGCAATGAGCTGTCGTGGGGAATGAGAACCTACTTCAGGGCAGTCATATTCGAAGACGGATACGTTGATTTTCATGAGGAAGCAGAAGCAGAACCGGACGAAAATCAAACAGAGTTTGGCTGCTACGACTGTGGGCTGCTCATCTGCGACGGCGATGAACCGATCAGAAGAGGCAAACAGTTGGTAGAGTGGATCAAGGCGCACAGCTCTGAAGGCAAAGGGAAGTGCAATCTGGCTTCCGCAAGTGAGCCCGCTTCCCCCACAGATGAGGCCGTTTCGGGAGATGGCGGAAAAGAGGAATCGCTCTTGGAAATCGTCGAACGTTTCAAGCAGCAAGACTTCATGAAGGAGAGAATTGCCAACCTTTCACGGCATCTTGAAGGTGTAGAGTCCAAGTCAGAGGACTCCACACAGACACTGGTCGTGGCAGAAGAGTTCATTCGGATTCTTGATGATGCGAGAGAAAAGAAAATCCCCGACATGCTCCTCGAATCGCTCTGGGAACTTTGGGGAAGTAATCCCGAGGACTTATCAGAGCCATCTACGGTTCGTGCACATGCCCTGTCTGATGTTACTAGGCCATTTTGGGAACAGGGTTTGGAACACGAGCTGAAAATCGACCTGCTGTACGAGCTGGAAGGCGAAGCGAACGTGGAAAAGCTGTACGCGCCCCAGCCTCAGTCGGAAATCGACAGTCCCCAAAATCTGTACCAACTGGTTCGAAAAGCGTGGGATCAGGACAGGATGGAGGAGCTTCTCGGTATGATAGAGGATGATGACGCCTTCGTATACGGCGAGACGATGTCGGAAGCGAAAACTGTTTGATCCATATTTCACGACCATCCACATATTTGCTCTCCCGATCCGTCGGGAGAGTACCATTTCCCTTCTCGCAATTCCCAATATTCTGACTGCTTACCCTTGGATTCGACTCTCTCTGACTTCCATTGATCTGCGAAAAGAGCCCCCAAACGGCTCATCTGCAAAGGGCTCTCACGCACAGGACAATTCCCGTTCACCCGGAAAAATTTCAGCCTTCAGGGACGAATTTTTGTACTGTCTGTTCGATCAGACAGTACCAGCCCTTTGATATCACCAGATTTTCAAGAATTCGACACTCTTGAACGGACTGAACGACACTTCTCCAGCGCAGGGACCGGCAAAATCTTAATCATGATTCCGTAGGAAATCCCCCTTGTCCACGAATGCTTTGGTGATCTGGGTGTCGGATAGCCGGGTTCTCTCATACAATTCCATGTGAGTGATGACCCCGACCTCAACCAATTGCCTGAGAATTTCCTCAAGCTGCTTGGACGTCAAGCCGTACTTATTCATGAGTTCCATGTCGTTCAGTCCTAACCGAACGTCCCCGAGGATTTGCCTCGCACTTATTTTCCGAGTAGCCATCCGAAATTCCTTTCCCCCTTATTCAGAAGTCCAAGATGGTAATCAGGTCGAGAATTCTTGCAGGACCCCATTCATCCTGCAGAGATTGGGTGCCGTGAAGCTACCCCCCCCCCGAGCAGGTCTTCCACACCATTTCAGAACCGCCTCCCTGTAAATTCTCACGCGTCCCTCATTTGCGGCGGGGGGGTCTTCGCCCTTGCTTCCTCATTCGTTCTACAGGTTATCAATCTTAACCCTTCTAAACGCGACGAGCAACGATCTTCAAGCGTTACACACTTGGCGAGGGTTTTATTCCAAATCGACCTCGTGTGAAAGTCTGAAAAGAGCAGTGTTCACAGAGTCTTGATCTGTGTCACACCCCAAGAATCTCCTCGCCAGTCTCCTACAGGCTAATGCTCCCGTTCCTGAACCGCAGCAGGGATCCACCACGAGGTCCCCTTCATCGGTCAACCCATCTATGAGGTGGATCGCTTCTCCGGTTCCTTGTTCCCATGGGTGATGAGACTTGTTCATGCCGTCACCCTTGATCACGTCGGTGAGCCAATCCAAAGGCTGATATCTTCCTTTTGAGAAGAGCAGAACCGGCTTCCACAATCCGCGTATCTTGGGAGTGTGATGGGAGTCGGCAAAGGTGTCGAACACCACGGCGGCGACCCAGAGATAATCCAAGGACGCTTCCAGGGCTCTGATCACATGAGGAAAATGAAATTGCCCGCTGTAGCAGGCAAGGACTTTTCCGGGCTTCAGCACTCTTTGAGCGAAACGCCCCAGGTCTTCATACAGAGGGAGGTGTTCCTTCCCATACGGCAGATCTGAAAAGATCAGGTCAACGGAATCAGCGGGGAAATCGGAAAGGACTTCCCTGAAATCGCCGTGGATTAGGCGGATCCAATCCTCCTGTTTCACCTTCGCGGCTTCTTCGGCGGCACGGTCTCTCCTCTCATGGCGCTTCTGTTCCCGCTGGAGGTACCCAGCGAGCGACAAGAACTCGCGTGAAGTCAGTTCGCCATTCTTACGCTTGATCTCTTCAACGCGGTCTTCAAATTCCGCTTCGGGTATCGAAGCTATGGACTGCCATCGGGAACTCTGGTTCTTGGAAATACCAAGATCGACAAGGCGCGGGGGATCGGTACCATCGTGGGACCGATCTCCACTCGACGGACCGGGCGGGTGCTTGTCCATGTCAGACAGAATCTTCCCTGCCCTTCTCTCGGCTCTGATCTTGATTTCAGCGCACTTGTTCTGCATTTCCAGAGAAAGTTCTTGCTGTCTGGCGTACTGGCGAAGGGCTTCAGCCTGGTCCCGGATCTTCTTGACTTCGTCGATGGAGGAAGCTATCTCCAACTCCCGCCTTACCCGGTCAAAATGGGATAGGAGGGTGGACTCTTCGGGTTGAGGAAAGGGTATGAGATTGCTGTCAGCGTCGCCGGTCATGTCTATTCCTTGAATTCATAGTCAAAGCGTTTCTCAAAATTGGCTCTTGGATCTTTTTCCGCAGGATCTTTTAACCTCTTACACCCAAGATGTAGCGGGTCTGTGCCGTCGGTGTTGGTGTGGAAGTCGGGTGAAGAATGGGGACGGCGCGCAAACTCGATAATCCCTCGTGGCAAATAACGGCACAAACCCCATCATTATAATATCACGGGGCGTCTTGACGTGCCGAACTAAATAGGCCGTCTCGAAGGCCCGCAACCATAGGGGGGGAGAAATGGTGTGCGTAATCGAGACGACCCAGAGGGGATCATACCATAGTCTCACAGGAAAAAGGAAGAAGGCGCAGGGAGTCACCCTCAAGCAGCCATCTTCTTCACGAAGGCTCCCATCTCCCGATCCATTTGTCTTATGTGGTTGCGGGTCCAGTCCCCGAGCTTGTTCAGCACCGAGATGACCAACGCAGAGCTGTACTCCTGTTCCTGATAGGACTTGATGAATGTCTCCACCTCGGCCACGAAGTCGTCATGTACCTTCTTGTGAGTTGTGTAACCGGGATATTGGTTGGTAACCATCAAGGTCTCTTCATCCCCGAAGTGCTTGACCACGTATTCGGCAAGGAACGACAAGAGGGAACCGACGGCTTCTTTCCCTTTCCCATCCCAGATGGCTTCTCCCAGCTCGTTGAATTGACGGAAAAGCTCCCTGTGTTGTTCGTCAATCTGTGCGACGTTGCAATTGAGATCGTCGCTCCAAACGACCCAGCCTCCTGCCATGTAGTAAATCCTCCACAATCTGGAAAATATAGCTCTTTCGCCCATTAGAATACGGCTTAAAAAGCAATTTAATGCCGAGCGTGTGCAGAGGCAAGTGTTGGGCCCCACACGAACTGTCTAAACGTTTAGGCAGTTCCAGAAATTGGAAATTATTGTGATTGTCCTATGTTTCAGACCCAGTGAGCGGCCCTCGAATGGGTCTATTTTCCTTGCCAAACACCTCTCAGTTGGCCTACCTGAAAACGAGTAATAAGTCATCGACAAATTCATTGCCCCAAGGGAAAATTTCAGCCTTCAGGGGCAAATTTTTGTACTGTCCACTCGAATGGACAGTACGAGAAATCGCGTCGGTCTGAAATCTGGAATTCTCAAGGCACCGTTTTGAGTTGAAATATCGTGGCTTCGACGTGGGAATTCCTCACACGCGGCATGCCTTGAGATTTGGTGCGGCCCTGCTGGAACCGCTGGGGCTGTGGCATGCGCTCTGAGACTGTTCCAAATGACTGTATAATAGGCTTAAGCTTCTAAGAACCCTAAAATGATGTGGCCTGTAGGAAAGAATATGGGACTCCTACTTGGTATTTTGGGAATCGGTATACCGCCCCTGGGGGTTTTCGCAGTACTGTAGCGGGAAAAGTCCCATTCTTAGCGGACTCGGCGAGTCTGAAAAGCTGAGAATTTCATGGCCACGTGCGGAGAATACGAGACCTTCAGTATAGGTCTCGCAAAGGGTAAACTCCCTTTATGCTAAATGGGGACTGCGAAATCACTCGTTTCCTGTTTCTTCCATTTCAAGGCGTTCCGACTGGTCCAACAACCCTTCTTTGTCGAATTGCTGCTCCAATTTAGACTCTGCGGCTTCCATGCGATCTGCAGCTGTTCTCAGCAAAGCTTCGGTGCGTTGTCCCGATTCATTGATTCTTCGCAACAGGCCAGACATTCTCATGGCCCGCGCTTTGAACATGTTTTCGGTGTCCGCAATGAATTTGCCCAGAACTCCCGAGTTGGGAGGCTGCACGGTGACTTCTCGGGGCTCTACAGCTACGAGAGCTCCCTGCAGTTTCTCTTCATTCTTCTTGCTCATGGCTTCTCCTTTCACCATTCCTTACAATGACTCGCCCAAGCGCACTGTGCGCAGTGCCAATCCTCACGAGGGAAGAACGCGTGATTCTCGATTGCGGCCCAGACTTTGTGAACGAGCTTCACGAACCGCTCTCTTTGCTTTTCAGTCCGCGTAGTGTCATAGCGCACCATCTCAGGACTCTTGGTTTTGGTGATCACGTCGAGCCTGAGGGTGAGCTGCTCGGGATCGAATCCAAGGGCTCCTGCTCCGATGGAATAGGCTGTGAGCTGCAGGTTAGAATGCACAGAGTTGTCTCCCAGCTTCTTTGCGGCGGTTTTCAAATCAGCTACGGTGACCTTGCCGTCGGGGGACTCTTCAATGAGGTCTATGTACCCGTGGAAGGGCGGCACTGCCTGTGAGAGTTGAACTTCGAAGAATTCTTCCACGCCGAGCACCGTCACGTCGGGGTTGACCTCTGCACAGAAAACGTCGATGAGTTGTGAGGCCTTCTGCAAAAGCGATTGCTCGTTGTCCCCGTTGAAGTACCTCACTCCTTCGGCGTCTCTCCATCTTTCTCGGTACACGTCCACCATCTGGTCCGCTCGTATGGGGTCACCTTCCAATCGGGCTTGGTAATAGCCCGCTACTGCCTCATGTACTGCCGACCCGAAGGTCAAAGCGGCAGAGGTGAAAGCGGGAGGGATGAGCTCCACGTACTGCAGGCGGTACCTCAAGGGACACGTCAGATACGTGTTGAGCTGGCTGTATGAAAAGTGTGTGATGGGTCCTTCGGGCATGACTTTCCTCCGTTGGTGGGAGCAGCACTGAGATGTACCGCTCCCTGAGTTGAATAGTTTTTCCGTCGGCAGTTACCTTCTTCTGCGCCCCCGCAATTCTTTTGTGCGATTGCGCCAGTAGTTCCGCTGATGGACGAGGCGCCGGAGTTCACGGAAGAGCTTCCTGCGTCGTGGCTTGGGCCTCGCTATAGGGAATAGCGTCAGGTACTTGAACATGGTTGTCCTCCTTGGTTTATGGGCAGAACGGGAGCGCAGGCGGTAGACAGCGTAAGCCGTACGCACCTATCCCGTCCCGCCCTTTAGTGCTTTCAGGTTTTGATGACTGGGGTTGGCTACGCGGCCACTTCGGTTTGCAGGTAGCTAATCAACTGAGAGGCGGACTCACGGGTGAGTTCTTGGAAGCTGGAAGCGTTGAGAGGACCGAGCAAGGAAGCTATGTCCTCTTCCGTGTAACGGGCTTTGCGGGTCAATGCGTAAAGAGCACGGCACTGAGCTTGGGTGGCCCTATCAGTTCCCACGAGAGGCGGCTTCGCATCTCCTTCATAATTAGCGCAACGTTGCGCTAATTTCTTGTTCGGGTTGTCTCCCTCAAAAACCTTTTGCTGCCTTTTGTTGGTAGTTCGCACCTGCTCAGGCTCCGTTTCCATCACATGCGAGACCTCTTCCGCTCCGCAGTATTCGAGACCGTACCCTGCGAACCTAAGTGCCCTTGCGATGCTTCTGGTTTCGGCCAGCTCAATCAAACTTTCTGCGAGTCGGGCATCTCTCTGGGTGTTGGCGGTACCGTAACCGACGAACTCTCCCTTCGTGGTAGCGGCTCGGCATCTGAAAACGGCAAACTGACCGTCCCACGTTACCATCTCAGTTTCGAGGCTCAATGACTCGTTTTCTTCGTGGGCCAGCCGCAGCCTGCCCCCGACAACAGGGAATACTCTGGATTGGCCGTTCACTTTTCTCGTGATGAGTTCCTCTTCTCGGAATCCGTTTGCACTCATGGTTGTGCTCCTTTCATGTGGTGTATTTCCATTCTTCCATAAGTTTAAAGACCTGCATGCAGGCCTGTACAAGTATCAGGGCGATGATGGCTACCTCGGATGGTTTCATGGTTCCTCCTCATTTCAACCCGCGCATGGCAGAGTATGCTCCAAAGGCCCAGACCACGAGGTCGTCGATGGGACCAGGAACAGGAGCGAAGATGGTCCACAGGATACAGAGGATGATTATCCATCCAGCCCCGCCGCCAGACTGCTGATAAGTCGAGGGTTGCCGTTGCCTATAGGGACTCGGTTCGTACATGGGCGTGTACCTCCTCTTGATCTTGAATAAGGTCTATCCCTCTGGATGGACCCTCTTACCCTTAAATATATTCCATGATTCTGATGGGATAATGATTACTCGGGCATGGTGTGCGTACAAATGTTGGTAATTCACCCATACAAAACCATTACCCCGAGGAGAACGTCGCGGAGAATCCATCTGGCTAAGCCTCAGGGCATCTCTCAGCGGCAACTGGAGCTACATGTTCGATAATCTGTTCGCGGGAGTATCGAGCAATGGTAAGGGTCTGACATAGCAACGTCCCTCCACACCTTCATAAACTGGTAACGGCCCTTCTGGAGTGGTAATCCGTGCCTGCTCTGTCTCTGAAGCAGGGTAGGCATCAGATCATATATTTCCATGAACTCAAGTATTTCAGGCTGGTACAGAATTGTCAGGCTTGGAATCTGCTACTCATGTTGAATGAGAAAGGAAGCTCTGGTGAGGGTCAGTCTTGTAAAGGTAGCGGAGCAAACCAAGGGTAGCGGAGCAAGGGTTGCGGCGGGCAGTAGAGTGCTACCGCTCTGGTTACGTATTACATGCATATGTACTAATTGGTATGTCCTAACACTTTTTGTAGAACCCGCCATGAAAAAGTCCCTGAGTGCATAAAGTTGAAGTATGGAAGCGGTACTTCTCGTTTCTGCCATGAATTCATCAGGATATTCGCTCTCTCTCATGGCAACTTCTGCTACCATGGTCGTTTATTATTGTTGAAGAAAGATTGGCAGGTCGAGGCATGGAGGGAGGACATTATAAGGTTGCTACCGATTTCCACAATTGATTGATATGACAGCAAATATCTGATTGACGTGTTACCTTGGAAATTGATAATCATCTAAAAGGCTTCGTGGGGTTCGTGCGTGGTAGCAGCGGGGGGCTCTTTCCCCCAGACCCCCTGGAGTTTATCGCCTTCTGGGTGATTGCTGGACCACTAGGATGAAAGCAAAGGTAGGGCCGTGAATGACCCTGCTCAGCATACGCCACCCGCTACGGTGCTCAGGTCGCTCTCCAGCGTAGCCCTATCCCTGAGCGGGTGTTCTGATTGTAACACGACTCTGCCTTGAAGGGTGGAAATGACGAAATCCGATCCCCGTCTACAGCACAGAAACCTCATACGAGCGCGCACCTCCCCACGGCCTACTCCAAGAAATCACCTTAATTTGAAAAAAGACTGCTGCGTTTTCGGACTATCTTACAAACTGGTGCGCGAACGACGGGGCAATTCTTTTGAGCGCCAGAGGGTCAATTTTCGTTAGCGCCCAGGAATAGTTCCAGAAAGAGGGTGAAAAGTCAATTATAAGCACAAAACGGTTCTTATCCCGATTCTCTTGTGTTATAAAGGACAATCTCCTCTCACTCTCTGATGAGTTTTACTTTTTGTTGGATGTTTCAGGAGCTTGATATGTCCTTGAGTATGGCGCAACGGCACGGGCCTTTTGGATACGTCGTCCTCTCTCTGGTACTGGTCCTTGGGCTGGTATCCTCCGTAGCGGGTCAAGCCCTGCAGCAAAGTCCCTACGGTGGGCCTGATCGGATGAGAAACGGCGGACTCGATCTTGTTCCGTCCAACCCTCTTGCCATGCCCGGTTCGGCGGGAGGACTACCAAGAGGCTCCGATTCGGTCTTTCTCTCCAGTGGGATGTTCAGAGACCTCTTTCCACTCATTCCCAACCTGGAGATCGGATACCTTCACACGTTCGGTAAGAACGTCCGAAATAGTCGCCTCACCCTGGATTATGTCCTTCCTATAGAATTCGGGCAAAACAGTGCAGTCTTTGGAGAGGCGCATGGTGAGTTCACGAACTTCTGGAAAAGTCTGACTTGTTCGACCGGCTTCAAGGAGCGATCCGATGTTTCCGCTGGAGGAGGTTATCGGCGGATTTTCCATGACGACCTGTTTCTCGGCGTCAATGCCTTCTACGACGCTTCGAGATTGGGAGAGCGATGGTACGGCTCCGGCGGATTGGGTCTTGAGATGGCTTCTCTCCTGCCCGGTAACGACATGGTGGACTTGAACTTCAACTACTACGGGAATCTCTTCCAGGGACGAAACAGCATCGTCAATACCTTCAGGAACGGGACGGGCAACTTCGACATCGAGGCGGGCTACTCCCATGAACTCTATGGGGACGGACCCGACCTGAGACTTAAGGTGACCGGGTACCAGTTTGATGTCGGAGCCAAAGTCTACGGATGGAACGTGGGTGCGGAAGTCTCTACCAGGAACGGGTTGTTCACCGCTAGGGCCGATACGGGAAATGACAGGTTTAACGGAACATACCATACGGTGGGTGGTTTCGTTAACATTGGTCTCCAACTGGAAAGACTCCTGAGTGGCGAAAGCCCTTTTCTCATGCCTGAGCCGATCTTCAAGAGCCCGAGGAATCTCAGAAGACTACTAAGCAGGAAGGTTCGGAGAAACTGGCATCAGCCTGCTGCGGTGGTCGCAACTGAATCGTTGAAGGTAGCGTATGTCTGGGGCATACCATCTTGGCGCGTTTATTTGTACGATTCGACAATAATGACAAGGGAGACTCCGACGATCTTCCCGGTCCCCGTCAAGAATCTCAAGGCAATCGAGATAACGGTCACCATGCTGGGACATCATGCTGTCGTGCCATCCGTATTAGATGTAAACGTTGGTGTGTCGAATGCTCATAACAGTATTGCTCCGGGCGTCCCATATGATCCTATGGTGATCTTCAATCGGGGGGGCCTTGGGAGATTACCCTCAAACGCGCCGAACGATACCACGGTTACTTATTGGGTCACACCGACCGACCTGGCCAATATGAAGTCTACTGGCAAGGACCTGATTTCATGGTGTACAGGTGGAACAGGGGGGACCACTGCTTTCGATACAACCCCTATTATTAGCGTTGTTATCAAATTCTATGAGTAGGCTGAGGAATTCCTACGAGCAAATATGCGCATAATGCGTTAGCGATATTGTCTGCAACAATGTGGTGTGTATCATCCCTTCTTCCAGAGTACTGTCCTTTTATTCGGACATGGCGACCTGACCTTTATCCGGTTTGCTTCGCTATGTCGGGTATTTACAATTACTGCAGATTGTTTGGTCTTTTCCCAAACCTACTCAAACGAAATCCTTTTCAGTTTGTACTGGCGAGTATCCAGGGAAATTGAGCAATGATAACGGGCAACTCGTGTCATCCGCCGGGTCCCAACAATTCGGGAAATCATTCCTACTGTCTCATTTATTCTGACAAAAATAGACGAAATCAACCAGTAAAGTGTGAAAATCTACAGTAGGACGAGCAGGACTATCCAGCCGATGCCGTCCTGTCTAGATTGAGCATTCATGGCGTTGTCTCCTTTCGTGCGTGTTGATTTTTGGTCTATCCCTCAGGGTCTCCCCATTTAACCCTTAAATATAATATGATATTATGGGGATAATTATTGGCCGCGGCGGGCACGGGCAAATGTTGGAAAATCGACCATACTTAACCATTGGCCGTTCAAGAACGTCGAGGAGAATGTCTCTCGCTAATCCTGAGGGCATCTCTCATCGGTAATTGCTCTCACATGTCGGTCGTTCGCGGATCTCGTGCAGCTCTTTGTTATGCGGTCATTTCTCGTCGCCATAGAATTCCGGGTACAATTTCTTCGCGCATTCGGGACAGATCCCGTGACTAAATTCTGCCTCGGAATGCTCACGTATGTAGACTTCGATCTGGTTCCAATACCCCTTATCATCTCTAATCTTCTTACACGAAGAACATATCGGGAGCATGCCCCGTAACGTGTTTATTTCGGCGTCGCGTCTCTGTAACATCAACTCTCGAGCCTTAACACTTTCCGTAACATCAATGCAGCTACCTATATAACCACTGAAATTCCCTCGTTCGGACTCGAAAGGCACTCCTCTATCAAATAGCCAACGATATTCTCCGTCGTACCTCCGAAGCCGATATTCCATTTCAAAAACGGCACGTCTAGTGAAAGCTGACAGATAGATTTCCAGGCATCTCTCCAAATCTTCTGAATGTACACCTTCAGCCCATCCGTTACCTAGTTCCTGTTCGAATTTTCGTCCCGTAAAATTCAGCCACTGTTGATTAAAATAATCGCACTCAGCCGAAGTATTTGCCCTCCAGATCATAATGGGGGCGTGTTCGACAATGATCATGTACTCGTCATAGGTCAGCTTGCCCTTTTTCATGTTCCAACACCTGCTCGCAGAGTTTGACTCGTGTCAATCCAGTCATACAGGCCGGAATCCTGAAGCGGTCTTGCCATTCTGGTCGTTTTGGCACCCGCGAGGGGTGGAAGGATTGCTCCTCCGACCCCGAAAAGGTGTGCGTGGAGTGTCCCACGCTACCTGAAAGAGGCAGACCGTCGTTTTGGTGATGAAAAGGCCCTTTGGGGACGGTCTCTGAGCGTACCTCACCCTCCCTCACTCCGTCAACTATTTTTTTCCCGCCGCGGTCGTCACCTGAACACAGAGGGGTAATGTCGAACTCAGGCACATGCTTGAGCCAACTTGAGCGTCGATCAATCGGCATCTCTTCTCGGCCGCGCAGCAATCGGATCGAAACGTCAGGAGCTGGCAGAGTGTGACTGCAGGCTTGAATCCAAGAAAGAGCTTATCTGTACACGCTCAACAAAGAAGTCCCCGCTCTCCCTCAATCAGGGTGGCTGAGGATGGGGACGCCCTCGCTGAAGAATCACAAAATCTGGCTGCAAAGCGATGGTAAACCTCTCTAAGTCTGAGAGCCTTTCCCAGCCCAAGCCGAAACCCATTTTCAAGTGGCGCACGAACATGCCGCGCGAACGGCATGTTGACCTCGGCGGGGAAATCGAGAATTTCTGAACGGAACCTTCCAGTAATCGTGAGCAGTCGCGCTGACGACCAAAAGTCCGTGAACGGTCGATTTTCATTCGAGAAGAAGGTCGGGGCGGAATCGTCGGGCTATTATGAAAGCCGCTCCGGAAGTAACAATAGCAGGAAATGCCGGTTTGTGGGTTGGCACGGACGAATTCTATCAAATAGCCTGCTGAGGCTGGGCATCGCACAGAATGAGACCGGAAGTTTCTGCCGGCCCCGGCGTCCCACTTCTTCTGTAAAACTTTAACTAACCTACTTCCTCCGATGAAATATCTTCTTGCTCAACGGATCTATGACGGGCGCTCTGGGTTGTTTATAGCGGTTTTCTTTCCATGCCTTAAAACGAAAATCGACTGCGAAAATCAGGATAAACTATTGCCTCTTCATAGAGCCGACTTCGGAGGCGGTCGCTCGCACAGAGATATACGAGTCCCATAAAGGGTATGGTGGGTAGGTTTTCCCCTACCGGGTTGCTGCTGAAACCCGAACAGCAAGCACCTACGGAAATGGCAACGCCGGAGAAAAGGTTGCACTCGGTAAAGCGAAGTGAAGAAGAAGTCCTATCAGAAATCTGTAGGGTAAGATGTTCATAAACTGGTCACTAAATAGCTCTCATACGCTGTTACTCAGTGGGCACACTGCTCTTAAACGTTGTCACACAAGTAACGCTGTTCCTGAACTACCATACCAGAAACGCCTCCCGTGTGTCCGTAATGTGAGAGAAAGTTTATCCCAATGCTGTTTCCATTTTGTACTTGTCACGCCGTGTGGATTTCCGAGAAAATGTGTCGGATGTAGTGGCCGTGTCTTGCCGAGGACTGACGTGTGCCGTTGGGAATGATTCGAAACGACGATATGCTGACTTACCATGTCTTATCAATGTCTTGCAAGTGGCTACACGTGTAACCACTTACTCGGCCGCAGTTGGAAACACGGCAGCCAATGAAGATTGCTGACCTGATGAATGCTTCTTCTCACTGAGAAAACGCTACCCGATGCCTTGAAGATCATGTATAAGGAAGAAGTGTCCTCACAGGGGGCATCCTCAGATTTGAAGTCATTGCCCACAGAGGGAGCGGAAGGATGGCCAATCAGGAATCCAAGAAAAGTTGGCGTTACATTCTAAAACTCGTGGCGGCAGGTGTGGTGGTGGGGCTGGTAGTCGTTGCCGCCGTTGCGCTCTTTCTTGAATATCAAGCCCATGAACGCAAGAAGTGTGATGGAAGGGCGGCTATGGATGTCGGCGGACTTAGCGCAGCTTTTGAACGTCTCCAGAACGAGTTAGAGGATTTGAAGTGTGGTTCCAAATGGGAGTTCGAAGAGAAACAGATCGCTTTCATGGTAGGCCCTTACTATGGCTGGCCTGGAACCAACAAGAAGTGTCAAGTCAAAGTCAGGATGGTTGGTAATGAGGTCAGAGGGTGCGCCGTTAAAGGCACGCATTACGGAAATGCAGGAAAAGATCGTTTCATCTACAGATGCCCTCTTCCAATATGTAGAGACTTACCCACTCAAGTGGGACCGTGTTACGGGAATTCGTACGGCTTTGGCGGGGACGGTATGTGTTTCACTGAGTCTATTCTAAACACCGACTGCAGTCCCCGTTACAGGATGAAAGGCGGGGTCACTCCGGAAGAGGAGGCTACGTGTGAGACGATCTCGCAGAATTATGACAAGGTTGGGGATTCTCTGTCAGCCCTTGCGAAGACGAGCATCAACCCATTCGGCATAGCTCTCTATCACATATCCAGCAAAGGTTCGGACAATTTCTTCTTTGGTCCGCTTACCGCCTACGCACAATTTTTTACAACTGTGGAAATCACCAAGGAGGAGACGCAGCAGGAAATTCTCAAGGCTTTGAGACTCAAAGAGGTTACCCCAGATCTGCGTCCCAGATTGGAATCTCTTATCAAAGCTATTCGCTGCTCTGCCATCATCGGAGGCGGTCAATACTCGATTACCGACGAATTCATGACTAGCGAAGGGACCATAGGACTGGCAGAGGACTTTTTCCGACCCCTTGATACTGCACTCACAAGTGGCAAGGAGAGAAATGGTGAACGAGATCTCCAGCATTCAGGCCCTCCCAAAGGAACAAAGACGAAGTCTCGCAAAAAGCCAGATTCGGCGGCTGGGCCGGTCCTAGACTTAGGTTGGAAAAACGTCACCTATTTTTTGGGCAAATGGGGAGACGGCCTGAAATTTGACCAATCTTCCACCAAGGAAATGCTTTTTTTCCTACTCGATGGTAAGCAGGTTACCGTTCCCATGATGTACAACTTGGGGGACAAATACTTCTATATGGAAAACAAAGAACTTCAGGCCCTTCAGATTCCCTACGGAGGTGACGGCCTTGGCATGCTCTTCCTTCTTCCCAAAGACAAGAAGGGATTTCCGCTGCTTGAAAAGTCACTTACGGCCAAGAAGCTGCACGATTGGACGGGGTCGCTTTATGCACCGCACCAAGGGGTAAAAGTCTGGATTCCACGTTTTGGCGTATCGGCCCAAATAAACTGGACCAACGTGTTGGACACCATACCCGTTCGTAGAATTTTCTCTAAGCGTGAATGCCAGTTTGACAGGGAGAAGATCAGCTTGTTCATAAAGAACCCTGCACTAAGAGAATACCCTGCCTATATGGCTTGCATGGCGCAGCAGGCGTGGATAGAGGTTAACGAAAAAGGTACAGAAGCGTATGTGGCGGGAATCAACTGTGCCAATGTTGAATCGAGCATGGGTGGTCCAGAACCTCCTCCGCCTCCACCTATCGAATTCCGGGCCGATCACCCTTTTCTATTCATCGTTCGCCACATTCCGTCAGGCACCATTGTGTTCATGGGACGATACGCTGTCCCGTGAGCCAGCGTCTGCGAACCGCAAATGACAAGTTGAGTACCTTCCGCTTGGGAGGTTAAAGCTGGACACAGCCAATGGGGCTCCACAGGACTTTAGTTTCATGGGATAATCCCAACAAATGAAAAGTTTTCGGGGTAGAGATGGATTTGTGTACTATATCTTTTATAGAAGAACCGAGATCAGCTGAGCCGAGCGGCAAGTTCCTTAAGGAGGGGCTAAGCTGAGATACCACAAGTAATATCAGTTGGTTGAATTAATCAAAGATTTTTTCTAATTTTCACAAAATTTAGACCCTCACACGACCTACATATTCGATGACGCGGTAGAGGACGGGATGACCGCGCAGGTGCGCCCTGCTGCTAGAGGCTTAAGGCTCTAAGGGAACCGTACACACCTCGGTCCCTATAAATTACCACCGGTCCGGAGCTTATCAGCTTCGGTCCCCTTACCGTTTGGCGGGCGTAACTCGCTCAAAGAAGACGATGAGAAAACAGGAAACGGGGGCTTGGGACATTCGTTGCTTGCGTCCCCCGAGGAGCAAAAATGGCAAAACGACCTAAAACCATCGCAGAATGGAGAAAGGAGCGATTGGCAAAGGCAAAACAGGAAAAAGGGTACATCTTGATTCCGATGGAGCTGTGGAACGGAGAAGCGTTTCACGCCCTGAAGAAAGCAGAGAAGCTGGTATTGCTTGAGGGGCTGTCCCAACTACGGTACGCCCCGAAGAGCAGTCAGAAACGCGGGCGCATCCCCAAGGATAAGCTCTTCCAGTGCAGTCTCGGGTACCTCTTGAACAGGGGAGAATTCGGACTACCCACGAAGTACCTTCAAGAGCGAGGCATCAAAGCGGAAGACACCATCGCACGGGCTAAGAAACGGCTTGTACAGCTAGGATTTATGGACGTAGTGACGCAGGGAGACTTTTCTCAAGCAGGTAGGTTCCGCTATTCCGATAGGTGGCGCACCTATAACGCTGCCCAGCTTTGTAACGTAAAAGAAGAGCCTTACTATGAGGGACCCACACCGGGATACTGTAAATATCCTAATATTATCAAGTACAACGTAACACGTATCTCACAGGATGTACACGCAGAAGAAACGTATGATGAATCAGGTGAACAACTAAATCTATTTTATTATTACACATGATTGTATAAAGCATAAGTTATAAGAGCTATGGGTGGGGTATATATATGGTACATATATGAGATGTGTGATAATCAAAGCCGGACACCCTGTTTACGATGTGTGATAATCAAAGGCTTATGAAATTGACTTCTCCGATTATCAAAGGAAAATGCACCTCTCCGATGGGATTATCACACTGGGTTACGTTTTAGGATTACATTATAGCAACATGCGAACCGTTGTGCCTGACATTAAAGATGTTACCTTTGCAAGCAAATCGATTTTAAGGCACCTGAGAGCGAAATAGAGCGATTTTACGGTTCGGGTTATACTTTGCCCTTCGAAAAGTAAAACATTTGAGTATGACGTTCTCGTTGAGCGAGAGAACGTCCGCCCCAACCCCTTGTTAACTCCAGCAGGGCGGCGCGGGGCACAAGTCGGGTGTATTCCCGCAACCGAGTGAGGCGTAGGCCAGGCAAGGAAATTGATACGGAGGAAAAGATGAATGACGGAAGAATTGAGAAAGGATAATGATAACGGACAGATTGGTTTAACGAAATTGTTGATGGCGATGGATGTTGCTGAAATGATGGGAATTAGTGTAAAGACGGTCCACAAATTGGTGCGAGAAGGGAAGCTGGGATGCGTGCAGGTCACGAGCAAGGAAAGAAGGTTTACCGAGGAACAGGTCTGGGCTTACATTGAGGCTCAGTCCAAGGCAATTCACGAGGGACGCGTTGACAGGAAACCTGCTCTACGAGTATCATCCAAGTCCAAGAAAGGGGGCGAGAGGAAAGAGTGTCGTGTAGAGAAGACTAAGGATTCGTGGGCATCTCTACGAGAGGAGATGTCACGATGGACGTGAAAAAGAAGGGCAAGATTTATTACGTGCGTTTTCGACAGGGTGACGGAGTGGAGGTTGCGGCTTCCACCCGAACTCAGTCAAAGAGAGTTGCCGTGGGAATCGCCGGTGCCATAGACAGAGCGGTAAGGACCAGAGACTACGCTTCCCTTGACCCCGAAGCCCGAGAAGTGGCTATCAGACTTTTCAAAGACAGGCTGGAGGACTATCTGCCGGGTCTGCGCAAGGTGGACAGCTACGAGCGAGGCATGAGTCTCTGGGAAGCCATGAAGTATTGTCTCACCTATCCTGAAGTGACGGCGAAGGGTAAGGAATACCGAGATCGTCTCAAAGGATCGTTCTTGCATCTGGCTATCAAGCTGGGCAAGGACAAGAATGTCCAATCCATCGGAATCAGGGATTTGGAGCAGTACAAGAGCGAGCGGCTTGAGGAAGATGCTGCCCCTGGAACGGTGAACAAAGAGCTTACGGCGCTCTCGAAACTGTTTTCTATTTTGGTGAAGAACGATCTTCTGGATAGGAACATTCTGCGGGACGTTCCCAAGCTTTCAGAGAAAGAGAATCTGCGTCAGGTGTACGTGGGGTATTCAGATTTCGCCCGAGTCTTAGCACATCTGCCGGACTGGTACAAACCGATGGCGTTGACGGCGTACTATACGGGAATGCGTCAAGGCGAGATTCGCAATCTGACCCGCAGCCAGTTGGACCTGGACAGGCGAGTAATAAGGTTGGGACCCCAAGATACAAAGGAACGCAGTCATAAACGGGTTCCGATCCACGATGACCTTGTACCGGTGCTGGAGCGTGCCCTTACCAGTGAAGCTGAAGGTACGGACAACGTGTTCTTGCGAGACGGCAAGCCCATTCCCAGGACCCAGCTGAGGCGATATTGGGAGAGTGCTGTGCGAAAGTCAGGACTGCCGTCTACGTTCCACTTCCACGATATCCGCCACGTGTGGAAGGGTAATGCGCGTCGAAGCGGCATCGACCCCGAGATACGGGAAGATATCATGGGGCATTGGTGGGCAGGGAAGAACGTGAACACCCGCTACGGTTTCATCAGCAACGACGAGTTGGTACAGGCAATCGACCGTTTCACGGTGGACAACGGGGATACGGAGATTTGGGTGCCGGAGCCAAAAAAGAAAACCCGACAGTTGCGAGCTGCCGGGAGAAAGTGGGGACAGTTTGGGGACACTTCCCATTCTGACCCTGGTTACGAAAACCGTAACCTCTTGTAATCTTTGGCAGTCCCAACCGGTTTCGAACCGGTGTCTCCGCCGTGAGAGGGCG
>JBGSJS010000052.1:0-81130 GCA_041741735.1 Desulfomonilaceae bacterium | reverse complement strand
ACCATAAAACCTATCTTGTCAAGCATTATTTACTATAGCGTGGCACCATGTTTTCGGCTTCGGGAAAACTCACTCCTCGTTATTTCAACTACATAAACCCTTTCATACCCCCAAAAACCCCGACAACTGTAGAAGATGGGCATGGGGAAGTGTCGGGCTTGCGATTTGAAATATGTCTGCTTGGGGGGGTGCAGAGTTAAGAATAGGCATTTGACAGGCTCCTACACCGACCCAGTCTGTGACGGCGAGAGTAAGCGCGAGAAGTATTATCGTATGGTTTTTGACGTAGGTGTGTAGAATCGGCAACTCCCTTGAGGGGATTTCGGGATAGTTGGGTTGGGCTGTCCAACGGTCACCTCAGAATTGCTGAGCGCGCTAGTCGATAAACTGTGGTCATTGTAGCACTCTGAGCAATAACAAGGGTACCACCAATAGGGGAACCTAGTTGAGCCGGACACCAGCCATTTTCACCATCGGGCATTCGAACCACCCGCTCGCCAAGTTCCTCGAACTTCTGAAGCAATACACGATTGAACGAGTGGTGGATGTCCGTTCCACGCCCCAGTCTCGCTTTGTACCCCATTTCAACAAGAAACGCCTGGAATCTGCCCTGCACGATAGCGGGATGGATTACCTCCATCTCGGCCATTGCCTCGGCGGACGCCCCAAAGATCGGCAATTCTACGACGAGCACGGCCATGTGCAGTACGATCTCTTGGCGCTCAGCCCGGAATTCAGGGAATGTATCGATCTTCTCCTCACCTTGATTCCGTCAGCCCGAATCGCCCTGCTCTGCGGTGAAGAAGACCCTTCCCGTTGTCACCGTCGATTGCTGATCACACCCGAGCTCGTTGCACGGGGGGTGGATGTGCTTCACATCCGAGGCGACGGCCGCCTGGAGAGCGAAGAATCCTTGGTCAAGTCCGAGCGTGGCAACGAGGCTTCGGGTCAGCCAAACTTGTTCGAGTGAGTCCACACCGGCCGGCAACTCTCCGGAGAAGAAGTTTCTATCCGCAGATTACGCAGATATTCACAGATGAAAAGACAAGAGTTTGACGTAAAGAGGGGGAAAACACCGAGTCGGGCTCGCCGCGGATGTGACCTCAAATGAAGTGCGCGGACCGAGCCATCGATGTTCTCCGCTGTCGCACCCCCCGCAGGCATCGCATACTTCGGTTGGTTTCTTAAATCTGCGGCCATCTGCGTAATCTGTGGATTCTCTTCTTCTTTGGAAAGATTTCTATCCGCAGATGACACAGATTTTCACAGATGAAAAGACAAGAGTTTGACGTGAAGAGCTGGAAGACCGTATGTCGGGCTCTCCCCGGATGTGACCTCTAACGGAGCTGCACGGACCGAGCCATCGATGTTCTCCGCTGTCGCACCCCCCGCAGACATCGCATACGTTGGTTGGTTTCTTAAATCTGCGGCCATCTGCGTAATCTGTGGATTCTCTTCTTCTTTGGAAAGATTTCATCCGCAGATGACACAGATTTTCACAGATAATCAGAGAAAGCCATCAAACTGAAGAAGATTACAGCGCTCGGCTACGCCACTCGATCACCTATGTCCTAACGAGAGGCGACAATGCCGTCGACGAAGGTCCATCGTAGAAGAACCGAACATCCCCCATTTCTGCTTGCTCTTATATCGGCGTCCATCTGCGTAATCTGTGGATTAACTCCTCCTGCTTCGGAAAGATCTTATCCGCAGATGACGCCGATTTTCACAGATGAAAAGACAAAGCGAGTGAATAGAAAAGACAGGACAGCCCCAGTTCGGCTAGGGTTTTCGATCGCCTATGTCCTAACGAGAGGCGACAATGCCATCCATGAACCTCCATCTTCCCACCGTAAATCGCATAATTCTGATTGCTTCTTAATCGGCGTGCATCTGCGAAATCTGCGGATTCTCTTCCTCTTCCAACGGCAGCTCCGCTCTACTTCATGCCGATCTCTTCGAAGAATTCCGTCACCTCTTTCTTGAGGACGTTCGGTGCCCGAAAGATCGCATAGTGCGCAAGCGGGCTCTCGAATGCGGCCAGCTTGGCTCCGGGGATCTTCTTGGCTACCTGCTCGGCGGCACTGTACATCAGCCATTGGTCGTTCTTGACGTGCAGAATCAATGTCTTTGCCTTGATCGAGGCCACATAGTTACTGATGTTGAATGACTCGAGAGTCTTGTTCAGGACGAGAAGGTCGTTGACGTCATACTCATCGGCTCTCTTGGTCAAATTTGCTCCCTCGCCGTCTTTGGGCTCCCAGTAGAAGACGTCGGCCTTGACCTTGTCCCATTGCTCCTTCGAACGGAAATCAAAACTCAGCGAGCTCTGCCCCAACATCGACCAGCCGAACATGAGGCCCTTGTTGGGGTGCTTATCTTTGGGCAGTCTGTAGTAATCCCCTTTGGTGTTCATCCAGGCCGGATCGCTCTTCATGGCCGCGCTCATGAGCTGAAACAACCATCGGGCCACAGGGTCCGACGCGGTCGTTCCGCCTATGGGCATGATTGCCTCGACAAACTCGGGATGGAGAATCGCCCACACGTAGCTCTGCATGGCACCCATGGAAACGCCCGTGGCGAGCTTTACCTTGGCCACGCCCAATTCGTCCTTCAGCAGTCGATAGTTTGCCTGCACCATGTCAAAGCACGAATACCGTGGAAATTTCATGCCCAATCCGCCGCTGGGCTTGCTCGTTCCCCACAATCCGAGGGTGTCCACGAATATTACGTAGAACTTGTCCGTATCGATGAGCTTTCCCGGTCCGACAACAGCCCCTTTGGAAAATCCGTTCCCTTTTTGGCCTTCGTACCAGTAGAAGTAGCTGTACGTCGCATCACCCGAGTAGTAAGAGCTTATCAGCACTGCATTGATTATCTTGCCGTCCTTGTCGCGTTTGGGAGCTCCCACAGCGATGTAGGCGACCTTGAGAGGCTCTTGTCCCAACGATTCAAGGGTGACTCCGTTTTTGCCCCCGGATTCATAAAAAGACTCTTTCCCTATCTCATACTCCCCGCCGATCTTGAAATTGGGGATCGAATAGTATTTCTTGAGACCGTCCAGCGAAGGCACCCCGGAGTTGCGAGTGATGGCGTCTCCATGGGCGAGCATTGCACCGCTGAAGTAGACGAGAGCCAAGAAAACCGCTCCAATACACCGGAACGGTCTCCTGGTTGAAATCCGCATGACTTACCTCCTTTATCGGAATCGCTCCGAGGCGATATGGTGAGTGGTCGGCCGCTATAGACTTTCCGGCCCGAACGCTTGTTCTCCGAAAGGCCGGAGCTGCAAGGGGCGGCGATGGCTTCCCACATGGCCCGTAGCCGAAATCATAGCAGGGAGGGTACGTCGAAAACAGAGATTTTTTCCTGAGCCAACCCTTCGACTGTGGATCTGGGAATCTCAATGCACTTGACTCTTCTTCTACGGTAACAGTAAGCTTGTTCCGATGGGTGCCATTACCTTCTCCCACGAGTCATGCGACACCCGCTTTGGGAGAGTACGTGTCCACCGAACCGGTGATACCTTCTGTGACTGAGGGGCTGTTGCTTCTTTTCGCAACGAGGAGGGGGTTATGCGGGTAATAGGAGTTCCTGAATTCGGGCCTGTTCATTCAAGGATTGTTCATGCGAACGCGTGCAGATGGGGACGCATGGATCAGTTGAGGGGTACGTCATGAAAATTCAACGCATTCCGGCGATGACAAAGCCGATAAACGTATTCCGTATTCTCGCAATTCTGTGGATCATTCCGGTTTCTCAGGCGCATGGGGAACCGTCGGCACAGACCAGGATTTCCTTCAGCGTACAATTTGACGCCACTTATGATGACGCGGCAGGTAGGGAACCAGCCCGCTTGGCTATCGGCCCTTCCTTGACCGGTTCGTTCGAGCCCGGCTTGGTCGTAAGTCTGATAGATAAAGCGCAGGTCTGCAAAGCGAAGACCGGCCGCAAATTTCGGTACCCAATCAGCGGCGGTGGCGACCTTGAAGCGACTGTGCTGAAGGATTTTCAAGGCTGTACGCCTGCACCTGTGGATTCCGGCTCCGATTCCTCGGAAGTCCAAATTGCCGTGGTAGGGATTGATCCTTCGGCGATTCGGATAATCAAGCCGAGCAACGACAAGTCCCCAGTGCCCAAAGAAGTGGAATTACAGGCGCGGGAACACGTGAAATCGGACGATGTATTAGTGGAGCAGCAGTGGCCCATTTCGAACGCTCCTCCCAAGGTGACGAGAGTTGGGAGCGTGACGCTTCTGGAATTTGGTTGTGTCACCGCAGAACCCGATAAAATTTTCTTTTTTTCGAACGTACTGATCCTCAACGGCAAGCTTTTCCCTCTGGAAGATCGTTGCACACGCGATCACTTCTTCTTCACTCTTAACGGCAAGCTGCATCTCTGCTACCTGAGCGCGTGCTGCGGTTGCTGCTGGCGGGTTACGGTGGTTTATGACATTTCAAGCTCAACTCCCAAAAAGATGTTTGAGAGTACAGACTTACAGATCCTGTTCTGAGTGCGATTGAAGCAGAGAAAAGACGGACATCCCTAATCCCAAAAGAAGAGGAGAGCGAGGTGACGGCCGGCCGGAAGGTCTCCGGCATGGGTAGGGAAAACCTCCGTGGAACGGAATCTAACCGAGTCCGACGTTCGGGTCCGGGATAGTTGGAAATGAATCTTGACTTGAAGACGGCTGTCGCTACAATTTCTCTTTCGATGTCAATGCAGCGGGAGCAAAAACGCGAATGAAGGTCTATCGCATCATTGCACCAATTGTGGCATGGACCGGACTGGTCCTCATGTTCATTGTCATGACCGCCGACAAAAGCGGGCCGCAACTGGTGCGGGCAATAACCAACTACTTCAGCTATTTCACAATATTGAGCAACATATTTGTGGCACTGAGCTTTACATTAGCATGGCTGGGACCCGAATCCGGCCCGGGACGATTCTTTGCACGGCCCGCGGTTCGGACGGGAATAGCATTGTACATTGCAGTCACAGGCCTGGTGTACTGGCTCATCCTCAGCCCGGGGCTGCATCCGACCGGCATGAAACGATTTGCCACAACAGTGCTGCACCTCGTCGTTCCGTTCTTGTACGTTGCTGACTGGATAATCCTTTTTCCCAAAGGTGACCTCAAATGGCGCCACGTACCCCGGTGGCTCGTCTTCCCTTTGGTTTTTGCCGTGTACACGCTTTTCCGAGGTGCATGGAGCGGCTTCTACCCCTACCCTTTCATCAATGCGGCAAAATTGGGCTATGCCCGTGTTGGAGCAAACTGTCTGTACTTGCTGGGGGTAATGACCGTTCTGGGATTGCTGTTCACAGCCGTTGACCGATGGGTTGGTCGCCGGCAACACACCGCCTCCCTTGAAAACGACCGGGTGTGACGGTGCAGGCAGATTGGATTCCCGTGCCACTTACATTTTTTCCGCATCTTCCCTAGATAAAAACGCTTCCCCTCCTTGCGGACCGGGGAGGAAAGGTTTACCTATATACAGAGAGTTTCTCCGAGGCTTCCGTTGGGTGTCGGTTGTCCAAAACCGAGAGATTGCAGTCGGAATCCCTGGGAGGAACAACACCATATAGTGGCCGGACCGGCGAAGAAGACCGGCCCCGGCAACAGGGAGGTCGAAAGATGGACGAGAAGAAGAGAACCTGTCCCCATTGCGGAGCAGAGATGGATCCCATCGAAACCCCGTTGGAGTCAAGTTGGGGCGGAGAGATCCACCACGTGTGCTTCAACGATGACTGCTGTTATTTCAAGAACAGTTGGAACGTGCTCGACGACCAGGGGGTAGAGCGAACCGGGTACCGATGCCGGATGGACCCCCGAGGGGCCTGCGGCCCGCTGGCGGTCTGGTCCGCGGACGCGCTTAAGGATTTGGTTTGCGGATGCAAAACAGGTGAAAAGGGAGCTTGATTGGAGCTGCTTGGCTCGTAAGGCCGAATTATTTCCCGAACCGGCCGCAGATCCACATGGTACGTGACTCCATTAATGCTGAGTAGCACAGAGAAGTTCGGGGAGGTGTACACATCTCCCCACTGCCGTGCAATTTTCCAATTTATCGCATGCCGGCCGTTTCCCGGAGATCGTGATAGTGAAGTACGGGGTGCGGGAACAGCCCGGGGGGATACCCGCGTGCAACAAAGAGCGAAAAATGCATCCCCACCAACCCGCCTCCATTGCGGTCCAAAGACGTGCTCAAGGAGAAAGTAGTGACCGTCGAGAAAGAACCGAAAGGGACGCTCGATTTCTTTCGATCGGGTGATTTTGAAAGGGACGACGAAACCCCCGACCCCAAGTTCTATGTCAAGCCTCGATTTGTCAACCACCTCGATTCGTTGGCGTTGTCAACTGTCGCTGACCTGTATGCTCGTAGGATTCCCTCGGGCTCCCGTGTGCTTGACCTGATGGCGGGCCCTGATTCTCATCTGAGCGATGAGGTCAAGGCCGCATCGGTGACCGGACTGGGAATGAATAGCGAGGAGCTCGAAGCCAACCCTCGCCTCACCCGCCGGGTGGTTCACGATTTGAACGCCGATCCAGTGCTTCCTTTCCAAGACAACGAATTCGACGTCGTGATCAACACGGTGTCGGTGGACTATATGACCCGCCCGCTTGAGATTTTCCGCGAGGTTGCGAGGGTACTGCGACCCGGCGGTCTCTTCGTGGTGGTCTTTTCCAACCGCATGTTCCCCCCCAAGGCGGTGAACATCTGGAAACGGACCAATGAATCCGGCCGCGTGGACCTGGTGAAGCAATACTTTGCCAAGGCGGGAGGCTTCTTCGTTCAAGGGCAGATCGAGAGCAAAGGGAAGCCCCGCCCGAAGGACGATAAATACTATTCCTTTGGAATTCCCAGCGATCCAATATATGCTGTGTGGGCAGAGGCAAAAAAATAGAGGAAACCCCGCTCCAACCCGGTTGTCGGAAGAGGCAACCGCCGGCGATTCGGGCGGCTTGGTGAGGCGGCCCCGGTTTGATGCAGCCCATTGGCGGGCTGTTGTATGCCGGGCAATCGGTCGGCCTGATTTCTCGTCGGCATGCCCTGCCCAACACAGGAGTGGTTATGTCACGGTACGTTTCGATGATGGGTTGCGTCCTCGCGGTGCTTCTCCTGGCGTGCTCGATTGCCTTGCCAGCGGAAGAAAAAGGCGACAAGGGCGTTCTCTTTGAGGTTCCCACATCCGGGAAAATCATGGACGTCACCTATGTCCCCGAATTCGACGAGTGGTGGGTCAAATGCCGGGAAGGAAACGCCATCTCGGTCTACTCGTACGACAAACGGCACCAAAAATGGGGGCGTGCACGCTTCATCCCCGTACCTCCCGGAGAAAAGGCAGCCAAGGGCAAAGACGCACTGAAACCGGCCGCAACCGCCGGTGAACAATCCCAGGCTGCGCCGGCAACGAAAGAGGGAAAAACCCCGAAGCCCGCGGAGGCGAAACCCGAGGCAAAATCTCCGGACGGAAAGGCTCCGCAACCTCACAAACAGAAGTGGTGGGATCCTCTCAGGCTCTTGAAGGAGAACAAGTAGGCGATAGGAGGTCGGCTTGAGCGGTTATGCATTGATCGTGGTGGACATGGCCAAAGACAACGTTAACACCCAAAGTCACGGCATGATAGATGTGGCGGCAACCAAGATTATACCTCCCATTCTGGAGCTCAGCAGGGGATTTCGGTGCAAAGGAGCGAAGGTCGTCTTCGCCTGTGACAGCTTCATGGAAGGAGATTTTATTTTTGGAGGACGGATGCCTCCCCATGCCATTCGGGGAACCGGAGGAGACCATCCCATAGATGAGCTGGAGATGCAGCCCCAGGACCTCTTTCTCCCCAAACGGAGAATGAGCGCGTTCTATAAAACCGATCTGGACCAGACTCTCCGCTTATGGGGCGTGGACACGGTGGCGGTCTGCGGAATCGTTACCAACGTCTGCGTTCTTTTTACCGCGTTTGACGCGCTGCAAAACGATTTCCGAGCGATCGTCGTTTCCGACGCGTGCACCTGTCACCAGGAATCCCTTCACGAGGCAACGCTGCAGCTTTACAGCGAGTCCCTCCTGGCTCCCCTCTTCCGCATCATGACGGTTTCGGAGACCCTGAAGGAATTGTAGTGCTCATGATTCGACGTCGGTTATTCTTCTAAGCAGACGGATCAGGATGCGTCCTGTTGCGTCGACCAGCGGGACCACCTTATGGTAGTTCATCCTCTTGGGACCTATCACACCGATGCTCCCGAGCACTTTCTCGCCCCAGCGGAGCGGGTAGGCCACGATGGAGCACGATTCGATCTCGTCCAGGCCGTGCTCGGAACCGATGAAAATCTGAATGCCTTTGGCTTCGAGGGTCTTGTCGAGAATGCGGAGGAGCTTGCTCTTCTCCTCGAAGGTGATCAGCACGGCTTTGAGTCTTGCAGTCTGACTGAATTCAGGATCGTTCAGGATGTTGGTCTGGCCCTCGATGAAGAGCTCCCTGGACGCATGCTGGGCAAGGAGGATGTGGCCCAGCCGCAGGGCCTTGGAGAGCATGGCGTCAACTTTGGCCTTCTCCGTGGCAAGTTCTTGCTCAACGCGGGCTCTCGCCTCGAGAAGATCCAGATCCTTCAGCATATCGTTGAGCATGCGGGAATAGCGCTCAAGGGTTTCCTGATCTATCTCGTCCTCATCGAAGATCACCTTGTTCTGGACAACTCCGCTGGTGGATACGAGCACCACGAGTATCCTTTCCGAGGCCACCTTGATCAACTCGATGGTCTTGAAGGTCTGCTCGACGGCCGGCAACCCGGTCACCACCCCTGCCTGATTGGATAACCCTGCGAGAACCGAAGAGGATTGGCGCAACACGTCTCGGAGATCGAGGCCCGCTTTCCTGATGAGGAGCTCGATGGAGGCTGCCTCGTCGGTGTCCAGGGTTCCGAAAACCGGCATGCTGTCCACGTAGAGCCTGTAGCCGAGGTCCGTGGGAACTCTGCCCGCACTCACGTGGGGCTGCTTGATGTAACCCAAGTCGGTAAGATCACTCATGATGTTTCGGATCGACGCAGCGGAGAGGGGAATTTCACCCTTCTTGGACACGGTGCGAGACCCGACCGGTTCGCCGGTGGCTATGAATTCGGTGACGATGGCTTGAAGGATTTGCTCGGAACGTTTTTCCAGACGGTGCATGGATTGTGTCCTCTACCGTATCCCCACATCGATTTGCGTACTGTAGATTAACCAGCGGAGTCAAGTGCGTCAAGCGAAAGCCGTGTCGGCGGACTATTTTGCGATGTGCGGCCGTCTCCAGGGACGAAGTCCGCCGATGACGACGAGTCCCGTTGAGGGTTCAGGGGAACGGCCTCCGTCGAATCGGAGAGTGCTCCCCTTCAGGATGCTCTATATCGATTTGAAGTGTTTCGCGAACGACTTCCACGACCCTTTGGGGGCCGCAATAAGGGGGGCTTCAACTCTCTTGCCTTCCATCAGGTCTCCCACGTAGAAGGGGCCGCCATCCAGGTACCGGATTTCGCCGCCCGCGGCCTCCAGGATGATGCTACCCGCCGCGAGATCCTGAATTCCCACGTTCTTCATGATGCAGGCATCCGCCGCACCCCTGGCCACAAAGGCCAAGTGTCCCGCCGAAGATCCGAAGTTGCGTATCTTTCCGGGGAAGTTGCTCGTAAAATCGTTGTGGAACCGGGAATAGACCAGGACCAGACTCTCATTGTCAACGGTGGGGTCCGGTCTCACCGAGATCGGTCGGTCGTTCAGGAGGGCTTCCCGAGCCGCATACGCCGAGTAGAGCTCACCGGTGACCGGCAGATAGAGAAATCCCATGACCGGCCAGAACTTCTCGAAGAGCGCAGCGCTGACTCCCCACACGGGCATGCCGGCCTGGAACGAGGCCGAACCGTCGAGAGTGTCCACGATCCAGAGAAAGCGAGGGCAGTCCGGCTCACCCAGTTGCTCCGTTGAAATCTCCCTGAGAAAGCCGTGTCCGTCGAAGCTCCCCTTAATCTTTTGTGAAATAACCTCCCATGCGGCGTTTTCAGCCTCGGTTACCAATTCGTCATCAAATTTCAGTTGTCGATCGCCCTTACCGTACTTTTCCAGGAGCTGTGAACCGCTCTTTCGCAGAGTGTTTTCCACGAATTCCTTCATGGTCCAGAGCTCTCGCTCGGTCAAGGACCGTTCCTCTACTTTTTCCATTGTGAACTCCGTCGGTTGCAGGAACCTTCCGGTGGAGTCAAACTGAGCCCCACTCTTCATCCTAAAATCGTAGACACATCTAAGGTCATTCACTCCTGCATGTCAAGGAAGACCGGCCGACAGCTCAAAAAAGGCCCAATATAGTAGAGCACTTCAAAAGCTGCGGGAAGCCTGGCGGAGCCTTTCGGTCATCAGGACGGCCTACGGTTTGATTTCAAATCGAATAATGTCGCTAATTTGAATGAGCGGCGCCACATCAACCGACCGATCTTCTCGACCCTGATGAATGCTGCACCGAGATTCCTGTTTTCCCTTGACTTGGGTCTCGCTATTCACGATGCTGCGCTATAGCAGAGCGCTTTGAAAATTGCGGGAAACGAGGAGAGCTTTGGAGTCATCAGGAAGCCTACGGATAGCCTCCTGCGCTCCGCTATCGGGTCTGCCGTAAGTTGCCGGCAGACGCCGCTACTCTTGGAAAAACAGCGACGATCTCCGCTGCCAATGCTACCGAAGGCCCATTGGCCTTCGACACGAATAATGCCGCGAGTTTCAATGAGCGGCACTATAGGATATGGCTGGAGTGAGCTCATGGATAATTGGAGAGAAAAGTACGCTTCCAAGATCATCACGGCCAAAGAAGCGGCTGCCCACATAAAGAACGGCGATAGAATCTATTTGGGAAGCATGTGCTCGGAACCGGGTATAATTATTGACGCTTTGGCGCAATCAAACCTCGAGGACGTGGAGATCATTCAATTCAGTAGCGGTTGCAAAGCCGTTGAGCTCTCGCCTGACAGTTCCAAGCGGTTTCGGCTGAAGAGTTTCTTTGTGAGCGGACGGAAATGCGAGATCGGAGAACCGTTGGAGGCCGATTACGTCCCCCTTTTCCATAGCCAGATACCCGACTTTCTGAGAAACCGACGCATCCCCGTCGATGTGGCCGTTGTCCAAGTAGCGGAGCCCGACCGATTCGGAAGATTCAGTCTTGGAATTTCCGTAGACATCGCCCTTTCAGCCGTGGAATCCGCGCGTATGGTCATTGCCCAGGTGAACCCCCGCATGCCGAGGACCCTTGGTGATACGTCGATTCTCCTCGACCGTATCGACTACCTGGTCGAAGGCGAAGAGGAGCTCTTCGAGTTGCCCGAGGAGTCTCTGGGAGATCGCGAAAAGACCATAAGCCGGTTTTGCAGCGAGCTTATAGAAGACGGATCGATCCTCCAATTCGGATTCGCGGGAATATCCCAGGGCTTGATGCATTACCTCATGGACCGGAGCAATCTCGGCCTCCATACCGAGATCCTTACCGATCCGCTCATGGACATGATCGAAGCCGGGGTCGTCAACAACAGCTCCAAGAAGATGTACCGCGGTAAGTCGCTTGCAACCTGCTGCATGGGAACAAGACGCCTCTACGATTATGTGCACGACAACCCCCACGTGGAATTCTTTCCGTCGAACGTGCTGCTCAATCCGGCTTTTATCGCGTCCAACGAAAAAATGGTCGCTGTCAATTTGGCCATACAGGTCGATCTGCGCGGCCAAATCAGACAAGGGAGCCCCACATGGACGGCATTCGAGGGGTCCGGAGGAGACCATGATTTCATGAGGGGAGCGACTCTCTCACCGGGGGGGCGGTCGATAATCTGCCTGCGATCCACTTCTCTCAGGAGCGGCCGGAGCACCATTGTCCCTTCTTTCGGCCAGAAGGCCGCGGTAATCATGAACCGCGGGGAAGTGAGCTATATCGTGACCGAGTACGGCATCGCCTACCTCGGCGGTAAGTCGATCCGGGAGCGGGCCATGGCCCTCATCGACATCGCTCATCCCGATCACAGGGAGGGCTTGCTCAAAGAAGCCCGGGAGATGGGCTACGTCTATCCCGATCAGGTCTACTATCGAGCAGCGTCTCCGGAATTGCGGGAGCGGGTTCGCAGGGACCACGTTTTCAAAGGGGGCCTCAAGTGTCACATCAGAGTGATCAAGCCCACCGACGAGGCCATGATACGGGACCTCTTCTACCACCTCTCGGAAGGCTCCGTCTATTTTCGCTATTTCAGCCCGCGCAGAAGCATGCCCCATTCCAATCTCCAGCAGTACGTCCATGTAGGTGAAGATCAGGGATTGTCACTGGTCGTCACCCTCGGACCCCGGGAGAATCGCCGCATCCTGGCCGAAGCCCGTTACATGCTCGAAACAGGCAGCGACCATGCCGAGGTGGCCTTTATGGTTGCTGAGGATTATCACGGCAAGGGCATTGCGTCGTATCTGCTCAATTATATGCTGGAAATCGCCAAGGAACGAGGACTGAAGGGTTTCCAGGCAGACGTTCTCGTTTCCAACCTGCCCATGGTCAAAGTTTTTGACAAACTGCCCTTCAAATGCAGGAAGAGTATTTCCGACGGCGTGATCACCATGAAATGGAATTTCGACGAGCCGAAGGAGCCACCCCAAGAAAAGGCGTAATACCCTTTCTCGATCTAACCCATGACACCGGCGGCCGTGGAAATGGGACCGGGGGATTTTAAGGAATTCCCGGATATCCCCATAGCCGAGCCATTACCTGCTAGGGTGCGTTAGTTGAGGTGCCTTTGCCTGTTGCCCGCTGCCGACAAGGCGGCCGAAATAACGAGGTACCGTCGCCTCGAAGGTTACCTGTTCGCCGCTGGACGGATGAGTGAAGGAAATGGACGTGGCATGCAAGGCGAGGCGTTTGAACCCCCCCTTCCCTTTTCCATACCTGTCGTCACCCACCACAGGGTGTCCGATGTCCGCGAGATGTACGCGAGCCTGATGCTTTCTGCCCGTCAGCAAATCAATGTCCAGGAGGGCAAAGTCTTCCGTCTGCTTGAGGACCTTATAGGCTGTGCGGGCCTGCCTTCCCTTGGCGGTGTCGGTGGTGGAGTAAACCGTTCTTGCTTTGTTCTCCGCCAAGTATGTGGAAATGGTCTCTGAGGCTTTCTCACAGGTGCCGTGAACAACTGCGAGGTATTTCTTGCTCGTTTCGTCCCAGTGGCTTTGAAGGAAATGCTTCGCTTCGGGAGTCTTCGCAAAGACGATCACGCCCGACGTGTCGCGATCCAACCGGTGGACAATAAAAACACGCTTCCTGGATTTGGCTTGGCCCTTGCGGACATAGTCCGTGAGGATGAAGTACGCGGTCCGTAATTTCTCCTTGTCGGTGCCTATGGTCAACAGGCCCGCCGGCTTGTTTACCACGAGAATGTCGCGGTCCTCGTAAATGATCACGATCCTTTTCGGCAGAAGTCTGTGTCCGGGCCCGGATGGTCTAGGCATGATGAGCCCCCTGCCGTTTCGCTCGACAAACGGCCTGGATGAGATTGTCGATCTGCTGCAGGAAACGTGAACGATCCCGCTTATCAAATGGCGCCGGTCCTCCTGTTATATTACCCATGTCGCGAAGATAGGCCGTAAGCTCACGATTCGCGAGGGCACCGCCGATGGAATCCTCCGTGAAAACGCGCCCTTTCGGGTCCAGCACGCGAGCACCTTTCTCAAGGCAGCGGGCCGCGAGCGGAATGTCGGCCGACACGGCGATGTCGTCTTCTTTGACGTGCTCCACAATCCAGTCATCGGCCGCGTCAACATCTTCCTTTACAATTATCGGCTCAAAAAGTCCGTCCGGCGGAATTCTCATCCTTGAATTGGATACCACGTATACTCTGAGACCGTATCGAACGGCCACTCGAAAAATTTCATCCTTAACCGGGCATCCGTCGGCATCAATAAAGATTCTGATCAATGAGCATCCTTTCGTTCTTCGCTGCGGCCGCTGTGGAGGGGTCGCTCCGCGACCGTCGGTCGTTTTAGCCCTCAAATACCTCTCGTTCGAGCACGCCTGGGGATCAGAACCCCAAGAGCGCCCGCAGTCGCATCTCAATGGTGGAGAACATAGCCACAGCTTCCATGTCCACCCTCGTGCCGCTCCACATGTATTTAGCATAGCCTCCCTGGGCCAAGCCGTAAATCCCGGCGACCAATTGGCCTATTGCCAAAGCTCCCGTGGCCATTTGTCCGACCCCGAGCAGTATTCCTCCGGCGAATTGAGCCAACACAAGAAGGCCCACCATGAACTGGCCGAATCCGAAGAGCAGACCGATTCCGAATTGAGCTACGGTTACCACTCCTATGGCAAATTGACCGACAGCAATGATTCCTTTTGCCACCAGCGGCCTGCGGCGTGCATCCAGTCCGATGGCCACGTGTACGAGGGGTATGCCGAAAATCGTAGTCCTGGATTTCCAATTTACCCCGAACCCCTTCCAAACCGGCGCACCGGGTCGAGGCGCTCCACAAGAGGGGCAGGAAAGGGCCTCCGAGCTCACCTCTTTTCCGCATTCTCTGCAGGGATGTAGCGCCATCGCGTCCCGACTCCTTTAACGCTCCCTTCTTGCGGCGGGGCTTTCGAGGCAAGATCCTACGGAATCCGATCGGTCACCTCACCATCACTCCGCATTCGGCTCCGGCAAAGCCTCAATCGACGCAGAGTTTTTCTTCAGCCCTTTGAGAGCCTCCACGATAAGATCGTGCACCCGTGTTTCCGGGAACGTTGCCGCAATTCTTATGATAGCAGGATCCGAGAGGCTTCGGTAGATGGCGTCAACCGCTTCCAGATCCTTTCGCCTCTCAAAGAGGGAATACTTCCCCGTGCGGCCGGCACTGATTCGCTCCAAAGCCTTCTCCACGGGTAGTTCGAGAAGAAAGACCACGTCCGGCAGCACGGCAAAAGAAATGTTTCGCGCGAAAATCCGGTCCGGGTCAAGCCCTCGGGCCCCCTGGTACGCCATGGACGAATAAATGTACCGATCGCAAATCACCACCTTGCCTTCAACCAGAGCAGGTTTAACAACGTGTTCCACATGGTGGCGTCGATCCTGGGTGAATAACCGCGATTCTTCCTCGGGCTCCGGACGACTTGCGAGAGCCCTGATGGTTCGTCCTATGGGGCCGTCGGAGGGCTCAGCCGTAAGAACCGCCTCAATACCTTCCTTTTTGAAACGATCCGCAAGCAATCGCGCTTGCGTGGATTTTCCCGATCCGTCTATGCCCTCGAATACGATGAAGAGCGCGTTGCGGTATCTCATGCCTTCCCCCGGCCGTTTCACCCGTTCCTAATTCCCGACAAGCTCATTCCCCAGGAGGTCTGCGAATATTCGAGCTCATGATATCATAGTGGAGCGCTTTGAAAGTTGCGGAAAAATGAGGCTGCGCGTTTCGCTCATACCGGAGCCTGTATCCGGTCGCTCGCGCTCCGGTATCGGGTGTGCCATAAAGCTCGAGAAGACGCCGTAGCCCTCACAACAGCCGGCCCGCCCTCGTTGTGCCTTCCGCTCATGACTGTTATAGTAAATCGTCTGAAAGAGAGCGGGAGAAAGAAACGGATTTCTCGGATCGTGCCGAGGCCTTGCTCCCCTCCCCGAAATCCTATGCCGGAAACACGAGATTCTCTCTGTCGGAGCATTGTATGAGCAGTATTAGCCAAGACGGAAGCAGCCGGCTTCCGGTTCTCATTGACTCTCACGCCCACCTGGAGTTGGACCCCTTGGTCCAAGACCCTGAGGCCGCTGTTGACCGAGCCCGCCGCGCCGGTGTGGTCGCCGTCGTCACCGTCGGAATAGATCTTGAGGATGTCCGAATTGCCGTAGAAATTGCCGACCGTATAGAATGCGTCTACTTGAGCGTCGGATTTCATCCCCACAATGCCAAAGACGTCACCGACGACGGGCTGGTTAAGATGCAGGAATACGCCGGGCACCCCAAGGCGGTGGCGTACGGCGAGATCGGACTCGATTTCTTCCGCAACCGGTCTCCCCATGATCTGCAGAAGGCCACCTTTGCCGATCAATTGACCATCGGCAAGAGGCTCTCCAAACCGGTGGTAATACACCTGAGAGACGCCTATCCCGACGGCTTGGACATGCTCGAAAAGGCCGCACCGTTCCCCGCGGGAGGGGTGATCCACTGCTTTTCGGGGAATGAAGAGGATGCTCGACGGGCATTGGATCTCGGATTTCACATTTCGGTGCCGGGAACGGTCACGTACAAGAAGAACGACCGGCTGCGCTCCATCGTCGGCACCGTTCCGGAAGACCGCCTCCTCTTGGAGACGGACTGTCCGTTCCTGTCTCCCGAACCCCTGAGAGGTAAGGACAACGAGCCCGCGTATATTGTCCATACCGCTCGGAAAGTCGCCGAAGTGAGAGGAGTCGAGCTCGCGGAAGTTGCCCGAGCCACCGCGGTGAACGCTATTCGTCTGTTCGGATTGCCGAAGAATCTCGCCGAAGGCCTGTGAGAGACCTTTAGCGATTGATTCTACAGGTTCGGGCGCGGACTTCACTGGTTGCGCTTGTCCCGACCTGCCTGTTTATAAGACAAAAATACCGAAAGTCATTCCTGCGAAGGGAGGAATCCAGGCTCTTCCGAACACTCCGGACCCCGGCTTTCGCTCGAGGTGACTATTTGCGACCATTCGGCGTCATGTTGCAATTGATTGCCTTCCGGGGCCACATTTCGAAAAAAGATAAATTCGGGCCTCGGAATCGTCGGACCTTTGCCGCGAGTCGGTGTCTCGGTTATTCCGTGCCTTTCGGCGACCTTACCGTGAGCACGGGGCAATTGGCGGTCCGGAGAACGTTCTCCGCGGTACTTCCCATGATGAGGTGCTTGAACCCGGTCCATCCATGGGTCCCCATGACGATCAAACCGGCTGTATGCTCGTCGGCGAAACGGACGATCTCCGAGGCCGGCCTACCAATCCTCGAACAGACTCTCACCGAGCTCAGGGAGGCACGACATTCTGTTGCGATCAAGTCAAGAGCCTTATCCACGGATTCCTGAATGCCGTCAAGCACCGATCTGATGTCAACTGGGATTCCTTCATCCATGGAAGGATACCCCAACTGGGAGGAGTTAATGATGTGCAGGATGTCCAGCTCGGCATCAAAAACTTTGGCGTATTCAATGGCAAGTTTTCGCGCCGGCAGTGAATTTTCCGAGAAATCGGTACAAAAAAGGATCTTTTTCGGCAACATGGCTCTGCCTCCCTCGGTAGAAAAAACCCCTCATTCGGATTGCCCTTACCAAGTCTAGAATGGAACCGCAAAGAGATCAAGGAGGGGATCGAGCATACGACCGCAAGACTCAATATTCTGGTAGAGTTGGGAGATGAAAGATTTCCGGCACATGAGAGATCTGTTGGACACCGTTCGCAAGACCACAGCGGACCACCGGATGATAGAGAGAGGGTCCGGAGTTGTCGTGGGTTTGTCCGGGGGGCCGGATTCGGCAGCTTTGGCCCACGTGCTGCAAAATCTCGCCATTGAAGGGGATTTTTGGATTGCCGCAGCGCATCTGGATCACGGCCTGCGCCCTGAATCCCACCTCGACGCGGCATGCGCCGAGGGCCTGGCGAAGCGCCTGGGCATTCCCATCAGGATGAAAAAGGAGGACGTGGGACGGCTTGCGAAATTTCAAGGGGTCAGCATCGAAGAAGCTGGCCGCTGGGCGCGGTACGCCTTTTTCGAAGAAGTTCGGGCCTCGTTGGGGGCTGCTGTAATAGCCACCGCACACCATGCGGACGATCAGGTGGAGACATTCTTGCTCAGGATTTTTCGCGGCTCCTCCGTGCAGGGGCTGGGGGGCATTCCTCCGGTCCGCCAGAGGATCATACGACCGCTGGCCCGTCTCACGAGGGAGGAAATCCTCGACTACGTGAAACGACACGACATCGAGTATAGGGTTGACGAAACCAACCTTGACGTCCGAACGGACCGTAATTTCATCAGGAATCGATTGATCCCCGTCATCTTGGAACGATTTCCCGGGTTCCGGAGCACCGTCGGCCGTACGGTGGAATTAATCCGGCAGGAGGAAGAGCTCCTTGACGATCTCTCGGCACAGCTTGCCACACAATCGATTTCCCGTGAAGGAGACGAGGTTATCCTCGATATTGCCGCTTTGCGCGATGCTCCGCCTGCTTTGGCTTCACGGGTGGTTCTTTCCGCACTTTACGAGCTCTCGGGTCCCGAGACTCGCTGGGGCAGGATCCACATACAAGCCGCACTCAAACTGATCCGGAACGCCAACCCTTCGGCACGGGCTTGCATGCCCGATCACATCCTGTTGCTGCGGGAGTACGACAAGCTCAGGATTGTCCGCACGGCCCAGGGGGACGTATCCAACCCTATCGACATTTCGCTCAGCGGTCCGGGAACGGTGGAGATCGTTGAGGCCGGCATGACTCTGGTGTTCGGACTCATTGACCTCGACAGCCCGTCGGCACCCCCCGAAGAGCCGACCGTCGAGTGGTTCGACGCGGACCGAGTAACCTTTCCTTTGAGAATTAGGGGCCCGCTGCCCGGTGATCGCATCCGGCCGTGGGGCATGCAGGGAAGTCGCAAAATAAAAGAGATCCTCATTGACGCGAAAATTCCCGCGAGATCGCGAAAAACCTTTCCTCTGGTGCTCTCGGGGGATGAAATACTCTTGGTTCCGGGCATTCGACGAAGCCGAGCCGCAGCGATAGAACCTGCCACACGACGGGTCCTGGTAATAGAGCTTGAAGAGCACCCCGCCCCTGATACCATTTCGCCATCAAGAATGTGACTTCGCTATCCTGTTGAACCGCGAAATGGTATGAGACTGAAGACAGCCCATAGATACTACTGTGCTCGATTCAGCGACCGACCATACTCCGACCGGGTGCATGAATGCTTTTCTTTTGTACGGGAATGATCTTGAAGAGAAGCCCAGGGTAGTACATTATCCCGACCGAATAGATAGAGAAGTCGGACCTCAAAAGGAGATCTGTGATGACCAAACTGAGAAACCGCACCCTGAGAGCTTTCGCAGGGGTCATTGCGGCTGCCTTTTTGCTCATTTCCGTTTCGAGTGCGCTGTGCACGCCCCCCCCTGATGCCGGCCTGGCGATGATGGACCTCGTCGCGAGAAACGACCTGGCCGGATTGAAAAAGTTGCTCGAGTCCGGAGCGGATGTCAATTCACGATTCCAAGACGGGAATACCGTGATGATCTGGGCTTCAATGTTGGGCAGAAAAGAAGCCATCGGCATGCTCTTGGACAAAGGGGCGGACGTAAATTTGAAAAGCGAGCCGGGAATAACCGCGCTCATGAGTGCCGCGGCCATGGGACATTTGGACGTATTGAAGCTGCTCCTGGAAAAGGGCGCGGATGTGAAAGCCGAGGACAAGGGCGGCAACACAGCCTTGGTGCACGCCTACTTTGCGGGCAGGCCCGATTCGGTGAAATTCCTGAAGAGCAAGGGAGCCGATCTCAAGGCCCTTCTCGATCGCAAAGACCTGACCCCCCTGATGAAGGCATCCATCAAGGGAAGCACCGAAGAGGTCTCTGCCCTGCTTAAAGGGGGCGCGGATGTCAAAGCCAAGGACAAAGAGGGAAAGACAGCCCTCATGTGGGCCTCGGGCCTGGCTCCCGTCGAGGTGGTGGAATTGCTGCTTGCCAATGGAGCGGAGATCGCTGCCCGTGACAATGATGGCGAGCCCGTGCTCATAGGAGCATCCGCTGCCGGGAGAAAGGATGTGGTAGCGTTACTGATCGCCAAAGGTGCAGACGTAAACATCAAAGACGGCACCGGCACCACTGCGGTCATGGCGGCTACTTTTCTGAGGCACCCGGAAGTATTGCAGCTCCTCCTGGAAAAGGGTGCGGACGTCAATGCCAAGAACGAGAGTGGCAGCTCGGCTCTTGAGGACGTCGGCATATTGGAAGGACCGGGCTCCAAGAAGGTCAAAGAGATCCTCCTCAAACACGGGGCCAAGGAATAGCAGCGAAGCACCACACTCCAGACCTCCCTTTCGACAGGTAAAGCAAAAGGGGGGCACCGTTGCCATAGGTAACGGGAGCCCCCCGGTGACACCCGCCTAACCTGAATTCATTGTGGCTTTCTGCGGAAAGCTCACGAACCCTTCTTACTAACAACAACTCTATCTAACCTGGAAAAGATGCGGATTCATCCGCAGATGACGCAGATGTCCGCAGATGAAAAGACAAATTACTTGGAGACGAACCGAAGATAACGGATGTCTACAAGAATTTTCTCGGCACCTAATACCGCTCACACCGTTTCCGGCTCTTCAATCGGCGTCAATCTGCGCAATCTCTGGATTATCTCTCCTTCTTTCAAGAGCTTTTTTCCGCAGATGGCACAGATGCTCGCAGATGGAAAGACAAGGGCAAATCAAGTCTACGAGGAGCTTTGCCGGCCGGCCAGGTTATTGATGAATCTCCATCGACGGATCGATGATTCCGTACGTTGTCCTGCCTTTTAAATCTGCGTCAATCGGCGTAATCTGTGGTTTCTTGTCTTCTCCGGAGGTTGCCCGAAACGGGGCTCGGCGGGACCGTCCGAACTGTCCGCGATCTCATGGTGTTGCATTTCTTGACCTTTTGATGCACAATGTGAACAATTTGGAGGGAGATGTCTCGGGGGAGCAATACCATGGGGAAGCATGGAGACTTGATGAAAAGAGCGACAAAAGGCTTGATTGTTTTGGCAATGCTCGCAGCGATTGTCGGGACTGCTCGAATAACCGATGCCCGTGTGGTGCACAAGGCTCTGGTGGACGCAGCGGGAAGCGGTGACCTCAAAAAGGTGCGCATCTTGCTCGAAGGGCGAGCACCGGTTAACGCTACGGACGACAAGGGGCGAACAGCCTTGCTCGCCGCGTCTGAGAACGGGCAAACCGAGATGGTGAGCTTGCTCTTGAACGCCGGCGCAGACGCGAATCTCAAAAGCGAATCCGGTTCGACTCCCCTCATGCGGGCGGCGTTCAACGGCCACGAGCAGGTCGTGAAATTGCTTCTGGACAAGAAGGCCGATCCCATTGCAAAGGACCCTGACGGATACACCGCTTTGATGTGGGCTTCTTTTTGGGGCCACAAGAAGATCGTGGAAATGCTTGAAACCGGCGGAGCCAAGTCTTCATTAATCGATGCGGCCCGTGTGGGCTTTTTCGACGAAGTGGATCGGCTTCTGGCCAACGGAGCCGATCCCGGAGCGAGAGATCCGGAATCGGGAGAGAACCCTTTGATTGTTGCAGCGGCAGGCGGACACCTGGAAGTGGTACGATTGCTCGTTGACAAAGGGGCCGACGTCAACACTCCGAGCGACGACGGCTGGACGGCCTTGATGGTCGCTGCCGGGCGCGGTTTCCCCGAGATTGTGGGCTTTCTCCTGGATCGGGGAGCGGATGCCAACACCAAAGATCTGGAAGACTATTCGGCACTCATGGCGGCTTGTTTCGGTGGACGGGGGGATGTGGTGGAGCTTCTCCTCTCCGGAGGCGCGGATGTCAACGCCAAGGATGCCTACGGACGGACTCCTCTGAGCCTTGTCAAAGACAAATCCTCAAGCCATTTGAAGGAGCTCCTGGTCGAGCATGGAGCCGTTCGATAGGGTGGTCCCGGATAACGAAACGGTTTGCGGTCAAATCGTTTCCAATGACGCCTTCATTGCCCGGTCTCTCGCCCATGCTTCGATCTTCTGGATACGCTCACGCATGGTGCGGGAGAGCGGTACAATATTCCTGAGACAATTGGCCAGGATGTGCTCGGTGACTTCCGTCTTGCCCGCGCTGCTTTCATAAATAGCCGATATTACCCCTTGTTCTATTTCCGCGCCGTTGAGCGCGTCGGTGGATGATGCGAGATAATCCAGGTCGAAACGCGCGGGGTCCAGACGGCGCTTGCGCAGATGAATGGTGAGGATCTGCTTTCGCTCCTCGGTATTTGGCAATCCCATGTAGAAAAGCTCGTCGAATCTTCCCTTGCGGAGGATTTCCGGGGGGAGAACTTCCACTTCGTTCGCGGTGGCGCCTACGAAGACCGGGGCAGTCTTTTCCTGCATCCACGTGAGAAACAACGCCAGCACGCGGGCTTCCTTCCCTCCTCCGGCCTTCTGCTGCTGGTTGGCGATTCCGGCCTCGATTTCGTCGATCCAGAGCACGCAGGGGGCCATGGCCTCGGATGTCTTGATGGCCTTGCGCATTGCTTCTTCGGGCAGGCCGGCGAGGCCGTCATATATTCTTCCCATGTCCAGTCGGAGAAGCGGGAGCTTCCAATACGCTGCAATGGCTTTAATGCAAAGGCTCTTACCGCAGCCGCTCACCCCCATGACCAGAATGCCTTTCGGGGTCAGCCCGCGTTTTGCCGCACTGGACGAAAAAGCCCCTCCTCTTTCCTTCAGCCATTTCTTCAGATTGGAGAGCCCACCGATCTCCCAGGAGCCTGCGGATGCATTGACGAACTCCAACACGCCGCTCCGTCTGACAAGGGCTTCCTTTTGGGCCACCACTACGTCCACGGACTTTCCGGTGATGGTGCCGCTGTTCATGAACGACTCGTGATAGGCGTCCGCGGCCTGCGCCGTGGTGAAGCCCATTGCGGACCGTACCATCTTGTCGCGAAGGTCCGGAGTGAGCGACGTCTGGAGCGTGTCTTTGTGGCCGCTCTGGTTGACGCACAAATCGAGAAGTCGGGAAAGCTCGTCGTATCCCGGCAGAGGAACGTCCTCTACCCGAAAGAGGGGAAAGAGCTCGTCCGGTAGTAGCAGTTGGGGGCACACGAAGAAGATCTTCTTCTTCCGGAAGCGCAAGGATCTGGCGCACTCCTTGATCTGCCTGATGAGCTGGGGTCGATCTTTCAAGAAGAGGTGGAGATCCTTGAAGACCATAACGGCGGGCTCCGGGACCTGGAGAAAACCGGTCAAACCGTCCAGAGGGTCGGTGGAGGAATCCACCACCTCATCGCCGGTGGTCAGGCCCGTCATGCACGACCACGTGAAAATCCGATACGGTCCTTCTTTGACTCTCTTGACCGCGGCGGAAACGATTCGCTCCACACGCTCCTCTTCCTCGGTGATGAGATAGAGCAGCGGTGCCCGCCCGACGATGAAGCTCTCAATTTTCTTGTCGATCATGGCCCTCGTCCCTCACCGGGAGCATGCCACAATCCGGGCTTCGCGACAATACGTCAACGTGCCGGACGTCTTGACCGCCTCCATCGAGGATGGCACTATCCGTCAGACAGGAGGAGACAATGCCGGCTCTCGACGGATTGAAAGTAGTGGACCTGAGCAGACTCTTGCCGGGACCGTTCTGCACGGCGATTCTTGCGGATCACGGTGCCGAGGTGGTGGTAGTGGAAGCCCCGCGATTCCGCATCGATCCGGTGCTGGGAAACGTGCCCATGGTCCGCAGAAACAAAAGACATATAGCCCTGGATCTCAAACACGACGAGGGTAAGGAAATCTTCTTCGAGCTCGTCAAGACTGCGGACGTGATCGTGGAAGGGTTTCGTCCCGGAGTTGCGGATCGCCTCGGAGCGGGGTACGAGGCAGTAAACCGCGTCAATCCCAGGATCGTCTATTGCTCGCTCACCGGGTACGGGCAAAGCGGGCCCTTGACACATCAAGCAGGACACGATCTCAATTACATGGCAACAGCGGGTTTGCTGGACCTGGCCCGGGACGAGAACGGGTTCCCCATCATGCCCAATTTCCAAATGGCCGACCTATCCGGGAGTCTCTACGCGGCCCTCGGAATCCTCATGGCCCTTGCCTCCAGGGAGAAGACCGGTAAAGGACAGTACATCGACACGGCAATGACCGACGGGCTGATTTCTCTCCTGGCAGTGCCGCTCTCCTTCACTTTTTTGGGTCGGGTCTTTCCCGGTCGAGTGACGAACGACTCCCAGGAATGGTTTGCCTGTTACAAAGTCTATCGAACGAAAGACGGAGAGCTCCTGTCGGTCGGTCCCCTTGAGCCCCACCTTTGGGAAAGTCTATGCAAGAAGCTCGGTTGCCCTGAATACGGTCCCCTCCAGTACGACAAGCAGGCAAGGGCCGGGATGGTCGAGCATTTCGAACGATTGTTCCTCTCCAAGGATTTGGCGGAGTGGACGGCTCTTCTTAACGAACCCGACGATTGTATTGCGCCGGTCTCCCGAGTAGGACAACTCCCCGAACATCCCCACTTCAAGGCACGAGGAATGGTTCACCTTACCCCTGACGGGATTCCGGAACCGGGCATCGCGCCGAAGCTCTCGGAGACACCCGGCAGCATCAGGAGATCGGCCTACCGCTTCGGAGAGCATTCCCGGGAGGTGCTCCAAGAGCTGGGCTACGGATCGGAAAAGATTGCGGGCCTGGAAAAGGCGGGAGTGGTCTGGTCTCGCGATGAATAAGAACGAGGTGATTGGGGACTCAATCGGGAGAGGGAAGGTCCGGGTCCTGCTGCATGAAGCCGCAGCGCCGAATCCAACGTAATCGGCGGCGTCCACATTCCTCCGGGCACAACCTCGGGGGGAACGCCGATCCGTTTCGAAATCAGTCCAACTCGTCTATGGCTCTTTGTGCCTCTACGAAAGCTTTGGTAACCTGGGTGTCGCTCAGCCTTGCGCGCTCGTGAAGCTCCAGGACGGTGATGAAATCCGCTTGAATCAGCTTTTCCAGCACTTCTTCCAGTTTTTGCGGGGTAAGCTGGTACTTATTCATCAGGGTAGGATCGTCCATTCCGGAGCGAATGTCCTTGACGAATTCTCTGGCCTTAATCTTGCGAGGCGCCAACTTGTCTTTCCTTAGGTAGAGGCTCGATCGATTGAATCCTGCTCACGTGGAGCAACTTTCGGTGATGCCTACCGAGGCCGGTGCGCCGGTTCAAGGTCCGCATCTGCAGCGTCCCCTTCATCGAAGGAGGGGAGTGGATTCGGGGTCTTCGAGCCGGGCAACAACAGCCTCCCTATGAATTCGGTCAGACTTCCCGACAATGTATACTAGCGCGTATCGAGAACGCGTGCCATAGAACTTCCGGGAATCGTGAAGAGAACGTGCTCCTCGCACTCCCCGCGGTCCCAAACGACGCGTGGGCTTAGCCGGTGAGCACGTTTTCGGTGTACGCGCCGTTGAGGACTTCGCCTTCCCGGCTGATCACCCAGTCAAATATTTCGCCTTCGGTGATCTGCACCCTCATCCCTTTTTCGAGATCTGTGCGAAGCTCGGGAACGTTTTCCAGAAACCCGACTATGGACTTACCCCTCCACGCATCCAACGAGACCCACATCCACTCGTAGGACCCGTTTTGGGCTGGAAATCCAACTTTTACCGCGTGAATGTCGTCGTCGGCTCTCTTGCCTCTCTGAAAACTCTTCCTGAAGGCCTTCAGTTCCTTCAAGGCCTTTTCATGGGCATCCAGGAGCCTGGCACGGAGCGCGTCCGTCTCCGTATCCGGCAGCAGCGTCTCTGCGGCGGGCTCCTCTGTGAAGGCCTCGTGCTCGGTAAATTCAACTACTCCTGTCTCCAGATCCCGGTTCTCCACAGGTGCCGCTTCGGGGGGCTCTTCCGCTTGCGTTATGGACTGCTCTCCCGCAGCCGATCTGGAGCTTTCCGGCGACCGCAGCACTTCCAGAATTTCGGAAATCGCATCAGCGCCTTTGGGGTCATGACCGGCCACATGGGGGAGGATGGCCAGACTTCCTGCAGGAAAATGCCCTTCCTCGTCTCGGGGATGGACTTCGGCCGCAAAAGCGAAAGGCGTTCCCGGAAGGACAATGGGGCACCCGAGGCTCAATCCCCGGCCGCGCTGCTGTACCAACCGTTCGGCCGCCATGATCGTCAGCTTGCGGCCCGTACCGGCCGCCTCGGCGGGAAAGCCGTCCATTTCAAGGTCGGGCAGACCGAACTTGAGCATACCATGGGTGTGAATCCAGACCCGGCCCCCCTCGTCGAGAATCTCCCACTGAAGCTGCCGCTCCATGATGTTCTTCCTGGGATTCTCCACGCCTCGTTTCCACTGTTCCGTTCCCCAGAGCGTGTGCGAGACCGCATCCTGCACAACCCCATTGTTCAGACTCCGCAAGGCCTCCACAAATCGAACCATGAAGACGATCGACTCACGGCCGGTGAGCGTGTTCTGTGAAAGGCGGGCCCGCACGATCATTTTCGCCTTCATGAGGGTTTCGAGGTCCTCACGGGAGAGCTCCCTCGAATTGTGGGGGATGAGCTCATCGGGATAATCGAACAGCTCTGTCGCTTCTTCACGGAGGATGTAATCAATGGTCAACGCGTTTGAGGTAATCACCGATTCGAGGAACGTGAACGTCCTCTCCCGTTCGGATTTCCTCACGTAGTGCTGCGCCAGGTTCTTCCTCACGTCCTCCCATTCCGGAACCGCCGTGTCGGGAGCATAGATCCAGTATTCCATGATCGACGGAAATGTCGCCATGGCTTCGGAGGATCGTGTCTCCTTGTCCTTCACTCTTTTCTCAGGGGTGCCGGCGGCTTCACCGGATTGTGAGGAGGCAGCCTTGCGGCGAGGCCTCGGCTCACTTTCAAGCCTCCGGGTCAGGGACCGCTCTTGGGCCTTGCGACCGCGGCCGAACCAGCGCTGGAAGGGATTGTTTTCCCGGAACATGGCACCCAATGTTTTGCCCCTGCGGCGATTCAGCTCGCGTCGAGCCTGCTTCACCAGCGGGTTGCGCGCATTGAGGCTCGGGTAAGAGTCCATGAGGGCTTTGGCGTCGTCGGTCCTCTCCAGACGGAGCAGGACTGTTGCCAGTCTGGCCACATCCTCGTCCTCGACGCGTTCTCCCAGGAGCTCGATGAGAGCGAGCCCCACCTCCACGGCATCCTCGAATTTCCCCGATGCAACGAGGACACCCAGGAGAGTGTGCAACACTTCCGCGTCCCCCGGGATCTCTTTTCGAGCCTCCCCGAGAAACTCCTCCGCCTTCTTCGTCTCTCCTAGTGCGGCGTAACCTACACCAAGCGCCTTGTTGCTCTCTTCCGTGGGACCGTGGTGGCGTACCAAAGCCTCCAGGGCATAGACTACTTCTCGCACCACTTCTCCGCTGTTGAGAATTCGGCGAGAGAACGCGAGCATCTTATGGCGAATCTCATCGGGAACGGCTTCACCCTGAGCAGGGCCCCATTCTTTGGGAACACGCGCATGGCAATGCGGACAGTTGAGAAAATCTTCAGATATGGTTAAAAATCTTTCTTCGGACAGGGTCTGGAGATATCCACATTCGGGGCATCTTACCTGGACCATGATTGAGCTCCTTACGGTGGACGAATCAGGCCTTGCAGCGGCAGCACCTTATGGTCCGCTACGAGAAGTTACTTTCATAAAACAGATTAAATGTCAAGCAGCACGTAATAAAATGAACAAACGATACCATCCAAGCGGAGCCCTGGGAATCGAAGCCGCACCTGCTCGCGGCAACGCACGACGAAGGCTCCGTGAGGCAAAGCGGTCATCCCCATGGTGACGGCACCTGAGCGAGATGGAGAGACACAGCTCAAGCGAGAGGGCCCGGAACGTCGTGAGATCTCTCACGCGAGCTTGTTCTATACGAGCTCGCAATTAAGAATGTGATTTCACGACACGGACGACATGTCTCTGAAGCGAACTCAGGTCGTGCCGTTCGCAGCGGAAGAGACATACCGTCCGTGTCACCTGTTGACTGATGCTCGAACCGATCCGAACCCCTTCAGCGGAGGCCGTCACTCTTTGAACGGGTATCGAATCCGGAGAAATCCTCCCCATGTGCGGAATTTGTGGAACAGTAAATTTTGAAGAGGAACCTCGCACCGCTGTTGTCGAGGCAATGGCGTTGAGTCTCAAGCACCGGGGTCCGGACGCGGGCGGAACCTGTTCGTTCGGATCGTGTGTCCTCGGTCATCGCCGCCTTTCCATTCTGGATCTCTCGGACTCCGCCAATCAGCCCATGCTGTCCGAGGATGGACTTACGGCTCTCGTGTTCAACGGCGAGATCTACAACTTCATGGAGCTCAGAGCCGCTCTGGAGAGCCGAGGCCACCGGTTCAGGACCCGCTCGGACACGGAGGTCCTCCTGGAGCTCTACCTCGAAGAAGGCGAGGCCATGCCGGCGAAGCTCAACGGAATGTTCAGCCTGGCAGTCTGGGATGAGCGAGAACAACGGCTGTTCCTTGCCAGGGACCGTGTGGGAAAGAAGCCGCTCTACTATTGTTGGAGAGGGGGACGACTGAGTTTTTCCTCAGAGCTTGCATCTCTCATCCAGGACGAGACGACACCTCGCAAGCTCTCGGGACAGGCACTGTTCGAGTACTTTCTCTACGACTTCATCCCCGGTACTCACACGATTTTCGAAGGGGTCCACAAGTTGCCGCCGGCGAGTGCCGCCGTGCTCGATCGGGGGGGGTTGAGAATTCGAACCTACTGGAAGCCGCCGGAACCTGAAGATTCCTTGAATTACGCCGAGCAGACCGCTCGTCTGGAAGAGCTTCTTACAGATGCCGTGCGGATACGTCTCGTTTCAGACGTTCCTCTGGGCTCGTTTCTGAGCGGAGGCCTGGACTCAACCCTCGTCACGTCACTGATGCGCCCGGGCGTTTCGGAAAAGGTCAAGACGTTCAGTATTTCTTTTCCGGGCACGTCGCACGATGAATCCGCGTGGTCCGCCATGGCCGCGTCTTTCCTGGGAACGGACCACCGCGAGTATCCCGTGGAGTACGACATCGAAACCCTTTTCCCGCTCATGGTGCGCCACTTCGGGGAGCCTTTCGGCGATTCCTCGGCAATTCCCACCTGGCATTTGAGCCGTCACACGAGACAGCACGTCACCGTGGCCCTTTCGGGCGACGGAGGGGACGAGCTCTTTGGAGGGTACGAACGTTACGTGGCAAGACGTTTTCAATTGCTCTACGACCTTCTCCCCTCTGCGTTTCGGGAGCGCGTGATAAGGCCTTTTATCGAAAGACTGCCGGCCACTACGGACTATTACGGGACCAGTCTTACCAAGAAGCTCAAGCTGTTCGTGCAGGCGGCCTCGCGAGTCGGGGAGAATCCCCTGGCGGTCGTGCCCAGAACATTTTCCCACGCTCAGGTGGCGAGCCTTACGGGGGCGAGCTACGATGCGGACAATGACCCCGTTCTATCCGCGGCCCGACAATGGATGGACCTGGACCCGGTGTCCCGTATGATGTTCACGGACGTGCAAACTTACATGGTTGAGGATATCCTCACCAAGGTCGATCGCATGAGCATGGCCCACGCCCTGGAAGTCAGGAGTCCACTCCTCGATTATCGGGTGGTCGAATTCGCGTGCAGGCTGCCGCTGGGCTTCAAAATTCAGGGCCGGACAACAAAGCGTATACTTCGCGATGCGGCACGAGGGCATGTTCCGGACCCCATACTGAAACGCTCCAAGTATGGATTCCAAGTCCCCCTGGGCGAGTGGTTCAAAGGGAAACTGAGGTCGTGGGCGGAAGAACGGCTCTCTAGCCCCGGGCACGACATGTTCGACAGAGGTTTCGTGACGGAGCTCTGGAAAGACCACCAGGAGGGCCGCGCGGACAACGCTCACCGGATCTGGCTGCTCCTCGTTTTCAACGAGTGGTTGGCCCAATTCGGTCGGTAATCTTCGCTAGAGCCTCTCCCTTCGCGTCAGGTGACCGAGGGCTTTGGTTTCTGAAAGGTGACTCCGGGCCGGCCGTTCACTTACTCGATCTCCCAAGGGACGAGGGTTGGGCTCCCGTGAAAGAGCGGGAATAGGTATGGCTCTTTCGACTGCGGGTCTGCCTTCAGATACTCTCACTCCACTTCTGCGACCGTGAACGAGACCGTAGTAAATTTCCAGGTATCTTTGAGCGGTCCCCGGATGGTGGAACCTCTCTTTCACGTCCCGGTAAGCGGCCTCGACGATCCGCTCTCGAAAACGAGGATTCGTTGTTACTCGCTCGACCGCTTCAGCGAATTGCCGTGGATCGCGGTCTTTGACAAGGATGCCGGAGACTCCGTCATCAATAATCTCGGGGATTCCTCCCACGGAGGGCGCCACAACCGGAATCCGCATGCTCATCGCTTCCATTACCGCGATCGGCATGCCCTCCCATCTCGACGTAAAGAGAATCGATCCGACCTCGGCAATCTCTCTGAGGGCGTCTTCCCGCCCGAGATGGCCGAGCATCCGTACATGATTGTCGATCCCATAGCGCACAAGCAGGTCGCGGACCTCACTCTCCAGGGATCCTCCTCCTATCATTTTCGCACGGTATCCTTTTCCTACCAACATTCGGATGGTGTCCACGAAAAGGAGTGGATCCTTTTGGTACTCCATTCTCCCGAGGAATCCCACGCATCGAAGATCAGTTCCTCTCCTCGCATTGAGAGAAATATCCTCTATCCCGTTGTAAACAACCAACTTGCGCCCATGCACGGGGGACAGGCGATACCGGTCCGAGAGACGACGGTCGTATTCGGAGACGAACACAAGCGCGTTTACGTTCCTGACCGTTTGTCTTTCGGCCATCAACGCGAGGCTCCGAATGCCCGGAAGCTTGTGGGGAAAGTGATAGCCATGTACCGTGTACACCGCGGGTCCGGAATACTTCGAAGAAGCGAGACTGAAGAAGAAGCCCGCGCGGGATCCATGGACGTGGACAACTTCCGGTTGCACGCGTTCAACGAGACGGCCGATCTTCCAAGGCACACGGAGATCGAGGCAGGAAAAGAAGAAGTCGAGTCCCCGGGCCTGTACCTCAAGTTCCCTTGCCCTCTTCAACGCGTAAGAATCTTGCTGGGTTATGAAGTAGACATCGTTCCCGTGTGTGACCAAATGGCGCATGAGGGACAACACGTGAGTGGTACCTCCGCCCGGCCTGCCGTCCGCGATGATCTCGAGTATCTTCATGATGAGCCCTTGTTTTCCGCAACGCCCACAGGTAAATGGGCCTCTATATCCTTCCGGCACGCAGTAATGACTGCTCCCGTCATGGCCATCAGCGCCGGAGTGGTACCCCAAAAGGTCAGGAAATCGTTGGTGACGCCCTCAACAATGCATCCGATCCACAAGGCGAGAACCAATAAGGCCGGCGGGTACGACCGGGACCCCACGATCAGTCCTCGCAGCATTGAGACCAGAAAACCCAACAGAGCGGCAAGTCCGACAATCCCCGTTTCTACCAGTGTGCCCAAATAGGTGTTGTCCGGTGGGATGCCCTTTCCTACGAAGAGAGTCTTGTACCCGATTCCCGTGACGGGATTGTCTCCGATCAGTTTGGCATATTCTGCCCAGTTGCTCAGCCGGTTCGAGGTCGCCACATCCCACCGGCCGCTGAAAGCAGCCGATATTCCAACCGTATCCACCCTCATATGGAGAATCTGAAGACCCTTTTCAAGAGGTCCGGGGAGCCAAAGGAGTGCTATGACAACGAGCACAGCGGAGGAACAGATAATCGTAATAATAGCCCTTCGAAGCAGCTTCTTCCATTCTTGAGGCCATGGAGCAAGGAGAAGAGCAGGAACGGCCACTGCCAGGTAGAGAAGCGCGCCCCTGGATAGGGATGCCACCAGAGCGGATGCGGTCAACGCGAGCGCCCCTGTGGACGCGGCCCATTGCCTGATCCCCGAGAGCCGGGCGATTCCGAAGAGCGCCATCATGAACCAAAGCGCAGCAAGATGGCCGTAGGCGATATAGTCCCCGAAGACACCCGAAGCACGAGCTATCTCGAACTTATTATTTTCGGTCAGCACCGTCGCTACATAGAGGTCGACGCCGAGGCGCTTGTGGAAAGCCCACACGATCAGGCCTGCGGCCAGGGATATTCCCCCACCGATGAGGAACATCTTCATGAGACGGTCGAGACGTTTTTCATCAAAGCTCAGGGTCGCGGCCAGAAGAAACGGAAGCAAAATAGCGCATAGACGCACTGCACGGAGAAGGGTCGGGCCGCGGAGCTCAGGGCTGGTGGTGAAGAGAGTTGAGATGACCGCCGCAAAACCATAACTCACGAGAAACGCAACCGGCCAGTCAATTCTGAGAGCCTTGAACCGAACCAGGAGAACGATCACCGCCGGCACGGTGAGCAGATCGAGCACCCCGAGGCGGAGGTGGATTCCCATGGCTTCAAGAGCCATCGGTCTCCCCACGGGGACCAGCAGACAGTAGATCAAAAGGCAGATCTCGGCGGCTCGCGCACTTCGGTCCGCGGCGGAGGCCGCGGGGCCGGCCCGATCGACCTGCCCGGCAAACTGCGGAGTGCAGGCACCAAACAACAGCGTGCTCAGTGACATTGTCCCTCCTTCTCCACGACACCGAGGCCGGTCAAGGCCGTAGAAAGAGTCACCCTGTCACGGGCACTCCCGTTTCCCCAACGCTTCAAGGAGAGAATCAGTACTGCTGCCGCGCATCTCCCAATCCCCACCACGCCGAGTACCCACGCCGCCCCCACGAGACCGTAACGGGGGATCAGCAGAGCGGAACCGGCAAGAGAGATGAGCGCAACCACGGAAAAGACCCATGGAAGAATGGTAAACGACCGGGTGGCAAATAGCCCGAACGACAAAAAGCTCGCGGGATAGATGGCGACACCTGCAATCATCACCCACGTTATGAGGGAGGCGTTCTCGGCATATTCAGGCTTGTACAGACGAGCGACCAACTCCGGACCTTTCAGGAGCGCCACCAGCACCCCGGCCGCTCCCATGGCGAGACCTACGGCTACCAGCTTTCCAAGAAGCCATCTGAAGCCGTGAAAGTCTCCTGCGAGCCAGTATGTGGTGAGTCTGGGCATTGAGGCTTCACCCATGGCCCTCGCCACGACTTCACCTGCCTGGAGAAAGTAGGCAATGGAGCTGAAGATTCCCAGGGATGTCTCTCCGCAGTGGCCGTCGATGAAGTACCGGGGGATGTTTGCCTCCAGGGAATTCAGCATCATGGTGAGACCGAGCGGGAATGCCACCACAACAAGCGCAATCGTCCTGACTTTGGTCCAACGGAGTCCGGACCATCGGTTCCCGCTCTTCGAAAGAGATCGTGGGAGCGCCTTCAATCCTACCGAAATCCGTCGCCCCTTGGGGGCATCATAGAGGAGAAGCACCATGCCCTTGGCACATGTCCAGGCCACAATTCCCAGCAATGCACTCCCCGCGAGAGCAACCGATCCCGCCACCGCGACGAGTCCCAGGGTACCCTTTGCCATGAGAGATCGGGACGTGACGTCCATCCGTTCGTTTCTCTGGAACAGGCCGTAAAAGATATCCGACACGGCATCCAGGCACTTGCCCGCTCCCACCGCCACGATCATGAGAGCCGTTTCGCGTGTGTAACCCGCTACCGAAGCGATTCCGACGATGACACAGAAAGTCAGAGACGCTGAGATCAATCGAACCTGCAGGTATTCGGCATCGGAGAACTCGCTGCGAAGATCGACGGCTTCTACGGTGCTCAATTGCATGTTGGTGAGCATCACCACGGGCAGCGATATGGCCAGCCCAAGGGCATATTGGCCTATCATCGCAGGATTTCCGAGCTTGGCCATCAGCGCAATCACGCCCCATTGGCATACCGCGTTCACAACATTGCCCGCCACGTTCCAGGAAACGTTCCAGGGAAGGCCGGGACGGTCCGTAGATCCGGTCGCCTCAGGACCGGTGCGATGCCTTGATGTGTTGAGGTCGAAGGGCAATAGCGGCTTACCTCTTCAGTCCTCGCGAGGGACTTGCGTGATTCATCCTTGCGTACCCCTCCGGTGTGCTCGCTCGGCCCCGTTCATGGGCAAGCTGCCGGAGGTGGAGGCAGAGACGATGGATCTTAATAGTATTTATTTTACGGTCACGCAAGACAAAAAATGAATGTTGTTTCTATATTTCTCGAATAATTAACTGATATTAGAGGTCTTTCTTTATAGATAGAGGGATTCGTTGATGAGCCGCGGCAAAGGAGCCGATCCGGCCTGCCGCGGTTTCGGGCAGGCCCCCCTCGCAGAACCGAGCCATCGTGGAGAGCTTACACCTTTTCGCAATGAAGAATGTGAGCTCACGACACGGACGGCATGTCTCTGAAGCGAAGTCAGGCTTGCCGTTCGCAGCGGAGGTAGCATGCCGTCCGAATTACCTGTTGAACCGCGAAATGATATTAGAGCGTTGCGGGAAAAAAAACGGAGGCTTCCGCTCGTACGGGAGCTGCGGCCAGCCGATCTCCGGCGTCAACGTAGTCGAAGGCTCATCGGCATTCAACTCGAAAAGTGCGGCGAATCTCAGTGAGCGGCACCAAACTCTTCAATCAGTCCATGCGTCGTTTGAAGAGCACCGCTGCGAGCCACATGTAGAAAATGCCCATGAGGAAGATCGGAACGAGTTGGGGCCAGAGGACGTCCCATCCCGTGCCCTTGAGGAACACACCTCTAACCACGGTCATGAAATACCGGAGGGGGTTCAGGTACGTGCTGTACTGGACGATCTCGGGCATGTTCTCAATGGGGAAGATGTACCCGGAGAGAAGCACGGAGGGCTGGAGAAACATGAACGAAGTCAAAACCGCCTGTTGCTGGGTCGTGCAGAACGCGGAAATGGTGATTCCTATGGCGGAAGAGGTCAGCATGAAGAGCATGGTGGTGGCCACGAAAAAGACTACCGATCCTCTGAAAGGGATGTTGAAAATTTCCAGGGCAAGGGGTGTGATCACCGACAGCGTGATCATTTCAATAACAAAGCAGGGAAGGACCTTTCCCACAATGAGCTCCAGGCGGCTGATGGGCGCCACCATGAGCTGCTCTATGGTCCCCATCTCTTTTTCCCGGACAATTACCGATGAGGTGAGGATAATCGTGTGCGCGAGCAGGATGAGGACGATGACCCCGGGGACGAAGAATTCCTTGGAGTTGAGGTTCGGGTTGAACCATGCACGACCGGCATCCTTGACCTCGGGGACTATCAATCGGGGAGTATTGGACTGATAGAGGTTCCCCTGCATCTTGTTGGTCCGATCCGTAAGGATGTCCTGGGAAACGCGCTGCAGAATCGATTGAGCGTACCCCGATACGGTGCCTGCAGTTGTGGTATCCACTCCGTCTATGAGAACCCCGACCAGGGCTGTACGATTCCCCTGAATTCTCCGTTCAAAATCCGGTGGAATCAGGATCGCCATCTTGGCGTCTCCCTTGAGCAGGTAAGGGTCTACATCCGCATAGCGAGGGAGCATCTTCTTAATGATGAAATAGCCGGAGCGAGAGAACGCGTCCACCACCTCTCTGCTCTGTGCGCTGTTGTCCATGTCCACCACGACCGTTGCCACGTCTTTGACGTCCAAACGGCTCGCGTAACCGAAGATGACGAGCTGCAGCAACGGGGCCATGACCAGGAGGCGGAAATTCTGTCGGTTTCGTACGATCTGAATGAATTCTTTGCGGATAAGGTGTCTAATCTTTCTGATCCGTTCCATCAGGGTCTCGGTCAATATACGCGGGCTGTCGTTCATGACCGAGTTGATCTTCGCTGGTCCGTTATTGGGGCCATGGGTTTGGGAATTATCTTTCACGGAGCCTTTCATGCGATGCTCTTTCTCAATTTCCTGGAGGCCAAGACAGTGACAAGAAAACCAAAAATGATCAGCATGCAGGCAGGATATGCTATGGCCTCGAGACCGGCGTCCTTGAGGTAGATGCCCCGCAGGATCGTTATGTAATGACGGGCCGGAATGAGATACGTTATGAGCTGTAAGAGGTCCGGCATGTTCGATATGGGGTACACGAAGCCGGACAGGAGAAACGACGGCAAGAATGTTCCAAGCAGCGCGAACTGGGTTGCGAGAAACTGATTGGCAGCAACCACGGAGATAAGGAACCCGACTGACAATGCCCCGACCAGGAACAGCCCCGAAACGATGAACATGAGCAACAGGCTGCCCCGAAAAGGGACCTCAAAGAGGTAATGCCCCATCAGATAAACCATCACCAGGTCGAGGTACCCCAGGACAAAATAGGGGATCAGCTTTCCCACGATCAGCTCGTTGGACTTCAACGGCGTTGAAATGAGCTGCTCCATGGTTCCCGTTTCCCGTTCCCGCACCACGGTAAGCGACGTGAGCAGCGCGGCCATGACCATCATGATGATGGCGATTAACCCCGGAACGATGTTGTTCCGGCTCACAAGCTCCGGATTGTAGATCAGCTTGATCCTCGGCTCGATGGGGATGTTGATTCTCTGCCCCACCGACTGCCGGTTCAGGGCCCGCTGCTTGTAATCCTGATCGAAGACGGCCGCAATGGTCTCTATGTAAACCATTGCCAGACCTGCTCGTGTCGAGTCGGAGCCGTCAACCAAGGCTTGCACCTTGGAAACGCTCCCCCTTTTCAGGTTGCGACTGAAATCGAAGGGTATGACCAACCCCACGCTGACCTTGTTTCGGTCAACGGCTTGTACGATGTCGTCGTATCGGTCGGTCCTGAACTTGATTCGGAAATACCCCGAGCTCGTGAGCCGATCCACGAATTCCCGCGATTCGGGCGATCGATCCTGATCCCACACGGCGAGCGGGATGTTATCGACATCCAATGAGAGGGCGTACCCGAAGAGAATCATCAGCATCACCGGTATGCCGAGAGCCAGATAGAGGGCTCTGGAATCCCGTATGATCTGCCATGTCTCCTTGCGGGCCACAGCAAGTGTCCTCGATACGTTCATTGCCTCCTCAAGGGCCGGGGTATGTTCTCCCAATAGCCGCGCATTCTGTGGTGCCCGATTGCCGACAGGGCCGTTCTCTTCTCGCCGGGAATCGGCCGTATCTCCTGCAATGTCCCGTCTGCGGGGGCAAAACTCTTACGCGGTCTCTTCACTCCTGTCCTCTGCGGTCAAAGTGACGAACACGTCTTCCAGACTGGGAGTAATGGGATCTATTCTGGTGACCGCTATGCCGGCCTCCCCGAGCAGCTCCCTGGCACGAGCCGTCGCGGCCTGGGGATTGGGCGTGACCAAATGGAGCAGGGTGCCGAATATGGCCGTTTCCGTAAAGGCCGGGTCGCCCTGGAGGATCTCCGCAGCCTCCATGACCCGGTCGCACTCCAGGTCCAAAACGGATTCCTTCATCCAGTCCTTCTTGAGCTCCGTGGGTGTGCCCAGAGCAATAATTCGTCCTCGGCTCATCAGGGCCAGCCGGTTGCAGTATTCGGCCTCCTCCATATAATGGGTGGTTACGAACACCGTGATTCCTTTCACCGCCAGACTGTTGATGAGGTCCCAAAAATTCCGTCGTGACAGCGGATCCACCCCGGAGGTGGGCTCGTCGAGAAAGAGCACCGGGGGCTCGTGGAGCACGGCGCACCCCAGGGCAAGCCTTTGCTTCCAGCCGAGAGGGAGATTCTTGGTCTGGGTGGTTCTCTGGTCGGTCAGGCCTGCCATTTCCAGAACCCATTCGCCCCGCTCGGCCTTTCTCGGCCCGTACAGACCGTATACGCCTCCGAAGAAATCGATGTTCTCTTCCACCGTGAGGTCTTCGTAGAGAGAAAATTTCTGGGACATATACCCGATATGTTTCTTGATTTCCTCGTACTGCGTCGAGACGCTCCAGCCTGAAACCCAGGCTTCGCCTGAAGAAGGGGTAAGAAGCCCGCATAGGATTCTTATGGTGGTGGTCTTGCCCGCTCCGTTCGGACCGAGGAATCCGAAAATCTCCCCTTTGGCCACCTCGAAGCTCACGCTGTCCACGGCAGTGAAACTACCGAAAACCCTGGTGAGGTTTTCGGCGGACACGGTAATTTCTTTCCGGACTTCGTTAGGCACTACGTAAGCTTCCTCTATTGTGTTCGCTCTCTCGCCGGCGCCCATATCATCTCGATCCAGAAACCGAGGCGCTCCATGCATTAACCACTTTCCGGCTCCGGATCGCGTGTGCGCCCGAAATCAGTAAAACCTTAGTACAGCTTTTCGCAAATACGGTCGCACACTACAACTGCGGCAATGCTCCCAAGGTATCTGCTCACCTGGAACCCTCTCTCCGTCATTCGTGCGGAAGCAGGAATCCAGGCTGTTCCGAATACCCTGGACCCCGGCTTTCGCTCGGAGTGACTACTCGGTACTAGTTGCGGACATTCTGACGTCAGTTGCCCTCCGGAACCGTATTTGAGATAAGGAGCACTCGGCACGGGAGCCTCCACGGGTGACGCGAAGCTTCCCCATACACGGTTCATGCGCGCTCTCCCTTGCTTTTCACGCGGCCGCGCCACTATCCGTTGCTCCGTCGGCTTTGCTCTCACCGATCTTTGCTTTTCCTCCACGCGGGATGAGGGAGAGAAACGCGTCCTCCATGGCCGGCGGTATGCGCTTCAGGGAATCAATGACTATTCCGGCTTTCGCGACGTGCTCCTCAACCGTCCGGGCATCCTTGTCGCCCTCGACTCGAACGTGAAGCCCGTCACCGAAGACGTTGACCTCCAGCACGCCGGGAAGATCTGATAGAAGGGCTCTCGCTGCAGCCATGTCCGAAGAGACCAGCTCCAGGATGATGCCCTGCACCATGGCTTTGAGCTGCCGTGGCTCGCCGAGTTGAATGACTGAGCCCTGGTGCATGAGGGCCACACGCGCGGTCCTTTCAGCTTCGTCCAGGTACGCAGTGGAGACGAGGATGGTGATCCCCTCTTTGAGCAGCTCGTACAGGATCTTCCAGAAATCGCGACGGGAAACGGGATCGACTCCGTTGGTCGGCTCGTCAAGTAGGAGAAGCCTCGGCGAATGGATGAGCGCACACGCGAGGCCCAATTTTTGTTTCATGCCGCCCGACAGGGCCCCTGCGGGTCTGTCCCGAAACGGGCCGAGACGGCTGAACCCGAACAATTTGTCTATCCTCGGAGCCCTGCTCTTCTTGGGAACCTGGAAGAGATCCGCGTAAAAGATAAGGTTCTCAATGACGGTCAAGTCCTGGTACAGACCGAACCGTTGGGGCATATAGGCAATATGCTCCTTGATCCCTTCCGGATCGTCGTTGACCGATACCCCGTCTACCCAGGCTTCTCCTGAAGTGGCCGGCAGAATCCCTGCAAGCATCCGCAAAGTGGTGGTTTTTCCCGCGCCGTCCGGTCCAACCAGGCCGAAGAGCTCGCCCTTCAATACCGTCAGGTTTAGATTCCGGACCGCCTTGGTCGCGCCGAAATCCCGGCAGAGGGCTTTGGTGAAGACCAGTGCGTCGCTATCCGGCCTTTCGGGAACCAAGTTTCCGGCCATTCCCTTTCTTCTCCTCGGTCACCGGGGGTTTGTCGATCAGGATGTACCCTTCGGCGGGCATCCCTATCTTGAGCTCCTGGTGGGGATTGGGGATGGTGATCTTGACCCGGTAGACCTGCTTGACCCTCTCCTCCTTGGTCTGCACGTTCTTTGGGGTAAACTCCGCGCGGGACGAAATGAACGTCACCCTGCCGACGTACTTCTTTCCCGGGTAAGAATCCGTCGTAATCTCCGCTTCCTGGCCGTACTTGATCTTTCCCAGGTAGCTCTCCCCCACGTAACCCTTCAGCCAGACCTCGTCGATGGCGGCCACGGTAGCCACGGTGGCCCCTGGAAGGACCACTTCGCCGATTTCATTCGCTTTCACCAGAACCACGCCGGACACCGGACAGGTGAGTGTTGAATGCTCGATATCCAATTCAATGCGCTTGAGATCCCATTTGGCCTTTTCCCATCGGGCCCGGGCGGCACGAATCTGCTCTTCCCGCGGCCCTCTCTCCAATTCCAGGAGGCGCTCTTTCGCGTTGTTGTAATCTTCGGTGGCCGTTCTCAATGTGGTTGCGCGCGTGTCAAAGGCTGAGGCGGAAATCGCACCCTCCTTAAAGAGAGGATCGTAACGATCGAATTCATCTTTGGCATTCTTGAGCTTGCTCTCGGCTGCCATAAAAATGGCTTTGGCCTGCGCTATCTGCTCTTTGCGCGTCCCTTCTTCCAACTCGTCGAGCAACGCCCGGAGACTTGCAATCTCGGACTTTGCCGAGGCTTGCTGAGCCTCCAGGGTGTCGGTATCCAATTGGGCTACGACGGAGCTCGCCTTGACCCTGGTCCCCTCCTCGAGATCAAGGGTCTTAATCTGGCCGGCGATTCTGAAGGAAAGGTCCACTTCGGTGGCTTCAATATTGCCGCTGACGAATACTCTACCGTTGGAGTCCCCCCGATTCCTGAAATAGAGCCATCCTCCCGCGAGGCCGATGACCACGATAAGCAGCACCACTATGTGAATGATCTTACGCTTCATAGTTGCACGTCCCGGCATGCGTACAGCCGTTGGTGTACCTCCTCCTTCAGAATGCAGTGCCTGCCGAGATCCATGCCGGCACTTCCGACAAGCCCGATAGATGGTGTCGGCAGTTGGTCCGGTTTCGATCCGGAGAATCGTCCCCGGGCAAGAGTACCAGGGGGCGTTGGAAAGTCCAGACTTTTTTTTTGGCTCGAATCCATAGCGATTTTCGCGAGTCATGCTCTAGAGAGGAGCTTAGATTAACTTTGAGGTTAATAGTTAGGAGAGAACCTGATTGTTAAAAATCTGTTGTGCTGAATATCTAACTTGAAAATTCAATGTTGACAGGCCTGAATTGTTGTGATATCCACGCCCCGTGGATTATAGGTTGCCGGTTTGGTTATAGGAGTCTTAAGTGTTCGGAAAAGTGATAGAAGTCAAGAAGGCTGTTTCGGAAACAAGCCGGGGGGGAGAACTTCCGGCCGAGGTAACTCGGCAGTTTAACTCGGAAGTTCTTGAGCGGGGGCTACGATTGGCCGAAGGTTCGCGAATTTCGCATATTAACTTCGGGAGAGAATCGTACTTCGGGCTCATTTCCGAACCCTCCGGAGACTCCGTCAACGTCCACATAACACTCGACCCCGACACCAGAATCCTTTCAAGCGCTTCATGCGGGTGTTTTCGCTCGTCCACGAGAGCCTATTGCCACCACATAGCCACTTTTGTCCGGTATGTTCTCAGGCCCGACCCCGTGACCGGTCGATTGCGCACTCTGGGCGAGGATTTCCAGGATAGCTTTTGGTACGAGATCAGTTGGTTCGGGTATAGAAACTTCGGCGATTCGATCCTCGGATTCAAAGCGGAGGTAAACCACGGCGGAGAGGGTCTCCGCATAAGCTTTTCAGACCGAAATCAGAACGAAATCCTCGCATTCATGCCGGGAGAGCGGTTGGTGGATGAGTTCCTCCACGAGTTTTTCGATATCATTCGACGAGATATAGACTCCACACTCTTTAGAAGGATGTACGGCCGCAAGTTGAAGTATCCCAACGTTCCGTCGTTGAGAAAACGACCCTGGCAGTACTCGTCCGCGGAGGAAGAAATTAACAGACGGGGATTGAAGTCGGGCAGGCAACACCTGGAAGAGAGCGTTTGGTACCGAATTGCCAAAGTTGGCTTTCTTCTCGCCGGACGCACGGGAGGAACGTTCAATTTCGGTTTTCTCGAGCACAAGCAGGAGCTCACCGTCGAGGCCCTGGATGAGGATGAAACGGTCATTCTTCGCCTCAGACCACCGAGGCCCCACATCGGTTCGGCCATCGAGATGGGGGAAAAGAAGGATCTCATCGGCAACCAGATACTGATTCATCAAGAGCCTCTGCAAACGGGCTTTCGGATCGACCTTAACGAGTCCTCCTCCCTGACCATCACCCCCGTAGTGGAAAATCCCAGTACCGAAGAGGGAGAGGATGAGTATCTCGATCGAACCGAGTTGGATCACCAGCTCTACGGAGCGTATTATTTCTTTCCCGAATGGGGGTTTTTCCGGATAGCATCGGTTTCCGCGGGCCTTCCCCAGGAATACTTTTCCGCCCAGAAAAGGATCGAGATTCCTGCCGAAGATATCTCTCCCTTTCTGCTGGAGTATGGCGAGCTGCTGAAGAGCCAACCGGGCGTCATTATCGACGACGCTCTCCTTGCCCGTGAAACGTATGACAGGTACGCGCGGGCCACGGTCGATCACAAGGAGTTCAGTCACGAGGGAGTGGGCCTGGAGATAAATTACGATTTCGGTGACTTCAACATACCCCTTCGAGCGATCTACGAGGCGAGACGGGACAAGAGACGCTTCATCGTCCACGGCGAGAAATGGGTGGACGCTATGTCGCCGGAATTCGCATGGGTCGATGGGCTGGAGGACGATGCTGTTACGGAGGACAATACGCTCACCATAGGGCGGGCCGAATACATTCGGCTCCTCGCGCTCCACGAGAGGTTGGAAAAACGCTTCTCATCCAGTAGGGTTCGGGAGTGGTTCGAAGCGCTCGAAATGCTCAAGCCTCCGGGGAGGCTCCCTGCAATCAGCGTGATGAAGGGAAAGCTCCGGCCGTACCAGAGAAACGGCTTCGGTTGGCTCTGGTTCCTCTATGAGAATGGTTTTTCGGGACTGCTCTGCGATGACATGGGCTTGGGCAAGACCCATCAAATCATGGCCCTCATGACCGGGATCTTTCACCGCATGTCAAAGAGACCGGGCAAGATCCGGTTTCTGGTCATCTGTCCCACAACGGTTCTCAGTCATTGGCAAGAGAAGGTGATGCAGTATTGCCCGCATCTGGATCCGTACGTTTATCACGGGACCGACCGTTCGTTTCACGAGGGATTCGATGAGCATCTTCTTGTCATCACGTCCTACGGCATAGCGCTTCGGGACATTGAGATGATAGCGGAGCACAAGTTCGAGCTCATCGTTCTCGACGAGATTCAAGCCATCAAAAACAAATCCACAAAGACGTACGCAGCTGTTAAAGCGCTGGAATCCGAGTGCATGATCGGTCTCACAGGTACCCCCATCGAGAACAGCGTCATGGATTTGAAGTCCCTATTCGATGTGATCCTGCCGGGCTACCTGCTATCCGATTCGCTCTTCGAGGACAATTTCCGAATTCCCATCGAGGAGAGCTCCGACGCGACATCCCGGCAACGACTCGCCCGAATGATCCAGCCGTTCACGTTGCGAAGGAAAAAAGAGCAAGTACTCAAGGAGCTTCCCCCAAAAATCGAGGATATCCGTCACTGCTTCTTAACTGCCGATCAGACGCGATTCTATCGGGACATCGTGGAAAACCAGGGGAGGGATCTTGTCCAAACCCTCAAGGACCCTGGTAAGAAGGTCCCTTACATGCATGTCTTCGCGGTGCTGAACTACCTCAAGCAGATCTGCGATCATCCGGCAGTGCTCGAGGGCGACAACAAAAACTACAAGAAGTATGCGTCCGGCAAATGGGATCTCTTCATCGAATTGCTGGAAGAGAGCCTGGGGTCGGGGCAAAAGGTGGTCGTGTTCAGCCAGTACGTGAAGATGCTGGAATTGATGGAATCATACCTCAACGACGAAGGCATCGAGTTTGCCACCATAAAAGGCCATACGCGAAAACGCGCGGAAGCCATTACCCGCTTCAACAAGGACCCCAAATGCATGGTCTTCACTGCATCCCTGAGAGCTTCCGGACTGGGAATCGACCTGACGGGAGGCTCGGTGGTGATCCATTACGACCGATGGTGGAATTCGGCGCGGGAAGAGCAGGCCACCGATCGCGTGCACAGGATCGGCCAGATGCGCGGAGTCCAGGTTTTCAAGCTGATCACCGAAAACACCTTGGAAGAAAAGATCGATGCCATCATTGCCAAGAAGAAGCGCCTCATGGAATCCGTGGTCAAACAGGACGACCAACAGCTTCTCAAACACTTCTCCCGGGAAGATCTCATTCAGCTCATCAGCATATAATTGGCCGGTTCCACAGTTCGGTCAAGCTTCAGTTTCCCGCCACATCGACTTCTCGGACGGTATCAACATCACCAGATGCCGATGGGCAGTCAAATACAAGCCCACCCCCCACCGTTGTTTCGGACCGGTCTCTTCAGTTATAATCGGTTTTTCCCCACTTCTCTTCGCAAACTTATCCGAACGGACAACTTCTTCGATCCGCCGGTACCACCCGTTTCAGCGGGTATCGGTATGAAACGGTAGAACTTTGGCTTGTCTCGAAGGGGAGGACCGTCATATAATTCATGAAACCCGGGAACCCGTTACCACCGGTGCACCGGAACGGGTCCGACAGTATTGCACGGAGAGATTTGCCCTGCCAAGAGCGGGCCGGAGCTAGGATGAAGCTCGAGGGGAAGGTCGCTGACGATTTCATAATAGACGTTAAGGACGGGGTCGAAGATGACGCGCTGAGAGAGAAGTACGGCGTTTCATCCTTGGAACTGGTTCTTCTGAAAGGCGCGGCCAAAGAACTCCTTGAGAAACGCAAACTGGAGTCATCCAAAGGAAGGACGGTCAGCGCAAAAGAGTTCCTGAAAGAAGTCAGAGCGGGCACCGATGAGGAGACGCTGAAATTGAAATTCAACCTCACGTCTCGCCAGTTCCAAACTCTTCTCAGGGAGCTTATCAGCGCCGGCGTCGCCACTCCATTGGAGCTTTCCAATCGGCTCAGCATAACCGAGAGTCAAGTTGAGGAAGTCCTGACGGAATGGGAAACGGCAAGCAGATTGTTGGACTGAGCTACGAGTTTCGGCCGGCCCGGAAAGGATGCTCATGGGGAAGCGAGAGATAAGTATCAGTGAAACGGTCAAGGATATCCGTGAGGGCATGGATGACGCCGCTCTCATGGAGAAATACCGGCTTGCGGCCAGGGGGTTACAGAGCCTTTTCAGCAAGCTTGTCAGCATAGGCCAGATCACCCGGGAAGAGCTTGACCTACGGATGCCGGGATTCACCGGGGAAGCCGTAATCTCGTCCGGAGTGAGGCGCCCGGGTGTCCGAACCCCGCCCACCGTAAAGGCCCGTGATGCAGTTCGCGACATCAGACTGGGAATGACCGATGCGGAGCTCATGGAAATGTACAGGCTGACCGCTCAGGGCCTTCAGGATCTCTTTGAACAGCTCCTCAAGGCCGGCGTGATCAAGCAGCACGAGCTTGACCAGAGAATGCCTTCACTGGATAGAACGGTCGACTTGCGAGACATGCTGGAAGGCCTGGATCTGACCGAGATCGACATAGGATCGGAAGCGCCTCCCCCGGCGCCCGAACCTCCGAAGACCGCTCCGGATGTGGAAGCGCAGCAGTTTGTTGATGTAACTCCCCCCGGACCTCGACACGAAAACCGCATAGCCCCTCGGCCTCGCGCCCCCGTGCCTCCCAAGGAAAAATCGGTTCCGGTGAAACGGACCATTAAACTCGCAGACATGATTGGAGACATCCGTTTGGGGCTGAGCGACTCGGATCTCATGGCAAAATATGAGATGCCGCAGGCCGAGCTTCAACGAGCCTTTCAGCAACTCCTGGAATCGGGTGCAGTCACCAGAGGGGAAATTTACGGTCGATACAGTCTTCACTTGCAGACCAGGACCATCTCTCTGGACGAAGTGCATCAGGATGACCCGAGCGGCTTCCTGGCGTTCCCCGTGCCCATCCACGAAGCGAGCAAACCTGATGTCGTAGGCCGGATTCGCAATCTGACCGAAGATGATGTGGGAACCATCGGACTTGAGGTTGCCGAGGGCGACATCAGGTTGCTCGTCGTCTCCCCGGAAAAATTCGTCAATATCCGGCCGTTCGAGTTCGAAGCAGTATGTAGGGGGGTGAAGAAGCAGCCCGAAGGGACCTATGCGGCGTTCAAGATAACTGACATCTCCACGGAAAACCGGGAACATCTCCGGAGGCTTATCAGCATGCTCACCCTGGGCGGCTGAGAACCGCACGGTCTGCAATCGTTGAGAGCTAATTGCTCAATCTAGTGAGAGAGCCGCCCGGAAAGCCGGTGGCCTCGAAGGTCCGCTCCACCATCAGCGGAAGCACGAGCAGGATCGTGGACGGCACCCCCCGAAAATTGCGGCCAACGGGAACGGCACGGCAAGCTTGCGAATCAAAATCCAGACCGTGTAGCCCGCCAGGACGTAGAAGGCACCGTAGGCGAAGTTGGAAACGCCGCTGATGCCGAAGGTAAGACTGAGCCCCAGGGCAACAAGCGCCTTGATGACGCTGTTTATGAAGCGTATATCAGGGTGACTTCCAGTCATGGGAACCTCCTGTCGCTGTTGGGACGGCCGACCCGGAGAGCCGTTCGGTCAAGGATTTTCCGGGCCGGCGAGGCTGCTTTCAGTGATGAGAGGAGATCGACGAGGCATTCCCGGGACCGGGCACGCCAGGCCCCGGGAGCGACCCTCGCTTCACCGGCAATGACCGGTGTGGCCGAGGCTCGTCATTTCCCGTTCAATCGGATTGATGCCGCAAGCCTACTTCTTTGTTTTGACCCAATCCGGCAACTGGATTTTCCCGTCCGCCACGGACGTGGGGAAAACGATGACACGCTTGCCGTCTTCTCTCCACTGGGCTACACAGGCTGCTGCGGTCTTCGTCGGGTCGTTCCCGTAAATGACTTGGTGCCCGTCGTTGAACTTTGTTTTGCCGATCACAACCGGTTCGGCGCACAGAACCGGATTGCCGTTCCACATGATGCATACCAACAAGGAAATGACGACGAGTACTGACTTCTTCATGGATCTCCTTTCTCTCTTGCGGAATTGTGGCGGGCGACGACCCACGGTGTAGCTTTTCACGGGATCGAATCACCCAAGCAGTCGAAGCGATGGATGGAAAAAGACGATATAAGAAGTTGGCTCAGGGCAACGCTAATACTGACAGCGCGCCACTTTGAAAATGTCAATCCGAAACTCGTTCCTCAAAAGAAGCAATCGGAGCGGCTCCCACCGGTACGAAGGAATCCCAAGGGCTAAGTCGTTGACCGCATCCGGGAAAGTGAGCTATGATCTCGTGCACTGTGAACGATGTCTTGACGATTCTTATGCAATCGGCCTCTGATTGAATGGGGCACCGTGCCGGGACGGGAGGAGTGAATTCCATTCAGGGTGCGGGCGCCGGGGTGCAATTCACCCTGCACATTACGGTGGTTCCGGTTTGGAGCCGCCCAAGGCGAAGTAATGGATCAAAGAGCAATTCCCGTGACGAGAGTAACCCTCAAGCACGCAACGGTGACGGTAATCCTCTTCGGACTCCTGATTCTGATTCCTCTCGTTTCCCAGTCCACAGCCAATTTCGTTCTTGTGACGGCAATGACGATTTCTGCATGGTTGGTCGGGGACAGAGGACGTCGCATGGCCGTTGCAATGGTATCCATCGGCGGGGTGGCTATTTGTATTTCCGTCCTGGAGGCTGTCCATCCCGGGATCGCTTCGGCTCTGGTTCACCCACGTGTCGGATGGGTTCTCAGCGTAGTGCTTCTTATTCTCCTTTTGTATTGCGCCTGCATCGTTGTTATTTCACTCCTTAGGGCTGAAGATGTGTCGATTGACGAAGTGGCTGGTGCCGTCAATGTTTATCTTATTATCGCTTTCCTTTGGGCTAATGCGTATCATTTAGTCGAACGCTTCAGACCCGGGTCCTTCAGCCTTCCTCAATCGATAACGGATTCGTTCCCCTCACTGGTTTATTTCAGCATCGTAACTCTGACGACTCTCGGGTACGGAGACATCGTTCCGCGAAGTCCCGCGGCTTGTGTTCTGGTGACTCTCGAGGCGATCCTCGGTCAGATATACGTCCCCGTTGTGGTGGGGTATCTGTTGAGTTTACATATTAGTAGAAAACTGAGCCGTACGGAGGACGACTAGAAGGCCTTGAATGCAGGGCATCGCCGTGTCTTTACCATTGACTTTTGACGAAGATTTGGTATATTTGAGGCGTCGAATTTATTTGGCTGCTAACGATTGGTCTCCACTGGAGGAATGATGTTCAGACCGTCTTTCTATGCGGTCATCCTCGGCGCATGCCTGCTCGCGCTGGTCCCGATTTCGGTCACGGCCCAAGGTTGCTACCTGCCCGTGGGCGGACCCGGGTGTTACTGGTTGCCCGGTGGGGTATCCCTGTCCACCGGCTATTTCGGACACCGCACCGGAGCCGATATATGCTTTTCCGCGTCAAATCAACCTGCCGGGTCAGTCAAAGAATTACGACAGCAATTTGATTTACAGGGCATCGCACTTGATGTGGTGGCGCCGGTCATCGGCTGGGCCCCATTCGGTGTTACGGTGGGAGGGGGTTACTCCTTCTGTTTCAACGAGCCTTCCCGGGAGACGATACAACTGGTCGGGTCGAGCTCTATGACGAGAGATTGGCGGGCCGAGCCCCAGGCGGGAAACCTTTACGCCGCGTTGACAATGGCCTTTCATCCCGCGCTGACGGGAATGGTGGGAATCAAATACGATAATTTTCAATCCAATTTCGTAAGTCCCGGCTCCGGGTTCGGCGCTGCCTTGGGCACGCTCGATACGGCGGCCATGTCCCTCAACGCGGTCACACCGTACCTTGGACTCGTGTATGGAAATGTGCCAAGCCCCTTGGGCCTCAACATTCAGGTGGGAGTTATCGGCTTCCCCGTGGTGTTGGGCTGGGTCGATTATAGGGAAACTGTTGCAGCCACTCTCAATGTCGGGGGATCGAATGTTTCTGGATTTCCCGCCTCGAATAACATAGGCCAAGGCTATTTCATGGACGCTTTTGCCGACGTTTCCTTGACCGCGGTCAGCGGCATCCAGCTCGGCGCATATGTCAAGTACAATACCATGAATGCCGAGTCGGAGATCAACGTTGGGGAGCGCAATGGAAACATACCCATGGTTATGTATAAATTCGAGTTTCAGAAGAGAAGCTGGGGCGTAGGCGGAAGGATGTCGGTATTCTTTTAGGGCGCCGACTCTTCACCGTTACTTCATGCGGACGGCCTTAGAACATGGAGTAACGGCCCAACAGGATATTGATCTTGTTGTCCGTGCTTGTCCTCAAGGTTTCGTACGCTCCCACGACTTGCCCCATCCCGCAGAAAGCCTCATTGGCCGCGAGCATACGCGCTATCCTCGAAAGGCTTGCCAACGTGTACGTGACCCCTCCCGCTACCATGTAATCGGTTGCCGCCAGTCTGTTCATTTCCGATTCAAGAAAAGTCTTCGCAGGCTTTGCCAGGCACCTGTCTTGTCCGTTCAGGGCTTCTACAATCAGGGAGTAGAGCTCGGGGTCGGGCCGACGTCTCACCACCGACTTGAGGCCTTCGATCAGAGCGGGGGAAAGAGAGCCTCCTTGGAATACAGCGAGAAGCGCTTCGGCAACGATCCTCGTCTCGGGGTCTCCGTACCACAACGGGGATAAATTTGTGTTTCGGATCATCGGACCGAATCGTTCGGAGTCCGTCGGAGCCAGAATGAAGATCCATTCATCCTTATAGATGCATCCCCATTGCCGGGTCTTCATGAGCTCTGCCGCGAGGTTGTAGGATCTCCTCTCCACGAGGGTATCCAATACAAGTACATCCACATTCCACTTTTTCAGGATTGCCGACGTGCGGCCGATCTCGCCGGGCCCTGTTTCGATTATGGAAAAATATTCGTCGAAGATCCGGAAGTCGTAGGCCGCGTGCGCCCTCAAATCAAAGAATACTTTGATGCCTTTGAGGCGAAACAGGAGATAATCCGCAAGTTGAAAAGTCGCAAATACCCTGCCTTTGATATCGTTCCTTCTCATAAATTCCACAGCAGGGTCAGCGATCAGATGCGAGCTCATTAGACGGCCGATCAGCGGCCGCTCCGCAAGTGTGGGAGAGGTAGGGTTGCCCGGGAGATAGAGTCTCACCACCGACGTATAAAAAATGCCGACCAGGACCGCCAACCAAACCCAAGCACCGATGGCCCGAGCCCGACGCTCTTTCCTCGCGTCGTCGGGGCTCGATCGGCCGGCAATGCGCTCTCGGAGCACTGAAAGCGAAGCCCGCATGAGAATAGCCAGCAACGGCATCATGGCAGGTGCGGCAAAAATGATAAGCCGCTGCCATTTGAAGACCAGAGGGAGCATCATGAGGGCCATGGCCGATTCCATGAAGGGATCGATGCGCTCCTCCCTGCTCCGGTGGGAGTGCAAGGCTCCTTTCAGTCCCAGCGTGGCCGCGAGAAAGAGGAAGAGCGTTATCATGAGCATGAGCAGCGCAAGAAAGGGGAGCACGCAAAACGGTTTGAAGAGCCTGTCCTGGAAGATCGAAGGGAGATGCAGCAGCGGAAGATAGTCACCCCACTGGATTACATTCTGCCATTGGGTGAACCTGGAGAATGGAATTTCGATATAGGACGGCCCATAAGGGTTTGCAAATGCCGTTACGATCACGGCAAGAATGAAGGCTAATAACCAACCCCAAAAGTCAGGCTCATACGAAGCATAGGGTCTATCGCATGCGCTTCTTGACTTGGCGAGACTCGCTCCACACTTCCCGTTTGGGTGGTTCTGTGATAGATCTGCGCTTGGCTCGAAGCTCGGGAAGACATTGATTCTATAGAGCAGGTCCAGGAGCACTCTCATGCCCAGAAACGCGAAGCCTAGAACAAAAGTTGCATGACAATTGGCCCACAGCACGATAGCGGCTATTGCGCCCACCTGTCGCCAACGGCCCCAGGATGCGGGTCCGTTGATCATGCTTCCTAAAAGTACCATGCAGAACATGCCGAAATTTTCGGCCCTGAGGCCCAAGAACGGCGCCAGAGCGAGACTCCCCGCAGTCAGGGCGACCAGGGAAATCCCTCTGGTAATTCCAAGAGCGGAACATCGGAAAAAGAGGAGAACAAGGCATCCGGCAAAGAGAAGTCCCTTCATGAGCACCGGGCCGAGCGCCCGGGCACTCTGGTAGCTCAAGTAGAGCACAATATTGGACAACCACGCTTTGTTGACGAAAATCTGTCCTGCTCTGGTGAAGGATGTGTCATCGGGAGCGGTCAGTTTGCCGTGCCATGCAGCAGAACCGTTGCGGAGAGCCACGAAGAGATCCTCGTTCACGTGGGGCATGCCCCAGGCGATGAGGAAAGAGACTGCAAGTCCGAGGAATAACAGGACATACAGAAGGGCGTTCGTTGGCTTCTCGGTTGCCGTGGATGGCATACTGCGCACCTTTCTTCCGGACGCTCCGGACCGGTGACAAAACTCTACCTGCAATTCTCATAATTCTCAAGTCGGGTTCTTCTGTAAAATGAACAGGCTGATCTTGGGAGGCCGCGGCGCTCACGACTCTAACTTGACAAGGGTTCAGTCTGCTCGGTAACTTCTCCTGAATGGTCATCTAAACCAAGGGGCACTCTGGTGCGGGGGCGGAGGCGATTCATTGATTCTCAATCCCATTTGCACGCAAGCTGGAGGGGGCCGGGGGATTTCTCATGGGAAGTCGATACACTGAGGCAATGATGATGAAGTGGTGGGTAGCGGTGGTCGTGGTCGTGGCCCTGCTGATTACGCTGGTGCCCGCATCCGGAATCGCGGCTGACCCCTCTCTGGATGAACAACTGCTGCTAGCGGTGGAGAAGGGTTCGTCAGAACAGATCAAGACCTTGGTCGCACAAGGTGCCGACGTGAATGCGAAGACTCGAATCGGCATCTCGGCTCTTATGGCGGCTGCGAGGCAGAACGATCTCGAGGCCGTGAAGTTCCTCGTCCGCAACGGTGCGGAAGTGAACGCCCGAGACGACCAAGGCTTGACGGCCCTCATGTACGCTGCGTCGATGGGAGATATTGAGGTCGTGAAATTCCTCATCGACAAGGGCGCCGACGTCAATGCAAAAAACAATAAAGGCTCGACCGTCCTTGCGGAAGCTACCGTCTGGGGGAATCGCGCAATAGTCGAATTCCTCGTCGATAAGGGAGCCGACGTCAATGCAAGAAACACTAAGGGCTCCACGGTCCTCATGGAGGCCGGTTGGCGGAGAAGACACGAAATCGTAAAACTCCTCATCGATAGGGGAGCCGACGTCAATGCTCGCGGCAAAGACGGCAAGACGGCTCTCATGTTCGCTGTAGACTGGGGAAATCCTGAGCTCGCAAGGCTCCTCATCGACGGGGGCGCCGACCTAACAGCCCGGGACACTGATGGCTCCACGGTCCTGATGCAGGCCGCCGGCGCGGGAAGTCTCGGACTCGTAAAACTCCTGATCGATAAGAGCGCGGACATTGGTGTCCGGAACGAAGACGGCGACGCGGCCCTTGTGGCCGCTGCCCGAGGGGGACATCTCCAAATCGTGAAATTCCTGACCGATAAAGGAGCCGACGTGAATGCTCGGAATATAGACGGCTTGACGGCCCTCATGGCGGCTGCTACGCGTGGGTATCTCGAAGTCGTGAAGTTCCTGATCGACAAGGGGGCCGAGGTTAATGCCGAGGACAAAAGAGGCCGGTCGGCCTTCATAGAAGCTGCCGGATCCGGACGGCTCGAAGTCGTGAAGCTCCTCATCGACAAGGGGGCCGACGTGAATGGACGGGACGGTCAAGGTTCCACGGCTCTCATGCAAGCCGCCATTTGGGGACAATTCGGGATGGTGAAATACCTCACAGGTAAAGGGGCTGACCTCAATGCCCGCGATAAACACGGCAATACGGCTCTGAGTCTTGTTGCAGTCCGCTACAAGCCCGAAATTGCACGGTACTTGAGGGCTCACGGCGCGAAATGATCCGAAGGAAGCTTTGAGACACCGCTCCTTTTGGCTTGAAGGTGTGTGTTAGGGCAGTTCCGCCATACCCTATGGTCGCCCGGACAACCGAAACCTTCCAGGAACTTTGTACGGGAGTAAGAAGAATCATGAAAACCCGGAAAAACCTAACGAAAGAGAAGTCCGACGAAATACCGCCGAAGTCCGTGCTGTGGAGAAATGCACTGAGCGTCCGTGCTTTCAGATGGATAGTGTTGGGACCTATCTTGGCCCTGTTGCTCCTCGGTCACGGGTTTGCCGCTGAATGGTGGGAAGTTCCTCCGCGCGGGCAGCCGGCTCAGATATGGTCCAGAGTTGATTACGATCCCAAGTTGATCGATCCTTTCTTCGAGTCAAATGAGTGGGGTTTTTCGCGGGGGGGTCAGCACCATCCGAGCCGCTATTCTGCGACCCGTAAAGGCGACGGCAAGATACCTGCACAAGACACGCAGTGCTCGAAGCATTCAGCCATGTGTTTCTCCAGCTCTTTCGGAGTCTGGCATCCGGTCAACTTGTGCGAAGCCAAGTTAATTGATGAGCACACGATAGAGCTCCTCATCCATGAGACCAATCCGGCGTTCCGTGACGCACTGCGAGTTCTGATCAGGAATGGAAAGTTCTCGTGCCAATACTGGGGTCTTGAGGGTATCCGCACGTTTACGTGGACGACGACAAGGCAAAAGCTGACTCTGGACGAGAAGGTATACGGGAAGAGCGCCGTGATCAAAGGCAGGATCGACTTTGAGTGTGTGACGAAGGTAATCGACCCGAAAAATATAGAGAGATGGGGCAAAGATCCGACAACCGTCACGAAGCTGTTCGGAGTATTCAAAACGATCGTTGAGTGAGCGGCCAAGAGCATGCCACGATGTTGTCGATCGGTCATGTCTATAGACATAGGAAGAATATGGAATTTGGAGAAGTTCGATGAAATCGAAACCCGACGAGACACCGCCAAAGCCCAAGTCATGGAGGATCTCAGCGAGTATGCAACCTCTCAAATGGATTCTCTGGGGGCCTATCTTCGCGCTGTTGCTCCTTACTCATAGCTTTGCCGCTGAATGGTGGGAAGTTTCTCCGCCGGGGCAGCCGGCTCAGATGTGGTCCAAGGTTCGTTACGATCCGAAGCTGACCGATCCGTTCTTCAAGTCAAATGAGTGGAGCTACCCCTTGTGGATTATCCCGCTTCCGGACGGGCGGTTTGAAGATGAGAGCAGGTCCGGCAGGATCGTACATAACCCGCCTCGCCTCAAGCATACGGCCAAGTGTTTTACTACCGATAGGGCAATAGGCAGGGACGAAGATTTGCTGAACTTCTGTGAAGCCAGGTTGGTTGATGTGAATATGATCGATCTCCTTATCCACGAGAAGAATCAACTATATGTGGATCGACTGAGAGTTCAGATCAGGAATGGAATGTTCGCTTCTCAATTCGAGAGTCTTTACAAAGCTCCCCATGGACCGCTGATCTGGACAACGAAACGGCAGAACTTAACTCTGGACAAGACGGTGTACCGAAAGGGTGACGTGATCAAAGGGAGGATTGACTTCGAGTGCGTAGAAGAGGAGATTGCCGACCTGAACGGCGTTAAGAAATGGCGTACAAATCCCGGAACCATCAAGGTCTACGGGGTCTTCAAAACGATCGTCAAATGATCGGCTGCGAGCATGTCCTAATCTCGCTCTAAAAGCCGGACTGTTCAGGTGATTCGCTGACGCTTCACGGCTAATGGAGCGGCCCTTGGTGGCTCCTTTTCTCTTCCGAAGATCCCGCAGCGACCCGTCTTTTTGCTCACCCATCTCTGGAAGAACTCCGAATAGGAACCCTAAAGAGACCGTGTGACTCTCCCGTCAAGCCGGGCCGTGTCCTACGTTGACAGTGCATGGCACCTTTGCTAGGATCTCTGGCACAGCGTCTGGAAAATCAGCGCAACCGGTGTTGTCCTTGGGCCGATCAAGCGCAAGGCACCGGGAGGGGTTCGTGAGAGTCTCGAAATCAAATAAGGGCTGCGGGCATTGCTTTTCGGCGGTTTCCGCCAAACGGTGCAGCGAGCTCATGTCAATCACACAAGGGGTAGAAAACTCATGGCGGACGTCGAAGGATTGGTAGCAGCTCGGGATGTGAAAACATCAGGGGTCGGCAAGGCGGCCGACTTCCACTTGAAGGGAAGCGCACATCTCGACTGGGGAATGAAGAACCGGCTTTCGAGAATTATCAAGCCGGACACGGGAAGAACGGTGATGCTCGCCGTGGATCACGGGTATTTTCAAGGCCCCACCTCCGGCCTGGAAATCATGGAGGACACGCTGGCGCCGCTCATTCCTCATGCGGATTGCCTTATGCTCACCCGTGGGATTTTGCGGACTTCGATTCCTCCCGGCAGTCAGGTTCCCATCGTGTTGCGGGTTTCCGGCGGAAACAGCGTGCTGAGCGAGCTCTCCAACGAGACGTATAACGTCGATCTGGACGATTGCATTCGGCTCAACGTATCGGGTATGGCGCTTTCCATTTATGTGGGTGCCCCGTACGAGCACCAAACCCTGACGGCATTTGCCGAGCTCATCGACGCGGGATTGTCCGCAGGTATTCCCGTCCTCGCCGTGACCGCGGTGGGCCGGGAAATGGCCAGAGACGCCCGGTATTTGGCCCTCTCCTCCCGCATCGCGGCCGAAATGGGCGCAAATCTGGTAAAGACCTACTATTGCGAGAATTTTGAGAAAGTGACGAGCACCTGCCCGGTTCCCATCGTCATGGCCGGAGGCAAGAAGCTCCCCGAATTGGAAGCTTTGACCATGGCGTACAACGCCGTGACCGAGGGAGCAGTGGGCGTTGACATGGGGCGGAACATCTTCCAGTCGGATTGCCCGGTGGGCATGATCAAGGCGGTCAAGGCGGTGGTTCATTACAATGAGAAACCGGAAAAGGCCCTCAAGATCTATGAGGACGAAAAGAAGGCTTCCTAGCCGGTATCTCTGCCCGTTCCAGAGCCAAAAAACAATCAGGGAGCCGTTGTCGTTGTTGAACGACGGGCTCCCTTCCCTGTTTGTCCGGCCGACGAGCTCGTTTAGGACTCCATGGCATAAACATGGTTGCTTATTCTCGGCCGCTGAGATTGCTTCGCTTCGCTCGCAATGACAAGGTCCGGGTGTCATTGCGAGGAGTCTGGAGTCGGCAACACGGTCTTGAGTCAAGAGAGGCACATGCCCTTTCGGGGCATGATCCAGTCCATCGGCTCCGGCGAGCCCGATATTGAAACATCCGGCCGGTTTGCGGTCATTCACAGGGCTCTTTTCTGCTCGATATCTTGCGAGGGGATTTCTCAATGCGAACAGCAGTCTATTACAACAACAGCGACATTCGAATCGAGGAGAGGGAAGTCCCCTCCATCGGTCCCGACGAGCTTCTCGTCAAGGTATGGTCCAGCGGAATTTGCGGCAGCGACGTGCTGGAATGGTACCGCGTGCCCAAGGCTCCCATCGTTCTCGGCCATGAGATCGGCGGCGAGATCGTTCGGGTCGGAGAGGCCGTCCCATCCTGGAAGCCGGGCGATCGGGTCTTCGTCTCCCACCACGTCCCCTGCAACATGTGCCGGTACTGCATCGCGGACCATCATTCGTGCTGCGATACCCTCGCCACCACAAACTTTGACCCGGGAGGCTTCTCCGAATATTTGAGGGTTCCTGCCATCAATGTCCGCAACGGCGTGTACGCCTTACCCGATTCCATGTCGTACGACGAGGCGGTGTTCATCGAGCCCCTGGCATGTGTGTACCGCGGGCAGCTCCATGCCGGTTGGAAGCCCGGCAGGCGGGTCCTGGTCATAGGAAGCGGCATTTCGGGACTCCTGCACATTCAATTAGCGCGAGCCGCGGGCGCGGCCCGTGTCGTAGCAGTGGATATCAGCCAAGCGCGGGTTGACGCGGCCTTACAATTCGGAGCGGATGCGGCCGTGGTGGCAGGACCGGACTTGGCGGAAAAACTTCTTGAGGCCAACGACGGGCGCCTCTTCGAGCTGGTCATCGTTGCCACCGGTGCGGTTCCCGCGCTGCAACAAGGCTTCCGTTCGGTGGAGCGAGGGGGCACCATCCTCTTTTTCGCACCGTCGGATCCGGGGGCGCTGGTGGAGATGCCGTTCAACGAGTTGTGGCGCAAGGAAGTAACCATTACAACTTCCTACGCAGGTAGCCCCCGGGACATGAACGCGGCCATCGAATTGATCACCGGCCGAAGAATCAACGTCAATGACATGATCACCCATCGCCTTCCCCTGGAGATGACCTCGGAAGGTTTCGGTCTCGTCTCCCGCGCTGCGGATTCAATCAAGGTCATTATCGAGCCTCAGAAATAGACGCGAGCTCTCGCGTCACAGGATAGGTTATGTCGTTTATTCCCTTGGAAGAAATTCAAACCCGAATCAAAAAGCTTCAGTCGGCCATGGCGGATAACGGATTCGATGGGGCACTCATCGTCCAGCGGGTCGATCTCTACTATTTGTCAGGTACGGGCCAGAACGCCCACCTCTTCGTGCCGGTCGATGGAGAGCCGATCCTCCTCGTTCGGCAGGACTACCGACGTGCAGCGGAGGAATCTCCTCTTGAAGCCGTTCTAGAGATCAAGAGCTTCTCTGAGCTGAAAAAGATTGTGCTCGACGCCTGTCGGGGTCGTCTCGAGTCCCTCGGCATGGAGCTCGACGTCTTGCCGGTAAACAATTGGCAGGCCTATTCGAAATTGTTTACCGGGACCGAGATCAAGGACATCTCACCCCACGTCAAGCATCAGCGAATGATCAAATCGGAGTGGGAACTGGCGGCCATGAGGCGCGCGGCTCTGATGAACGAGGCGCTTTACCTGGCCGTCCCCGACATGCTCGAAGAGGGGCTGACGGAAGTCGAGTTCGCCGGACGACTGGAGGCTATGTATAGAGCCAAAGGGCATCAGGGATATGTGAGAGTGCGGGGGTTCAACCAGGAAGTCTTCTACGGTCACGTGATGTCAGGAACCAATCTGGCGGTTGCAAGCTGCTCGGTAGGACCGACCGGCGGTCCGGGCGTCAATCCCTCTATGCCCCAGGGACCGGGCATGAAGAGGATCGGGCGACACGAACCGATCCAGATAGACTATGTTGGGGTTGTGGACGGGTACATGGTCGATCAGGCGAGAACGTATTACCTTGGGGAACCGCCCGAGGAATTCCTAGGCGTACATGCCACGGCCCTGGCTATTCAGGAGCGACTGGTGCAGGAAGGCCGTTCGGGGGTCCGGTGTGAAGAGCTTTACCTCATCGCTCTGAGCATGGCCGAGGAAGCCGGATATGCCGAGGGCTTCCTGGGGTATCCCCAACCGGTGCCGTTTGTCGGGCATGGAGTGGGCCTGGAATTGGACGAATTGCCCCTGGTGGGACGAAAATCCCCTACCGTGCTCGAAGAAGGAATGGTCATCGCGCTCGAGCCCAAATTCATACTGCCCGGCAAAGGGCTCGCGGGAATTGAGAACTCCTTTCTGGTAACGGCGACGGGACTGGAGAGAATGACCCTCGTTAAAGATGAAATTTGTGTGGTCGATTGATAATTGAAAAAACATTGATTGAGGAGGTGGGGATCGGAAAGCCGTTTCGACGTCTTTCGCTTTTCCGGACCTGAAGCCGGCTCGAACGACGGCAGGAACCGGACTGCCGTTGTCGCAAGCATTGTGGTGCCGGGGCTTTTCGGGGCATTTATCCTGCTGCGGTGCGGCGATACGGAGCGAGGGAAGACTGAAACGGCCTCCGTGGAAGTGAAGTCCGACCGCCTTCACCGTGTCCGTGTTCAAAAGGACAGGCCAGTCGCTCCATAATGAAGAAAGAAGAACGCATCTTATAAGGGCCTCTGATTCTCCCGAGCCGCGGGAGTGGACGGCATTCTCCAAGATTTTTGTCTTTCGTTGTAGCTTCTCAGTTATGAGAGTTGGTCTAAGGACTTTCCGTCGGCGGTTTTACCGCCTTCATGAGATAAATCTCTGCAGCAAACCAGACGAACGCGGTATACCACGCGAGGTTTATTTCATCGTCAAAGAATATGGGCACGCCAAGATTGGTGTTGTGCGCCAGAATCACTAATGTGGTTACTGCCGAATATAGCCTCGCCCAGAGTGAGGGGCGCAGGGCGCTCAGCGCAACAGGCAGTACGAGCTGCTGAATTGAGAGACCTGTTGTGAAAGACAAGAAGAATAGAGTCGCCATGAGACAATCATGTACTATGTCGTCGCCCTTGAGCATAAGAGGAAAAACGAACAGCCCGACAATGAAGAAGTACTTCAGCCCCGGCCAGTCCAGGAGCGTAAACATCCCGTATCCTCCCACACCGGAGTACTGAATCACATTCTTGATGATTCCCTGTTGCGCTCCCGACCAATAAGGCACCAATGTCAAAGCAAAAAAAACTGCCGTCAAGCCGAGTGCACACGCCCTGGACGACCATTTGTCGAACGCATGGCGTATGGTTACCACCATTACGGAAAGGATTACGTGCTTCACGATAAAAGCAAGTGTACCGAACATCCACAAAATCAGCCCGGCAAACCGAGGCCTCCTGGCCCTCAGTCGAGTGTAAATGAATATACCGACCAACACCGGCAAGATTGCACAGTTCTCAAATTGACCGTGGTATCCGGTGATCAGAAACGATACCGGATTAAGATAGAAGATGACGGCCACACCGAACAATTGTCTTGATTCAGAGGCTGCAATCCCCGCAAGCGCAACCAGAGTGAGGAGATCCACCAAACACAGAAAGGCCTTCACCACGAAATAAAACCCATCCGCTCCTATAAAGATCTGGAGGTGCTTCAACAGCCCAAGCGTAAGAAACCAAGCCGGAGAGTAATTGTACCTGGCGGTCTCCGCGTACACATTGCCGCCCCGCATAACGATTTCCGAAACGATCTCATATGACTCCATGTCGTAATTGCCGTAAAATTGAAAAGCCGGAATGAGTCTTGACAGTGCTCCAATGTACACTACCAGGACCAGCGACGCTATCTGTCGCCCTCGGGATTGTTCCTCCACAGTCTGAGACGTTAGAAATATCATCCCCAAACTGAGTAGCGACAATACGGTAATTATAAACTTGACAACGGCTGCATCGGTGAGAACTGTCGGGCTACTTATCTGCAATATCGGCCACAGGTCTACCTGGGGAACGTGAATGATTGCGTCCGGAAAGAACAGGGTCCTCGATAGCCATACAGCCGGAGGAAGCGTCGCCAGAACCGCCATAGTCCCAAGACATGCCATCCTTGAATCGTATTGCATCAGCTTGTCTCTAATGGATGAGCGAGTCATGGAAGCTCCTCCGAGGGCCTTTGTCCGATACCGTTTCGCAATTGACGACCTGACTTCGCGACACGTACGGCATGTTTCTGCAGCGCGGTCAGGTCGTGCCGTGCGCACAATAAGAGACGTGCCGTGCGAAAGAGCTCGGCTCCGTCCCGGCGTCTCTCTCGGAATACCGTTTGTGCCCGGCTGATCGCCTGGTCCTTCGCAGGAGTATTCGGTTGCGTTGAGTCTCGTAGAACACTTCGGAAGTAAACCGAGGCGAGTCCTCTCGGACCGCAATCTCTCCGGGCGGCGTTCAAGGATCTATGGACCAGTTCAGCCTGTTCCACCCCAGAATGGGGTGCGGCGTGTTGACCGCGTTCGGATGCCACAGGGTAAGCTCCGGGGTCCCGTGAACCACTCGGCTTGCAGCCTCCATGCCCTGCATAAAACAGTGATCCATATTCCCGATCTCGTACAGCCATGTACCGAATCTGCCGCGTGAAAGGACCTTCCGACCCTCAAATTCGGCGAGCATGCGAAATACTATCTGGTCTCTCGTAATAGTCGGTGTTGGATATGCGTGCTCCAATCGAGTATGCCACGTGTGACCGACTTGATTGAAATCTTCCACAAGGCCGGTCCTTATCAGGGCCGAGACCGTCTCCTGGACGACTTGAGATGCGTCCACCGGCTTTCGGGGCGACTCGGAAACTTCAGCCATTAAAGACCAATGCCTGGTGATGTCGTCAACGTTCTCCGGGCTGTAACGGCTGAAATGGGTCACCCTGTAAAACGGGATTTCCGGATCCGGAAAGTACATCCAGCATTTTGTCCGGACATCCTCGGTTGGTTGTCCCTTGAGCCCAACGCCGATCACGTGCACTGCTGAATGCATAAGGCCTGAAGCCAGGTCGCACCAATCCCTTCGGCGGGAAAGCCGTGCCAGAGTGTCCATGGGAACGGTCGAAATGACTGTGCCGTAGTCTCTTGTGACCCCATCGGAAAACACTATTTTCCTTCGGTTCACGTCAACTTCCAGTGCTTCGCATCTGCATAATATGTTCTCTTTGGGAAGAGTCGCGGTAAGCTCCGTCCATATACGGCCGGTCCCTCCCCTGCGAGGAAAGTCGAACTTGCTGTTGGGTCCCCAACCCACGTCATCGAGCCCAAGGACCACGTTGCGTGCAACGCGTCCGACGTCGGGGACGGCGACCCGGTCACCCACCCATGAAACGCCCAATTCTTCCGGAGGATATGCCCACACTTTGCGGTTGTACGGAACCATAAACAGCTCGGAGATCCCCTGGCCGAAGGTCTGAGCCACGAAATCCCTGAAGTTGGCGGGAGGTCCGGATGGCCCACCAAGAGCCGCTGCCATCAATCCGTCAAGGCATCGGGCGCACAATTCCGGGTCCAGGTGGCGAATATTGTTCTGAAAAGGATAGGGAACCCAGCGGGTTCCAATTTGAATCCAGCTTTCTCTCTCGTGGTGTATCCATTCATCGGGTGGAAGAAGGCAGGCCAGTAGCCTGGAGAAAAACTCGTAGTGAGAAAACACGACGTGTCCGCCCAGATCCCACGTGAATCCCGTCCCGTCACGAACACTTCCGGACAAACCGCCGGTGGTCTCCTCGCTTTCGCAAAGGAGCCAGTCCTTGCAGCCGGACCGATGAAGCATGTAGGCCGCCCCGAGTCCCGTGGGGCCACCGCCGATAATGAGAATGGGAAGCTTGAACGGCGTCTTCATCACCCCGGTTTCCTTTGACTCCACACTAAGAACGAGTGGTAAGGCTTTTCACGAATAAGGCCCCACCCGTTGTATCATATGACGACGTTAGGGCGGTCATTGAGAGCCTACGACGAACAGCATGAGCCACGATTGCTTTGCAGTTGTTTCTCATGCTTGGATTATGGCTTCTTCCCTTTACGTGCCGGGAAAAAGCGGATGGTTTGGGCGAAAGATTTGACGGACCGGCTCAGCAGTGACCATCTTAATAGCGAAGTAGTACCTGTCTTTCTGACGGTGTGGACCACGGGTGAATTGTATACCGAAGCCCCGGAGGCAGCGAGACCTGCGGAAATCAGAACGTTGGGAGCAAATGTGTCTCCGGGAATATTTTCAAGAAGCCTCCGCAATACGGATGACCGCATCAGTCTGTACGGGACGTTCGGGTCGAGGACACTCCGACCGAAGAGCAGACCCACAGTCAGTGCAGCAACCCGGGAAATGCACTTTCGTGCCATGTCTTGACGACGATCGATCCGATATCCCAACAAGGCATCGTAACTCGAACGCCTTTCCCAGAGATCGATGAAATGGTCCGGAGCAATTTCCGCGTCGCTGTCGGTCTGAAAGACCCAATCCGCAAGATCTACCGCCATGGTGTAGCCCAGATGGATGGTAGGACCATGGCCGCTGTTTGCTTTGTCAAGGATGCGGACTCGGCCGTCATCGGTAAATCTCGACAGTTCATCAGCAGTTCGGTCAACGGACCCGTCGTTGATCACGAGAATCTCAAAGTTCATCGACACCCTCGACAGCTCCTCTATCCAGGATTTCAGCACTTCCGCGATACAGTCCTGCTCATTGTAAACGGGCATAACCACAACCACGTCAAGGCTCATGAGAATCTCCCATCCGGAATCTGCCGCCGAAGAGGTCCCTCACCCCCGATTTCGCGATGATCCCGTTGCTCGGAGCCCTTTTACAGGTGCAACTTCTCGCCTCCGCAGATACCTGCCGGGGTAGGTGCTCCAATGATGGCGTTTCATCGCCTGTCCTTCTCCACCACAGTTGCTGCCGACCGTTAAGGAATGAATCTTCAGGCCTCCCGTCCCTGACGTGCATGCACTGTCCCGAATGTAAAAACGGACATTACAAAATCGATCGGACCATTCATATCCTAGCTCGCACCAAGTCGCGAGTCAACAACGACACCTCAACCATAACCCACCGCCTCATTTTCCGGGAGGTCGTTTGATTGTTTCCCCCACCTTATGCCATTTCGCGGTTCAACAGCTCATCCGGACGGCATGTCTCTTCCGTTGCCTGCGGCACGACCTGACTCCGCTTCAGAGATATGCCGCCCGTGTAGGGAGCTCATACTCTTAATTGCGAAATGGTGTTAAATATGCCCTCGGTGGTGCCAACAGCGTGAACGAATCGGGATGCGCGGCACTCCGGTCAAAGTCGCAGATACGCCTGTTCGTACCGAATTCAGGCCCATTGCGATCAAAGGGCAAGGAATCCGAGTCTTGTGTCTTTAGCGGGTCGCTGTCCGCGGACGCTTGCCCCGACCTCGGCATTTGCAGTACGATGCACCGAGCGATTTGTCGCGGGCCGAGATGAGAGACTCCTGTTTGCGGGGTTTGTTGTGGCTCTTGTCAGCGTAATCATCCCCACGTACAACAGAGCCCCGGTGCTGGAACGGGCAATTCGATCCGTTCTCGCCCAGACATTTGGCGATTTCGAGCTCATCGTGGTCGATGACGGCTCCCGGGATTCCACCCCGGACGTGCTCGATCGATATGACGGGAAATTGAGAGCGGTAACCCAGGAAAACAGGGGGGTCTCAGCGGCCAGGAACGCGGGACTGGCCATCGCCCGGGGCGAGCTTGTCGCGTTTCTCGACTCCGACGACGAATGGCTGCCGAAGAAACTGGCCCGACAAGTAGCGGCATACGAGGAGCGTGGAGGCGATTTCGTCTGCCATACCGATGAAATCTGGATTCGGGACGGCAAAGAGATCGGCCAGAAGGGCATCCACCGCAAGCAGGGTGGACGATTCTTTGACCGGGCCTTGGGGCGGTGCCTTATCAGCCCGTCGTCCGTGATGATCTCTCGCGGGCTTCTTGACCGAATCGGATGGTTCGACGAGTTGCTCCCCGCGGCCGAGGACTACGATTTGTGGCTTCGGATAACCGCATTCCACGAGGTCCGGTTCGTCCCGGAACGACTGGTGGTGAAGCACGGAGGCGCCGGCGATCAGCTCTCTGTGATTACCCCCGCGATCGACCGCTTCCGGATTCGGGCCATACAAAAGATTCTGCAAAACCCGGGGCTCCGCGACGATTACCGTGAATTGGCCGTGCGGGAATTGATCGGAAAATGTAGAATAGTCGCATCCGGATGTCTGAAACGAGGAAAATTGACGGAGGCGGACACATACCTTGAGCTTGCTCGAAAGCATGAGACCGATTTCTCTGAATCCCGATGACGTTGACCTGGACGACCCAACGTACCTCATCCCTCACTTCGGCGAGTTGGAGGCGCTGGTGAAGTCAGTCAAAGCCGTGGGACTGATTAATAAACCGCTTGTACAGCAGCGCTTCGACAACAGACTCGTCCCCGTTCTTGGCAGACGGCGTCTGGCGGTCGCTGCGATTGTCGGCTTGACCGCGATCGACGCACGGATGGCACCGCCGGAGGTGTCGGAGCGTGAATGTTATCGGTTGGCCTTTTGGGAGAATTGCGGCCATCGGAAACTCGACAGGGCCGCCGCTGCCGTGGTGGTGAGGAGACTGACGGACCTCTTTCCGGTGCAGACCGTGGCCGATGAATTCCTGCCGGTGCTTGGAATTCAGGCTCGCGGGCCCAAATTGGCCGCCCTGCGCAAGGTTGGCGGCCTTGAGCTTGCAATTCTGAAGGCTTTTGCTGCAGGCCGCATTCAGGAGCGGACCGCGGTGCTCTTTGCCGAGATGGATGTGAAGGACAGACTCGCCATGTTCCGGCTCATCACCCGACTCGGCACCAATGCTAACAAGAGCGCGGAAATAGTCGGCTATCTCCACGATCTCTCGATATTACGCGGTCAGTCGGTATGTGAGCTGCTCCGGGAGGGCGGCGCCGCAACCGTCGTGGCCGACGAAGAGATACCCCTACCGGAGCGTGCCCGGCGGTTCAGGGATCTCCTCCGATCATGGAAGTTCCCCGAGCTGGTGAAGCAGGAACGGGAATTCCTATTCTGGAAAAAGGAGCTCTCACTGCCTCCAGGAGTCGAGGTGCGTCCTGTCGAGTCTTTTGAGGGAGAAGAGTGCTTCGTTGAGATTCGAGTGCGGTCACGCGACGAAGCAGAGCGGCTCCTAAGAGGGCTTCCGCCCGAATCTTCCGACACCCCTTGAATCAGCTCTACGTATCCCCTGCACGCTGGAGGAGCATGCTCTTTCCCATAGAACAGATCTGGATTGACGACGATGCCCAAGATGAGTCCATGGTCGGGCAAATCCTCCGCAGGCTCCCCCAGGCCCGCGTGCTCATGGGTCGGGCGCGTGAGGAAGCGAGCCGAGCCTTGCTCTTGGAGCCCGATCCTTTGACCCGGGGCAAAAGAATACTCAGGTTGATGCGCCATCGGGGCGCGTTCGTCAAGCCGTGTCCGGGAACGCCGGAATACGTCTGCTGCGGGCTGCAAATCCTTCACATAGGACAGGGATGCCCCATGGATTGCCGGTACTGCGCGCTTCAGGCCTATTTCAATCGGCCGGTCCTGGAGGTTTTCGTCAATGTGGACGACCTCATGGAAGGCCTCAGAAGGCACCTCGAAGACAACCCGGACCGTTTTCACCGGATATGTACCGGAGAGCTCGCCGATTCCCTGGCACTCGATCCGCTGACGGGCCTGGCCGCGCGTCTCGTGGAACTATTTTCCGGGGTGAGGAACGCATCGCTGGAAATCAAGACCAAGACGGATTATATCGAGCCCCTGCTCGACCTCGATCCCCGTGGACGGGTTGTCATGAGCTTCTCCGTCAATGCGCCGGAAGTGTCGAAATCCGAAGAGCGTCGGGCTGCCCCGCTCCGCCGACGGCTTGATGCGGCGGCTCGTGCCCGGGACAAGGGATATCGATTGGGATTCCATTTCGATCCCATTATCCCGATGCCCGGTTGGGAGGACGCGTACGCCCGGACGGTTGATGATATCTTTGAAACGGTGGGCCCCGACGAGATTGCGTGGATCTCTCTGGGGGTGCTTCGTTATGTGCCTGAGCTGAAAGAAGCGGTAAGAGGTCGATTCGGACCGGTACCTTATTTTCACGACGCATTTCAACGCGGACTGGACGGTAAAAGCCGCCTTAACGTGCAGCGCCGCATATCGGTGTACCGTCATCTCTCGGAACGGATCGGAATGAGCGCGCCCGACTGCAGGGTGTACCTTTGCATGGAATCTCCGTACGTCTGGGAAGAATCCCTGGGACTGCGGATTGTCTCGGATGACGATTTGACCGCCTATCTCGACGAAGCCATGAGGTGAACAGATGCCCCGGCAAGGCTGGAATCATGCTTGAACGAGAAATTGCCCAACGTTCCTCCTGGAACACCCACTGCCTGTTAACCCGTGCAGCGTTGCCCGCTGCGTGGTCCGAAGCGGCTGAAACGCTCCCCGTGATCGAGCTGGAGGAATTCCTCGCACGCGGGGAAGTCCAAATCATGGATATCACCCGCCGGCACTGCGAACTGGTGAGAAACAAAACCCGTACTTCCGGTCGTACATCCTCACGCAATCCTTCAAGAATAACGACCCGGACCGACCTGACGGTAGCGCTGGGACTGCATCCCGGTCTCGATCTCCCCTACGTGAGAGCGTTGCGCTCGGAGGATGTCCCGTCGGGCACTTCCCACGACCCATCCCGGGAGGGTCCGCCCGGTGGGCTCTACGTGGAAACGACGCGACTCGAGACTGTTGAAGCCGGGGAAATCCTCTGCACGTTTGCCGACGAGCCCGACTGGGGAATGGATCAGGACCTGTTCTCTGTCGAGGCGTACGGCTATGGGAACCCTCCGTTCGGCTCTCCAACGGGAAAGAGCAGTCAGGCTGCCTTCCACATGGCCTTTCTCCACGGGCCGCCCGTGCTGAGGCTCCTCTTGCCCCATCTCGGGACGAGCTTCATGGCCGAGAGAGTGGAAGCCTTCATCGCCTTGTCGAGACTTGCTTTTGAAAAAGACGTCAAATATTGGGGATGGCGTTTTGCGGCATGGGCCGTGCACTATCTTCAGGATCTTACCCAACCTTATCACGCGAGCCCCTTCCCTCTTGCCATTCGGAGCACCATCCGCAGAGTCTTAAAGAGACGAGGCACGGGAAGCATCACCCGTAGGGTCGGCACTTTGCTGAAGAATCATCATATTTTTTTCGAGGCGGTCCTCCACATGCTGCTGAACGACACAGCGAAGCAATGCGAAAAAGGACCGTTCGAGAAGGCTCTCGCCTCGGCCGACCGGCGTTACGAGGGACCTGTGAGAATGGTGATGAAGGCCTCCTCGGAAGTTCCCGCGAGCCTCGCCGAAGGCGTGGACCAAATCATGGTTATGCTCTTTCCGGACCTGGGCAATGCCGACGACGGGACAGTCGCCGTTGATGACGTAGTGGCGGGAATAGAAGAAATCGTCAACCGAGCCAAGGCCGAGAATCCCGTCTACTTTAATCACTGGGTGGACCTGATCTGCAGGTGCCTCACCGTTACGGGCGGAGTCACGCGTTATGCACTGGAACGGACTGTGGGTCCCATACGCGTGTGAGAATAGAATCGATTGACGGGATGAATAATTGTGGTGTTCGCTGCAAAGGGCTGGAATGTTCCGGTAGCGCTTGGCACCTCATTCTATAAATCCGGTCCGGCATTCCACCTCTGCGGGGTTTCCAGGGTGTCTGTTAATGATCGAACTCTCTCTCTGTCATTCCTGCGGAGGCAGGAATCCAGGCTCTTCATGCCAATTCCAATAAAGAATGTGAGTTCATCTCACGGACGGCGTGTCCCTGAACCGGAGTCAGGTCGGGCCGTTCGCAGCGGCAGGGAGATGCCGTCCGAATAAGCTGTTCAATCGCGAAAAGGTATCGGTACAGCCTGGACCCCGGCTTTCGCCTGGGGTGACGGCGTAAGATCATTCCGGGCCACCACGAAACCGATTGCCTCCTAGAACCGCATTTTCGGAGAGGAGTGCTCTGCAAGACGTCAGAAATTGGCAGCGGTGGAGCCCACTCGGCTTCTGGAGCGGCCTACCGGCACTTTTACATGTTTTTCGAAGATCTTACGACCCCTTCGGTACAGGCAGGTCCTATAGTAGGTGTGATTAAGGCTCATGGGCTTTACGAGGAGCCTCTGGTTGGGACATCTCCCCTGATTCTCCAGTTCGCAGGCCCTACCCTTTCCTTTTTCGGGGCACGGCCTTACCACTCGGACCACTTTCCACAATTCGCCCGGTTCGCAGAAGACATCGTTCAGGCAATTCGTCTCATGAATGAATCTCACGCCGGCAAGGTTGCACATTACCGATCCCGGGGCAGGCCCGGTGAAAATGTTCACGCGCGCGCCGCATCGGGCGCACAGGGCAAAAGAATGCCCTACCGGCACGCGGTTGGCGACTCGAAGGACGGCTCCACATTTTTGGCATCGGACGTTCATACCGTCACCCATCCCTATTTTACCGAAACCGGCCTGCCAGATCAATCGGTTTCCCAATCGAGCCCATGAGGCTAATGCAGCGGAAGCCTTCAGTCCGGAGATTTGAACCATTGAGCGATCAAACCGATAGCACGGACGGCATGTCCTTGATTGCGAAAAGGTGTCGGGATAGACAGGATTCGGCAGGCACCACGCGGGATCGTCGTAATACGAAAATCAGAAGCCGTTTGCTAGTCCCGGAAGGGCCTTTGACCGCGAAGAGCCGGTTGTCTGAGCTGCTCGCCGAGCAGCTAGCCGACTCTCGGTCAACCGCTTGCCGGCTGAGGCATGGTAGGCTGATCGGCTACCGGTCCAACCTTTGTGTCCGGTTGCGGGGCGGTGGCGACTGGGGCAGTCTGGGGCGTCGGTTCCGTTGTCTGGGGAGAGAGGGGTGAGATAGGGGTGAGAGACGCTCCTTTCGAGGGAGTCGTCTTGGGGCAAGTACCCGTGTCGGGATCTTCTCCCACCGATTCGCGGAGTTGCCTCATCCGGGCAATAACGCTGTTGGTTTGTTGGATCTGGGCATCAATCTGGGCAGCCGCCTGCGACAGCATTTGGCCCCAGTCCTGATTCAAACCGGCCGCGGCCTCCCGCGCCGCATCGATCTGATCCCGGAGTTGCTCGCGCAATCGGTCCAGCATCTCAACCTGTGCTGCCAACTCTTCTTCCGACTTGGTGAGCTGCTCCGCAACGCGGATAGCTGCCAGGCTCATTGAGGTGTCCGCCTTTTCCCGCGCCTCCTTTATCAGCTCTATCTGTCTCTCTATTTGCTCCCGGAGCACGGTGATCTTGGCCTCCAGATCCACTGCTCCGCAGAAATCCGGGATGATAGCGGGCACCATAAGTGCTGCCAGAAAAAAGCAGATCGCAAGGCGGTATTTCATGTTCTCCGACTCCAGGGAAAGTGGGATGGCTCTCCATCCTGTCAGTCGGGTCTATAGCAGATATTTCAGCCTATTACAAGTAGTTAATAATGTTCTGCACCTGATCTTATCTCTAACATATGACTTTATTTATGCCTTTATGTCCATGACTTATTCCCCAAACGCCAAGGCCGGTCCGGTGACGAGGTCTCCCATCACGGACGTGAATTCGGCAAGATCGGGATGCTTCCGGACGTTTTCCGCAATGTACGAGCCCGTACGCGGGATGGCGGAGAAATAGCGGGTGGTCTTTCGGACGGTTCCCTGAAATCCGAAGGTTCCGAGTGCCTTGATGTTTCTCTGGAGGGACATGATGTCGAAGATGTAGCGGAATCTATCCCTGTCTTCACGGTCGCCGGCGGGGAGCCGGTCCTGGTAGTAATCGAGGAGGTCTTCAACAAGCTCATCCTGTACGGTGACGTAGGAATCGCGCAGAAGCGAAGCGAGATCGTATTGAGGTGGCCCCATGCGTGCGTCCTGAAAGTCGATCATGACAAGGCGGCCGTTATGGAAAAGGAGATTGCGTGCATGGTAGTCCCGGTGGGTGAAGATTCGCGGCTCATCGGCAAGAAGTCCCGTGATCCGCATGAAGAATTTCTCTAAAGCAGCTCCTGCTGCTGCTTTCACACGGGTTTGACAAAGCCCTTCGATGAAATGGGTTACGAAGAAGTGCATTTCCCACATCAATTTTTCCCGGTCAAAGGCAAGGTCGAACGCTCCGCACCCTGCCGAAAGACCGGCAGTTTCTCGCCGCATGTGGAGCAGGATGTCAACGGCTTCGGTGTAGAGATCCCGCACCGTTTCGGCCCCGGCACCTTCCAGCACCGATTCGAGGAGCTCGTCTCCCAGGTCTTCCAGCACCACGAGTCCTTCTTCGGGGAAAAGGGCATGTACGGAAGGCACGGGGAGGTCCCGTTCCCTGAGAAAACGCTGGATGTCCAGAAAAGAGGCTTCCTCGTTCCCACCTGGGGTGGGCAGGATCATCACCACCGCAGAGCGTCTCCCTTTATATCGAAGTCGGTAATAGAGTCTCGTGGACGCGTCGCCTGCCAGCCTTTCCACTTTTTCCGGTTTCGGCTCGCTCTCCAGAAGTGTCGCCAGTCGTTCCAGCGAGGGATCGGGTGCTTCAGGCAAGGGGGGCTTCTCCGTAGCGGGTAATGACTTTGTTCTCCACGTCACCGTATATGGTCACATCGGAGCCGATGACGCAGTTGCCAACCGATGCGCCTTTCTTCACGTGAACATTTTCCCAGAGTATCGAGTTTTCCACCGAGCTGTGGGCCTCAAGAACGCATCCGGCCTCTATGCCCGCGAAACGACCCACGCGTGCCGTTTCCGCCCGGTCAGCTTCCGGCGAGACGTACCAGGGAGGATCGTTTCCCTGGAAAGCGAGGAGGTTTTTCTGGGCTTCGAGGTACCGGCCGGGGGTGCTCGGGTCGGTCCAGAAGCCTTCCACGGGGAATCCGAAGATCCCTTTTCCCTCTTTCAGGGCCTGGGGGTAAACCTTATCGTTGATCTCGTAGAAAACCCCAGGAGGAATAAACCTGAAGATTTCCGGTTCAACGATGTGAATGCCGGTGAACACAAACGTCTCTTCCCTGAGCCTTCCTCCGGGCCATGTCCCCTTGAATTCCCTCAAACGACCGTCCCCGTCAATCCTGATGGGCGAATACGCGAACGGCGGATTCTGGGGATAGAGTATCAACGTGGCAAAGGCCCCTCGCACTCGGTGAAAGGACAAGGCAGCCTCTAAAGAAAACTCCATCACGATTTTGCCGTTGACCATGAGGAGAGTCTCATTGTCGAAGAACGCCTCATTAGCTTTTAATCCTCCCGCGGTGCCGAGAATCTCCGGCTCGTGGGAAAAGGAGACCGGCAGCTTATCCCTGGGAGGGGAGGCAAAAATGTTCTCGACCGACTCGGGCAAGTGGTGCAGATTGATCCGGAACTGCTCCACCCCCTGCTCCATGAGCTGTTCCACGATCCGCGCCACAAGGGGTTTTCCGAGAAGCGGCATCGCGGGCTTCGGTCGGTCGAGGGTCAAGGGACGCAGTCGCGTGCCCAGGCCCGCAGCGAGAATCATGGCTTTCATAAAGCGGTTCGGTCCGTTCGAATGTTCAGTCGGTCGTGGTGACGTTCAAGGGCGAGCTTGATAAGCCTGTCGACGAGCCCACCGTAATCAAGTCCCGTGGCTTCCCAGAGTTTGGGATACATGCTGATGGAAGTGAATCCCGGCAGAGTATTGATCTCATTGACTACGATGCGACCGTCGGGGGTAAGGAACATGTCCACACGGGAGAGCCCCGAGCCGTCCACGGCTTTGAAGGCCGATACCGCGGCCTTTTGAGCCGCTGCGAGCTCTCCGGGGGTGAGGTCCGCGGGAATAATAAGCTCAGCGGTATCGTGGAGGTATTTCTCCTCGTAATCGTAGAAATCCGAGTGTGACACCACTTCTCCGGCCACACTCGCTTCCGCGCGATCGTTGCCGAGAACGCTGACTTCCAGCTCTCGACCATCAACAGCATCTTCAACCAGGATCTTCCTGTCGTACGAGGCGGCCAGCTCCACGGCGGCATCGAAGGCGTCCGGCGTGGCGACCCGGGTAATCCCCACGGATGATCCAAGGTTGGCCGGCTTGACGAACACGGGGAAGATGCTCTCCTCAAGCCTTTGACGAATTGTCTCCGGCCGGTCCCGCCAGTCCGACCGGAGGAACCAGAAGAAAGGACCCACTTCGAGCCCGTTGTCTCGGAAGGCCCCTTTCATGACTACCTTGTCCATTCCCACCGCCGAGGCAAGACACCCACACCCCACGTAGGGAAAACACGCGAGATCGAACAGACCCTGGAGCGTGCCGTCCTCTCCGTACGTCCCGTGCAAAACCGGGAACACCACATCCACGGGCATCCGCTCGAATCGGTTTTCCGAGGCTAGGCGGAGAAACCCACGGTGATTGGGATCGGGGGAAAAGAGAAGCCGATCCTCTTCGGTCGGCTCCTGCCCGGAGTTGAACGAAGCCGCGTCATCGGGTCTGCGATACCAGGTTCCCTCTTGGGTGATCAGGACCGGAACCACGTTGTACCGGGTTCTGTCCAAAGCCTGGAAGACCGAGGCGGCCGACCGCAGCGAGACTTCGTGTTCCGCCGAACGGCCTCCAAAAACGATTGCAACCGTCAGAGCGTCACCGTGCATGGTACCTCCACGAGGGCTTTCTCACCGGTCCATACCACACCTCAGGGCTCAGGGAAACACTTTAGTGAACGAAACGACGGGTGCGGGCCGGCTGGGTCATCATGAATCTCGGCATGTTGCATATCCGCACAGACTCAGACTATATTGAGGAAGCGAAGAGCTGCGACGCTCTTCCGGGAATCGGGACGATCAGTGTCTCATCGAAAGAGGATTACCGGAAGATCGACCGAAAATCTCGTGAGCAGCGGCTCAGGGTTTGCCGATCGACGAGCATGGAGGAAGACCGGAGCCTCGGTCTTGAATCGGCAGTTTTCCCTCGGTGCTCGCCAAACTGCTACAAGGATGGTGATGCATGGCGCTTCAAGTCCGCTCCAAAATCTGGATTGAAAACGATCAAGGTAAGCTTGTAATCGGGATCGGCAGACTTCGAATCCTGGATGCGATCCGGGAGTCCGGCTCCATGAACAAGGCCGCGCAAATGTTGAATCAGCCTTTCAGAGCGGTGTGGGGGAAGATCAAAGCGACGGAAGAGCGTTGCGGATTCATGCTCGTCGAGAGAACCAGCGGAGGATCGAGACTCACCGAGGAAGGGCTTGAGCTCCTTGAGACGTACACCAAGCTCAGGGAGAGTTGTGCCGATTACGCGGACCGACGCTTTCGGGAGCTCTTCAAGGGTGAAAAGGGCAATGCAAAGGATGCGCCTTCGGAGGATTGACACCCCGACATCATGAGGTTATCTTCCGAAAACCCGGCTACGTGGAAAGACTCGGCCTGTACCGCCCCATCGAGGGAATGGCCGCGCCGAGACCCGACGGGCATGGTGACACAGACGATTACGTGGAAAGGAAATCCGCTTGGCAAAAGGGGACGATGACGATTCCCAGCGACTCTATGTAGACGTACCTGGGCGCCGTTACAACCATGGGATCATTGAAGACCGGGTAATTGCCGTTGCCAGAGAGGTCCCGTACACTCTGTTCGTGAACGACAGGGAGATCCTCTCCATAGCGACCCTCCCCACCCATTTGAAAGAGCTTTTCGTAGGATTTCTCGTTTCAGAGGGTGTACTCGTTTCCCCCGACGAAATCGTTGAAGCCGCCGTAGACCACGGGAGCAAATTGGTACGCATGGAATTGGATGCTCCTCGGGAGCGGCTCGAACGGGTGGAGAAAAAGGGGATGCTCACATCGGGATGCGCCGGCGGCTTGGTTTTTTCAGTGGAGACGGCTGCTCAGCCTCGGGAGAGGACCGGGCCTTCACTGACGGTACCCGCTTCGGTTGTGCTCAAACGAATGCAGGAATTGGACACCTATCGGGGAATCTACAGCGTTACCCGCGGGGTTCATGCGGCCTCGGTGTGCGATCTCTCGCAGACGCTGGTCATTATGGAAGACCTCGGACGACACAATGCAGTGGACAAGATTGCCGGTCATTGCTTCCTGACAGGCATGGAAACCCGGGACAAGCTCCTTCTCACCACCGGCCGCATTACGTCGGAAGTGCTCACGAAGGCTGCCCGGAGTCATTTCCCCGTGGTGATCTCCCGATCCAGTGCCAGTGCATTGGCGGTAGCCATGGCCGCTCAATCGGGTATCGACGTGATCACGTACGTCCGGGGAGGCCGTTTCAACTATTTCCCCCACGGGGGCATTGAGCTGATCGAAGGATGATGCGCAGAGACGGACACGAGACCGCCTGAATGTTCGACACCGGCGAAAAACGCGATAGGGAAGGACGAAAGGACCTCTTACCATGATACGCAAGCACTGCGAGATAACCGATCCTGAAGAGATCCGGCGGATACTGGCATCGACCAACATCGGCAGGCTGGCCACCCTCGGGACTGACGGCTACCCCTATATCACTCCGGTGAACTTTGTCTTCCACGAGGGGAACATCTACTTCCATTGCGCGGTGGCAGGCGAGAAGCTCGACAACATGGCAGCGAGCCCCAAGGTCTGTTTCGAGGTTGACACCCCCCTGGCATATCTCGACATCAAGTTCAATCCCGAACGCGACCCTTGTAGGCTCCACCAATTGTACCGCTGCGTAATCATTCGCGGCGAAGCGCGAGTGCTTCCCGACGGTCCTCTCAAAGTGGACGCGCTCAATGCCCTGACCGCGAAACACGAGCCCGATCTGGATTTCACTCCCGTGACCGAAGACATGCCGTCTTATAAGATTTGCAGGGTCATAGAGATAAAACCGGTCTCCATTTCCGCCAAGAGCGATCTCCTCCAGAACAAGAATCCCGATAAGCGATCGGCTCTCGCACGGTACCTCAAGAAAAGAAACCGGCCGGAAGATGAAGAGACCGTTCGTGCCATGGGATTCGACCCGGCAAAGATCTGATCTTTTTCGGGTTTATGGCCTTTGCACGTCCTTTGCACAACTATGCCTCGGTTATTTCTCATCAGCTCCATCAGGGTTGCACGACTGCCTGGTAATCACTTGATTCGTGAGTGTTTAGCCCAGGCATGAACCGGAGGAATGAACGTGCAACTTCTGGTGGTTATCTCCTGTTGCCTGACAGGTCTCTGCCTCGTCCCGCCGGCATTGGACTGGCGATCCCCGATTTTATCGAGCGTGCGCGCTCCGGCGTTCGCGGTGCTCACAGCCCTACCCCTCTGTCTTGCGGTCATCCAGGGATGGATGTTGAAAAATTCCCGACCCGGCCAAAGAGCGATCCGGTGTCTGGCCGTGGTGGGAATTCTTGCAGCGGCTACGGCCTTGACGGCAACTCTGCTCCTGGAATGTAATTTTCACCGAATCCGCACCGAAGTGCGTCGTGCAGATCCAGAACGCCTCGAAAAGTTGGGACGGCACCTGTTCGTAGGCTATCGCGACCCTGCGGAAGCGCGTGAGCTCGTGAGGCTCCGGGGCATAGCCGGTCTCTTCATTTCCTCCCGCAACGTGAGGGGTTGGAGCATTGCCCGTATCAGGGAGGAGATCCGATCGTTCCAGAGTTTGCGCCGCCAACAGGGCTTGCCGCCGCTCTGGATAGCCACGGACCAGGAAGGCGGGATTGTCTCTCGAATGTCGCCCCCCCTTGTTCGTCAGCCGCCTCTTTCACAGATATTGAAACAGAGCTCGGATATCTCCCGCTTGGAGCGGACCGTTCGTCAATACGCTCGTACGCAGGGCCTGGGCCTGGCGGATCTCGGGGTTAACCTCAACTTTGCCCCTGTGGTTGATCTGAATCACCAGGTTGTTAACCCGCTCGATCGCCTGACGCGCATACGCGAGCGAGCCATTTCCGGAGATCCGGCTGTTGTGGCACAGGTGGCCGGGTGGTATTGCGAGGCCCTTGAAAAGACGGGCGTGCGCTGCACCCTCAAACATTTTCCCGGATTGGGAAGGGTGTACGAAGACACCCATACCGACCGTGCGACTCTCAACACCTCGATCGGTGAGCTCAACGCCACGGACTGGGTACCGTTCCGTGCTCTCATGAGCAAGAGCGCGGCCTTTACCATGCTTGGACATGTACGATTGGGGTCGATGGATACCCGGAACGGGGCCTCCTTTTCACCAGGAGTCGTCAGCGATCTCATACGAGGCTACTGGAAGTACGACGGCGTGTTGATCACCGACAATTTCACCATGATGGCAGTGTACCGGAGTGCATGCGGGATCGAAAACGCGAGCATCCGGGCTATCAACGCGGGTGTCGATCTCATCTTGATCAGTTACGATACGGACCAGTACTATCGGGTCATGTACGCTCTGCTGGAGGCCGACCGGCAAGGAAAACTGGCCCCGGAAGCCCTCACGTCGAGCGACCGTCGGCTGGCCCGGTCAATGCTTTCCATTCAGAGGTGCCGAAAGGACTATTTCGAGGAGAATTCAGCTCCGGACGGGAAATCAAGGTCGGACAGACAAGCGGTTGCGCGTGCACGATGATGTACCGTCGGCCGGGATCGACCGAGACTCGCCTATTTCTCGGCGACTCGGCATGGCACAAGTCTTTTTGCGGCCTGTACTCTGAAAGATGGCTGGACAGCGTCGGCTTCTCCTGATATGAGACCAACCGCAAAAGGTCCCTGGAGCTACCGGGGCTCACCAGCTCCTCCTGGAGGCGACGCCATGCAAAACAACCACCTGGGAAAACCATATATTAGGGTTCGGTCGGGCCGCGTGATGCTCTTGCTTGTCATGGCTTGCCTGGTCTTTTTCGGGGGGCACTGCTTCGCTTACTGGCTGCCCTGGGCTTCCGAGGAGGACAAGGTCAAGAAGAGCCTAAGAGAAATCTGGCAAGCGCTTCTGAACAACGACAAGAAAACCGCGCGACTGTATCTGGACGGCCCCGCGGTCGATTTCTTCATCCAGCAGGAGTTGGATCAGATCAAGAAATATGGCATCACCAAGTATGATTTCACCATCGGTAAGATCTCCATCGCGCAGTCGGGGACGTCATTTGCGTACGTCAAGTTCGACAAGGTAGCTTATCTCAAAGACGGCAAAGAGATGAAGACCCCCGCGCTCGGCGTGTTTCGACGGGTTGGCGGAATGTGGAGATATCTTACCGGTCTTGGAGTCCCCCCCAAGAAACCGGACGACTCCATCGATCCGAGTAAGGCGATGAAGATCTTGTCCGACGCGGCTCAAGGAACCGTTCCGGCCTCGAGCGGGCCGACTGAAGAACCGTCCTCCGCCGCAACAGGGGTAGCAAATGAGTGATGCCGTCGCGGATTGCGTTTTCTGTAAGATAGTAGAAGGAAAAATTCCCGCACTCATGGTCTACGAGGATGAAAGAGCCGTCGGCTTCTGGGACGCAAACCCCGTGGCCGCTCTTCACATACTGGTAGTACCTCGAAAGCATATCCCTACATTGAACGATGTCGGTCCCGACGACGATATTCTCGCTCACATGGGAAGGGTGGCGGTCAAAATTGCCGAACAATTCCGTGTGGCGCGGTCAGGATACAGAGTTTTCGTCAATGTGAACCGAGGCGGCGGTCAGGTCGTGTTCCATCTTCACTTGCATGTAATCTCCAAGACCAATCCGGGGAAGAGTTGACCAAACGCGCCCCCAGGAGCTTGTGCACTGCCCATGGACAACTGTGTTTTCTGCAAGATAGTCGACGGCACTGTGCCCGCGGAAAAGCTTTATGAAGACGATGTGGTCGTAGCATTTCGGGATGCCAGACCGGCGGCTCCCATTCATGTGCTCATCGTGCCGCGAAAACATCTGCCGACCTTCAACGATATCCCCGAAGGTGAAAACCTCCTCGAGCATATGGGGCTTGTGGCGAGGAAGATAGCGCGAGAGCTCGGGGTGGCCGACTCCGGTTATCGTTTCTTTATCAATGTGAACCGCGGGGGCGGCCAGGTGGTATTCCATCTCCACGCGCACGTCGTCGCGGGCAACGATGTGGGAACAGCCCTCATCAAAGTTGCCGTGGCTGTTGCCGTGGTCTGGCGAAAATTAGTCTCCTTGGTGCGTGGAGGCCGCTGACGCGACCGTCGACCGGCAAGAGCACCCCCCACCTTCTCGATCATTGCCCCTCCGGGCGCCTTTCGATTTCGTGCACGTCCTGCACGCGTGGAGTCGGACTGCCCGGGACACAAGCCTCCCACAGCAACGTCTTGCTCTTTTTGTCGATTGAAGCGGTGGTCCAGGCATCACCCGCGAATCGGTGCGCCAGCAAGGCGCACATGAATATCATGGATATGGTCATGGCCCACCATACACCCGCCGCGCTTGTTCGGAGGACGTGAATCACCACTAGGATGAAGGGAATGCGCAAGACCCACATCCCGGTGAATATGATTCTCATGGTGGCCAACGTGTCGCCCGCGCCCTGAAGTGCTCCCGAGAGAGACACGCCGATGGCCAGGAACGGCATGCCGATCATGTTGATACGGAGGTAACGGGTCATCTCCTCCACGACCCCGGGATCTCTCGTCAGCCATGCGGACAAGGTAGGCGCGAAGGCGAAAATGAGCGCCGTAGGAAGGAGAACAATCGCGAAACAGAGGGCCGAGGTGGCCTTGGCCCCCGACCGGGCGCCGGCCACGTCGCCTGCGCCGACACGATTGCCCGTCAGCACGGCTGAAGCCATATTGAATGCAAAGATGGGCAGGAAGATGATCGCCTCGATGCGCACCCCTGCGGTCATGGCCGCCAGCGCGGTGATCTGTCCTCCCTGGAGACCGCCCACGAGGAAGTAGACCACGAGAGTCCCTGCGTTCCACGCGGTCTGCTGCATCGCGGAGGGAACACCGAGCTTCATGAGATTCCTGATGCAGCGAGGCAGCGGACTGCTGAAGGCCGCCAACGTGAGCCTGCCCGGACCGTAGAGCAAGAACAAGAGGTTGAGAGCCATGCCGAGTGCGGACCCCATAGCAGTGGCCCATGCAATCCCGATATATCCGAGAGGAGGAACCGGTCCCCATCCGAACCCCAGTACCAAGCACAATATCACGTTGACAAACGACGCAATGAAGCTATTAAGCATTGCAATGCGGACTCTCCCTGAAGAGCGCAACACGCCGCCGGCAATGACCATGACGTACGTCGGTACGAGGACCAGGGAGAAGATTCTCAAAAAATCAGCTGCAATGTCTTGAATTCCCGGAGGCATCCCTGCCAGCCTAACGATCGAGGCAGGATAGAGGTGCGCCAATACTCCCAGGACGCCCGATATCACCACCCCCATGATCAACGAATGGGCGGTGATGCTGCCGATACCGCTCTCGTTGCGAGCGCCGTAGGCCTGGGAGATCATGGAAACAGTACCTACGGTGATGCCGTTGGCAACGATCATCAGGGTCCAGTAGAGCTGCCCCACGTACCCCACCGCAGCGAGAATGTCCGTCCCCAGATAGCCCGCCACGTAAACGTCCGTCAGCCCCATGGAGAACTGGAAGAACATGATGAGGATGATGGGCCAACCCATGGACCAGGATTCACGGAGAAAAGACTTCACTTCCACGATGTTCGATCGGACCGCCATGCCGCTCCTCAGGTTGGGCCGCGCCGGATTTGGAGGGAAGCCGATCTTCCACCGTCGGCAAACGTGTCCGCTTCCAGGTCCCGGTCGCGTCAATTCCGCAACTCCCAAGACCATATCACCATCCTGTCCGCTTTTCGAGACCGGGCAACGCGCAGCTCGCGTGCTCCCCACGCTGAGCCTCGAAATGAGGTTTTTTGTACGATTTAGCGATCAAATCGATAACAAGGTCGGCTTGTCTCTTCCGATGCGAACGGCACAACCTGACTCGTTTCAGAGGCAAGCCGTCTCCGCGGGGAAGTCACATTTTTGATTGTGAAACGGTATGAGGATTCGTCGGCAGTTCGGAAAGGGCTATAGGAAGGTATCCGTTTGGGCCGGTTCTCACCCACACACGGGACTGACTCGGTTTCCCGTGCGTGCCCTGAAGTTACGTCCCCGGCCGCGAAACGGCATCAGATGTTGTACGTCCTCATTATGGCTTCGAGAACGGCTCCACCGATGGCTCCGGCCTTTTCCGAAATCCTTACGCAGTACGAATCATCCCCGCGAGGATCGATATCGCCGATCTTAAGATGTGCCGTTACAGACGTGCCGGATCGGATCAGACCTCTCAAGATGCCGGTGAGCCGTGCGCTGACGGGCTCTTCGGCTACATACCCGATGACTTGGCCCTCCTCCACGTGTGCCCCAATGGACAGGTCGGACCGGAATACTCCATCTGCAGGCGCCCTGAGGACTCGTAGCATGGAATGCCCGCCTATGGGACCGGGAACCCCCGTGTTCGGCGCAGCGTACCCCTCAAAGACCAATCTTGCCAGGTCATGACCTCGGTTTGTCTCCACCACGTAGTGGGCATCAATCCCTGCGCAAAATCCCGGGCCCAGGGCTATGACCAGCGGAGCATCTTTCTTTGACGTCCCGAGATTTCTTTTTGCCAGAATCGCGTCGATGAGGACGTCCGGTTTGAGGGATTCTTTGCCGGCAGCTTCCGGGTCCACGAGCACCGGAATCACTCTTTTACTCCAAAGATTCTGTGCTTCTTCCACGCTGTCAACTAACTCGGCCCGGATATTCTCCACGATCCGGGCTCCGTCGCACACTGCTTCACAGAAGCTGACCGAACGCCTCACCGCCAGCGGCTTCTCAATCTCCGTCAGAAGTATCCTGAAAAAACCTGAATTGTAGAGTCGGCAGGCACACCCTGTAGCCATCTCTCCGGCCCCGCGGATAAGTATCTTCAGGTCGGGAAGCCTCATTGGTTTTGCAGGCTTGTCGTTCATGGGAATGTTTGCCTCAATGTCTCATTCTGCTTTCCGCAATCCTTGAAAACAGTGAGATTCAGGAGCTTTCAGGCGGGGCGAAGGAGCGAGGAATCCTCCATTGGGAAGGCTCCTCCCGAAAGCTCATTTTGTCGATTGAAGCGGCACAATCCTGCCGCCGTTCACCTGGAGCAACTCAAGGGAGCGATCCTTGTCCAGGCCCACATGATCCGTCGGGCTCATGTTGAAAACACCACCTGTACCTACCCAGCCGGCGGTACCTTCAATTCCGTCGCGAATCAGTAGTCTAGCCTTTGAAACTTCCATGGACGGGGTGATCTTCTGCTTCTTCATGGCATTTACCACGAGCCAAATAGCGTCGTATGCCTGTGCACCGAACGTGGTGGCAGGTTCTTTAAACCTGGATTTTGCGAGCCAAGCGAGAAAAGAGGTCTGATTTCGGCAGACTTCGCTGTACATTTCGACCTGATTCTGGTAGGTTAGTGTTGCTTGATGAGGCGCCAACCAGCCGGAAACGGGAGGGACTTGGGAAGTA